>NZ_JADPRZ010000018.1 GCF_017347095.1 Sporosarcina sp. E16_8 | reverse complement strand
CTCGGCCACCGATCATATCTACTATTCAAGCGATCATATAACCTCGGCCACCGATTATATCTGCGGCCAAGCGATCATATAACCTCGGGCACCGATTATATCTGCGTCCAAGCGATCATATAACCTCGGGCACCGATCATATCCCCGGCCAAGCGATCATATAACCTCGGCCACCGATCATATCTACTGGCCAAGCGATCATAAAACCTCGGCCATCGATCATATCCCCGGCCAAGCGATCATATAACCTCGGCCATCGATCATATCCCCGGCCAAGCGATCATATACCCTCGGGCACCGATCATACCCCCGGCCAAGCGATCATATAACCTCGGCCACCGATCATATCCCCGGCCAAGCGATCATATAACCTCACAAACCGATCATATCCACATGATCAACCTCAACATACTCTCAAAATCCAAGCGCTTTCCTAACGTCAGCCGTATACGTCTGGCCAACAGGTAACTCTGTACCATCTCTTAATGTAAGTACTAGATTAGAAGTAATGTCCCTGGAAATGCGCTGGATTGCTGGAATGTTAACAATGTAAGATCGATGGATACGTAGAAAGGTCTTTGGCAGTCGTAATTGCAAATCTTTCAGCGTATAGCTGGTACAGAATTGTTCGCTGGCTACATAAAACCAAGTTTTCTTTTGTAAGCTTTCTATATATGCAATTTCTTCAATTGCGACCGGGCTCCATTCATCCTCTTGTTTTCCAGTGAGGAAGCGAAACGGTTCATGTCGCAGTACATGATAATACGGCGGCAAAATAACGATTAACGCGCCGGGTTCGCCTTGGAGATCAATCGGATAACCGATTCCATAATAGGGAATTCCGAACAACGAGTTATCCATGATTTTATCAACTTTGAGTCGATCGTTAATCACTTTATCCGCAATGCTACCAGGCATGACCTGCTGGCCTTCTCTTAAGCGGATATCATGAATACCTTCCACGTAATAGATATAGCTATCACCCACCGCAATTGCAATAGCGGCATCTTTCGGTACCCAATCTTCCAATATAGAAGCATATTGTTGTAACAGTTCTCTCTCCATCTCCATATTCACCATCCTCACATCTGTATCCCCCTTTTTTTCTATGAAACTTCTACTAGCAAACTATTTCGTCATCTATAAACCGCTTTCATCCTAAAATAACAACCTTTTGTCGGAAAGTACAGACAACTTTGCATCTTCTGTTATATATTACTGTATAACAACTTCAGCTGTTATGAAACAGTACAAAAGAATTAATTTCACAACTAGCTGAACAAAAAAACTGGAAGGTGTGACTGAGATATGACTAGACAAGAGCAGATTGAACAATTGGAGAAAAGTTGGGCGGAGGATAGCAGATGGAAAGGAATTGAACGTCCTTACACTGCTGAAGATGTTGTGAAACTTCGTGGATCCGTTTTGATTGAACAAACACTTGCAACTAAAGGTGCAACTCGCTTATGGAGTTCATTGCATGAAGAGGATTTCATCAATGCCCTTGGTGCTCTAACAGGCAATCAGGCAGTTCAACAAGTAAAAGCTGGACTTCAAGCAATCTATCTAAGCGGCTGGCAAGTGGCGGCGGATGCAAACCTTTCAGGCCAAATGTATCCTGACCAAAGTTTATATCCAGCGAACAGTGTTCCTGCTGTTGTCAAACGTATCAACCAAGCACTTCAACGGGCTGACCAAATCGACCACACAGAAGGGCGTGCAGATGGTTTTGACTGGTTCGCACCCATTATTGCAGACGCTGAAGCAGGTTTCGGCGGACCCCTTAACGTATTCGAATTAATGAAAGGCATGATCGAAGCTGGAGCAGCAGGCGTTCACCTTGAAGACCAACTTGCATCCGAAAAGAAATGTGGACACTTGGGCGGTAAAGTATTGCTACCGACACAAAATGCGATTCGTAACTTAGTGGCTGCAAGACTTGCGGCTGACGTTCTCGGCGTACCAACTGTTCTTATCTCACGTACAGATGCAGATGCAGCAGATATGGTCACAAGCGACATCGATCCAGTTGACGCTAAATTCCTTACTGGCGAGCGCACACCTGAAGGATTCTACCGTACAAAACCTGGTATCGACCAGGCGATTGCACGCGGATTGGCTTACGCACCTTATGCAGACCTTGTCTGGTGTGAAACATCGCATCCATCTCTTGAAGAGGCACAACAGTTTGCAGATGCAATCCATGCAGAATTCCCTGGGAAAATGCTTGCTTACAACTGCTCGCCTTCATTCAACTGGGAAGCAAACTTGGACGAAGCGACAATCGCGAAATACCAAGTGGAACTCGGTAAAATGGGCTACAAATTCCAGTTCGTTACACTTGCAGGCTTCCACTCATTGAACCACAGCATGTTTAATCTTGCGCATGACTATAAAGCCAATGGCATGGCGGCGTATTCAAAACTGCAACAGGCTGAATTTGCTAATGAAGACAAAGGGTACACAGCGACTAGACATCAACGTGAAGTTGGAACAGGCTACTTCGATGACGTGTCACAGATCATTTCTGGCGGTACATCTTCTACCACAGCGATGAAAGGCTCAACAGAAACTGCACAATTTGTTTGATCGTTCGGTGGCAGTAACTGGACACTAACAACAATCGGGGAGGGTGAACAATCTGTCTACGAATCAAGCGACATCTCATACTATAGAAGTTTTAGGGGAACTGACGGCTGAAAGTGAAGAGATTTTAACACCGGAAGCACTGGCGTTTCTACAATCTCTTCATGATAACTTTGACGAGAGACGGAGAGAACTTTTAGCTAACCGTCACCAGCGTCAAAGCGCTATCGACAGCGGAATAAAACTGGATTTCTTAGCCGAAACAAAACACATTCGGGATGGGGATTGGACAATTGCTCCCCTCCCGCATGATCTGCAGGATAGACGGGTAGAAATTACAGGTCCCGTTGGTCGGAAGATGGTCATCAATGCATTGAATTCAGGCGCAAAAACATTCATGGCTTGTTTTGAAGATGCAACGTCTCCCACATGGGCAAACATGTTGGAAGGTCAGCTCAATATGAAAGATGCCGTTCGGCGGACGATTGAGTTTGAACAGCATTCCAATGGCAAGACATACAAGTTGAACGATGATACCGCAGTGTTAATGATACGACCGCGCGGATTGCATCTGCTGGAAAAGAACGTCGTGGTTGATGGAGCGCCGATTGCAGGAAGTTTCTTCGACTTCGGACTTTACTTCTTCCATAACGCTCAGGAATTAATCGAACGCGGATCAGGGCCTTACTTTTATCTACCGAAGCTTGAAAGTCATTTGGAAGCAAGGTTGTGGAACGATGTATTTACCTTCGCACAGCAGCAACTTGGTATTCAGGGCGGGACCATTCGGGCAACGGTGTTAATCGAAACGATTGCGGCAGCATTTGAAATGGACGAAATTCTATATGAACTTCGTGACCATTCAGCAGGCCTTAATTGTGGCCGCTGGGATTATATTTTTAGCTATATCAAACGGCTGCGCAATCAACCGGATGTCATTTTACCGGATCGCGGTCAAGTAACGATGACATCGCCATTCATGCGGGCGTATACATTGCTTTGTATTCAAACCTGTCATAAGCGCAATGCTCCAGCAGTCGGTGGGATGGCCGCGCAAATCCCGATTAAAAATGACCCGCAAGCAAACGCGGCTGCATTTGGCAAAGTAAGTGAAGATAAACGCCGTGAAGCGACAGACGGACATGATGGAACATGGGTAGCACATCCGGGACTCGTCGCAGTTGCGATGGAGCAGTTCAACGAGCATATGCCGACACCGAATCAGATAGGTCGTAAACGAGAAGATGTCAAAGTTACCGCTGATGACTTGCTGGAAGTCCCAGAAGGAACAATTACGGAAGCAGGCTTGCGAATGAATTGCAGTGTAGGCGTCCAATATATCGCTTCCTGGCTCAGAGGAAACGGCGCCGCACCTATCAACAATTTGATGGAAGACGCGGCGACAGCTGAAATTTCCAGATCACAAGTATGGCAATGGATCCGTCATCCGCGGGGTAAACTTAGTGACGGGCTTGATATTACTGGGGAACTGGTTACAGAAGTATTGCAAGAGGAATTGGAATTAATCAAACAGACTGTTGGTGACACTGCATTCCGTTCAGGCCGATATACTGAAGCGGCCGAGCTGTTTTCATCCTTGATTGTGCAAGATGACTTCGTTGAGTTTTTGACACTGCCGGGTTATGAATTATTAAACTGAACTACAAATGGGGGTCAAACAATATGAGAGTGGAGGAGATTTATATGCAAACAAATAACAATAGGAAAGAAATGCCCAGAAAGATTTGTCGTGAATGTGGCTGTGAAATTATAGAGCAAGTTGAATCCCCATTGTTCGAATGTGAGCGCTGTATGGGTTCGAACGAAGAGTGACATAGTAACGGCTCTATTCCCATAAGTGGAATATAGCCGTTTTTACTTGCTTTGATTAGCTATAAGAGGATTTAGGCAACATGTATGGAAGTAGTACTAGAGCTAGAAAGTATATATTGAAAATAGGTAGGGGGAAATAGAATGCGAAACGAAGAAATGCTGCTGATACCTGGACCGACACCTGTTGTCGATTCCATTTATGATGCGCTGGCGAGTGAAACAAGAGGACATACTGATCCGAGATTTGTTGCAATTTACAAAAATGCCATTGAACAGACACGTGAAATGTTGCAAACAGACGGGGAAGTGTTCGTCGTTGCGGGCTCAGGAACGATTGCAATGGAAATGGCACTCGTTAACACAGTCGCAGCTGGGGAAAAGATATTGGTCCTCAGCCAAGGTTATTTCGGTGACCGGTTCATTAAACTAGGGCAAGCTTTTGGCATTGAGGTGGATGTACTTCAATCAGAATGGGGCAAGCAAGTGACGCCTGAAGAAGTGGAAGCAAAACTTGCTGAAGGGCATTATAAAGCAGTGACAATCACGCATGCCGACACATCAACGGGTGTTGCAGCTGATCTTGATGCACTTATACCAATCGTGAAAAAGCATGGCGCACTCGTCATTTTAGACGGTGTTTGTGCAACGGCTGCGATGGAAGAAGACATGAGTAAAACATACGGCCATCCGGACTATAAAATTGATGTCATTTTGACAGGCTCTCAAAAAGCAATTGGCGTTCCGCCTGGATTGGCCATTGTCGCCTTTAACAAAACAGCATTGGCTGCTAGGGAGAAGATTGAGCGCGTCCCGGCATATTATTGCGATATTTATAATTGGATTCCTGTCATGAACGATCCTTCAAAGTATTTTGCAACACCGCCCGTGAACTTGATTTATGCCTATGATGAAGGAATGAGACTCGTTCACGCGGAAGGATTGTCAACAAGAATTATTCGCCATACCGCATTCGGCAAAGCGGTGCGAGCTGCACTGTCTGAATATGGCATGCAAGCACTTGCTGATGAAAAGGTTGCGGCATCCACATTGAGCTGTATCCTTTATCCAGAGGGAGTCAACGACGCGGAATTCCGCGCAGCACTTGGTAAAAAAGGCGTAATCGTCGCGGGCTCACTTGCTCATTTAGCAGGCATAGCGTTCCGCATAGGGCATATGGGCAATACAACGGAAGAAATGTTGGAAAAAGCGGTTGAATTAATTGGTGACACGTTGAACGAATTGGGCCATCCGGTTAATTCGGCGAAGGCAGTAGAACGATTTAAGCAAGAAGTACGAGTGGGCGTTTGAGTAAGGAAATAATGGGGCTATCCTTTAACGGGTAGCCCTTTTTTTGTTGGAAAAAGGGGTGAGCGATCATATAAGTGTGATGACCGAGCATATAACCGCGGCAACCGATCATATAAGTGTATGACCGAGCATATCACCCAGTCAACCGATCATATAAGTGTGTGACCGAGCATATCACCCAGTCAACCGATCATATAGCGTGCGAACCGATCATATCACCCAGTCAACCGATCATATAGCGTGCGAACCGAGCATATCACCTTTTCAACCGATCATATAAGCGTGTGTGACCGAGCATATCACCCAGTCAACCGATCATATAAGTGTGTGACCGAGCATATCACCCAGGCAACCGATCATATAGCGTGCGAACCGAGCATATCACCAATTCAACCGATCATATAGCGTGCAGACCGAGCATATAACCTCATCAACCGAGCATATAACCCTGCCACCCAATCATATCCAACAGCTAACCTTATAAAAAAGTATCCACTTGCTATTAACGTTAACGTCAATGTTAAACTAGTGACATAGTTGAAAATTCAGAAACCTGAAAAGGAGGGCTAAAGTGAGGGATATCAGTAAACTTGCCCAGGCGTATGATGTTTCGACTCGTACAATCCGATACTATGAGGAACTTGGTTTGTTGAAACCCGACAGGACTGCGGGGAATATACGGATTTATCCGAAAGCAGAAACCGTAAAGCTCAGGCTGATCTTGCGCGGGAAAAGGTACGGATTCACGCTGGAAGAAATAAAGGAGATGATTTTGCTTTTTGACAAAGATCGAACTGGGATAAAACAATTGGAGCGCACAATCGATTTTGGCAATGAAAAAATCGGACAAATAGAAACGAAAATCCAAGAACTCACAGAAATGAAGAGGGAAATGGAACAGCTGCTTGTGCAATTTACCGGAAAACTAACCAACATAAAGGGGGATTAAGGGAATGAACAGTTCACAACTATTGGATCGTAATGCGAGGAAATATCCTCAAACAGAAGCGGTTATCGGAATGGGGAAACGGTATACGTATAAGGAACTTGATCAGCTTGTGAATCGGTTTGCGCACGGGCTCAAACTACTCGGCATAGGACAAGGAGACAAAGCTGTTCTCTATATGCCAAACGTTCCGGAATTCGCTGTGGCCTATTTCGCAGTCCAACGGCTTGGGGCAACCATTGTTCCGATAAATGCGAAGATGTCGCTGTCAGAAGTGGAATATGTACTTGAGAATTCCGATGCAAAAGCCTTCATTGCACATGATTTATTATTTGAATCAGTAAAAAGTCTAGTTAGCGATGTAGTGTTAATCAAAACAGGTGCCGCTTTAGAAAACAGCTGGATCAGTTTTGAAACAGTACTTGATGACAATGATGCCCCAATCGAATGCAATTTACCCGATTCCAGTGAATCGACAATTTTATATACTTCAGGCACAACGGGTAAACCGAAAGGCGTGTTATTCAGTTATAAAAACATCCTCACGGTTGCACAAATGATTTGTGTAGAGATGGAAATTAAACCGGAGAGCCGCTTGCTTATTATGATGCCGCTCAGTCATTCGGCGCCGCTTCATCTGTTTTTCATGGCAGGAATCATAGTTGGGGCAACTAGCGTATTAACACCAACATTCACACCGGATCTTTTGATTGATACCGTTGAGCAAGAAAAAACGACACACTTTTTCGGAGCTCCTGTCGTTTATTTATTGACAGCGAAGAATCCGAGAATGGAAACGGCCGATTTTTCTTCGATGAAATGGTGGATTTATGGCAGTGCGCCTTTATCGCAACCGGAAGTTGAATTTGTACAGCAAAAGTTCCAATCTGATAATTTTATATGTGTTTATGGGCTGACAGAAGCGGGCCCGAACGGTACGTTACTAGGCGCAAGTGAACATAAAACGAAAGCAGGAAGCATTGGGAAACGGGCGGCACTGCATGCGGAATTTAGGATTGTTAATCCAGACGGGGAAGACGTGCAACTAGGTGAAGTTGGTGAAATTCTTTTGCGCGGGGAAGGCAATATGCTTGGCTACTATAACAATAAAGAAGCAACTGCAGAAACATTCATAGGGGACTGGTTGAAAACGGGTGATTTGGCGAAAATCGATGAGGACGGTTACATTTGGGTTGTGGACCGGAAAAAAGATTTGATTATATCCGGCGGCGTCAATATTTATCCGAAAGAAGTTGAAGAAGTACTAATTACACACCCTGCAATTCATGAAGTGGCGGTAGTTGGCGTGCCGCATCTGGAATGGGGCGAAACGGTCAAAGCCTATTTTGCCGCTAGTGAAGTGCTTGACCCTGAAGAGATTAAACAATTTGCGAAAGAAAAGCTTGCGCAGTATAAAGTACCGCGTTTGTATGAACAAGTTGAAGCGCTTCCGCGTAATGCATCCGGCAAGATATTAAAACAACCTCTGAGAGAAGGCGAAGCAAATGGTCTTACAACAACGATCTGAAATTGAACGATCATTGAATTTCTTTGAACGCGACGAAACCCTGCAAACCCTATTAAAAGAATCCTTGTCTCCTACGTTTTACGATTATGCACATAAAGAATTAACGGAATTTGGTTCACTGGTTGCCAATGAAATTGATGAACGTGCCAAACATACGGACCGCGAAGGGCAACCCCGACTCGAGAAGTATGATAAATACGGCGATGATAGTTCACATGTTTGGGTCAATGAAGGCTACAAGAAGACAGTGGAAGAAACATACCGGACAGGGATTGTCGGTTACGTTCATAAAGATATCCCGCAACTTGGCCATAAAGGGAACTACTTATATAGTTTTGCGCAAGGTTACTTGTTGTCACAGGCAGAGCCAGGATTCCATTGTCCTGTAACATTGACGCAAGCAACGGCTTATTTACTTGATCATTATGCAAGTGATGAAGTGAAAGAGAAGTTCTTGCCACATGTTTGTGCAACGGGTGATACTGAGTTATTTGAAGGCGGAACATTTTTAACGGAAAGACAGGGAGGTTCAGACGTCGGTGCGAACGCCGTGAAGGCGGTGGCAGACGGTGAAAATTATCGTTTATCAGGCGAAAAGTATTTCGCATCCAATGCCGGAATGGCAGGTGTTGCGATGGTTCTTGCAAGAATGGAAGGTGCAGCAGCAGGCTCACGCGGATTGAGTTTATTCGCGGTACCTTGGCGAAAAGATGACGGTTCCCTAAATGGTATCCAGATTCGGAAATTGAAAGACAAGCTTGGCGTGCGCGCAGTGCCATCCGGTGAAGTGGAGTTTGACGGTGCACTGGCTTATGCCGTAGGTGATCCGAAAAAAGGCTTCTATTATATGATGGAAGCGTTGAATTTATCACGAATATGTAATGCCGTTGCGTCCCTGGGCATCATGCGCCGCGCGTTTAACGAGGCTTTGATGTATGCAGACAGGCGCAATGCATTCGGCAAAAAACTGACGGACTTTCCAATGATCCAGGAAAGTTTAGCGACCATGAAAGCGAAGCTTGAAGTCGAACTGGCAACAACATTCGATCTGATTAAGCTCTTTGATAAAGTGACTTCCGGAAATGCTTCTGACGAAGAAATTGCATTGAACCGCTTGAAGATTGCACTCGTTAAAAAAGAAACCGCAGAACAGGCAATCCATTTCGCCCATGAAGCAATTGAAATGCATGGTGGAAATGGTTATATCGAAGATTTCGTCACGCCGCGGCTACTTCGCGATGCACAAGTATTGACGGTTTGGGAAGGGACGGCGAATATTTTAGGACTTGAGCTCCTTAGGCTCGTCAATAAATTCAGTGCACACTTGTTATTTATCGACGAAATGACAGAAAGGTTAGACGCTGTTCCCGAAAGTTCATGGAAACAGCGGATAGCTAACGCAGTGGAAAAACTAGCAATAGACCTCACACTATTGGCAAGTTTGGCTCCTGACAATCAAACAATCGAAGCAAAAGGATTAATGCGCACTATGGCTTTACTCTATGAAGGGGTCATTGCGCTGGAATGGGCGGCTCTACATGGTGAGCGATATGAAAAGTTGATGGAGATTTTCATCGAAACGAACTGGCCAGAACGAGCAGTTGGTGAAGCGAAGAGTAGTGTGAAGTATTTTAATGATGTAATGTCACATATGTTGATTAACCACAAGTAACCAGAAAACAACTTGATCACACACTAGACGTTCCGTGTGCAGTTGCTTTTTGATCGCTTTGGAGTGAACAACTGCTATACCATTACCGAGATATCTTGAAATCTAGGGATGTAACAAAGTCGCATCCCTAGAGACTTTTTCGGTAATCGTATGGTGGACGTTCATCCGTCGCTCTCAAAATGCAACTATACATGAAGTACTAAAGCTTTTTGGAACTAAAGAATAGCAGGCTTCTTACCTGGAGAAAAGCCGCCAAAGATGCAATTTTGGCGGCTGACACTTACTCTATAGTTTTTTCTTTTTTAGATTAAAGAAATGTCACTTTCAATTAGTCATCCCATGACTAGATGCATACTCTTTACTAAAAGTAAGCAAGAAGCACATTGTACAATGTGCAAGAGTGCCCGAAATTGCATCTTCGGGCACTTGCAACCTCAATAGAAAAGTAGCTATTCTTTCATTTCCAAAAGCGACTGCATTTTCCACTTGAATAGTGTAGGTACGCGACAGGCAACTATTCGCAACAGTATTACTAAAAAGAGTGTGGCTAGAAGTGATGAAGTCACATCTAGCCACACATGCCCCCGGTAAGACTGTCATGATTATTTCGCCTAAAGCGGGCCGGAAATATGTAGTGGGAAATGGAGGTTTTCAAGCCCTTCCCACCCGTATCTTATGCAAGAAAATGGTTAATCAACAGACGTGATGCACAATAAATAACTAAATGATGATAAATCCCCTACGGCCACTAGGCATGCTAGGGGATTTTGAATGAAATCTATAGTTCCTTAAAAGCCAAGCTGGGTACCTTCTCTTATTTAATCTCCCGTGATTTCATAAAGACGACTAACTCGTAAGGATCAATAGAAATTAATTCACCTATTACTTCCTGTTGCGCTGTATGCTTATTGAAATTATTGTTCGCCATAATTCGCCATCTAGCCGACGAAGGCAAACGTAACTGATAAGCTGTTTTTGTTGGATTAATATAGATTGCAAAGTCTTCATTATCTCCAAGTAATGTGAAGCCAAAAACAGGAGAGGGCGTGTCAACTATATATAATCTTCTCCTAATGTCTTGTTTAGAAGTCAGGCGAAATACATTATATTTTTTCCGTAGCGCAATCAGCGTTTTAATAAATTCAACATTGTCATTTTCAACTTCTCTTTGCCGCCAATCTAATTGATTGACCCGATCGCTGGAAATATAGCTATTCTCATCGCCCTGCTTCGTTCTAAACCATTCTTGACCCGCATGGATAAACGGTATTCCTTGGCTTAATAACGTGATTCCTGAAGCAAGTTGGTGCATTTTCTTACGCGTCAATTCGCTGTCTTGGTCATTGCTAACTAGAAGCCGATCCCAAAGTGTATGGTTATCGTGGCATTCGACGTAGTTAATCGTTTGGTCCACCTCCGACACAAATGGTGCACCAAATTCTTCTAAAGAGGTTCCGGATACGAGGTGGGGTAGCCTTTCGATGAAACGACCTTGACCATTTACATAACCCGTATCGTGTTTGTTAAATAACTGACCCTTGAGTGAATCCCGGAAGTAGTCATTGAAAAATTTGATACCTGTTAATTGATTGGCGTGCATGGAAGTCGCTTTCTTTTCGGAAGCTAATGCTGTTGGAAGATCCCAACCTTCACCTAACAGCATTATCGGCACTGTTTCTTCTTTACAGCGGTCATGAATTTTGTTCATTGTCTCGATATCAATGGCCCCCATTAAATCAAACCGGAATCCATCTACATGATAGTCATCAAGCCAAACATCAATCGTATCTAAAATGAACTTTCGCGCCATTGCTCGCTCTGTTGCAAAATCATTACCTACCCCAGTTCCATTGCTAAGGCTTCCATCACTGTGATACCTGAAGTAATAGCCAGGAACAAGTTTTTCAAATGGTGATTCTTCCATGATGAAAACATGATTATAAACGACATCAAGGATGACCGCGATTTCTTCCTGATGAAACGCTTGAATCATCTTTTTACATTCAACGATTCTTGCTACGGGGTCATTAGGTGTCACGGAATAACTACCTTCTGGAACTTGAAAGAATAATGGATCGTACCCCCAATTATAATCATCGTTCGGACTAGTCTCATCTACGCGTGCAAAATCATTAATGGGTAAAAGTTGAACATGTGTGCAACCTAATTCTTTCATATAAGTGAGCGCTGTTGAAAAACCATTAGTAGTTGTTGTAGCTGTTTCTGTCAAACCTAAAAATTTCCCTCGATTAACGACCCCACTTTCATCTTGATTCGTTGCGTCTCTAACATGTAACTCATAGATAATTGCATCTTGTAAATGTTGAAGTTTTGGCCTGTTTCGTTTGCTGAAGTTAGGCGGGTTTGTTCTAGCGGGGTCTATAATCACGCTTTTTTCACTGTTAGCAAGCATGGCTTTCGCATAGGGGTCATTCAAGCGTGTCGTTTGCCCATTGACGATAATTTCATAATCATAAGAAAAACCATGCCAGTCACCATCGACATTTAGTTGCCATAAACCACTTTTTTGTCGATGTAATAAAAAATAACGACTATCTAAATATAATTTTACAGAAGTAGCCGTCGGGGCCCAAATAGAGAATGTTGTTGCCGAATCTTCGTAGTCAGTCCCAAATTTAGTAGTCAAATTGGCATAGTGCTGATCAAACCAATCCGTTCGGACGATTGCTCGAGGATAAACGGGAACCTTCGCTGTGCCCCATAAGAGCACAAGACTTTCTCCGATTGGCAGTTCTTCTAAAAGAATGATACTTACAGTGGAATCGGCGTTTACTTTATCAACCTTTGTCAAAAAGTACTTCTCTTTTGCTGCCCAATAAATGACGGGTGGTTCTTCCGCGTGCAGGATTATTGAACTATCGTTCACGATAACGGTTAACACGTGAACATCATCGATCCAAGCTACATGAGTTTCCACAAAAGTACCCCCTTTTCTTGTTTAGTTCTACCATACTGGACGTACTGGCGCTGATTTCTCTATTGTCAGTACCCAAAATTCATCTTCACTATTTCCATTTACACATGCTTAATCTTAGTATATGTTCTACCCCTATATTAAGAAACTTACCTGAACTTTAACCGGGTATTGAAAATTTTAGTCTAAAATGAAGTTATTGTCATCCTGTTTAAAGTTTAAACCACATCTGTTGATTAACCATAAACAATCAGTAAATAAAATAATCAAACACTAGGCGCTCCTTGTATAGTTGTTTGGATTGCTCGGACTGAACGCCCCCTATACAATTACCGAGATTTCCTGCTGCGTAGGAATACGACTTTGCCGCACCCTACGCAGCTTTTTCGTTAATCGTAGAGTGGCCGTTTCTCCGTCGCTCTTCAAAAACACAGATACACGAAGTGCTGAAGCTGTTTGGGACGAAAGAATAGCTGGCTTCTTACCTGTAGAAAAGCCGCCAAAGATGCAATTTTGGCAGCTCACTCCTTCTCTATGGTTTTTTCTTTATTATTTTAAGGAAGTGTTAATCTCTACAGGATATCAAATGATGATTAATGAACCTGGAAATTGTATCTTTGGGTACTTACAATCTTTATAGAAAGTCACCTATGTATTTAGGATTCAATAGAAACTGTACTAATCTCCTTGTACAACGAAAGAACCTAGCGATGGAGCGACACTAATGAAAGGCAGCCCAATATCGCCGCGTCCTGCGGCAAAGGCTGCACACCTGCATCCTGCAGGCGCCGAAGTAATGAGACCGACAGTGATCTTCTGGGGGGCTCATTACGGAAGGCCATCACCAAGCGACGAAGCGGTATTAGAAACTGCTTCCTAATAATAATCACTTACTATCCATTTATTAAGTGCCGGAAACGTACTAATCCAACTGAAGACTTTTGCGCCTACCTGACCAGTATCTTATGCAAGAAAGTGGGTAGTAAACAGACAGGTGTTTAAACAAAACACTAAATTTATATAGGAAAATGAAGCCAGAGTTAAGTCCTTCATTCGACATAAACTTACATTATATTTACAAAAAAAGAAATTTGTAGAACGATTTAAAATTTATTTACACAATAACCTGCTAATATAGATTGTGATGAAAGCAAAAGTAATTAGGGTTCTACGTAGCAATAGTAAATGCTTAGAATATAACCGTTATGTCATTCACAATATGTAGCTATTACAAAGAAGTAAATAATAAATGATCCGCGACAAAGAAAAACTAGTCATATTCGTATCCCTTCATGAATATAATCTTAATTGGCTCAAGAAAGGAGTCAGCACGATGTATTACAATATATCACAACAGGATATCTTTTTATTCCACCAAGGGACTAATTATCATAGTCACCAATTAGTAGGTTGCCATACGATTGAATGGCAGGGCACTCAAGGATATCGATTTGTAGTGTGGGCACCTAACGCCAAAGAAATTCATGTAGTCGGTGACTTTAATCATTGGAAAGGCAATTTACACGCATTAAAGAGAATCACGAACGAAGGGTTATGGGTTGGTTTTTATACGGACATTCCCGAAAACATCCCCTATAAATATGAAATTATATCGGAGAATGGTCAGGTGCTACTAAAAGCAGATCCGTATGCTCTTCAATCTGAGCTTCGACCTGAAACAGCATCTTTAACCCCGATGCTATCCGAATATGTGTGGAGTGATGATGAATGGCAAGAAGAAAAGAAGTCCTTTGATGTTTATACATCACCAGTATCGATTTATGAAGTTCATTTAGGCTCTTGGAAAAAAGATGAAGACGGTGAATTTTACTCCTATCGTGAACTTGCTGACCAATTGGTTCCTTATGTAAAATCGCTCGGCTATACACATATTGAATTACTCCCATTAGCGGAGCATCCATTTGATCTGTCGTGGGGTTATCAAATAACTGGGTATTTTTCTGTCACGTCGCGTTATGGTCCACGTGATGAATTTAAATATTTTGTTGATCAATGCCATCAACACAACATCGGAGTCATTATGGACTGGGTTCCTGGTCACTTCTGTAAGGATGCATTTGCACTTCGTCAATTTGATGGGGAGCCATTATATGAATATGCCGATCCTCGCAAAGCTGAAAAAAAGTTGTGGGGAACATTAACCTTTGACTTTGGGCGACCTGAAGTACAAAGCTTTTTAATCTCTAATGCGCTTTTTTGGTTGGAAGAATACCATATCGATGGGATTCGTGTAGATGCAGTAGCTAGTATGCTCTACCTTAACTTCGATAAATCAGAGGACAAGGATAAAATCTACAATTCATACGGTGGAGATGAAAATCTTGAAGCATATGCCTTTATTCGCAAATTAAATGAAGTTGTTTTTTCATATGAACCCGGCGTAATGATGATGGCTGAAGACAGTTCAGATTTACCACTTGTTACGGCGCCGACACATGCAGGAGGGCTTGGTTTTAATTTCAAATGGAATATGGGCTGGATGAACGACATGCTTTCATATATGGAAGCTGATCCATTTTACCGTAAATGGCATCACAACTTACTGACATTTTCATTTATGTATACACATACGGAAAACTTTCTACTACCGCTGTCACATGATGAAGTTGTTCATGGCAAAAAATCATTGCTTGATAAAATGCCTGGCGACCAGTGGCAACAGTTTGCAAATCTTAGATTGCTATACGGCTATATGATAGCGCACCCTGGTAAAAAGTTATTATTCATGGGAGGCGAACTAGCGCAGTACGCTGAATGGAAGGATCAAGAACAATTAGATTGGCATTTACTGGAGTATCCACTTCATCAAGCGATGTTTAACTATGTCAAAGCACTCAATCATTTCTACCGAGAATATCCAGAACTTTATGAATTGGACCATGATTCCGAAGGGTTTGAGTGGATTGATCCTCATAATATCGATCAAAGTGTGATTGCTTTTCGTAGACGTAGTACAAGCCCGGGGCATGAACTAATTATTGTCTGCAATTTCACGTCGGATGTCCTTTTTGACTATAAAATTGGAGTGCCAACTCCTGGAACTTATCAAGAAGTATTTAATTCAGATGCTGTTCAATTCGGGGGATCTGGACAGGTAAACGATGCTGATCACTTTAGTATCCCGCAAAAATGGCACACATTATCACAGCATATAAAAATAAAGGTACCACCTTTGGCTATCACTGTTTTTAAACGCAAAATAATTCCGGAATTCATCGAGGAGGCTATTTAATGAAAAATTGTGTAGGCATGTTGTTGGCTGGCGGGGAAGGCAAACGTTTAGGTGAATTAACGAAAAACTTAGCGAAACCAGCAGTGCACTTCGGTGGTAAGTATCGAATTATTGACTTCACGTTAAGTAATTGTACAAATTCAGGGATTAAGACATTGGGCGTGATGACTCAATATTCACCGCTTGAATTAAATAAACATATTGGGAATGGAAAGCCGTGGAATTTGAATCGGCAAAATACTGGTGTGACGATCCTTTCCCCTTATACAGGGAAAGATGGAGGAGACTGGTATTCTGGTACGGCCGATGCAATCTATCAAAATATTCATTTTATCGACCGGCATGATCCAGAATATGTCCTTGTCATTTCGGGTGATCATATTTATCAAATGGATTACGCAGCCATGTTGGAAGATCATAAAAAAACGGGCGCTGATGTTACCATTTCCGCAATCCCAGTGAGTTGGGAGGAAGCATCACGGTTTGGAATTTTGAATACAACCGAAGACATGCGCATCTACGAATTTGATGAAAAACCGAAAATCCCAAAAAATAATTTAGCATCTATGGGCGTTTATATATTTTCATGGGCAAAGTTAAGAGCCTATTTAGTGGAGGATGCTGCAAATAGTCACTCCAGCCATGATTTCGGAAAAGATATTATTCCAGCGATGGTTACTGATCGTCTTCTTTTGTATGCTTATCGTTTCGAGGGTTATTGGAAAGATGTCGGCACAATTGAAAGTTATTGGGAAGCCAATATGGACCTGCTTGATGAAGATTGGAGTCTCTTGTTAAATAATGCAAACTGGAGAATTTACACCAATGAAACGAATATACCCCCAGAGTATATCGGGGAAACTGCAGTTGTGAAGCATTCATTGATCAATTCTGGCTGTAAGGTCAGCGGAACAGTTGACAGTTCAGTATTATTTGAAAATGTAGTGATTCACCAGGGGAGCTTGATTAAACAATCAATCTTGTACCCTGGCGTAGAGGTGGGGAAGGACTCGATTCTAGAACGAGTAATTGTTATGGAAAATACAAAGATTCCTGAAGGTACACATATTAGCGTAGGTCTTACTGAAGAGCCGCTTGTCATTAATCAAGAAACGCTGAAGGGGATTTTAGCGTTAAGCTACTAGGGCGAGCAATCGAAGTACGATGATTTGTTGTACTCTTCAGTGAAATGACGTCGTGAACAACGGAACTATATATGTTGAATCAGGTCTGTTGATTAACCACTTTCTTGCATAAAATACTGGTCAGGTAGGCGCAAAAGTCTCCATTTGGACTAGTACGTTTCCGGCCCGCTTTCGGCCAAACTAATCACGACAGGTTTGGGGAGGAATAGAAGTACATTCCTCCTCGAGAGGCAAGTGTGGCTAGAAGTGACTTCGTCACTTCTAGCCACACCGACCTTGATCATCCTGTTGCGATTAGTTGCCTGTCGCGTACCTACAACGTTCAAGTGAAAATTGCAGTTGCTTGGAATAGTAGAATAGATGACCTTTCACAGAAGTTATAAGTGCCCGAAGATGCAATTTCGGGCACGCTTGCACTTTCTACAATGCGTTCCTTACTTACTTTTTTAGCCAAGGGTACGCTCGGGATCATGTGATTCCCTATAGAAAATGTCACTTCCTAAAATTAAAAATGGAAAAAATCATAAAGAAGGAGTAAGTAGCCAAAATTGCATCTTTGGCGGCCTTTATCCAGATAAGAAGCCAACTATTCTTTCGTCCCAAAAAGCTTTAGCACTTAGTGTACCTGTATCTTTGGAGAGCGACGGACGAACGGCCACTATACGATTAACGAAAAAGCTGCGTAGGAAATCTCGATAATTGTATAGGAGTCGTTCAGTCCAAAGTAATCCGAAAGCACCTGCTCATAGGGCGCCTAGTGTTTTATCACAAAAGTAAGCTGCTTGGCTTAGGGTGGGAGGCATCCCCGAGCGCCGCAGCGGATTTGAATGGAATCTTTAGTTCAACTTATCTATACAATCTAAGGGGGTAAAATAGATGAACACAATGATGGGTCTTATTAATCTAGAACACGAGCATCATTACTTTCATGAATTAACTTATTTTCGTAGCGGTGCCACAATACCATTTGCAGGTCGTTATCGTCTGATTGATTTTCCACTTTCCAATATGGGGAATTCTAATGTAGAGTCAGTAGCGATTTTTACCCGCAATAAATATAGATCCTTAATGGATCATCTTCAAACAGGTGATAGCTGGGAGATGGATGAGCGAAGTGGAGGTTTGTTTATACTTCCACCGGACTGGAACGATCCATCTGATATTTCAAAAGGCGATTTGAGTTTTTTCCATAATAACCGTGACTATTTTGATCGTGGAAAATCGTCCTATGTGCTGGTTAGTGGAAGTCAATTTATAACAAATACGAATTATCAAGATGCGTTTAAGAGTCATCTTGCTAATAAAGCGGATGTAACGCTGATTTCTACCCATGTTGAGACATTAAATACTGAACATGATTCTGCTTTTCGTATTGAAGCAGACGAAGAGGGCTGGGTCACTGCTATCACGAATGATAAGCAAGATAACCACCTTTTCACGGGTGTTTATATAATAAACAAAGACTTGTTAATGACGTTAGTTGATCAATGTATCGCACACCACCAAGATCACTTTTTTGTCCATGGCATTATAGAAAATCTTGCTAAGTTAAAGGTTCAAACGTATAACAACAATGGCTACGGTGTGTTTATCAATTCAATCGAAAGTTATTATCGTCATAATATGAACCTATTATCCGAGGATAATTATCAGGAGTTATTTTATAAACTACCATTTATTCGGACGAAGGTTGGGAATCAGCCACCTACGAAATATCGTAATGAAGCGAGTGTCAAAAAATCAATTCTGGCAAACGGTTGTATTATTGCTGGCGATGTAGAGGGTAGTGTGTTGTTTAGAGGTGTAACCGTAGAAGAAGGAGCCACGATAAAAAACTCGATAATCATGCAGCGTTGTACGATTGAAGCAGGTGTCTATTTGGAAAATGTGATATTAGATAAAGACGTTCATGTGACCGCAAATCAAAAATTAATCGGATCAAAGGATAAACCATATGTCGTTGCAAAAAGACAAGTCATGTAAAATAAGAAATCGTTGGTTGGAAAGGGAAGATTTCATATGAGAAACGTATTATTTGTAGCTTCGGAATGTACACCTTTTATTAAAACCGGGGGATTAGCAGATGTGGTCGGGTCACTTCCACAAGCATTGAAAGAAAATGAACGAATCGAAGTACGAGTAATTCTTCCACTTTATGATGAAATACCGGAAGAATGGAGAAATCAAATGGTGTATCACATGAGCTTCAATGTTCCGCTAGGGTGGCGTAATTCGGAAGCAAGTCTTTATTCTTTAAACTATAATAATATTATTTATTACTTCATCTCAAATGAGTATTATTTCACCCGCAAAGGGGTATACGGGTATTATGATGACGGCGAAAGATTTTTGTTTTTTAGTCGTGCTGTCATTGAAGCGTTATCCCATCTAGATTTTAAACCGGACGTACTGCATGCACATGACTGGCAAGCGGGTATGGCTGTTGCTTTTGCTAAAATTCTTCAACCAATTACCGGCATGAAAACGGTCATGACAATTCATAATATTAAGTACCAAGGGATGATGCCGCTCGAAATATATGAGGATTTCTTTGATATGTCACGGGAGCATATCGGTGGTTTTGAATGGAATGGGATGTTGAACTGTTTGAAAAGCGGTTTGTTTCATGCAGATAAAATCACAACCGTTAGTCCTAGTTATGGAGAAGAAATAAAAGAACCTTACTTTGGTGAAGAACTTCACCCATTTCTTTTAGAGCGTTCCGCTAATTTAACCGGTGTGCTAAATGGTATTGATACTCGAGAATATAATCCTCAAACAGATCCGGCAATTGCAGTTAACTACCGTTCTTCAAGAGTTAAAAAGAAGGAAAATAAGGTTATTCTCCAAGAGAAACTAGGATTGCCGATTGCCGCTGAAAAGCCGCTCTATATTATTATTACTCGGCTTGTTGAACAAAAAGGCTTGCATCTTGTTCAACATATTTTAGAAGATTTTCTTCGCGAAGATGTTCAACTCATTATCCTAGGTACCGGTGAGGAAGAATTTGAAACGTATTTTACGGAAGTTGCTGATTGTCATCCAACTAAACTTGTGACCTTGTTGGCTTTTGATGAAGGATTAGCGCGACAATTATATGCAAGTGCCGATTTCTTTGTCATGCCATCAAAGTTTGAACCTTGTGGATTAGCCCAACTCATTGCCTTACAATACAAAACGGTGCCAATTGTGCGGGAGACAGGGGGACTGAAGGATACGGTTCTGTCGTTTAATGAACTAACTGGCGAAGGAAATGGATTTAGTTTTACGAATTACAATGCAGATGATTTATTGGCTACTTTACGCTATTCATTACGAATTTATCATGATCCTCTTCAGTGGTCTGTAGTGGTTAAAAATGTCAATAAGAGTCAGTTCAGCTGGCAGGATTCAGCACGGGAGTATGCGACTATTTACGACCAGTTAATGACAATAAGCGTATAGGGGGCAGAATCTTGCTTGAACTAACTATGGAAGAGTTAAAGGAACGAATCATAAGCAAATTACAAACAGACAAAAGAAAAGAAGTAGCGAATGCGACCGGTAAAGATATGTATTATGTGATTGCTTCAATAGTCAATGAGGAGATCCTACCGCATTGGCAATTGACTAAAAAAAGATATATCGAAAAAAGCTGTAAACAAGTTTATTATCTATCGATGGAGTTTTTAGTCGGTAGTTTAATTGAAAGTAACCTGCTTAATTGTGGGATGCTTGAACAGTCAAATGAGGCGCTGAAGCAGTTAGGGTTCGACCCTGATACTATTTATGCCCAAGAGCATGATGCTGGCTTAGGGAATGGCGGGTTAGGTCGATTAGCGGCTTGCTTTCTAGATTCATTAGCTTCACTAAAATATCCTGGGCATGGTTTCGGAATAAGATATCGCTACGGTTTATTTGAACAACGAATTATCAATGGTAATCAGATTGAGCTTCCGGATTATTGGTTAAAGGATAAGTATGCTTGGGAAACGCGCAAAGAGGACGAAGCTATTTGCATTCATTATCACGGAAACGTACATATGTTTCAGCGGAATGATGGAAATATTGAATTCAAACATGAAAATACAGATAAGGTCATGGCGATACCTTATGATATCCCTGTTGTTGGCTATAAAAATGAAGTGATCAATACACTTCGTCTATGGAGCGCAGAATCAGTTGGACAAGACCCGGATGACTCACATTATTACCATGATCTTGATCATAAGCATTCGATTGAACAAATTTCCGGGTATTTATATCCGGACGATTCAAAGTATGAAGGAAAAGAGTTGCGCTTAAAACAACAGTATTTCCTTGTTTCTTCCAGTATACAAAATATCATTAAGGACTTTAAAAAGAATCATCAAAAGTCGTTAAAGCATTTACCTGAAAAAGTGGTTATTCAAGTGAATGATACGCACCCAACTCTAGCAATCCCTGAACTAATGAGAATTCTTATGGATGAAGAGCACTTCAGTTGGGACAGTGCCTGGGAAGTAACGACAAAAGTCATTGCCTACACGAATCATACGACATTGAGTGAAGCGCTTGAAACCTGGCCAAAAGGAATGATGGAGCATCTGCTTCCGCGTATTTATATGATTATTGATGAAATCAACGAGCGTTTTTGTAAAGGGCTCTGGTTTGATCACAAGGAGCTTAGGGAGAAAATTCCGGAGCTAGCCATTATCGCTGATGAGCAAATCCACATGGCACGGCTCGCAATTGTGGGTAGCTTTAGTGTCAATGGTGTCGCGCAAATACACACGGATATTTTAAAGAAGAAGGAAATGAAGAATTTTTATGAGCTTTTCCCAGAACGTTTCAATAATAAGACGAACGGAATCACCCATCGCCGTTGGCTGTTGCAAGCAAACCCAAAATTATCGGGCCTTATAACAGAGTCAATTGGTCCGCAGTGGATACAACGCCCCAAACAGCTTATCAGCTTATTAAAGTATGCGAAGGATCCTTCATTTTTAGAAAAGTTTAGTCAGGTGAAGCATGACAATAAGCAACTATTAGCGAACCTCATTCATGAGCGCACGGGTATTTTAGTGGATGACCAATCAATTTTTGATGTGCAAATTAAACGGCTTCATGAATACAAACGTCAGTTGCTTAACATTTTCCACATTATTTATTTATACAATGAATTAAAAGAAAATCCAAATCTAGAAATGATTCCACGTACATTTATTTTCGGGGCAAAGGCCGCACCGAGCTACCATTTAGCGAAAGAAGTAATCAAGCTTATTAATACTGTGGCCTCGATTGTGAATCATGATGCGGGTATTCAAGGTAAGCTGAAAGTTGTATTTTTAGAAAACTACAATGTCAGCCTTGCTGAAAAAATCATACCGGCAGCCGATATTAGTGAACAGATATCGACTGCAAGTAAGGAAGCATCAGGTACTGGCAACATGAAAATGATGATGAATGGCGCTTTAACAATTGGTACGCTAGATGGTGCAAATGTTGAAATTTTAGAGGCCGTTGGCAATGAAAACATTTTCATTTTCGGTTTAAGAGCTGATGAAGTATTGAATTACTATCAACATGGTGGTTATAATGCTACGAATATTTACAATACGGACGACAGGGTTAGCCGAATCCTAAATCAATTAAATCACGGTGAATTTGGATCGCATGATATTGAGTTCAAAGATATTTATTACAATATTCTATCCCAAAATGATCCTTATTTTGTCTTAAAGGATTTTGAGCCTTATCTTGAAACCCAAGAACTAGTGGAGCAGACATATCGTGATAAATTATCCTGGCTGAGTAAGAGTGTTACGAATGTCGCTCACTCAGGAAAGTTCTCCAGCGACCGGACAATACAAGATTATGCGACAGAAATCTGGAAGTTGAAGAAGCAGGTTTGAAGTGAACACAGCGGCATTTGCAAAGCGCTTTAATTGATTGGTGACACGTTAAATGAAATGGGCCATTCAATTGATTCGTCGAAGACTGTTGTTTGCGTAAGGTAATAATGGGGACTATCCTTTAACGGGTAGCCCTTTTTTGTTGGAAAAAGAGGTGACCGATTATATATCCCGTCAACCGATCATATAACCTGTTGACCGATCATATATCTCGCCGAGCGATCATATATCACGTTTACCGATCATATAACCCCGCCGAGCGATCATATCCCCCGTTGACCGATCATATATCCAGTAGACCGATCATATAACCCGTTGACCGAGCATATATCCCGCCAACCTATCATATAACTCCGCCGAGCGATCATATATCCAGTAGACCGATCATATCCCCCGTTGACCGATCATATATCCCGCCAACCAATCATATCCCACCATAGCCCCGCGTATAACCAAGGAATCCACCACATCTAAGCATCGTGAAAGTGGTGGGTGTTTATTGAGAAAAGTTAAAGGACTAAATACCCAAACCAGTAAAATCGAACAAAGAATTTCCAACTAAAAAACCATACAAAAAATCCTGTAAGAAGTGAATTTACTTCTTACAGGATTTTTCAATTCTAGTCTTGTTGTAAGCTTTTTGAACGAAATTGACGAATCAACACAAGCAATATGATTTCGACAATAAAGGACATAATCGCTAGTACTAAAATAATTGGAGTTAAAAGTAAAATAAAAGCGTTTGGGATTAAAATGAGCAATGTAATGATTTGAGTAACTAGTGTCAGGATAATATAAAAACGCAGTACAGTACCCGTCTTCTTTTCAAATGGTTTGAATGGGGCATCTTGTGCGATTTCCAAAAGTCCGCGCATAAAGTGGTAGACAAATCCCAGTTGAACAAATGCAACAACAATGTATATAGCCATCAGTATATAGCTGTTTGTCGTTATCTCTATCTGTTCTGTTAAGTTCACTTCGAATTGGTAGATTAAAGGAATTGATACTGCTGCCAGTACCAGCACATATGGTTTCGCTTTCGAAAATTGATCCGAATAGGATATTAAACCTTTTAAACCTAAGTAAATGACTATATAACCAAGGAAGTTCGGTAAGATATCGAAATTAATGATGTGAAAATTGAAGAATACAAGGAGTGAACCCCAAAATATCTTATTGAGCGCTTTTGCCACGCTTATCTCCCCTTTCTGTTTCAATTCGTATTCATCATGAAATCATGCTATTACTATCCTATAATACATTTTCAACTTCCGAAAGGTTTTGTACTTACTACCAATTATCTTGCATTAAGGTATTTTACTATTTATAATTATCTAACAATAGGGAAAGAGACATTAAAGGGGGTTTGGCGATGTTTATTGCAGAAAAACTGAAGATTACTTCCGAGGCATATCCAGAAAGAGTCATTACATCGTTTAATGGCAAAGAGATTTCATACGGAGACTTTTATCGTAAAGCAGAGAATCTAGCAAGCTATTTTCAAGATTTAGGTTATCTGAAAGATGATATTTTAGCATTCTGTCTGATGAATTCGGATTCTTTTTTAATAGGTTACTACGCGTGCCAAATAGGCGGATTTACAGCGCTACCCATCAATACGAAGTTGACTGCACCGGAAATGAATTACATTTTAGCGCATTCAGAAGCGAAAGGTCTCATTTACGATAAGCGGCTGGCAACCGTGTTTGATTTACTTGAAGGTAAGTTACCCGCTTTACAACATAAGATGGTTACCAATCATGAATTCGAAGCCATTATTGACGGTGAACAGCGTCATGTAGAACAACGGGAATCACTCGATGCTGATACAGCGGTTGTTTTTTACACATCGGGAACAACCGGCCGGCCAAAAGGCGTCATGTTAACCAATAGAAATGTTGCGGCAATCGCTGAAATATGGAGTGACTCGATGGAGATGGACCACAATGACCGTATGCACATCGTTGCGCCGCTTTTCCATTGTGCGGCGAGTCATGTATTTAGCATTCCCGTCATTTATAAAGGTGGAATGGTCATCATTGAAGAAACATTTTCCCCGGAGGCAACAATTCGAACGATGGAGCAACAGCGCGCGACGATTTTTTTCGGTGTGCCGGCCATGTATAGTATTCTTCTAAATACGCCGTCACTGGAAAAAGCGGATCTATCCAATTTGCGACTGTTCTGTTATGGAGCGGCACCGATGCCTTATGAGCTTGTGAAAAAAGTGAAAGCATTGTTCCCGGACGTCAACGTACAAAATTTGTATGGGCAGACGGAAAATTCACCGGGTGCAACGACGTTGAAAGACCATTATGCATTGTCAAAAATCGGTTCTGTAGGCGAACCATTGCCGCAAACCGAAGTACAGGTAATGGATGAGTTTGGTAAAGCGCTTCCGACAGGTCAAGTAGGTGAAATTGCTGTGAAAGGCCCTCAAGTGATGAAAGGGTATTTGAGAAATGAAGAAGAAACTGCACGAACGATAAAAGATGGCTGGATGTACAGCGGTGATCTCGGTCGTTTTGATGAAGACGGTCTACTTTA
This sequence comes from Sporosarcina sp. E16_8, assembly GCF_017347095.1. Classification (GTDB taxonomy): domain Bacteria; phylum Bacillota; class Bacilli; order Bacillales_A; family Planococcaceae; genus Sporosarcina. The sequence continues at coordinate 32,621 of NZ_JADPRZ010000018.1, read as the reverse complement.
TATTGTGGACCGCAAAAAGGATATGATTATTCGCGGGGGAGAAAACGTATATCCGGTAGAAGTGGAAGAAGCCTTGTATGCCATTCCAGAGGTACTCGAGGCAGCAGTCGTTGGCATTCCTCACGAACTATACGGCGAGGTAGCGAAAGCGTACATCGTATTGAAAGAAGAGAATTCGCTTACTGAACAAGCAGTTATCGATTTTTGTAAAAGCCGACTGGCATCCTTCAAAATACCTGCTGTTATCGAATTTCTCGATACACTCCCTCGCAATGCCAGCGGAAAAGTGTTGAAAACGATACTTAGAGACCCGGTCAACATATAAAATGAAAAGCAGTTTGGACCCTAGTCGGCATCCAAACTGCTTTGTTCGCTTTTCACGCGCACGGCTACATCCGGATTATCTGTAAACACTCCATCAGCACCTAGTTTCATAAGTTTTCGGATCAATTTTTCTTCATTAACGGTAAAAGGGTGGACGTCCAATCCTTCTTTATGCATTGATTTAATGAACTTTTTCGTCACCGAATCCACGTTGACACCTACACCTGATGCATATTCTTTAAGTTGTTGCACTTTCTTCTTTGAAAGATGGGCTTCTTTGTCGAATGAATATAACTTTATAAGCGGAATGGAAGGTTCCATCGCGAATATAGCCTTCAAACTATTTTCGTTGAATGATTGAATGATCACTTTTGGTATCACATCATCACCACGTAAAAGGTTATTTTCGCGAAGTAGATGTAGCAGCTCCTTTTCAATACCCGGATACGCATGGGGTGATTTTATCTCGATATAATAGTTGACTGAGTCGCCGAAATGGAGAAGGATGTCTTCTAATTCAACAACGCGTAATTGTTTATAAATAGGAGATGCATATCTAGGATTCCTTTCGTTAAATTCCTCACCGGGCATATAAAGTTGAAGTTCATTAAATGTCACGTCAGCAATGGCTTGTTCTGTATCTTGAAATGTTAAATAAGAATCGTGCATCGCAACTAGTTTTCTATCTCTTGTCATGTGTACATCAAGTTCGATATAGTCTGAACCCATATTTATAGCTAACTCATAAGCGGTTAATGTGTGAGGAGGTGCATAGGCGGATGCCCCGCGGTGGGCGATGACAAGGAATTGATCATCAGGTAAAGATGCGCGTTCAACAGGGGGCTTAGTAGAACCGGATGACACTAAAAGCAATAGAAGTACCATCATTTTCTTCAAAACAACCACTCCTCATTTGTTTGGTAAATGTAAACGTTTGTAAAAATTCGGTAAATAATAGAGGAGATTGCGTCAATTTATAGAAAGGTATTACAAAGATGTAGGAGTTATCACGTATTTGCGAATGGAAAGGGATTGAATTTGTGAAAAAAGTGGAGCTTATTAATTTGTCGAAATCATACGATAAACAAGTGGATGTAATCTCCAATATAAACGTAACCATTGAGCCTGGCGAGTTTTTTGTCCTTGTCGGTCCATCCGGTTGTGGAAAGAGTACGATGCTCCGGATGATTGCGGGCCTTGAGACTATTACGAGTGGCACGCTTAAAATTGGTGATCAGGTTGCCAATCACTTATCACCGAATAAGCGTGATCTATCAATGGTATTCCAAAACTATGCCCTCTATCCACATTTGACAGTTCAGCAAAATATTACGTTTGGGCTCGACGTGAAAAAAGTGAAGAAAGCTGCACAACGAGAAAGGGCTGCTGAAGTGGCTAAAATGTTAGGGCTCACCGATTATTTAAAAAGAAAGCCACGTGAACTGTCAGGCGGTCAGCGTCAGCGAGTTGCGCTTGCCCGTGCAATTGTCAGTGAATCGCCGATTTGCCTTATGGATGAACCGCTATCCAATTTGGATGCAAAATTGCGGGCCCATATGCGTACGGAAATCAGACGGATCCAGCGGAAGCTAGGTATTACAATGATTTATGTGACGCATGACCAAGTTGAGGCGATGACGATGGGTGACCGTATTATGATTCTTCATGAAGGGAAAATCCAACAAGTCGGGAAACCGATTGATATTTATAATAATCCGGCCAATCCATTTGTCGCCACGTTCATCGGTTCACCACCAATGAATTTAGCATATTCTGATGTCGATAAAAAAGCATCAGCAATCGTCATTGGAGATATACTTCGTTTGCCAGTACCGCCCGAGGAAGTCATTAGTATTCCCGAGTATCAACTTATTGCAGGAATCCGACCGGAGCATTTACGGCCAGCCTTAAAAGATACGCCGGAAAAGGATAAGTTGTATGTTGTGGTAACGAACGTTGAAGTTTTGGGCAATGAAACCGTGTTTTCATTTAAATTGGGTACTAATGAATGGATGGCAAAATGGAGTGGACAATGGCATATCGACATTGGGGATTCGATTCCAATCCTTATTGACTACGGTGCGTTCTGTCTATTTGAAGCTAGAACTGGAGACTTAATCAAAAAGCCAACGGACCTTGGAAACAGCGTATTCGGCAAAGAGGTGCTCGTATGACTTTGCTTGAAAAGCCTGGAATCTGGAAAAGGACGGCGAATGGCAGAACTGCGCTGCTTTACTTACTGCCATCGATACTCCTCTTTTCAGTGTTTGTCTTCTATCCAATGTTCAGGACTATATACCTGAGTTTTTTCTTAACTGACCAAAATGGAGATGCAGCGATATGGGTAGGCTTTGAAAACTATAGTTATTTACTAGAGTCCACCGCATTTATCAACAGTATGAAAGCAACCGGGTTATTTGTCTTATACACAGTACCTATTGGCATCATCTTGGCACTATTCTTCGCCTTGTTAGCGAATGAAAAACTGAGAGGAATTGGGTTCTTTCGAACAGTGTATTCGTCGACAATGGGAATTTCCGTAGCTGCTTCATCCGTGATCTGGTTATTCATGTTTAATCCGAGTATGGGGATGTTCAATCGGTTGCTGAGCTTGCTGAATTTGCCACAAATACAGTGGCTGTTAGATCCGCAGTGGGCGCTTCTATCTGTCTCCATTTCGACGATTTGGATGAATATCGGCTTTTCGTTTCTCATTCTACTCGGAGGGTTACAAAATATTGATGAACATCTCTATGAAAGTTCCAGGATCGATGGGGCCGGATACTTTTACCGATTACGTCGAATTACGCTTCCGATGTTGTCGCCAACGCTATTTTTCATCATTACCATTTCACTCATTAATGCGTTCCAATCGTTCGGACAGATTGATATTTTAACGCAAGGGGGTCCTTCGGCATCGACAAATCTTATTGTTTACTCCATTTACCGTGAAGCCTTCATCAATTATCAGTTTGGAACAGCGAGTGCGCAGGCGGTCACTTTGTTTATCATTATTCTGATTGTGACTATTCTTCAATTTAAACTTGGAGAAAGGAGGGTCCATTACCAATGACAACGAGCCTTCCTAAAAAGATTTGGATCTACTTCCTATTAATTGTTACATCATTTCTTGTATTCTTTCCAGTTATGTATGCGTTTTTGATTTCATTTATGACAGGACCCGAACTTTTGCAGGGGAAGTTTCTACCGCAGTCATTTAGTTTGGACAACTATATTAAAGTGTTTGATAGGTTGCCATTGTTAAATTATTTATTGAACAGTTTCATCGTTTCCGTAAGCGTCATGCTTGGGCAACTAGCGGTGTGTAGCCTTGCTGCTTATGCGTTCGTTTTCATCCAGTTCAAGGGACGCGATTTCATCTTTTTCCTGTTTATCTCAACAATGATGATCCCTTGGGAAGCAACAATGATACCAAATAAATTCACCATCCAAAAACTTGATTGGCTCAATACGTATCAAGGGCTGACGCTGCCATTTTTCGCGCTGGCATTTGGAACATTCCTGCTGCGACAACATTTCAAAACGATTCCGAAAGAGTTACACGAAGCGTCTCAAATCGCAGGGTTAAGTAAATTCGCTTTTTTCCGACGTGTGATTCTGCCTGTCTCTAAAACGAGTCTTGTCACGTTAGGTGCATATGGCTTTTTGACGACTTGGAATATGTATTTATGGCCGTTGCTTATTACGACAAATAAATCCGTTAGAACCGTACAAATCGGTTTGAAACAATTGCAGTCGCTAGAAACGGGAACCGAGTGGGGGGTGGTTATGGCAGGTGTAATCGTAGTCATTATTCCGACATTATTATTGTTATTTCTAGGACAGAAGCAGTTGCAAAAAGGTTTAACTCAAGGTGCATTAAAATAATGTTTACTACAATAAAAAAGGGGTGCTCAGTATGATGAAACTATTAAAATCATCAATTTTCTGGCTTCTTATTTTGAGTTTGGCAGTTCTGACAGCATGTACGAACAGCGACAGTGATACAAAGGACGAAGAGACGGAAACGCCCAAACCTGCTACTAGCGAAGGAACAGGTACAGAGGACGAGAAAGTGTCCATTGAATTTTGGCATGCGATGTCTGGTACAGGGCAGGAATCACTCGATTCAATCGTCAAAGGTTTTAATGACTCACAGGATAAGTTTGAAGTGGTTGCTGAGTTCCAAGGGACTTATGAAGAATCTCTGACAAAACTACGTGGTGTCGGCGGTACGAAAGACGCGCCAGCCATTACACAGGTATTCGAAGTCGGGACAAAGTATATGATTGACAGCGGCTATATTGAGCCAATCCAGTCGTTCATCGACAAAGATAATTATGATTTGTCTCAGCTTGAAGAAAATATTTTAAATTACTATAAAGTCGACGGAGAGCTCTATTCGATGCCATTCAACTCATCGACTCCAGTAATGGTCTACAACAAAGATGCGTTCAAGGAAGCAGGGCTTGACCCTGAAAAAGCACCCGAAACGTTTTCAGAAGTAATCAATGCGGCAGCAAAACTGAAAAAGGGTGAGATGTATGGATTCTCCATGTTGACGTATGGGTGGTTTTTCGAACAGCTCGTTGCAACGCAAGGCGGATTATATGTAAATGAAGACAATGGACGTTCAGGTGACGCAACGGAAGCACTCTTTAATGGACCAGAAGGACTTAACGTCTTTGACTTTTTGGATACAATGAATAAAGCGGGTACATTCGGCAACTTCGGAACGAACTGGGATGATATCCGCGCAGCCTTTGCATCCGGAAAAGTTGCCATGTATATGGATTCATCAGCAGGAGTTGCAGGCGCCATCACGACAGCGCCATTTGACGTAGGTGTTGCTTATATCCCATATGCGGATGAAGTGAAGCGAAACGGTGTTGTAATTGGTGGTGCTTCACTTTGGATGTCCAAGGGCATCGCTGAAAAAGAGCAAGAAGCGGCATGGGCGTTCATGAAATATTTAACAACGCCAGAAGTGCAGGCACAATGGCATTTGGATACAGGCTATTTCGCCATTAACCCAAAAGCCTATGATGAAGAGAATGTAAAAGAGAAGTGGGCGGAATTCCCGCAGTACAAAGTAACGGTAGATCAGTTGCAAGATACGGTGCCAGGCCTAGCAACACAAGGTGCGCTAATTTCAGTCTTCCCGGAATCACGCCAGCAGATTGTCACTGCGTTGGAAGATCTTTATCAAGGGAAAGACCCAAAAGAAGTACTTGATAAAGCGGCTGAAGGAACAAACCGAGCAATGGAGATTGCCAACAAAACGAAGAAGTAGAACTATAGATAATAAGCCCCTTTTTAATGAAAGCAAATAGGGGCTTATTTCGCATTATTTGTAAGCGTGAGGTAATAGGTGCGGAACATTCTGAATTCCGTGATATGCTAGAAAGTGAGTTGGCTAGCTTACCAGAGCCACTTGGTCATTCCGTGTATTCGCACGGAAATGAATACAAAATAAGGGAGATGGACAAATGTCTTTATTAAAAAAGTCGGGTATGTGGATTGTCATTTTGGCATTGTCGCTAAGTGGGTTATCGTTTGCAACTCAAGCGAATGCGGCTACGAAAACGCAAGATGTGACCCGGGGGGAATATATCTCAGCGATTGTTAAGGCACTTGAATTTGAACTAAGTGACGGCGAGACACTGGCGTTTACCGATGTAGATGCGCAATTGGCGCCTTACGTGGAAGCAGCACAGAAAATGGGCCTCATCAAAGGTGCTACTTCCACAACTTTCAAGCCGGATCAGAAGCTGACACGCGAGCACGCATTCCTGATTGCGTCTCGGGCCATTAAGTCAGAAGAAGTCTTCTCAACTGATTTGCTTGATAAATTCAAAGACAAAAGTTCATTTAAGACAAACGAATCCGCGGAACTTTCAAGAAGTGTCGGACTCGGCCTGTTACAAGGATTTGAAGACGGCACGGCAAAACCACAGAAGCTTGTAACAAAAGTACAAGTTACTAAAATTATTGATCGGTTGCTAAGTGCATATAACGTGGAGCCGCCATCGAATTCAGTTTCGCTGCGCATTTTAGGAACATCTGATTTGCATACGAATTTTGTTAACTATGATTATTATCAGGATAAAGTATCGAATGAAGTCGGACTTGCGAAAACTGCGGTCTTAATTGAAGAGGCGCGCGCAGAAAACCCAAACAATCTCCTATTCGATAACGGGGATTTGATCCAAGGAACGCCTCTTGGCGGTTATAAAGTAACAGTAGACAAGCTTGAAAAAGGTGAACTTCATCCGGCACTGGCTGCCCTCGAGTCACTTAATTATGATGCTAGTACATTAGGCAATCATGAGTTCAACTATGGTCTGGACTATTTGGATTCGGTGTTGGAGGAAGCGCCATTCCCAGTATTGAATGCCAATGTCTATGATGCAAAAACGAAGAACAATCGCTACACACCTTACGCTATTTTCGATAAAGAAGTTGTCGATGGGATAGGCGAGGCGCATACGTTAAAAGTTGGCGTTATCGGTGTTGTTGCACCGGGGATCGTCCGCTGGGACCGTGCACTACTTGACGGTAAAGTAACTGTAGAAGATGCAGCGAATACAGTGGAGAAATTCATCCCCGAGATGAAGGGGCAAGGCGCAGATATTATCGTGGTTTTATCACACTCAGGAATGGGGGATGAAATTCATACTGTTGATGAAGATGATGTAACGTATCAAATTTCACAACTCGATGGTGTTGATGCAATTTTGACAGGCCATAACCATGCAGTATTCCCAGGAGATTTTGGGGATCTTAAAAATATTGATATGGAACAGGGAACAGTAAACGGAACACCTGTCGTTATGCCGGGTAAATTTGGTAGCCACTTGGGCATCATTGATCTTGAACTAAAAAAATCAGGTGATCAATGGGCTGTTATCAAAGGCAAAGGGGCAGTGCGTGAAATTGATAAGAAATCAGACAAAGTTGTTCAAAAAGTAATCGATGCAGTAAAAGAAGCACATGAAGGAACAATCAAGTATGTGCGCAGTCCAGTAGGAAAAACAACGGCACCAATCAATAGTTACTTTGCTCTTGTGAAAGACGATCCTTCGATACAACTCGTAACAAATGCACAAAAGTGGTTCGTTGAAGATAAGATTAAAGGCACTGAATACGAGAAACTGCCCGTTCTATCATCAGGTGCCCCATTCAAAGCGGGTGGCCGTAATGGAGCAAACTATTACACTGAAATTCCAACAGGTGAAATAGCCATTAAAAACGTGGCAGACCTTTATGTATTCGACAATACAGTGTTCGCGCTTGTTATGACAGGTGCAGATGTTAAAGAATGGCTTGAAATGTCGGCAGGTCAATTTAACCAAATTGACCCGTCATCTAAAGAACAACAAAACTTAATTAACGAAGAGTTCCGTACGTATAACTTCGATGTTATCGATGGCGTCACATATGATTTTGACGTCACTCAACCTGCTAAATATGATTACAATGGAAAAACGATTAATGACTCAGCTAATCGTGTTGTCAATTTGCAGTATGATGGAAAACCGATTGATCCAAAACAAAAATTCATCGTAGTGACGAATAATTACCGTGCAAGCGGAGATTTCCCCGGTGTACGCAGTGCGACAGATTCAATCGATTATGCCTATGAAAACCGCCAGGCAATTATGGATTACATGATTGATGTAGGTACAATCGATCCATCTGCAGACAGTAACTGGGCGTTCGCACCCTTGAATGAAAGTATCAATGTTACATTTGAAACGTCTGAGAAGGCGAAAGAATTCATCCCACAAGGAAGCGGTATTGAATACCTGTCTCCAACTAAAGAAGGTTTCGCGAAGTATTCATTGAAACAAAAATGATGTACTGAATGAAAACGCATAAAGGGGAAAAAATCCTTTTATGCGTTTTTAATCAGTAGCGAATGGTTGGTTGAGACAGATTACTCGGGAGAACAACATCATTTTACTAGAAGAAAACGTATCGCCAAAAGTAAACAATCTACAACCCCAAATGCGCCTTCAATGCCCTTGAGACCTCCACCAATTCCTCGTCATCCATTAGATAATACCAGATACCATTCATCTTTTTACCATTCCCATCTTGGAAGTGAAGCTGTTCCACTTTACTTAAAGCAGAACGGTAATTTTTTTGAACATCTGTCATTTCTTCGAATGTCATGTTTGTCCGAACGTTATTGCCAAGTGCATTGAAAACACTTTTATAGTTCCTAAGACCTGTTAGAGAGGCTCCTTTACGTAAAACACCTTCGATGATTTTCTTTTGTCTGTCCTGTCTACCGAAATCACCACGGGGATCTTCATACCTCATCCGAACATAAATGAGTGCAGCTTCTCCATCCAATTGGATTTCCCCTTTAGGGAAGACATGTTCATCAACATGGAAATCGAGTTCATTCCTAATCGAGATGCCACCAACAGCGTCGACAATGTTTTCAAACCCTTCCATGTTAATGGTTGCAATGTAATCGATTGGGATGTCTAGCAACAACTCAACGGACGCCACGGCCATTGTCGTACCTCCAAATGCATAGGCATGATTGATTTTATCTTTAGTGTTTAGGCCAACTATAGTTGCGTACGTATCCCTCGGTATACTGACCATTTTCGTCGACTGTTCTGTTGGATTAACCGTTATAGCAACGATTGTATCCGAACGTCCAGTATCGCCTTCGCGCTCATCCACGCCTAGTAATAGGACAGAAAAGGGATCCTGTTTCTTGAAAATAACCTCGGCTTCACGCATCACTGAAATTTCGCGTTCGATTGGTTCATGCATTTCCGCTACGGTGCCAGCAGCATTCATATAGAAGACGACGAGCCAAATGGAAGGGATGAGTATTATCGATGCGAGAATTCCACTTATCAGTATCCATTTTTTACTGTTCCTCACATGTAATCTCCTTAGTTAACCATTTTTGTATAATTCATTGTACGCAAGTAATGGCGTTGTATTCATCCAAACATGAAATGGGTCGATAAATCAAAGTATTCTGAATTAGTATAAAAGTAATGCTATTATCCGTCAATAGTTATATAATCTGAATAGGCCAAAAGATTGTGGGGGGAAATGATGAAATTTACTGTAGCGAAAAAATTGTGGGCGGGTTTTTCGACAATTTTGGTATTGCTTGTAATTGTCGGCGTAATAGGTTTATTAACGTCTATTCGTCTAAACTCAGATTATACCTTTTTACTAGATGACCGGGTAAAAAAAGTAGAGTTAGTGGATGAATTCATCTTAAAACACAATGAAATTCAAGATGATGTGCGTGGTTTTATGTTATTCAAGGATGATTCACTTTTGGAAACGCGTGCGGAACACGTAATTCGTTACAACGAATTATACGACGAATTGTACGCTATTCTACTTACGAAAGAACATCAGACGTTATTGGAAGAACTTCAAGTGGCACAAACAAAATATTTAAATCTGCAAAATGAAATTGTATTAAGCGTCCAAGATGGAAAAGATCGTAAAGCAACAGAACTTGGACGAGCATCTGCCAACATCGGTTCTCTTGTCTTGGAAAATGCAAAGATCATCAAAGAGGGACAATATAAGGCCTTAGAGGAAACGCGCAATGAATTACAAGGTTTCATGGCAGTTTCGAAACTGCTCGTTATTGGTATGATTGTTCTTGCAACGATTGCAGGTATCATCATATCTACAGTAATTAGTCGTACTATTTCGCGTCCTGTTCGCGTAGTGACAGAGGGCTTGAATGAAATCGCTCAAGGGAATTTGACCATTGATTTATTAGTGGTTAAAAACAAAGATGAAATCGGAGATATGGCGGCAGCGTTCAATAAAATGGGGACAGATGTCGCGAATATGGTGCGTAAAATCAACGCTTCTGCCGCTCAATTAGCAGTTCAGTCAGAAGAATTGTCGGCGAGTTCCGAAGAAAGTATGGCCTCTTCAGAAATGGTTGCCAAGACTGCTGAAAATCAGCTGATTGGCAGTGAACAGCAGCAGAGGATTATCGGACAGTCCAGTTCATCTATGGAAGAACTATCATTAGGCGTTGCTGAAATTGCGACAAATAATGAAGAGATGCTACAGGCGGCAGAAACCGTAGCGAACCTCGTTACGACGGGATCGAGTGTTGTAGGGGAAATGTCAAATCAGATGTCGACAATCCATTCAACAATCCAGGAATCTTCCGAAATTATGGAGGAAATGGCGCAGCATTCGGATGAAATTCAAAAAGTCACGACTCTCATTACGACGATTGCCGAGCAAACGAATTTACTAGCACTCAATGCAGCAATCGAAGCTGCACGTGCAGGGGAATACGGTAAAGGCTTTGCGGTTGTAGCAGAGGAAGTCCGGAAATTGGCAGAACAGTCGAAGACGTCTGCTACGGAAATCGGTAAGATGGTAAGTATGATTCAAAACGCCTCAAAACGTGCCGTTACTTCCATTACGGCAGGAAATGAGCGAGTAGATAGCGGTATTGCAGCAACCGAGCAGTCACGTCTTGTTTTCGAAGAAATCCAACTAGCAGTCGGGGATGTTGCCGCTAAAGTCGAAACAGTATCTGCTGCAATTGAGGAAATCCAGGCGATGGCAGAAGATGTGAGTCGTGGGGCTAATGAAATCGAACAGTTGAGCGGTGAAGCTGCTGCTGCCGCGGGCGATACAAGCGCAGCAACGGAAGAACAGCTAGCGGTCAATCAGGAAATTTCATCAAGTGCACAAACATTATCTCAACTTGCTGAAGATCTTCAAGTGGAGATGAAGCATTTCAGAGTTTGATAGCAAAAAAGCGAACAACAAGTCTTCGGACAAGTTGTTCGCTTTTTTTATTGGATAGGAAAAGTAACCAGCAAATAACTTGATCACACACTGGGTGCAACGTGTATAGCTACATTTTGATTGCTTAGGATTGAATGACTACCCATACCATTATCCAGATGTCTGAATGTGTAGGGATACGACTTTGTCGCATCCCTACATAATTTTTCGGTAATCGTATGGTGGTCCTTCATCCGTCGCGTTCCAAATGCATTAGTACACAGAGTGCAGAAACTTTTTGGAACGAAAGAATAGAGGGGCATCTACCTGGAGAAAAGCCGCCAAAGATGCAATTTTGGCGGCTGATGTTTTCTTTATGGTTTTTTCTTTCTTAATTAAAGAAGAGTCACTTTCTATAGGACGTCACATGATTAGATGCATACTCTTTGTTAAGAGTAAGCAAGAAGCACATTATCCAACGTGCAAGAGTGCCAGAAATTGCATCTTCGGGCACTTACAATCCCTATAGAAAGTCATCTATTCGTACATACCTGCATTTTTCACTTGAACAGTGTAGGAACGCGACAGGCAACTATTCGTAACAGGATTACTGAAAAAAGTGTGGCTAGAAGTGACGAAGTCACTTCTGGCCACACTCGGGCTCCCCAGTAAATCTGTCGTGATTAATTTGCCGAAAGCGGGCCGGAAATAATCCAGTGAAAATAAAGGTCTTCAATCCCTTCTCGCCAGTACTTTATGCAAATAAATGGGTAATCAACAGACGTTTTTTTTACTCCTTACTTATTCAGCTTTCTTCGCTTGTTTTACATTGTAAACAAAGTTCGAAATAATTTTCGCTGCATGTTCGCGTGATGTTGATTGACCAGGCATGAATTTACCGTCAGACCCTGTAGTGATTCCAAGTTCGTGAAGCATGGAGATAGCGTTTACTGCTTCTGCATCATAGTTACCGAAATCTGCATAGGGTGCTTTTGCAGCCGCTGTATACTTTTTACCTGTGTACTTTTCATACGCACGTTCAAGCATCAACGCGAATTGTGCACGTGTCACTTTTTCGCTCGGCAGGAATTTGCCGTTAACGCCTTTAATTAGCCCGTTTTCGTATGCAGCAACGATTTCAGCTTTTGTATCCGCATCATATTTTTCAATATCGCTAAATGGTGCAGTACCTACAGCTTTTAGGTCAAGTGCACGGACAATCCAAGAAGCAGCTTGCGCGCGTGTCATTTCTTTTTGCGGACCAAATGTCGCGTCTTTACCTTTCAAGATTCCACGGTAATAAAGATCTGAAACAAATGGATACGCCCAGCTATCGTAGGCAACGTCACTATAAGGGACTTTTGCTAGAATGCGGCCTTCAATTCCAGAGCTGATTGTACCAATGGATTTCATGTGATCTGCGAAATTCTCCCAGTCGGAGAAGCCTGGTTCACTAGCACGTCCCTCTGCATATGCTTTTTTAAGTACTTCATAGTTGTCGCCACCTTGAGCAGTGAAGACATTAGTTGTAACTTTATACATTTTATCAGCTTCTATTTCCTTACCGTCGATCGCCATTGAGATGACACGATTGCCAATTTTAGCTTCTGGATTGAAAATTAGTTTCATTCCAGAAACGTGAAGGAAACCGCCATCTTCTTCAGGGTACTTTTCAACAGATCTTTCAAAAACAGCTTTCAATTCTGTACCGCTTAGTTCCATCAATGCAAGTGTGTTGCCAAATGGCAGTACTGAAATTGCTTGACCATATGTAATTGGTCCTTGTGGAATTGAAGTTCGTATGCCGCCGCCATTTTGGAATGCGATGACAGTTGAAGGGTCGATTTCTTTCGCTTTTGCAAGCATACCATCCGTGATAATATTCCCTAGATTGGTTTCACCGGCACGAACACCACCAAGATCGCGGAGACCGCTTAGGAATACACCAGCAGTCGCGCCAGTTGGTTTCTCCATTGTCGCTTTCACTTTATCAGAAAATGGCTTAATAATTTGCGCTGCGTCTGCATCAGTTGCCGCATTTTCACCGCCAACAACATGGAGAACACCGCTATAATCTTTAATGACACCTTTTTCATCAAATGTGATGTCGAGTTGTCCTAAGAATTTATTGTACTCATTGGCCTGAACGATAACGACAGGTTCAGTATCTTTGTTAATTACAAAAGGTTCGTCAAGTTTAACATGGGTGTGACCCCCGACGATGATGTCGATACCTGGTACATTTTTAGCAAGAAGGAGGTCATTGTCGACATTGTCGGAGTCATTATATCCGATATGAGTAAGCGCGATAATTTTGTTCACACCGGCTTTTTCAAATGCAGCGACCGCTTCTTTAGCTTCCACGATATAGTTCGTAAATTGTACTTTCTCAGGGCTTGAAATATCTTTTGTTTCTTCAGTCGTTAGACCAAAAATGCCAACTTTCTCACCATTCACTTCTTTAATAATACCGTTATAGATTTTACCGTCTTCAGCTTTTGTCTCAACCGTTCTAGACTGAAGCCCATCGAAAAGTGGGTCAGCAGAAAAGTCAGTGTTGGCGCCAACGAATGGGAATTTCGCCCCTTTAATGAAATCTACTAGCGCTTTGTGCCCTTCTGCAGATGAGCCAAGGTCGAACTCGTGGTTGCCGAATGTCATGGCATCATATCCAAGGTAATTCATGACAGCGAGGTCAGCTTGTCCTTTAAACTCGTTGAAGTAAAGTGTTCCGGAAAAGACATCGCCTGCATCAAGAAGGACGTTATACGGTTTTTCTTTCTTGAGCTTTTTGACGAGTGCTGCACGTTCCGCTGTAGTAGCGAGGTTTGCGTGCGTGTCATTGGTGTGAAGCACCGTCATCGAGAAGTCTCCGGTTGCTGCAACAGGTGTTTCCGCAGCCATTACAGGCGTGATAGCAACTGAGCTTAATAGAAGCGTGGCCGCTATAGTGCTTTTGGAGTATTTAATAGACAAAGTACAACCCTCATTTCCTTTTTTCATACTAATTCATCATTACTTAAATTCATGAACTAATGACGGAATAGTCTGTACTTCAATTATACCATTATGGTAAGTAGTGGGCAAAACAATTTAGTATTAAATTGTAGAAAGAATTGCGCCGGAGTCTAGACACTGCTTCAGGTGAAAAACGTATACTTTCTTATCGCATCTGTTGCTTAACCATTTATTTGCGTAAAATACTGGGGAGAATGGCTTGATAACCTTCGTTTTTACCGGACTATATTCGGCCCGCTTTCGACGAAATAATTATGTCACATTTAAGGGGTTAATAGCAGTTCATTCCTTCCTCGAGAGCCACACTATCTCCAAGTAAGAAGCCAGCTATACCTTCTTATCTATAAAAAAATACCTAAGAGAATAGTTTCATTCTCTTAGGTATATACTGTTACTGGGCTGAATAGTATTGTACTAGCCCTTGATAGATTGAATCTGCATAGATTTCCAAATAGGCATCGCTCGTCAGCTTTTTATAATCATCCGCATTGGAGAGGAAAGCGAGTTCGACGAGAACAGCCGCGACGTTGTTGTTCTTAATGACATAAAAACGATTGTCTTTCACACCGCGGTTAACCATGTTTGCTCTTTTAATAATATTATTTTGAATGTAAGTTGCTAAGGATTTACTTTCGACAGAGTTAGCATTCGAAGACGAGTCAAAGTACGTTTCAGTTCCTTTTGCTGACGTCGATGTTGCTGAATTCACGTGAATCGATACAAATGTTTCGGCAAAATTATTTTTGGCTAAGTTAGTACGCTGTTCAAGTGAAAGGTAAGTATCATTTGAACGAGTCATGACTACTTTTGCGCCTGCATTTTTCAATTTTGCTTCTACAAGTTTACCGACTTTCAATGTGATGGCTTTTTCCGTCACCTTATTTTTCGAAGTACCAGGATCATGTGCACCGTGACCTGCATCAATTACGATTATTCGGTTTTTAAGTGGATTTCCTGATTGATTTAATAGTTTTAAATATGTTTTGCTAACGAAGCCTGTTTTGGAATTTGCACGAATTTTCGCCCAGCTTCCATCGAGAGAAAGTACTTCAACTTTTTGCCCTAGTGTTAACGCAGCGATAACAGGGGAGTTAGTGCTAGCTGTTTGTCGCATGTTTAGGCTTTTCACCGTTACTTTTCCGATTAGGTTGCCAGTCACGCTGGGTTCTTCAGGAATAGTCGGTTTTTCAGGTGTGACAATGTTGTCATCAGGTGTTTCCGTTCCAGCTTCAACAGTATATTTAGCGTTGATATAGCCTTCATCGTCATCCAGAAGGATTAATAACCAGTCTCCTGTTTTACCGATAACTTCAACGATATCCTTATTATTTAACCGAGCAATGATATCCCCATCAATTGATGGAAGTGAGCGGACGTTCAGCGTTTCGCCGCTTGTCGCCACTCTTGCAAAATACGTACTTGACGTTTGATCTGGTAGTTTAACGGGTAAAGCATACTTATCATTCATTGCGCGAGCAAGGAATAACGAGAATTGTGAACGAGTCAAGAATGCCTTTGGTAGGAACTTCCCTGAATCGCCTTTTGTTACTCCAGCGTAATAAAGGCCATTGATACGTTCAGCATATTGTTTATCTTCCATATCTGTAAACATCATTGGTTTATCGGCAGAAATCTTTTCAGAAAGATTGAAAGCGACAGCGAGTGCATTACCCATTTCGTCACGTTTCAAGTTTTCATTTGGTTTAAAGCTACCTTTAGAGTCTGCTTTAAAATAGCCAAGTTCAACGGCACGGCTTACATACTTATACTGTTCAGTGCCCGATTTAACGTCTGTGAATTGTAAAGACGGGGTAGGGATGTCCTGTTTTTTAGCAGCAATGACAAGCATTTTAGCAGCTTGTGCACGCGTTAAGTTATTGCCAGGTTTGAATTTTGAAACCCCATTTACTAAGTACCCTTTAATAATATCAAGATCTGCTATGTAATTGACCTCTTCAAAGTATTCCTTATCTGTTGTTACGTCCGTGAATTGAGTCTTAGCGAAAGAGTGTCCTGGGACCATGGAAATGAGCGTGAAAATCATCATTACCACTGCTGCCCACTTAATTGTTTTCATTGTGTCCTCCCTTATTTTACTAGAGTTGTAGATTCATTTTAACAGTGATGGCTATGTATTACCATACTAATAAATAACTATAATTGAATTTTTATATAAAAAAACCGGATGTTCCTTAAATGGAACATCCGGTAATAAGAAATTAGTTAGTGAGACGATCAGTGAACTTCTTGAACTGACTTGCAGTAACTTTATCACTTAGACCGAAATTACCATCGCCATAACCGGTTGTAATTTCATTGTGATAAAGAATGTTAATATATTCACTTGCCCAATGATCTTTTGGAACATCATTGAAGGAAGTAACAGTAGATCCTTTAAGATCAAATGCTTCTACAAGTACTTTAGCAAGTTGCGCGCGTGTCATTTCACCACGAGGATTAAATTTACCGTCATCTCCTGAGAAGATACCTGCATCCGATACTGCGATGATAGCATCGAGCTGTGGATGATCCGCCGCTACGTCAGAAAAAGAAGATTGAGTGCTCTTTTTTTTCAAACCGAGTTCATCGACAAGTGTTTGAGCAATTTCGGCACGTGATGCGTATGTAACTGCTTTTTTAGCTGCTGTTGGTACGTCAGCCGATGCGACGAGAGAACCTGGTGTGAAATCATTCACTCGTTTAGCGCCGATATAACGGCTACCCCAGTAGGCAGGGTCGTTTATGGAAGATACCATGACACCCTTGCTTGATGAAGAGTGGATGAATTGACCGGATCCAATATAAATTCCGTCATGTGAAACTCCACTGCCGCTTGTATTAAAGAATACAAGGTCGCCTGTTTTCAAATCACTTTTTGCAACAGATGTTCCCATAGCATACTGTTGACCAGTCGTTCTCGGAATGGAAATCCCTTGTTGTTTAAATACGTATTGCGTATATCCTGAGCAGTCGAAACCGGAAGTGGTTGTCCCTCCATATGAATAAGGTGTACCTATATATGATCGAGCTGTGTTTACGAGATTAGTTGCAGAATCTGCCGAAGCCATGGAAGGGATGGACGTTGAAAATAGTATGCTTGCAAAAACTAGAAATAAAAGACGTTTCATTCGTTTCTCAAAATCCCCTTTCGCACATCTAATAGAGTGTGCTTTATCTGTCAACATCTTAGCATAGCTAAACCCCCAATTCGATTACAGTTACATTACAATAGTATTACAGTGCTTTGATTTTACTTATAAGTAGTCTCGAAACGCTAGTTGACTGGATTCTATCCTGTCAACTAGCGTTTTTTTATGGTAATTTAATAGTGTTACATTGCAGTATTGGCTGTCAAGAGGTCGAATGACAGATGATATGCTATAATTATTGAATCTAAATAAAGGTCTAGCTAGGTAGGTTATTGAAAGATGGGGTTGAAAACTGAAATGAAAAAAATAGTCGTATTCAGCAATATGTATCCGTCAATAGAGCACCCGACATTCGGCCTTTTTGTGAAAAATCAGGTTGGACTTCTTCAGTCGGCAGATCTGGATGTCGATGTAGTTGCGATTCGGAATCCTGGAAAAGGGAAAATCCAGGCATTGAAAAAATATATGACATGGTTTTGCCATTCTTTATTATATATGATGAAAAATCGTAAGCATTTATCCTTAACGCATGCGCATTATGCGTTTCCAACAGGAATCATTTCATTGATGGGGAAAAAGATGTTTGGTATTCCTTATGTTGTGACTGTTCATGGTGGGGATATAGATAAGATGGCTGCCAAGAGTCAGCGCATTGCCGACATGACAAAAAAAATCTTACAACAAGCGGAATCGGTCATTGTTGTTGGTGACAAACTTCGGGAAGATGTGATAAATAACTTCGATGTTCCGGAAACGAGCGTGCATGTTATGAGTATGGGCGTCGATACATCCATTTTTAACTATGTAGCTAAAGTGGAGGCGAGGGAAAAGCTTGGTCTTTCTATAGAAGAGAAAATGTTGATCTTCGTTGGAAATGTGATTCAGGCAAAAGGTCTTCTTGAACTTGTCGAAGCGTTTGATTCACTAAAAATGTCGTTCCCTGATAGTTCTTTATATGTAATTGGTTCGCAGAAAGACAGGCAATTTGTCGAGGAGTTACGGTCGTTCATCAGAGAAAAGGATGTTGAAGATATTCATTTCAAAGAGCCTCTAGGTCAAGCCGATTTGTCGCTTTGGATGTCTGCGGCCGATGCGCTTGTGCTTCCCTCACACCATGAAGGATTCGGATTAGTCGCACTCGAAGCGATGTCTGCCGGGACGAAAGTTGTCGCAACGGATGTTGGAGGGCTTTCTAATTTGTTGAGAGATCGAGCAGGGATTTTGGTTGAACCGAAAAATCCGGATTCATTGGCGAAAGGTTTATGGAGTGCGTTGGACGACAAGTCTGATATGATCGATGAAACCGTTGCGCAGGCGAAAATTGCGCAGCATTCATATGAAACGATTTTAGAGGACTTATTGTCGATTTATCGTTCAGCCGAGAAAGGTCAGGTTGATCATAATGAGTAAAATGATGAAGATTATCGGCGCGGTTGCGGTTATTAATATTGTTGCTAGATTGTTCGGGTTCATCAGAGAAATGGCAATTAGTAATCAATACGGTACATCAAAAACTGCAGATGCAATAATAACTGCTTATACAATACCGAATTTCATTTACCTTGTGGTTGGTGGGGCGTTAACGACGGCGTTCATATCTGTCTATCACTCGACAAGAACGGATAAAGCATTGTTTGTTCGAAAATCATTTACGACAGTTCTTGTAGCTGCAGTTGCGATTACGGCTGTATTGTTGGTCTTTACAGATCCACTCTTGCAGTTTTTTTTCAAAAATATGACTGCTGAAGAATTTGCGTTGACGCGCACTCTTTACTTATGGATGATGCCGTCTTCTATTATTCTTGTTTTGTCGACATGGATGAGCGGTGTATTGAATGTTAACGGCAAGTTTAACTTGTCCAGTCTAGCAGTCCTTCTATATAATGCGTCTTTTGTCGGAATCGCTGTTGTGCTAACAAGTTATTTTGGTCCTGAATCGTATGGGATTGGTGCACTGGTAGGTGCGATATTAATGGGTGTATTCTTATATGTAGGACTTCGGAAATCAAAACTTTATTCTTTGAAGCCTTCATTTGCCATGTCTGTTGATACGAAACGGTTATGGGTGATTGCATTGCCAATCTTGTTTGGTGGCGCATCATTGCAATTTTATTTTGTTATTCATCGGATCGTAGCGGATGGATTTGGGGAAGGAACAATTTCGGCGGTCAATTATGCATCTAAATTGACGGGTTTCCCCCAGGCAATCATGATGACTGCAGTGACGACGGTTATCTATCCTCTTCTTAGTAAAAAACAAGGGGAAGGCGATATGGAAACAATCCGTGCGCTTTATAAAAAAGGAATGCTCTATCTAGTTGCACTACTTGTACCGGCAACTATGATCGCTTACTTTTTCGCAGAGCCGCTTGTCCGTCTTGTTTTTGGACATGGTGCATCCACGGAGTCTTCGATTCTGCTAATCGTGCCGATTTTTCGCGTATTTACACTGTCGATGTTTTTCCTTGCTGCAAACACGTATATTACGCGGTTCTATTATGCAAAAGCCAATTCGATTATACCTGTAATATTCAGTTTGATAAGTGTCTTTGCGATTAATCTCGGCGTTATTTATTTGATGATTGACTCGCACGGTGCTTCATCAATTGCATACGGTACGGTCATTAGTGCCGCGGCGAACTTCGTAATGCTCGCTATTTATGCGAGAGTGAAGTGGAAGTTGTAATTTACTAGATTGATTCGTGAGGTTGCCCTGGGATACTAGCGGCAACTTTTTTTATTGGTTTTGAAAGTGGTTAATTGAGATATATACCGAACCAATCATAACTATATATTCGGCACTACTTATATGGAATTAACCAGGTGATATACCACATCCCTATAACGAACAAATGTAGCGAAGGAGCGACAAGTGTGAGCCGAAGCAATAAGACCGGCAGTGTTCTTTCTGGCGGGCTTATTGCGTAAGGCCATCAGCAAGCGACTAAGCGGTGTTGGAAGTACATTCTATTTGTTAAGTGCTGACTATATATCTCCAGTATTACTTTAAATATTCCGGAAAATAGGTTATTCTGAAAGATGTGAAGTATTTAATAATAGATTAATGAACCAAAGAATGATTGGAGTGTTTTAATTGGTAATCAAAGAGAAAATCGGGAAATGGTTCGAACATTTTCATGCTTATCCAGAAGTGAGTTGGAAAGAAGTAGAGACAACTGCGAAATTATCGGAGATATTATCAAAATTGAATGTAAAACATCATACGTTTGACGATGTGACTGGGGTTATCGCTGAAATAGGTGAAGGAGATCGTATTATCGCGGTACGAGCGGACATCGATGCATTGTGGCAGGAAGTCGGCGGCGTCTATAAGGCGAATCATTCTTGTGGGCATGATGCGAATATATCAATGGTGTTAGGGGCACTTAGTTATTTGCAACAGGAGGAACTGGGCAGTCGGATCCGATTTATTTTCCAACCAGCAGAAGAAAAAGGAAATGGTGCAAATTCGATGATTGAGCGAGGAGCCGTCGACGACGTTTCCTATTTGTTTGGTGTGCATTTACGCCCACAGGAAGAAATTCCATTTGGAAAAGTGACACCAGCAATTCATCACGGGGCGGCCGTGTTCCTTGAGGGGAAAATCATTGGCGACGATGCGCATGGTGCACGTCCACAGCAAGGAAACAGTGCACTAGATCCGTTATTTGCGATTGCACAGTTTGTGAAAACAATCCATTTTTCACCTTACGAAGCGTATTCAGCAAAACTGACAAAAGTGCAGGCGGGCGGAGATAGTCTCAATATTATTCCTGGGACTGCAACGTTTGCAATCGATGCCAGAGCACAGTCAAATGTAGTGCTCGGGGAGCTGAAGGAACGTATTTCCCAGGGAATCCAAGCAATTGGACAGATGCACGGTGTGGAAATAGAATTGGCGTGGAGTGATTATACGCCGGCTGCAGAAGTGTCTGAAGAAGCGACAACTATTGCCCGGGAAGCTATTTTGGCAACAGTGGGGGAAGAGGGATACGCACCTGACGTCATTACATCAGGCAGTGATGATTTCCATTTCTACACGATTCATAATCCAAAATTAAAAGCTGCAATGATTGGTATTGGAGCAGATCTTGGTCCAGGGCTTCATCATCCAGATATGACGTTCAACAAGGCAGCACTTGATATTGGAGCGCGTGTGTTGGCGGAAACGTTGAAAAAAGCATCTTATTTGAAAGATTAATTGAACAAGCCTTTTGGTATCGCGAATTGTCGTGATGCTGAAAGGCTTTTTTAGTGTCCAGGAAACAATAAAATTTCGTACTGTGGATAAGCTGCAATATAGAGATTTCACGTCCAGACTCCAGCGCCTAGAGGATCGCGAACCTAGACTGCCTTCCCTTTACCCGCCTTATGCCTGTCGCCGCTGAACAGGCGCTTGCGCTTTTGTTTAGTTTAGGACAAGTGGACTATTTAGAGCAGCTGCTACATAAAGTGAACTTAGTAATCTACAGATCTAACTACTGATTTGAAAACGTTCACACAGGACGTTAAATAGAAATTAAACAAGGGGGTAATCAAGTGAGGAAGAACAAGGTGCGTGTATTATTTTTCCTGGTGGTCGCAATGGTACTAGTCTTATCTGCATGTGGTGGAGGGAAAAAAAACATCGCGATTGGACCGGCGGCGAGTGAAACGAATAATGTGGCGACGTTGATTCTTGCGGGATACGGGATTGAGGATGGTGATTACAAAGCCTACCAAGAAGGATTCGGGGACGCTGCGGACGGTGTTCAAGATGGAAATATCGATGTGTCAATTGGGATTCTTGGACTTCCAGCTGCAAGTATTGAAAGTCTCCAAGCATCCGCGGGTGATGTGAAAATGCTTGGACTCTCGGATAAAGCGATCGAACATATTGAAAAGAATTCAGGTTATCGACGACTTACAATCCCAAAAGAAACGTATGACTTTCTTACGGAAGATATCGAAACTGTCACCGCATATGCGATTCTAGTGGGCAGCACGGATACAATCGATGAGGAACTAGGGTACGAGATTGCGAAAAGTATGATTGAAAATGCAGGCGAGAATACACATGCTCAAGCGAAACAAATGACATTGGAAAATGCATTGCGCGGAGCAGAGGGGCTGTTAATTCATCCAGGGGCGAAAAGGTATTACGAAGAACAAGGGCTAACTGTTGATAATGAAGTTGCGGAACTCACTGCCGATGCGAAGAAGCGGAAGAAAGAATTTATTCTTGGAACAGGGAGCCAGGGGGGCACGTATTATCCTCTTGGGGGAGAAATGGCTAACTTATGGAACAAATATATCGATGGCATGCATGTAACGAATACGGAAACGGGTGCATCAGTGGAGAACTTATCCACAATCCGCGATGGCCATATGGATCTTGGTATGTCTGTACACGTTCCTGCCTTACAGGCATTAAATGGAGAAGCTGAATTTGAAGGGCATGAAGTGAAAAATGCGGCTTTCATCGGCCATATCTATCCTGAAGTGATTCAGATTGTCACACGTGAAAAGACAAAGATTAAAAGTCTTGATGATTTGAAATGAATGATGGAACCTCGTAACTACTAGGAAGGGGGGCGCCAATTGAAAAAACTACAGCATCATGACGCACAAGAAATCCTTGAGAAGTACGATAAAGAAAATCAGTTTCGCACTCAAATTGGAAAATGGGCATGGGCCGTAACATTTCTCGGCGTTGCACTCACGGTGTTTCATCTATACACGGGCTATTTTGGTACGCTCCCTTCCCAGAAACAAGGGGCAGTACATCTAGGTACTGCTTTAGGGATTATCTATCTCCTCTATCCTGCAAAAAAGGAATGGAGAAATACGCATAAAAAGGTTCCTTGGTATGACGTTACCTTAGCCTTTACGGCAATGTATGTGACCTATCATAAAATCTTTTTCTTCGATTCGATTTTGCAAAGTCGGGTATCTGGTTACAGCCTAATTGATATCATAATTTCCATCCTCGGAATTGCTTTGGTACTTGAGGCGACAAGGAGAACAGTCGGTTTGCCGATTGTCATTGTAGCAGGTGTGGCTATTATCTACACACTTGTAGGGAAATATATTCCGACACAGATTCTTTCTCATCCAGGATTTTCAATGGATCGGATTTCGACAAATATTTGGTACCGGGAAAGTGGTATCTTTGGGACGCCCATACAGATTTCAGCGAAGTTCATTTATCTTTTCCTATTTTTCGGGGTAATTCTTGTTCATACACCAATCGGCAAGTTTTTCAATGACATCGCCTTTGCATTAACTGGACGGTTTACGGGTGGGACTGCCAAGGCGGCGGTTGTGGCAAGTGCGTTACAAGGGACGGTTTCGGGCAGTTCAGTTGGAAATACAGTCGCCTCCGGATCATTCACGATTCCGATGATGAAAAAAGCAGGTTTCACACCGGAATTTGCGGGAGCCACAGAAGCTGCGGCTTCTACTGGTGGACAGATTATGCCGCCTATGATGGGGGCGGCGGCGTTTATTATGATGGAATACTTAGGTGTTTCATACGCCACCATCATGTTGGCGGCAGTTGTTCCAGCAATTCTTTATTTCACGGGTATATTCATAGGAACGCATTTCGAAGCAAAGAAATTAAAAATTATCGGATTACCGAAATCCGAATTACCTCGTTTCAAGGATTTACTAATTAGAGACGGTTATATGCTGATTCCTCTTGTCGTTATTATCGGAACCATTATGTCGGGTTTCACGCCACAACGGGCAGCTCTCTTTGGCATTCTATCTGCCTATCTTGTTTCGCTTGTCCGAAAAGAATCTAGGATGAATGTACGGCAAATTGTCAACGTCCTTGAACAGGGAGCACGAGTTGCTTTGCCAGTAATTGCAGCGGTTGCGACTGCAGGAATTATAGCTGGAGTCGTCAGTATCACGGGGCTCGGTGCGAAATTTGCTTCCGGCATTATCGCGTTATCAAGCGGCCACCTGATACTTGCCTTGTTCTTTACGATGATTGCCTGCATTATTCTCGGAATGGGGCTTCCAACGACGGCAAACTATGTTGTGACGGCAACGATTGCTGCACCCGCATTGATAAATGATTTTATGGTCGCTCCACTTGCTGCTCACATGTTTGTGTTTTACTTTGGTATTGTTGCCGATATCACGCCGCCTGTTTGCCTAGCCGCCTATGCAGGGGCGGGTATAGCGAAAGCCAATCCGTTTAAAACAGGGGTTACTGCAGTGAAATTAGCGATTGCAGCATTCATCATTCCTTATGTATTCATTTATAATCCGATGCTGGTGCTTGTAGATGTGGTTGTGTGGAAACTAATTATAGGCGTTCTAGCCGCCGTGATCGGAATGATTGGCATTAGTAGTGCAGTCATTGGTTTTTTCATCCGCAACTCGAGAATTTGGGAGCGGATTGTATTAGGAGGCGCTGGACTGATGTTAATTATTCCAGAGTTTCTATCTAGTGGAATTGGACTTGTGTTAATTGGCGTCATCTGGTTTATTCAGAAGAAAAGACCTGACGAAGAGGAAAGTACAAAAGTGCTTGCTTAGTAGAATGAATCTAAAAAAGAAGGCTACCCATAGCGGGAAAGCCTTCTTTTTAGGTGTAGTTAAACATGCTTTAGTTCACATGGAGTTTCTTTTCCAATTTCGTCATGCAATTCGTGGTAGCTTGGGAAAATGGAAAATTACGATACAACGCAAAATCATCGCTCCAATAAAGCTTGTTAACATATTTTATACAAGGAATCATACGCGCTATTACATGGATGTTAAGAAATCCATCTTTAATAGTCATAAATTTTTATAAGGTCCTTGGTCATAGGGCTCCTTAGTTGTTCGGGTCTGTAAAATAGTGAATTCTTAGTTAGAGCCCTGTGATACCAAGGTAGTTACTATTAAGTTTTGTCAGCCTTTCTATTTGAAAGTCGCATGACCATTTTACATTGAGTTTGCGAGAATCCCTTATCATTACAAAATTAATTTAATTTCGCAATGACAAGAGAAGCGTTTACGTTTGTTTGTGTGCCTCCTGCCAAAGTCTGAAGGATAACCGCTGCAGCAGAAGAATGATTTCTAAGGGTAAGAACATCACCTGCTGCTATGGTAAAAATAGCCTGACCGTTGTTTTGCTGAGTGCCTGCACCTGAACCGTAGACTGTACCCGCAACCGGCGCACCATTTAAAAATAGCGCGAATTGGTTGGGTTCTACATCAGTCACGGAGAAAGTAACCAGGTAGTCTCCCGGAGTAGTAAATAAAACTTGTGAGTTTCCGGGGGCATGCGTAATTCCAGCCGTAATGATTCCATTTGTGTCAAAGGTAATATCAGCTTCTATAGCTACCGTCTGAGCGATTAGATTGTAAATATACCCATATACGGATAATCCGCCGGCTGCTCCAGTAGCGCCAGTAGCTCCTGTAGCACCGTTAGCGCCGTTTTGTCCAGTAGCTCCAGTAGCACCATTAGCTCCAGCAGGTCCAGTAGATCCAGTAGCCCCGTTAGCTCCAGCGGGTCCAGTAGATCCAGTAGATCCAGTAGATCCAGTAGCTCCGTTAGCTCCAGCAGGTCCAGTAGATCCAGTAGCCCCGTTAGCTCCAGCAGGTCCAGTAGATCCAGTAGCTCCGTTAGCTCCAGTAGCCCCGTTAGCTCCAGCAGGTCCAGTAGCTCCGTTAGCTCCAGCAGGTCCAGTAGATCCAGTAGCTCCGTTAGCTCCAGTAGCTCCGGTAGCACCATTAGCTCCGTTTTGTCCAGTAGCTCCAGTAGCGCCGTTAGCGCCGTTTTGTCCAGTAGCTCCGGTAGCCCCATTAGCTCCGTTTTGTCCAGTAGCTCCTGTAGCGCCGTTAGTTCCGTTTTGTCCAGTAGCTCCAGTAGCTCCGGTAGCACCAGGTGGTCCAATTGGTCCTCTGCATCCTTTGCAACATTGATGGCTGCATCCTTTGCAACATTGATTGCTACATCCTTTGCAACATTGATTGTAGCATCTACTGCATTTAGCTTGGTAAGAGCAACGGTAGGTCTTGTATTTGTTACTATTATAATCATTATTGTCGTAACATTTCATTTTTTCACCACCTTCCTTTAATATACTATTCAAGCGATGGATCGAAGGACGGGCAATCAACTACCTCTCTTAATTAATTGTTAATCAAATGGTTAATGAAAATTAGGGAATTCCCCCAGTGTTTATTCAGAATGAAAGGCACGGATTAGATAAACCCAAGGTGCCATAGTGTAGAATAAATTAGAAAAAGAGCTATAAACCGTAAAGGTTTTAGCTCTTTTTCACATTGTCTATTGCTGTTTTCATTTGCCCCTTAAAACTTCTCCAAACAGAAAATAGTCTTTATTGTAGGGGAGTGATACTTTTGTTTTGTGGATATTCACATGAAAAAATTAGCATCGCCAATCCTGTCATACAATCCACTTTTTTTGAACAGGGACAACTTTTCTTTCGGCAAACGTTTGATAATGATCTGAACACCGACTTTATCTGCATCGTCAAGAAGTGCGTATAGCGCTGCTTCACCCGTCGCATCTATAACGGATAGGTGCTCCATATCGAGAATGATTTTCTTCGCGTCTGTTAGAAAAATCGCAGGGTATTTATCTTCAAATACTTTTGCGGTACCAAAGAAAATAGGGCCGTTCACGGTATATTTTGCTAATGAAGATGTATTACTTTCACCGAACTTAATGATTTCAACATCGGAAAGTGTTTCCTCTTTAATATCGAGTTTACCACTCATTTTACGTAAGAATGACAACGCAGCAAGCAAAATACCCACCTGAACGGCAATCGTTAAGTCGATGAAAATCGTCAAAAGGAACGTTGTCAATAAAACCAGTGAGTCACCCGACCGGATCATTAATATATGTGTGAACGATGTGCGTGCACTCATATTCCAGGCAACATACATAAGAATAGGTGCCATCGCCGCTAATGGGATATAAGATGCATACGGCGCAAAAAGGAGCAAAAAGGCAAGAACGAAAACACTTTGTACGACTCCGGATAGTGGGCTGACTGCTCCAGATCGGATGTTGGTAGCTGTACGGGCAATTGCTCCAGTTGCAGGAATACCGCCGAATAATGGCGTAATTATATTGGCAATCCCTTGACCAAATAATTCACGTTTTGAATCATGTTTTTGTCCGCCTTTCATGCCATCTGCAACAACAGCTGATAACAGTGATTCAATTGCACCGAGTGCGGCAATAATAAGCGCGGGCTGCCAAAGGTTGACCAATTTCTCTACTGTAATCCTTGGAAAATGAAAACGCGGGAGTGTGTTGGGAATACCACCAAAAGCTGTCCCAATCGTTTCAACTTTCCCCGGGAATAGGAAAATTGAAATAAGAGTCGGAATGAGTAGCGCAATAAGGAGTAACGGTATACGCGGGGCTATTCTGGGTAAAGTAAATATGACAATAAGCCCAATCAAGGCTGTGACTATGCTGAAGACGTTCACTGTGTGAAACTGATTGACAAGATCAATCATGTTTTCATGGAAAAACTCTCTTTTTTCTAGACCAGTAATCCCGAAAAAGTTACCCAGTTGGCCTGTAAAGATGATGACTGCAATCCCTGTAGTAAAACCTATTGTTACGGATCTTGGGACGAAGTGGATAAGATTACTTACACCAAGAAAACTCATAATAACCAGGAAAATACCTGCTAGAAATCCGGCAATCAACAAATCTTCATAGCCGTATTGAAGAACTATGGCGAGTAGTATGGGGATGAACGCACCAGTAGGTCCCGCGATTTGGAAACGCGATCCACCTAGTAATGCAACGATAAGCCCGGCAATAATCGTCGTATAAAGTCCGTATTCCGGTTTGACACCTGAAGCAATTGCAAAAGCCATCCCAAGCGGAATGGCTACAATACCAACAGTGATTCCTGCAATCAAATCCTTGCGGAACCCAGCTCCATTGTAATCAAGATAACGGTTATCCTTGAACATTCGATTCACTTCTTTCAGGGTCTTCCTACAAAAACTTCCTCTTTCTAGTGTATTCCTAAAAAGCTATAGTAACAAGGGGTTAAGATACGTAAAGTTGTATTTAATGAAGAGAATTCAACATACTTACCAAAGCAAATAGATTGCAAGTAGCTCTAAAAAGGATTAATGTTTAGACATTAAATCATTTTGAAATGGAGTGGTCATAATGGGTAGATTACAAGATAAAGTTGCATTCGTAACGGGTGGCGCATCAGGTATGGGCGAAATGATGGTTAAGATGTTTACAGCTGAAGGTGCTACTGTAATTGCAGCAGATATTAATGAAGCAGCACTGGAAGAAAAGTGGGGTAGCAATGAAAAGGTAATGACAGTTAAATTGAATGTCACATCTGATGAAGAGTGGAAAGCAGCCGTTGAAAAAGTGGTTGGTAAGCTTGGGAAGATTGATATTTTAATTAACAACGCTGGTATTTCAACTGAAAAAGGGATGAATGAAATTACAATTGAAGACTGGCGCAGGCTGTCGGATATCAATAGTTTCGGACCATTCCTTGGTATGAAACATGTACTTCCATATATGAAAGAAGTAGCTAAAGGTTCAATCGTCAACATCTCTTCTTACACAGCACTTATCGGAATGGGCTTGAACCCTTATGCTGCATCAAAAGGAGCAGTTCGCGCGATTTCACGAGCGGCTGCAGCAGATTTTGGGAAATTTGGAGTACGCGTCAACACTATCTTCCCAGGTATCATTGAAACACCGATGACGAAAGGCCTGGAATCGTCACAAGACGTAGTTGCAGCGCTTGTGAAAATGACACCACTTGCCCGTCTAGGAAAACCTGAAGACGTTGCAAACGCGGTCCTATTCTTGGCATCAGACGAAGCTGCATACATTACAGGTGCAGAACTTGTTATTGATGGCGGATACTCCGCAAGATAACGTTTCTAGTGAAGCGGATGTATATATATAGGAAATAAAACAAGCCGTCATGGATTTTTCCATGGCGGTTCTTTTTTTCGTTGTATCAGGAAATTAGAGAGTGCTTGCCTTTAGATAAACGTTGGAAGATGATATTCCATGTTTGTGGGGTTACATATGATTGGTTGTTCGGCGTTTATGATCGGTTGGCGGGATATATGATTGTTCGTGCGGTGTTAATGATTGGATGGCGGGATATATGATCGGTTGGCGGATTATATGATCGTTCGTGCGGTGTTAATGATTGGTTGGCGAATTATATGATTGCTCGGCGTTTATGCTTGGTTGGCGGGATATATGATCGTTCGTGCGGTGTTTATGCTTGGTTGGAGGGATATATGATCGGGCGTGCGGTGTTTATGCTCGGTTGGCGGGATATATGATCGTTCGTGCGGTGTTTATGCTCGGTTGGCGGATTATATGATTGCTCGTGCCACAAGCTTTTGTGAATAATAAAAGTCTGAAAATACTTAGTTGTAAGACATCTGACGACTTATTCTTTTTTTATTAACAAATCAAAATTATATCCGATGTAATACAAGGGAAAATGTAAATGAAAGTGAGTGAAAGAGATGAAATTAAAACAACTGATTGTTCTTACGACAGCTTTACTCTTACTTGTAGGCTGCGGCCTTGAAGAAAAAGATCCGCTTGCTGGAAAAGTAAAAGTGGGTGTCATGCTGTCGGAAAATGGTCTTGGAGATCAATCGTTTTCAGATTTGGCATTCAAGGGTTTGACGAAGGCGCGGGATGAAGAGGGAATTGTTGTCGAATACTTGGAACTTGCGGAAGCAGGTACTTATGAAAAAGGATTCAGGGAGCTTGTGGAAAGCGGTAATGATTTAGTGTTTGCGCTAGGTTACACCGGTCAGCAGGAGCTGGAAAAAGTGGCTCTAGATTTTCCGGACCAAAAGTTCGTTCTCATTGATGCGGTTTCGGAAGCTACGAATATCACATCGATTACCTTTAAGGAAGACGAAGGAAGTGTACTTGCGGGAATTGTAGCAGCGACTGTTTCGGAATCACAGGTAGTCGGTTTTATTGGTGGCATGGAGGCCCCGGTTATTCAACGGTTTGAGCAAGGGTTCATCCAAGGAGCAAAGTCGATTAACCCTGCTATCGTTATTCACACTGAATATGCTGGTGACTTTGATAACGATGGTTTAGGGGCAGAGATTGCTTCGAAGATGATTGATGACAAAGCGGATGTTCTTTATGCTGCTGCTGGATTCACGGGAGTGGGCATGCTGAAAGAAGCTGAAAAAAGAGGCATCTATGCAATCGGCGTAGACAGTGATCAATACTTTTATGCAGAACAAGCTGTCATTACATCTATGATGAAAAATATTGATAGTGCGTTGTTCGATATCATTCATACCTATAAAGAGTCGGGAGCAATTCAATCCGGCCATATCGAATTGGGGTTAGCGGAAAATGGAGTAGGTCTTGCGCCATTTCGAGTGCTAGAACTGACGGACGCTAAAAAAGGGAAGTTAGACGCACTTATTGAACAAGCTGCGTTAGAAATGGAATGATAGGGGGAAAGTTGAAATGACAATAAAGAGAAAAATAGTGATCAATTCACTTTTCGTGCTTGGCCTATCGATTCTGATGATAGCGATTATTATTGTCAGAATGCTGGCAGTTCAAAATACGAGTAATGATTACGTGGACGTGTTGCTAGCTGTTCATGACGTGAATGCAGAAACCAAAGCCTCGATGCAAAGTTTGAATACACTTGCTTATAACATGACAGATGCTAATAAAGACAATGTTCGTCAACAACTAGAGTCGACTGCTGAAAAGTTCTCCGTTGCGGAAAGCCTGGTTAAAGAGAAAGAGCCACGGGCAATTCTTTTAAAGGCACAAGAGAAATTTGATTTATTAAAAGAACAAGCGCTGGCAGCTGTTGAAGAAAATAACTCCGCAGAAATCAATCGACAATCGCTTCGCAACGTGGGAATTGTCAATGACATTTATATGGTAGATCTCTTTACATCTGCACATTATGACTATTTACAAGAAGCACTCGCCGCTAAAATTAAAGGCATCATTACATTCGCAATTATTGGCAGCGTATTTGTCATAATGGGGACAATGGTAATCATTATCCGACTTGCAAACGTCATTACAAATCCGCTTAAGAGGCTGGCGATGAATGCCGAAGAAATTGCATCAGGCAATCTGGTTGTAGAGCCGATTCAGTATGATAAAAACGATGAACTTGGGCATTTGAATCGCTCATTCACATCCATGACCAATCAGCTGCGGACATTATTGCAATCGATTGACGGGGCAAGCCGGAAAGTAGATGACTACACAAAAGAGCTTGAGGTGGAAAATCGTTATCTTACCGAAGCGAGCAACCAAGTGACATTATCAACCGAAGAGCTTGCAAAAGGAACCCAAAGCATCTCCGAGGACTTGCAACATTCCGTAGAACTCATAGAACAGATGAATGTGGAATTCGAATTTAATGTCGACCGGGCAAGACATTCTGCTGATTCTGCTGCTATGGCTAATGAGGCAATTGTGGAAGGGCGCCGCGCTATCAATGAACAGCGTGAACTTATTGATAGCAATAACGTAGCATCGGAATCGATTAAAGATGCGACTGAACAATTTACGCACTATGCGATAAGAATTGAAGATATGGCCAAAACGGTTTCCAACATTGCTTCGCAGACGAACTTACTTGCATTGAATGCTGCAATAGAAGCAGCGCGTGCGGGAGAAGCGGGCAAAGGATTTGCAGTGGTTGCCTCGGAAGTAAGGAAACTAGCCGATGAATCAACAACCGCGACTTCACAGATTTTCGATATGGTTAACCTGATCAAAGGCGGACTTGGCTCAATTTCACAATCAGTTGGAAAAGGTGTTGAAATTGCCGAAGCGCAAGATGGCAATGTAACCCGTACCCTGAATTCATTTGCCAACATCGAAGATAAAATGGGGAATATTACGGAAGCGCTGACAGAGCTCGTTACAGGCGTGAATAATTCGAAGCAGTTCAATGTTACGGTGCTTGAGAATACCGAAAACATTAGTGCAGTCGTAGAACAAACGGCGGCAGGCAGTGAGGAGATTTCTGCTTCAGCAGAAGAGCAACTAGAATCTATAGGAAAAGTAGTGGACAAGGTGACAGCCCTTCGCGAACTGACCGATGAATTGAACGCGACGATATCGAGATTTCAATTATAAAGTAAAAGACCGCATCGCCTATTAGTTGGCGATGCGGTCTTTTACTTATTCCAAGGAAATTATAAAGTTCTTGGCCTATGGATGACCTCTAAACAGGCGTTTCCGCTTTTGTTTCCGTCTAGACTCCAACGCCTAGAGGCTCGGTCATAAGCTGGTCCGGTTATGCGGTAAAGTGCGCCGCATAGCCAGCCCTTCTTATGCCTGCCGCCTCTAAACAGGCGTTTCCGCTTTTGTTT
>NZ_JADPRZ010000017.1 GCF_017347095.1 Sporosarcina sp. E16_8 | reverse complement strand
TTTTTAACTTTTTCCGGATATACATAATAACCTCTCCTTTAAATAGAATAATAAGGCTTTGTATATTCTATACCCTATTTTGTCCGTTTTAAGGGGGTCGACCACTGTGCGTGACGCTATTCAGTGAATACATTACAATTGTATAATACAAAATAAATCAATACCTTTGCATTTTCTACATATTTGAAATAGTAAGGAGACAGACTAAAAATGAATCAATCAAAGTCCGTTTTGGGTAATTCTCTACAACTTCCAAATGGAACAATCATTAAGAATAGAATTTTTAAATCTGCCATGAGTGAAGCGTTGGGAACGGCTCATCAAAATCCAAGTGAATCATTGGTTACTTTATATAAAACCTGGGCTGAGGGGGGGGCGGGTATTGTCATGACAGGTAACGTTATGATAGATCGAAATGCTTTAGGAGAGCCGAATAACGTTGCTGTGGAAGATGAACGTGATTTAATTATGCTAATGAAGTGGGCGAAAGCGGGAACTGAAAATGGGACTCACCTTTGGATGCAGCTTAATCATCCAGGGAAGCAATCACCCAAAATGATTTCAAAAGAACCTGTAGCACCAAGTGCGGTTCCTCTTACAGGAGGTTTAAAACGTTTCTTTAACCAACCACGTGCTCTTCAGGTGTCTGAAATTAAAGATTTGATTAACCGATTTGGAGAAGCGGCAAGAATTGCAAAAAAAGCAGGCTTTACAGGTGTTCAAATCCATGCAGCACACGGATACCTTTTCAACCAGTTTTTATCCCCTTACCACAATCAACGTACAGATGAATGGGGAGGAACCTTAGCAAATCGAATGAGGTTTTTGGAAGAAACGTATAAAGAAATCCGGAAACAAGTCGGGAGATCGTTTCCAATCGGTATTAAACTTAACTCAGCTGATTTTCAAAAGGGTGGATTTACTGAAGACGAGTCTATGGAAGTCCTTCAGAAAATGTCCGAAATAGGGATTGATCTCATTGAAATTTCTGGGGGAAATTACGAGAATCCGATAATGATGGGCGCAGATGTAAAAGAAACTACAAAAAATAGAGAAGCCTATTTTATAGACTATGCAAAAAAGGCTCAGGAATTAATCTCTACTCCACTAGTAGTCACAGGCGGTTTTCGTTCTCAAAAAGGGATGGAAGAAGCTATTGCGAACGGAGAAATTGATATGGTTGGAATTGCAAGACCTTTTGCCTTAGTGCCGGACTTGGCAAATAGAATCTTTAATGGCAGTTATGAAACCGTTCATGCAAAACCAATCCGAACGGGGATTAAACAAATAGACAAGAGTGCTTCCTTGTTAGAAATTGGTTGGTATGAACAGCAGTTAGCAAGAATGGGGAAATCTAAATCTCCAAACCCTGACCATAATGTCTGGATATCTTTAATACAAAATCTTCTAGGGAATGGTCGTAGTGTCTTCTTGAGAAGAAGGGCATAGACGATACAGGCGGCGCAGCTCTTGTGTTAATGGCGTTACACTTTCTATGGGCTGTCTGGGTGTATACCAAAGGTGATGAAAAAGCAAAACACCAGTTCCACAAATTAAGTCTGGGTGTTTGGACACTGTGGGTCATTTCATTTGTACTCGGTATTTTACTCGGCATTGGCGTGATCAGCTGATTCTGAAAGTATTACAGCATGATTCACCTGAAGGCGTATGTAAAGCAGTGATGCCATTCTGTTAAATAAGCATAGATACGAAATAAAAGTCCTCTGCTCGAGCAATCGGTCGGAGGGTTTTTGGTTTATGAGTGAAAATGCGTGCCTATGCACCATGCAATAAATGAGTGATGGCTGCCTAAATGAAACAAAACCGATTGTTGAAACAAACATGAAAGTTACGTGCACAGGCACCACACACTAAGGATTCAAATCTTTTATTTTTCAAGAATGCATCAACACTAAAAGTAGCATACAAAAAGCTCAGATTAAATCTGAGCTTTTTTAGAATATAGAATTTTTTTGTTACACAATTGCACCCAGTTATGGAAGAGTCATGCTAGCCGAGATGGATCACATCGTTCAACTTCGTGCAATATTTGTTTATTCCAAGTTTTCGAGTCCCTCACTAGTTCTACTCAGTAAACACCACATCCTACCTGTAAAATCAACAATTTTGTTTCCGCTTCACTTTCTTCGAAGAGAAGGAGAATGCTGTCAAAAATACAGATGATGTCTTCCTAGTCAAAGAAATCACCTCAGGTCGATTAGCGTTACAACCGTTACCATACTCACTCGATAGTGCCATCACAGCAACCTTCACCGCATTTACTGCCTGTTTTTTTCTCGAGATCCTCATCTTATTTCTACTTTTATTTTAGTTTATATTACGTTAAATTTGTTTGAGACAACTTTCCACGGATCCCTTTATTTCTTAAACCGATAACCCACACCCCATATTGTTTCTATAAATTGCGGGTTAGAAGGATCCTCTTCGATTTTCTCTCTAATCTTCCGAGTGTGTACAGTGACTGTTGTCGTATCACCGATTGAATCATATCCCCAAACTCGTTCATATAAATGGTCTTTGTTAAATACAATGTTCGGGTTTGTAGCTAAAAATGTGAGCAAGTCAAACTCTTTCGCTGTGAATATTATTTCTTCACCATTAAGAATCACTCTACGTGATTTACTTTGGATGATTAAACCTTTTATTTGAATATCAACTTGCTTTTGTTCAAGACTTGTTAATCGGTCATATCTTGAAATATGGGCCTTTACCCGTGCGACCAACTCATTCGGGTTAAATGGTTTGACAATATAGTCATCTGCGCCTCGATTAAATCCACGAATTTTGTCTATATCATCTTTTTTAGCTGTTACCATTAATATGGGGATATCTAAAGTTTCGCGTAATTTTTTACATAGCTCAAATCCATCTATCCCGGGAAGCATTAAATCTAATAGAATGAGGCTATAGGTGTTGGTCATTGCCTTTTGGAGTCCTTCTTCACTCGTCGTAGCAATATCACTTTCAAAGCCGTTCACCTCTAGGTAATCCCTTTCTAATTCAGCAATGTCCAATTCATCTTCAATAATCAATATTCTTTGCATTCAGACCACCTTTTTCAATTTGAAATAAATACTTGTACCTTCGCCCAATTTACTAACAGCCCAAGCAGTTCCGCCATGTTCCTCAATTATCTTCTTTACAATCGATAACCCAAGGCCACTTCCACCAGTAGAAGAGTTTCTTGAGCTATCAGTCCGGAAAAAACTATCAAATATATGCGGAATATCTTCTTTTCCAATGCCACTTCCATTATCCTTCATCTCTACAATAACTTCATCAAAACTAGATGATAAACAAACTTGGATTTCTTTATGAAACTTGTCCATATACTTCATACTATTTTGTACAATGTTTGTTACAACTCGTTTTAATTTTTCTCTGTCGGCTTCAACGATATAGGGTTCGTTCTGATTTGCCGAAAACATTACAGTACTTTTTTCTATATCCAAGTTATACGCTAACTCATCAACAAAATCGGCAAAAAAAGCATATAAATCCACTTTTTCAAAATCAAATGGGACATGCTGTAAATCTAATCTGGAGTATAAAAATAATTCGTCGATTAGGCCGTCCATTTCACTTGCTGTTCTATAAATCGTGTCCATATATCGCTCTAATTTTTCAGGGGTATCAGCCACCTTATCTTGAATACCTTTCACATAGCCTTTGATAGATGTCAGTGGTGTTTTCAAATCATGCGAAATGCTTGCAATCAGTTCTTGGCGGTTTTGTTCATATTGTAATTGGGCTGTTTCTGCCTCTTTCAGTTTTATCCGCATCGCTTCAAATGTGTTTGTCAGCACACCTAATTCATCCTGCTTGTTAGACCTTATGCTATACTCTAAATCCCCCTCACTGATTTTCTTAGCAGCAAGAGAGAGTTTGGTAATTGGGGAAATTATACTTTTTGACACATAATAAGTTAATAAGCCGTTTGTAATGATCAAAATTAGTGCCATAGCAATAAATCGATAACTTATAAACAGTTTCAATGCCGAACCTTGTGGATTCCATTGGAAAACGTAAAATAGTAAGTAACCCAAAGCTATTTCCACTATTAAAAACCCGATAATCGGAATAATAATCATTCCAATATTAGAGAAAATTAATCGTTTTTTAATAGACAATACGATACACCTTCTTAAGTGAAATTTTTTATTCTTCATAATGACATAATGGCTAGGAGAAATAAATTTATGGGCTGTCATAATTGACAGCCCCTTATAGCTTTGTTTAAATTATACCACTTCGAATATCTGGCCATCCTCTATACGCAATACTCGATCACATAAGTGAAGTATTCTTTCATCGTGTGTCACCATAATTGCTGCTTTATTCCTTGACTTCACTTCATTAGATATCATTTCAACAACCTGTTTTCCGCGTTCAGAATCTAGGCTTGCAGTCGGTTCATCTGCCAATACGATATCAGGATCATTCATAAATGCTCTTGCAATCGCAACCCTTTGTTTTTCACCGCCAGATAACTTGTTTGGGTATGTCTTTAATCTATGGCTTAATCCTAGGTGACTAATTAAGTCGGTAGCCTTTTTCTCATATTCCTTTTTGTTTGCTCTGGAAATATCACAAATTAACATCAATTGATCCTTTACATTTAAATAGGGGATTAAATGTGATGATTGAAATATAAACCCTATTTTATCTTTTCGTACGGACGATAACTTGGACGGTTTGTATTCTGCTATGTCCTTTTGATCTACTATCACCTTCCCACTACTAGGTGATAATAATGCACCAATAATGGATAGAAGTGTACTTTTACCAGAACCCGATGGTCCAACAATGGCAATAAATTCTCCTCTTTTTATTGTTAATGAAATATCTTTCAATATGGTGATAGAAGAATCACCATCACCAAAACTCTTTTGTACATGCTCCAGTATTAATATATCCTCATTCATTATTCAATCCTCCCAATTGCTTCAAGTGCATCAATTTTCGCAACTTTACTCACAGATAGTAATGAACCTAAAAGATTAAGAACTAAAAATAAAACAGCTGTACCAAGTACTAAAGTAGGTGAAGTTCGAAAAGGCATTCCTTCAGGGATTACTTGTGTCATTCCATAAACAAATAAACTACTAAATACTAAGCCAATCATCGTAATTAGCGTAACTTGGATGATAATACTTTTTGCAATATAGGATGTATTCGCTCCTATTGCCTTTAAAATTCCAAATTGGTTTATTTTTTGTAAAGTAATGACGTAAAAGAAAACTGTTGAAACAAACGCAGAAATGATAAACAAAAAGACAACAATCATCATTAATGAACCTTGTGTTTCTTTATAACCAGGTATAGATTTTGCGGAATCATCGGGTGTTATTATGTCATACCCAATAATCGAGGTTTTTCCCCCCGTATAAACGACTGCATTATACGATAGCTTATTTTGATAAAGAGAATTCATGCCCAGTTCAAAATCAGCATAGATAACGGGCATCATAGAATAGGTTTGATCTTTCGTAATTCCAGCAATAATTAGTTTCTTCCCTGTGTTCTTGTCTATAATCTGATCATTTAGTTTCAGTCCAAACATTTCTATACTTTTATCAGCTATCACTTCATTCACGGATAACTCGCTGATGTCTTTTCCTTCTATAACGTTTATTTTTTCATATTTGTCTGAATCAACGGAGAAATATACAACATCGACATCTTTTACTTGATTTCTTTCTAAAGCTGACATGGTAATTGCTAAAGGTGAGGCATTTCCTCCTAATTGTTCGCCTATGATTTCCACGTCTTTTGCGGTTAAATCCGATTTTATAATGGCGCCATCAGCCTCTTTATTCATCACAATATAATCTGCCTGTATA
The DNA here is from genome assembly GCF_017347095.1 of Sporosarcina sp. E16_8. GTDB lineage: Bacteria > Bacillota > Bacilli > Bacillales_A > Planococcaceae > Sporosarcina. The sequence continues at coordinate 55,274 of NZ_JADPRZ010000017.1, read as the reverse complement.
TTTTTAATGGAAGAGCTGTCTCCAAAGGCTAATCCATTAGCTAATCCTGTGACGAAAAACACTAAAAATAATACAGCAATCGTGATTACACTAATTAATGCGTATCGAATCTTTGATTGTCTTAACTCCTTAAATGCTAAAAACATTTACCTCTACCCCTTATTATTGTATTTGTTTTTTTGACTAATAATAGATGCCATAACTGCACAAAGTATGGCAGTATAAAATGGTAGATACTTAATCCCAATTGGTTTATTAAATAGGACCATTCCGAATACGCCTATTAACTCGGATAATACAATTCCGAGCATAAAGCCTCCAATACATCCCATCAATATAGCCAATAATAATCTCATCTTTAATATCTCACCTTTCGATTGTTATTGATCAAACCCCATGTTTTTATAATAATTGAACATGGTAGAACGAATAGCAGTATAGCTAAAACTGGATGAATTGGCCCCATCCATGGCAAAATTGCATTAATATTTGCGGTGAAGTACATAAGGAATGTGGATACAAATATTCCGAAAGTATTCCAGTACGCCCATCGTGGCATAGATCCTACAACGGCAAAGATAATCATTAAAATCGGTAAATTAAACCCAAATAAGTGGACGAAAATGATGTGCTTTACCCAAACTCGAGGATTTCCAAAGACCGCCATTCCGGCCAGATAAACCTGTACCAAGATACATATGGTGAAAAGGGTTGTAAGGGTGAGGAAAATAAATCTTCCAACACGAATTCTAGTTTTAATTACTTTCAACTTGTTTACCTCCTATATTTTGTTTCGTGTTCATAAGTTCATGATACGGAGTAATTCTAAGCCACTTCTTATGTAATTCTTAAATAATTATTAAGCTTCTTTTATCTTCAATTAATTCAACTACTCTTTGTGATAATTCATCACTTTTTTGAAGTAGTAATTCATCACTGCGATTATTGATCATACATTTGTTGATGGTTCATTAAGTGGGAAAGTATTGCACAAGCCCTTGTAAAAGAAGTTGTTACTAAAGCGCGGGAAGAACATAAAACAATTATACCTTTGTGCCCATTTGCCAAATTAGAATTTGAAAAGAAAAAAGAATATGCTGATGTGTGGAGACGATAATCAAGTAAACTAGTATCTGTCGTTTTACATGGTATATAAGTAAACCTTTAGCTGTATTTTTATCTAGGGAATTGGTCTTAGTGCGAGGTGAGGGAATGCGTATTAAAAAAGCCCAATCGATTTTTATAGAAGGAAATGATGTTGCTGTTCTCTTACTCCATTCTTTTACGAGTCATACGCGAGACATGAATGAGCTTGCCAAATCAAATCATCAGTCATTTGGATTTACTTGTTTCGCTTCATTATATAGGGGCCATGGACAGGAAGCAGAGGCATTAATTCCTTACACAATTGACGATAGGTGGGAGGATACTCTAGAAAGCTACCAAGAAATACCGGTAGGAGGCATTTTTGCATTGAAGTTAGCGGAACAATTTCCAATTGCACGGATTGTAGTTATGTCTGTGCCTATAGATAGACAGCCATTGGAATTGAAACAACGTACGATTGAATTTGCATTCCGTTATAACAAATTTGAAAATAAATCCGAACAGCAGATAAAGATAGAATTAAAGTAGTTTGAATCAATGCCGATGGATTCCTTTGAACGTTTTAAACGTAAGCGTCAAATAACGGCCACCCGTATGACAGGTGGACGTTATTTGACGCTTATATTTATATTGTCGATTTATGTAGCGGTTATTTTTATGAAGTGGAAATAAATCCTGGGTAAGTTGATGAATTCCTTTGGAGATACTCTACTATCCCTTCTTCATTCCACTAATTAATGAGCAACGCTACTAATAGTGCGGTCGCACTCACAAAATGCACGTTAAGGTACGCAAGTGGTTCAGCAACGTCCAACGGGATTCAAATCGGACTCTAAGTTCATTCCATTGCGAACCGCTTTCAGGTAGCTCTGCAGAGATAATCGCTTTATTCAGCGGCAGGTTACCTAAGAAAGTGATAAGTAAAGTAGCGACATAAAAGATCGACGCGATGGATCCTAAAACGACTTTATCAAATTGCTGCAAGGAACCGGCTAATACAACAAAACCAATTTGCGCGATAAGAGCACCATTTGAAATCAATAGAAAAATTGGATTGGCTACTGATGAGGTCAAGTGTCTAATAGAAAGGACGAAGGTACGATCATCTGAATTACGCAGACCAGGCATGACTGAGTTGGCGTATGCAAAGACAGTTCCAGCAACAATACCTGTTGTTAATACAGCGAGAACTGCTAAGACGTTAAAGAATTATGACCAAATATCTTTATCCTGTACATCCTGTTTGCTATTCAATGCTTCACTCAAGGCATTGGTCTTTAAAGCCAAACCATTTGCTGTTTTAACATATATCTGTTACTCTAAGAAAGAGTTATTTTTGTTCGTTTTCAGATTGAGAAAAGATTTTGTTTTTCGTCTAAGTATTTGAGCAAGGGTAGTAACACATTGTGTGGATAACCGCACTAGGAGGCAACAATTATGGAACAAGGTACAGTTAAGTGGTTTAATGCAGAAAAAGGTTTTGGATTCATCGAGCGTGAAGCAGGAGAAGACGTATTCGTACATTTCTCAGCAATCCAAAGCGAAGGTTTCAAATCTTTAGACGAAGGTCAAAGTGTAACATTTGAAATTGAACAAGGACAACGTGGCCTACAAGCTACAAACGTTCAAAAAGCTTAATAATAGCTAGAAAAAGACCCTATATGTAGGGTCTTTTTTTATTTGCTTAAATTTATTTTAGGAACCCTGTGAGCGGAACTATTCGGTAAATACAATGCAATACTATACTAATACAGATTAAATTAATACCTGTGCGATTTTTATTTATATCCTATATAATTACTCAGCCGTATGAATTGTACGTCTTTGTGTCTGACACAGATACCTCTTATCTAATTCGTTTCTTTCAAACATATCTGCATTTTTCACTTGACTAATGTAGGGAAGCGAACGGCAACTATTCGCAACATGCTTATACACTTGCCCCTGGGTAAAGATGTTGTCATGAATATTTCGCCGAAAGCGAACCGGAAAATAGCTAGTGGAAATGGAGGTTTTCGAGCCCATCTCACTAGTGTTTTATGCAAGTAAATGGTTAATCAACAGAAGTGCAATTATGCTGTACTGTCGTGCTAGTTTGGTTAGTAGATATTTAAGCTTTAGTATTTCTTAAACGCATCCAAACAAAAATACTAACTAATCCTGCCACAACTAGCGCCCCGGTGTATAAGTAGTACTGCTTATCATTCTTATCTGGAGTTTGTTCATTTTGTTCAGGAACTGTGCCTTTACCAATCAATGTAATATCGTCAGCAGCATTTGCTAGCTCAGCAGTCCGGTCACAAAGCGTAGTTGAAAGTACGGACTTTCCATCCATATCCCAATTGTGAGCATACACTAAATACTCTTTCCCGATCGTAAAGTCTATCCCACAACCTGCTGAATCATTTCCTGTGAAAACGGAAATATCCGCGTTGTCGACACCTTTCCATACTTCCGCCACTTTGAAACGAACTGTTTTTCCGCTTTCCCCATCCACACCCTTACCTTTTTCTATTGTAATTACTTCGCCACTAAAAACAGCAGTTGCTTCGGTTAGTGCTATATCTGCGGGTGGTGGAACCATACAGGAACAAGCCGCCGCAGGCAAAGGTCTATAAAATACTACAAATAGTACCAGTAAGCAAATTGCAATTAGGCCCAATCTCTTTTTCATAAGAACTCTCCTCTGCATTCTATTTATGATTAGTTCGTTTCGCGGGGGAATAAGTTCCAATACTTCTACTTGAAGTCGTGCTTTATTTTGAGACTCGAGTCCATTACTACCATTAATAATTAATGCACTACTTTCTCAATTTTCATTCGTATAAATAATGCCTGCTTCCAATACTAATTGGGGGCAGGCATTTTAGTTTAAGGTAGTGATGGCTGCCAGTGCAGCACACAATTTATTTCTTTAAATTAGAAATAACATAGGGGGATCCGGAAGCCTATTTATTCAGGAGCCGTAAAGGGACGAATCAAGCGATTAGCCGGTCCAGGCCTGGACAATTATGAATGCTACTGTTCAAGTCCTGTACCTTTAACTTGGGGTTTCTAAATGGTCTGTAGGGTCAGTATGAAGCGCGAACTACTATCCTTTGTCATCTCTTATCCCTCTAAAACACAATGGAACAATGACGAGGTAGGGAATATTTAAAAAATTGTGGGTTAAATGCAATCTTCGTTCCTTTTATGTCTGAAACTGTAGTATTATAACGGTAAAGCGTTAGAGTGTTAAAGTATCAGATGTCAGAGGAGTGGTTCTATGAATGGGTCTGTCAAAGTTTATGCTATTACTGAATTTGGACTCGGAGCTAGAGGAAGTAGTGAAGGTATTGTTGATTTTCAAACTGCGCAATTGATGATGGGAGCGGATATTGTTAGGATAAACGATAAAACCTACCGAGTAAAATACAGAGAGGTTACGGAAGGTGGAAAAATAAACTTTTATTCTGAAGAAATTATCAGGAAAAGTTTTTCAGAATTGAAATTATGTGAAATTGAGTAATGATATTACGCCTCAAAAAGAATGTCCAATCAACGTTCTTTTATTTACCCAAAAATAAAGAGTTTATGACAATCGAAGTCACGATAGGGCTTTTAGCTGCGGCATTCGGAATGTTTGAAGGTTATTTAGGTTTTCAGAGAAACCGTGATACAGATGTTTAGTCAGACACCACAGAATCCGCTCCCTTTACATGGCAGCTTATTCTTATTGAGTAATGGAGGTAACTAATTCCGAGAATTGGTGTTATGTTAACCTATGGTGTATGCGAGATGCATACCAGTTGCGTAATTAAATCGATATTTTTGCGGAATGGTTATCCAATCTCTTGTTCGACTAGAGGATTACCTAATATTATGTCGAATATTGAATTGATCGATAGTATTAGGGGAGTGGGTAAATTATGGTTATTAGTCAGAAATTTTGTACGGTTCTATCTCATGTCAAAAACACTTCTGAAGTAGTAGATTGTTCAGGTTCTGCACTTCTCATTATTAAAAACGATGAAGTTATTTTAGAAGAATATTGGGGAAAGCATTCCAAAGCTCTAGATGCCAGAAAAATTCAAGGAAATACACAATTTCATATTGCTTCAGTTAGGAAAAGTTACATAGGCTTTACTGTTGCATACGCTATTTATAAAGGTTATATAGAATCGATAGATGATTTGGTAACAAAATATTATTCTACATGTGAGCCGCAATTATTCGAAGATACAACTCTTAGACATCTGTTAACTCATACACATGGACTCAAATATAGTGAAGGGAAAATACTGCGAGAGTTCTTGCCAGGGGAAAGTTGGGCTTATCGTGGTATCGGAATAGATACGTTGACGAAGATTGTAGAAAATGTAACTGGAAAAACAGTTGCAGAAATTTTAGTTGAACAGGTTTTTAAGAAATTGAATTTAAGAGCGACTGGTTGGTACGCAGAAACAAACAAAAATCTAGTTGAGGTAATTAGAGAACCCAATGATTCAAGTTGGTATAACGGGAAAAGCACAGCTGGAGACGAAAGAAATATGTACGTATCAGCAAGAGAGTTAGCAAAATGGGGATCTCTTCATCTGAAAAAAGGATTCATAGATGGAAAACAGATCGTCCCGAGTGAAATTATTACTTTAGCCACCTCGCTACAAAGTCCAGAATCAATTGACTCAGATCTTCCACAAAACGGATTCTTATGGTTTGTTAAGGATTTACCTTCCAAAAAATCTGAAATTGGAATGCTTGTTCCTAAAGGTTCTTATCAAATACTAGGATATACGGGCGTTACTTTATTAGTTATACCTCAACACGATATTGTTGTAGTGCGTGCTTTTAATAGTTTCGGTTCTCCAAATGGTTTCGATTATTTATCCGATGTTAGAACCTTTGGTGATACCGTAATGAAATGTTTATAGACTACTTTTCAACTAAGTGTAAAATAGTGATCACCTATTATACGCTTTTTGGTGTGCCAAGCATGGGTGTAATTCGAGTGATGCCTGCCTGTGTACCACACAATTCAAATACAATTCTGGGTTATTCCTTCCATAAATAAAATCAGATTGTTGAAACAAACATGAAAGTTTCGTGCACAGGCACTCCACAATCAATGGTAGAGTAACCTAATACGATGTAGCTATATTCACCTATTCAAGCAGTTATCCTTTTTCAAGACTACTAAAATTTATTATTTTTTTATCCCTCTTCTCTCATACTGATGATTTTATCCTCCTTGAGGATGCGTAGATGGCGAGAAACTGCAGGTCTTGATAAATGAACCTTTTCAGTTATTTCACCAACTCGCATACCCGGATAACAATTCTCATTAAGGAGTGTCAGAATAATCTTTTGTCTCGTTTCGTCTCCGATCGCTGCCAGGCCATGGCCAACATTTTCAAATCCTTCGTGTATTAATTTGATTGCATTTTCACGTTTTATAGTCTCCCACTCCTTTATTATCCAGTGTACCTGCTATTTGTTTAAAAGCTTGCTCAATTTAATCATTAGCTTATGTCGTGGCATTTGGAGGGAACCAAACATTGGGTCCCATTCATTAATACTACAATCAGCTACTAATCCCTCATACCAATATGGATCATTTTCCAGCAAAATTTGTAGCTCGTTGCGGTCTTTAACGTGGAATATGAGCAATGCTTTTTTTTTCACCAATGAGTTGCTCCAAATAGTAAATATGGGCATTTACATGTTTCTTCCAACCAATCATATCCGTGTGTGAAAATCCAACTAAGAAATACTTCATAATTATCCCGCTCCTATCCTTACTTTTATCCGATTAATTTATTCAACAATCCAAGTGTAAACCATATTAATGTTCGATATAACATTGGGAAAGAAAATCGAGACAAAGGAAATTAAGCAGGCGCTGTAATGTCAGCGCCTTCATCTTGGAGAGCCTTAACCGTCGTCTCAGATTTGTTTTTTTGCAAGTGAAACATGCTGAGTTTTGCTGTGAAAGGTTCCTTTTTTTTGAATCTATAAGTATATATCTAGGACACAATAAAGTTAAGTCCGTTTCAGGACGGCATCTATTCATGGAGGGTTGTTCCTGACCCCGCAAAACCGACTATGAAAGAAAAGTAATCTGACACATGACTTACTAATACTTTAAATGACTAAAAAAGTAGCAAGCAAACACTTAACGAATAATCCATTTATGGTAACTATTGTTAAGTGGATATTTGTGGTTGCAATAAGAACGTATATTCCGTATACTAATTACAAAAGGAGGGAACAGATGTGCGTGTTGAGTTAATTAAGTCGATGAATGGAAATTACGTCTTAGATATGATGTACATATCAAAAAATGGGGCAATCAGCAAAAGAACAATCAATGTACTGCAGGTCGGTGTGGTATCTTTTTGTGCATACTGTTTTCTACGTAAATCCAGGCGAACTTTTACAATTGATAACGTGCTCGCACTTGTTCCCATCGTATATAAAGAAAGTCTGGTGATTTAAGTCGTGCGATTCATTCCATCTGAGGCAATACCTTATTTCGAAAACATGATTTACTTACCGATAATTATTAATGTATTGGAGAAGGATCGTGGTGAAATTGAAATTGGTTCATTCAAATTGAAAAAACCTTATGTCGAAATTATTGAAGGTGCACTTAAGGCTGCAAGGCATGAAATGAAAGAAACGAATCTATATTTGAAGCGTAATAAAATGATAGTAATTAAAAGACTGAACGATGGAACGTTTACAGAGTACGTATTTATGCATGATGGTCACGAAGAACGACGTAAATATTTAAACATTCGGTTACGAAACAGAACCGAGGAATTGATAAGCATCTATTTTACGAAGTCCGGAGAACACCATACCAAAGGAGCTGTTATTTAATGAGCGAACGTCAAAGAAATATTTTAGAATACATTAAAAGCTATACAGCAGAAAACCTGTATCCACCAACGATTAGGGAGATTGCTACAGCAGTCGGACTCAAATCACCATCCACAGTCCACGGTCATTTAGATAGGATGAGGGAAAATGGGTATATAAACTTTGTAAATTCATCACCACGCACGTTGACAGTCGTAAGTTAAATGCATCCGATATATAAGGGGCAACCAACCAAACAAATTGCCTGTATCGATATGATGAGCTTCTATGCGAGCTGCATGGCTACGTTGCACAATTTAGATGTACGTACTGTGCCAATCGCGGTCGTCGGCAACCTACAACAAAAAGGGTCGGTCGTACTTGCGGCCAGTCCCGCGATGAAAAAGAAATTTCGTATAAAGACAGGTAATCGCTTATTTGAAATCCCTAGTCATCCCGAAATCCGTTTGTTCGAACCAAAAATGTCTTATTTCCTCAAAATGTCCATGGCAATCACACATATCCTCCACAATTACGTGCCTGCAGAGGCTATACATGTCTATTCGGTTGATGAATCGTTTATTGACCTAACGGGAACCGAGAAACTCTGGGGTGACCCGGTGGAAACGGTTAAGGATATACAAGCAGAAATACTGGAAACGCTTAATTTACCATCAACGGCTGGCATGGGTCCTAACATGTTAATGGCAAAATTGGCGTTGGATTTAGAAGCGAAGAAAACAGGTTTTGCAAAATGGACCTTTGAAGATGTGCCGGCAAAACTGTGGACAGTATCACCATTAAGTGAAATGTGGGGAATTGGTCGTCAGACGGAGAAGTCTTTGAATAACATCGGTATATACTCGGTTGGGGATCTAGCGCATGCCGATTTGGAAAGACTTGAAAAGAAGTTTGGTGTTATGGGAAACCAATATTATCATCACGCATGGGGAATTGATTTGTCAGAACTGGGTGCTCCACTCTTGGAAGGTCAAGTGAAAAGTTACGGCAAAGGGCAGACGCTATACAGGGATTACGTGACCCGGGAATCAGTGCTTGTCGTTATTTTGGAAATGTGTGAGGATGTTTCTCGTCGGGCAAGAGAAGGCAGAAGAGAGGGTAGGACCGTCCATCTTGGGATTGGTTATAGTAAGCATTCATTCGGAGGTGGATTTAGTCGGTCGCTATCTATAGAAGAAGCCACAAATGACACAATGAAAATATATAAGACATGTATCGCTCTATTTGATAAATTTCACGATGGCCGCCCTGTGCGAAAAATCACGATCTCAATAACCAATTTAGAAGATGAAACTTCCATGCAACTAAGCTTTTTCGATGGGCATAAACTACGGAATCGTAAATTAGGAATGGTTATGGATAATATACGTGATAAATACGGATCAACATCAATCCTACGGGCCGTGTCGCTCACGGAAGATGGTACCGCAATCGGTCGTTCAAGGTTAGTCGGCGGTCACAAATAATGGGAGGTATATCATGATACGAGATCGTGGCAATATTAAATGGACTGCCATGATGCTGTCAGAGCACGTCGCAGAGTTGCGCAGATGGCAGAATGAAGATCATTATGAAGGACGTCCTGAACTTGATGATTTTGATTTACAAGCTATTCAGTACGAAATAGAAGTCGCGAAAAAAAGAGAATGCGAAGTACAGGTAAAGTTATGGGATAAAGGGAAAAGCGTTTTATACATGGGCGTCATAAAAGAAATAAATGTTGAGTCAATGTGGATTACGGTTGATAGTCCTTTTGGAAGGGACCGCATGCAGGTGAAGGATATCATCAGTGTGCAGATTGCTGAATAACGCATAGAAGCCCTTCCTATTTTGGAATGGGCTTTTTATTAGTGATGGCTGGCTGTGCACCACACAATACTAGGTTATTCCTTCCGTGAAATAAATCCGATTGTTGAAACAAACAGGAAGATTTCGTGCACAGGTACCCCACAATGAAAAAAATGAAACTTTTCTCGGGAAATCGCGTCTGTAGTTTGCTCACGACAGTGAGAGCGCAGATCGGAGGAAATTCAATGAAGAAAAAGATATGGAAACTCGCCCTCGCGGCGGCACTCGCTATGCCTGCCATGGTTATGCCTGTAGATGCTGAAGCGATAGTGAAGAGTCCGTTTACAGATGTATCAAAGAACAGTCTGTATGTTGAAATTGTACATGAAATGAGGGACCAGCAAATTTTAAGCGGTTATGAAAACGGGGAATTCAGACCGGCGGAAGTCATCTCGCGAAAACATGCGGCAGCGCTCGTTAACCGTGCGGTAAAATTGCCGGCAACAAAGCCGTTCGTCCTGTTCAAGGATGTATCGACGGAAAATGCATTTTTCAATGACGTGAAGAAACTGCAGCAAGCCGGTATTTTTGAACCGGATGCAAAAGGTAACCTCTATCCGAATCAACCGATTACCCGTGCAGAGATGGCGAAGGTACTGACCATCGCATTTGATCTGAAAGTGAAAGTGGAACTCGATTTCATGGACGTGCCGAAAGACCATCCGGCAAGCAACTACATACGTGCACTTTATTCAAACGGAATTACTACAGGGGATTTCGGATTCTATAATCCCGATAAGTCTGTTACACGAGTGCATTACTCTGTAATTCTACATCGGTTGATACATATGAATGACCCAGTTGATCCGGCAGAGCGGATACGCGGTCAGTTTGCACGTGTCTCTGAACAGCAATTAGGTGAACCCGATCAGGTTGCCCTGGCGATGCTCAGCATGCTGTCGCAGAAAATCACACACGATCCGTACGATTATCTAATTACGGATATAACAAACAAAGGCTATACGGACGCAAGTATGTACTGGGCGGGCCATTCATTCGGTCAGTTGGCGAAGGAAAACATTCGCTATCTTGAGCGTTTTGCCGTGAAAGGTTCTGAGCAGGAAGCAATTTTGGACAGATGGCTCAAAGGGGATTTCTCGAAAATCAAAGATGAATTTTTCACTTTGAAAGCGATAGGCGATCCGGACTTCTTTAATTGTGCGGTATGTGAGCAAAAGTTCGCCATCAATATCCGAACGAAACGTGCAGAAGAAGTGTTTGTACGTACACTTTACGGAGAAGAAGGAGTGCAGCGACACCAGCAACAGTGGGGCACAAAAGGTAAATGAGTAGGAAATGCAAAAAATGAGAAGGACGAGAAAATGAGCAATAAGCGGCCATGTTCAAGCTTTGCTTACCTACATAGGACAAGAAGAAATGCAGGATGTCTGTTCCATCATCGCATTTTCACCTAACTCTAAATTTAAATTCAATAAGGATTTCACCTCAGCACATGTTATCCAGTTCCCTGATCTTCTAACAACAATCAGCCAGTACAAGGAGCAGCACATTAGTGAGGCTACCGTGAAGGGGATCAATGAAAAGCTCTCGGAACTTTTGGCCCTAGTTAAAAATGACAGGAAACTTTTCAAGGCTAAGCACATGCAATCGATTCGAAAAGCAAAAGATACCAAACGGACGGCACGTTCACATACGAGTCATGCGAAAAAGATGTCCAAGCATGATGCCTCGCTTTTACATACTGCTTGTCCGAAGTGTAATGGCCGCTTTATATTTGCATTCTTTATTTAAATCGTGTACGATTTGATTGTACACGATTTAAATAAAAGAAAGAGGAGTTTTTGACATGAAACCACTTTATGAAACGACGATTATTAACACAGGCGGGCGCGATGGCTATGTCTATTCACCTGACAATATATTCAATTTGGATGTTGCAAAACCAGCAGCATTAGGAGGGAATGTCACAACTGCAACGAATCCGGAGCAGCTATTTGCTGCAGGCTACAGCGCATGCTTTAACAGTGCGCTTGAGTTACAGTTGGAAAAAGGGAAAGTTGACTTTTTAAGCAGTGAAGTCATAGCGACTGTTTCTCTTTACCCAGATAAAGAAGATAAAGGTGTTAAAATTGGCGTCAAACTCGAAGTAACAATTGAGGGTGTTGACCATTCCATCGCGGAAGAATATGTGAATAAAGCGCACCATTACTGTCCGTACTCTAAAGCACTCAATGGTAACGTTGATGTTGAAATAATCATTAAATAAAGGGGAGCTTTAAAATGGTATCAGTTTATGATTTTGAAGTAAAAAAAACAAATGGGGAAAGCCTGTCACTAAAAGAATATGAAGGCAAGCCTTTAGTTATTGTAAATACAGCTAGTAAGTGTGGACTTACCCCCCAGTATGGCGGATTGCAGTCGCTTTATGAAAAGTATAAAGATGAAGGGCTGACAGTTTTGGGATTTCCATGCGACCAATTTAATAATCAAGAGTTTGACGATATAAACGAAACAACAGAATTCTGCCAAGTGAATTATGGTGTCACGTTCCCCATTTTTGCAAAGATTGACGTAAACGGTGACAAAGCGGATCCACTTTTCATTCACTTAACAACAGAGAAAAAAGGGCTGTTTTCGAAAAAAATCAAATGGAATTTCACGAAGTTTTTAGTGAATCAGCATGGAGAGGTTATTGAGCGATATTCGCCACAAACTGAACCTGGGAAAATAGAGGAAGATTTGAAGAAGATTTTATCGTGAAGGATTTTCTGTCATTAAACAATCAGCTTTGTTTCGCTATATACGAAACTGCCGGAGAGTTTAATAAGCTATATACAAGTGTGTTGCAGCCGTTTGGTTTGACGTATCCGCAATATTTGGTGCTTTTAGCGTTATGGGAAAAAGATGAAGTATCGATGAAAGAACTCGGCACACGGCTAGGCCTGGGAACAGGAACGCTGACACCGATGATTACACGTATGCAGGAAAACGGCTGGGTACGAAAAGAACGCTCAAAAGAAGATGAACGAAAAGTATTTATTTATTTAGAGGAAAAAGCGCACCGCGATAAGGGTCCTATCACGAAACGAATCGCAGAAGAAATCCAACTTTGCAACATCAGCTTGACTGAATATGATGAACTAATGAAGCGGCTGAATGAACTGGATCAAAAATTGAAAGATCGGTCAAAATCTGCTGGTGCGTAAAGCGTAGGAGTTGGGAGTCTTAGTAGCATCCATTCTACTACTATTCATTGGCTACGGTATGCACGAGATAGTGAGTAACTATTTTAGGGGAATTAAAATAGTTACTTGAACAAATGGTAATTGAGATTTTTGCTTGTTTCAGGATATATACTGAACAAGCTTTTTTGATATCATTTTTGGGTAACTATGCGAGACCCTATTCAGTGAATGCAATACAATTGTATAATAATAAAATAATCAATAAATATGCGATTTTCCTTTATTTTCTGTATAATTATTAGAATGAGTAAATTGTTCGTCCTTGTGTCTGACACGGGTACCTTTTTTAAAAGTTCCTTACACAAGCACTATACAAAACAAAAAAAGGCGCTGATTGCATGGGAAGTTGGTTTCCACAGCTTTACGATTTGGCGATGAGGCCATTAGAAGCGACAAGATTTAAAAAAATAAGAACTGAGCTTGTGCGTGAAGCTGGGGGAAACGTTTTGGAGATTGGCTCGGGAACAGGGGTTAATTTCCCGTATTATCGATGTGCTACTCAAGTTACTGCAATTGAACCGAATCCTTTGATGAGTGAGCGGGGGAAGCTGCGCCTGGAGCAAGCAAATGTGCCAATCGATGTATTGGAAGCTAGTGCCGAATCATTACCGTTTGAGGATGATACATTTGACACAGTTATCGCAACGCTTGTATTTTGTACGATTCCAAATCCGTTAAAAGCGTTGGAAGAAATCCGGCGTGTTAGTAAACCGGGTGCTAAAATTATGTTTTTTGAGCATGTACGTATGGATCGACCTGTATTCGGAAAAACGCAAGACATCCTGAATCCTTTGTGGACTAAAATCTGTGATGGTTGTCATTTAAACCGTGATACGCTGTCAGTGATAGAGCTAGCAGGTATCGAGGTGACGCATGTAGAATCACTCTATCAGAAATTGTTCTTATCAATTAAGGGCTTGAATATAAAGTAACTTGTACTTTCTTGCACAGCGTACCTCTTTTTAATGCCCGACAAATGAATTCGATGAACAATAGTAGTTGATATAGTGAAATACATAAAAATGCATATAGATAAAGAGAATAATGGGCACTTTAAATTGAAAAAAGTAAGTCCTAATAAAAATGATTTTCATGCAATCTCTTTCCATATATTTCCATTCGGATTATTTTGAAACTAAGCGTTAAAAACAATATATAAGTGCTTTTTTAATACTCTAAAAGTTGAGTTTTTGGTATTGTGTATTACGAAATATTTCACTACTATTACGTATTCGCAACTATAAATCATGCTATTCTTCTAATAGGAACATTAATGTTTTTAGCATACTATGGTTGGTTAGCCATTGACATTTAATTTCCTCTAGAGCGCTCATTTAATTATGGGCGCTCTTTTATTATGTCGAATTATAATAGAGACAATCATTTCCATTCACGCATTGATCAATGTGGAGGGAGGTGAACGAAATGTTAAGAGTTATAAAAGTACAATTGTTAGAAGCGTTTTCTCCAGGTGAATTGGAAGGTGAGACTAATAACTATAGTAAGTATAATAAAAATCAGATAATTATAGATGTTAAATACGACGTCTATGAAACAGATATTTCACCAGAATTCATCGAAGAAGACGGCAAGACAACAGAAAAAAGACATTCAGCATTACTTTTAATCGGTGAAGAAGTTTAAACCTCGATACCACCGATGCCTCGGTTGGACGCGCTGTTCCTACAGGAGTCGCCACCTTCTGCTTCGATAAAACGGAATCCGCTGGAAAATAAGTAGAATGCGTGATAGAAACGCCGAAAATAACTAACAATATCGCCGCATCTACTAAAATGAAAAGGATCTAACCATCATTTTACAGAGGGCGCTATTTATGCATTATGCTAAGATATCTACTGATTGTTAGTAATAAATAATGGCCCCTTAGCAAATTGTATGTTAGAAAAATAGAAGCACGCCATCTATGCTGTAAGCAAACAGCAAGATGGCGTGCATTTGTTGTACGTATTAAAATTTCTTTTTAAAGTACGATGTTTTTTTCAGTGCGATACAAACTGGAATCGCGATAAGCAAACCTACACCGTTTTGGATGATGTCTCCAGGAATTGATGCCAAAGGAGCAATCCAGCTTTTGAACATAATCGCTTGCCCGATATAGTATACTGCAATCATCACGGGCATTGAAACAACTGCTCCCAAAATGTTTATCCCAATGTTGTCGCCTCTATGGCCCTTAGACCAAGCGATTTTACCGACAATTAGGCCTTGTAATGCGCGGGAGATAATTGTCGTTGGTGCCCAAATTAGCCAGCCACCTAAGATATCGAATAAGCCCATCCCGATAGCTCCAGCAAGTGCACCTTTTTTAGGACCGAATAAAATCGCTGCGATGAAAAGCACAGATGTCCCTAAGTGAATCAGTCCACCTTGCCCGAATGGTAATTTAATATTAATCATTGTTGCGGTGAAAATAAGTGCTGCTAAAACTGCGGTAATGACTAAATCAAATGTTTTCGTTTGTGGTTTGGTATAGGCTTGATTTTGTATATGTTGCATCTGCATCTTCCTCACTTTAATGATTTTTTTAAGTGCTTTAACTTTAGCAAAGAGCTGACTATTGTTAAAGTGCCAATTTCATTAAAATGTAAGGGGTCAGATTGATTTGTCTGTAAAGTAATAGTTATTAGTGCATTTTCGCCTCTGCCTTATTATGATACGATGAAGAGAGTATAAGTAGGATTAGTTAGGTGGCGAATAGGATTAAAAAAGTTGCTGTAATTCAGGATATGTCATCCTTTGGAAAATGCTCGTTAACGGCTGCGATACCTGTGCTATCAGTGATGGGTGTTCAGGCAGTGCCATTGCCAACTGCGATTTTAACGGCGCAGACTGGGTATCCAAGTTTTTATTGTGAGGATTTAACGTCAAATATGGATTGTTTTGTGGAGGAATGGAGAAAGCTTGGTGCAACCTTTGATGGCATTCATACAGGTTTTGTGACAGGAAAAGAGCAAATTGATAAAATATTTCAGTTTTTACATGTGTTTCATTCGAGTGAAACGAAGCTGCTTGTCGATCCGGTAATGGGCGATACGGGCCAGGTATATAAAATGTTTACAGGCGATTTGCTTGATCGTATGAAGGATTTAGTGAAGTGCGCAGATATTGTTACGCCAAATATTACAGAGTGCTGCTTGCTTACAGGGTTGTCGTATGAAAAGCTACAGAGCTATCAAAATGAATCGGATTATTTTCAGGTGCTAGAGGAGGCGGGCCATCAGCTACAGCATATAACAGGGGCAAACGTCATAATTACTGGTTTGAATCCGCCGCCAGCAGATACGAACAAGCGCTATGTAGGCAATATGTATGTCGATGCAAATCATTCCTATTATCGTATCCGAGATTATAACGGCGAGAGCTATTCGGGAACCGGTGATTTGTTTGCATCAGTTATTATGGGTGGTATGATGCGCGGACAGGATATAGTGGAGTCCATGAAGCTTGCGGAGGCGTTTATAGCCGCTGCGATTGAAGCTACGGCAAAGGAGCAAGTTCCGCGCGAGGCAGGCGTGAATTTCGAACAATTTTTGCGAATGTTGCTTTAGTTGGTTGACAGTTAGCTGGATAATTCGGACGGGGTTCAGAATCGATTCTGAATTAAAAGTGTGAATGTCTCCTATCATGACCTACAATAGGGTATAACAATACATACAAGAGCTGTATACTTCCTTTGGAATGAGGAGGTATACTGCTTTTTGCGTATTCAAAGAAAATGGAGCGGAGATGGATCGTACAAGATTGTTAGGTGCGCTGTGCACGAAGATATACTGACTATTCTCAGCGTTTACATATTTATGAACTGGAGATTAGATTAAGTACCGATAATCTAATCTCTATCGTTTTTTATACAATTGGGTAATTTTTTTGTTGCACAGGCACACACATAATTAGAATTACTTTGTTATTCATCGGTTTTGTTCAAAATGACATAAATACTCGTTTTTTCGGTGCTCGTATTTTTGAAAGCAATCATCACGTTTCCATTACAGTGAATGAGTTCATCTTTCATGATTGTCATTTCTCGGTCATCTATTGTAAACACACCATTGCCTTGAATCGCGAGAGCCGTTAAATTCATACCAGGATGCTTATGAGCAGGCATTTCTTGACCCGGAAAGAAGTTTAACACGAATGCGACGCTATCCGCTTTTGTATAGATATTTTTCTTTGTAAATCGTTTTTCATCAAACACTTGATAATCTAACAGGGATTTTTTCTCCATATTAATTCCTCCTCGAAATTTCTTCTCACCTCTATCATAATGCAATTGAAAGAAATTTCAAATTAGAAGATTCGATTTTTGGTGCAGATTTTGGAGTTGAAATTATTGTTTTGTGCCCATTAGCCTTGCATGACAATAAAAAAATGATTCCAGACAATGAAATGAACCATCCTTGACATAGTTTTTAACCCTGAATGACAGACTGTTTACCACTTCATACCTTTTGAATGATCAAAGATAAGAAACCATATTTTTTGGAAACAATAATGTTATACTTGTTATACAATCTTGAATAATTTTAAATATGATAAATCTTCCGCAAACGGGCCATTTAACGGAATAAACTATGTTGAAAATTAATCAACTTAAAAACGAAAGAAAGGAGGGTTTATAATATGAATTTATCTTTAGAAATTGCGCGTATTGTACTGCCAGTTGCAATAGTGGGTGGGATTGGAGTATTTGTAATTCTAAGAATGAAACATAAGTCTAAGAAAGGAACTCTGGGTAAGAAAAAAACAAGAAGTGCTCAAAATATATTAGATAGCTTAATACCATTTGGAATGATGATTGGTTTGGCTGTTGCTATACTTCTCAGCTTATTTACCCCCCTTTCCTTTCTATCTGCAATTACTTGGGGACCTGGAATAGGTATGTTATTTGGATATTTTGGTTATGAAATTTTTAGCAAGAAGGAAGGTAGTTATTCATAATAACTGTCTTCCAGAAACGGGTGCGATTGTTGAAAATCATAAGCCTAATTCCTCGCTCAAGATACGGAGGGGGTAGGCTTTTTATCTTTCAAAATCCTTATCGTTGTAAATTTGCACTTTCTTAGCGTTACCACATTGGTAAACTCATTGGCAACGAGTGGTAAGTCTTGCGGCAATCGCTGGTAAAAAACATGGCAGAAGTGGTACATTCTTATGGCTGTAATCATTGGCAGTATAGCTTGCGCCTCTTCGTTTATAAGGCAAGTTCAGGAGCGAAATTATTCGTTAGGAGACAGGGGTATGTCGAAGAAGAAGGATGCGTTAGTTATGGTGATATCCCTTTTGGCTATATGGATATCACTTAGTGAATTCTTGAATAGGGACATTTTGGTTTCTAAATTATTTGCACTTCTGTTCCTTATCGTTTCATTGTACTTGTTTGTTGTAACTGTAAAAGACCTTTTCAGGAAAGAAGAGTAAGCAGTAGAAATAGCATACTCAAATGGTGCGGTAGGCTTTTTGTGTTACGCTTCCGTCGAGCTTTGGTTCGGCTTCGAGTCCCTAATTGTAAATGACAACAAAAGCCCGAAGACCGCAATGTATCCTGCCATATGGAAGGCTACATTGACCCCGTGGATGGCGCCTGCAACCGTGTCGTCACCTATCGCTGCTGTTACCGTGATAGCGACGAGAACCGCAGTACCAACTGCACCAGAAATCTGACGGAACGTATTATTCATGGCGGTTCCATGAGCTATTAGGTGATTTGGCAACTGATTCAACGCAAGTGTTGTAGACGGCATCATGACCATAGCGATGCCGAGCATCCGAACCGCATTCAAGACTGCTAAATACGTGAAACTTGTTTCTTCGGATAGGTTTGCAAACATGAACGTTGTCACAGTAAGGATGAAAAATCCGGCGCGCAACAGCCATTTAGCCCCGAATTTATCGAACAGTGTTCCTGTCACTGGGTTCATAATACCCATTACGATGGCGCCTGGCAAGAGCATTAGTCCGGAATGAAAGGCGTTGAATCCAAGCAGGTTCTGCATAAAGATTGGTAAAATCACGGTTGTTGCAATCATGGAGGCGAATACAATCATGCCGAGTCCAGTGGCCAACGTGAACACCAAATAGTTAAACACCCGGAATTCAAGGATGGGCTCTTCCAACTTCAATTGTCGCTGAATGAATAAAAAGAGCGAAATAGCTCCGACTACAAAGGAAATACCAACGTTTACATGAAGCCACCCCGTGTTACCGGCAATACTAAAACCGTAAAGGAGTCCACCAAAACCAAGTGTGGAGAGGACAATGGACCAGTAATCCATCTTTGGATTGGTTAGTTCTGTGACATTTTTCAGCAAAAAGAAGGCCGCAATGATAATTATGACAGCAATCGGTAAAACAACATAAAAGACGCTTTTCCATGCGTAGTGATCCACAAGATATCCCGATAGGCTCGGACCAATTGCCGGTCCAAATGCGATGACAAGACCATACATACCCATCGCTTTTCCTCGTTGTTCAACAGGAAAGAGAAGGAACATTATCGTTTGCAAGAGTGGCATCATAATCCCCGCACCTGCTCCTTGAAAAACCCGTCCTAGTAACAAGAAGGCAAAGTTAGGAGAAACTGCAGCGATGAATGTACCAAAGGCGAATATACTCATTGCGGTAATGAATAATTTCCGTGTTGTAAATTTTCCGATTAAAAATGCTGTGATTGGAATCATGATTCCGTTGACAAGCATAAAAATCGATTGCAGCCACTGAACTGTACTTTCTGTAACATGGAGATCCTTCATGATTGGCGGCAGGGCTGTTGCAAGAAGAGTTTGATTTAAAATTGTAATAAATGCACCGGATAATAAAACGGCCATCAGTGGAATATTTTTTTTGAGTTCAAACGGTTGCGAGTTTTCCATTATTCTTTAACCACCTCATTTTAGTTACTTTGTACCCGAACAAATCAGAGTTAAACTTGAAACTGACAGCCCTCACATGTTAGTGGCTATTCTACAAGACCTCAAATATATTGTCTAAATAAGTGTAGGGTATGTCAGAATGCATAAAATGTATACTAGATTCAGCAATAATTGGTATAGCTGGTCGCACATCGCATAACGAAACAATCTGATGAAATGTCATAAATGTATCATGCACCAGTACAACATAATTGATACGCCAAAGTCTGGAACACAAGGCATATGTCCTGAAAATAACACCATGATACCTAACGTGAATTACGACAGGCAATCACTATGTGTTTGTTGTTACCAATAAAGGCGGTGTAGGTTGGGGCTTTATGAAGGAATCGCAGTTACAGGCGATACATGCCCATAAGACGGAGGAGCTTCGGAAAAAAGGAACAATAATTGAAGACGTTGTATACAGCCCGCATAAACTGAAAGCAGGTTGCGGTGGTAGGAAGCCGAACAGCAAGCTAATTTGAAATCTAGCTAAAAACTATGACGTGGAACTCTCCTCTTCTATCATGGTCGGGGATACAGACACAGATATCTTAGCTGGGAAAAGGCAGGAACGAAAGAGGTGTTCATTGGGAAGAGTGATCCGGTTGCGGACGCCATGTTTCCAGATCTCCTGAGCGAAGCAAAATGGATCACCGAGGGTTCAAGCAAATAAAGGGTAGTTGTTTTTTAGAATCCAATGAAAGCAACGAACTTTTATATTTCACCATCAAATCGAGGAAAACTATTTACACCATTTTCGATTAGGCCGTAATATATTAGTACAGATGATTTAATCTGAAACTGGTAATTACAATCAAAAGAAATACTTGGACTATTTTTAATATAAAAAGGAGAAGGAAACTTTCTATAAACAAACATAAAAATATAGAAGATGTAGTCAAAGACTCTACCAGTAACCTTCCTCGTCATTTAGAATACTTAAATAATACGTTAACGCCCGCCTGTTTGACAGGTGGGCGTTATTTAACGCTTATCTATTTTCTGGTTATTACCTTTATTTGGAATATTTAACGTCGTCTGATTATCAAAATCACATCAATATTCTTTTCCCAAATGAACAAATTTAAGGATGAAATCCAATTAGGTGTTATATTTTCGCGAATAATGGTCAATAGTTATTAGAGGCAGGTACTGTCAAGTAGTTCCAATTTATTGAATTTAGTAATTGCCTAGGTCTTCCTTGAGGTGGAATACTTTCTATTCAATCTTTTTTCCTAGGTCTTGTTCAAGAGAAAAACGAGAAAGAATTTCAAGTTGTGCTTATGGAGGGTGATTAATAAAATGATAGGGGTCTTAATAGTCCTAGAGCATCATATTTAAAACGATATCAATGTGTAATTTAAACAGAAGTTTGAGGAGGGTAATAAATGACAGATAAACACACAGATGATGACAAGCAAACGAAAGACGATAAAACATATGACCCTAGCCGCCGAAGGTTTTTAAAAAACACAGGAATGGTAGCTGGCGGAGTTGTAGGAGGTTCGTTTCTTGGAGGATTGCTGACCAATAAATTCACACAAAAAAATGAAACAGCTACAAAGTCTGGTATGGAACATGCTACGGACTTTCAAGAAGCCTTACAATTTTTTACCCGTAGGGAAGACTTTGCAGTACTTCAAGCTGCAACTGAGCAAATTTTTCCGAAAGATGAGAATGGGCCGGGTGCAATTGAATTAGGGGTGCCCTATTATATTGACAAGCAGTTAGCCGGTCAATGGGGAGTAAATGCCAGAGACTATCGACAAGGCCCATTCGTTCCTAAAACTAAACCAAGCGAAAGAGCTGAGGAAAAGCGAGGTGAACAATCGATTTTGGATCGAGGAAGTATTTTTTTACTTGGCCTAAGAGTAATGAATCAAGAAAGTGGTAAACGATTTAATACTAGTTTCGATAAAGCCACGGAAGCGCAGCAAGGTGAAATTTTGCAGGATTTACAAGATGGAAAAATTAAAATGAATGGTTTATTATCATCCGAATTCTTCTTCTTGCTTCATAGATCCACACTAGAAGGTGCGTACTGTGATCCACTATATGGTGGTAATAAAAATATGGATGGTTGGAGAATGAAGGAGTTTCCTGGAGCACAAGCATCATATATGGGGGTTATTGATAGTGAAGACTTTGTAAAAATGGATCCAGTTAGTTTGGAAAATTATCAGGGACATTAATCATCTATTCATTAGGAGGAAATGCAGTGGTCAAAAAACTCAATAAGGTTGACGCAGTCATCGTAGGATCAGGATGGGCCGGTGGTATTGTTGCGGCAGAACTAACTAAAGCAGGTCATAAAGTTGTCATACTTGAACGCGGTAAAGATAAGAAGCACGAAGACTTTAATGGTACAAAGGACGAGCTACGTTACTCGCAACGTTATGATTTGATGCAAAACCTTCATAAAGAAACGATAACATCAAGAGGTGATCTATCCGAAACAGCACTTCCAGTAAGAAACAATGTGAATGCAAGATTGGGTGAAAATACGGGTGGGGCTGGCGTTCACTGGAACGGATGGACCTTTCGCTGGCTACCTTATGATTTTGAAATATACAGCAAAACAGTCGAACGTTATGGTAAGGGGAAAATTCCGAAGGATTCAACAATGCAAGACTGGGGGGTTACTTACGATGAAATGGAACCATATTTCGATAAATTTGAAAAAACTGCTGGAATTTCGGGAGAAGAAAACCCACTCGGACCACCACGCTCCGATAAATATCCTAATCCGCCCCTAAAAACTACGCCAGCTATTAATTTATTTCAAAAAGCATCTACAGAACTGGGCTATCATCCTTATCGAATGCCGGGTGCTACTGTGTCACAAACTTATCAAAATCCAGATGGAGAAACCATTAATGGATGTGTATATTGTGCATTTTGTGAAGAATACGGTTGTAATTTCGGTGCGAAAGCTGATCCAATCGGAACGGTACTTGCAACTGCTAAGAAGACCGGGAACATGGAACTGCGAAACGGGGCAAACGTAACGCGAGTCAGCCATAATGGGAAACGTGCGACTGGCGTGATTTATGTTGATACGAGCACTGGACAAGAATACGAACAACCTGCTGATATTGTTGTACTTGCTGGATTTGTCTTTTCAAATACAAAATTACTTTTACTATCAAAAATCGGGACCCCATACAATCCACAAACGGGTAAAGGTATAATCGGTAAGAACTTTACAGGCCATTTCTCAAATCTTTCTACCTATATTGGTGCTCGCGGTTTTTTTGAAGATAAGAAGTATAACCTCTATATGGGAACTGGTTCACTTGGTTCCACCCTTGATGATTTTGCAGGGGATAATGAAGATCATACAAATCTCAATTACTTGCATGGTTTTGAGATCCACTTTAGTCAGTTAGGAGCAAGACCAATCTCCAATAACCAAGTCCCAGTTGGAACACCTACATGGGGTAAGGAATTTAAGAAAAACTCGTTACATTACACGAATCGAAACTTGTTTATCACATCACAAACTGCATTTTTACCAAATAAGTTCAGCTATTTGGATTTAGATCCAACATATAAAGATGCACTAGGCAATCCACTACTGCGTGTAACTGTTAAATATTTGGAAGATGATATTAATCGATCTAAAGCTGGTGTAGCCCGATGTGAAGAAATAATGAACAAGATGGGTGCTGATATTGTTGATGTTGACAAGGTTGCAGATGATTTACAATTTGATCACAAATTTTATACCGATCACTTTATAGGTGGGGTTATTATGGGCGCTAGTCCAGCAAATTCTGCCGTCAACACGTATTCGCAAATGTGGGATATGGAAAACTTATTTGTGGTGGGGGGCTCGTCATTTCCACACACTGGTAATTACAATCCTACTGGAACGATTGGGGCATTTGCCTATCGTGCAGCTGAAGGAATGAATAAATATTTAAGTGAAGGTGGCTTACTAACCCAACAGGTGCAAGTAAAAAATGCATGATTAATAGAAGTGAATTTCGGATTGAACTAGCATTAGCCAGGTAGTTAGAACCTACAGGCTTTAGATTAAATGCCATACAAATAAAGAAGCCATATTCATGGGCTTTTTTATTTGTGTTCACTCAATAGTAATTTATATTCATAATTATCTACTATATTGAACTTTTCACGTTATCTTACTCATGCATAATGGTTAGGTATGCATTCAGTGAATAATAAAGGACTGAATAATAATACAGATAAAATTAATGAATATGCGGGTTTTATTATTTTTGTATAACTATTTGAGCATGTGAATTATTCGCCTTTGTGTCTCACGCAGGTTCCTTTCACTAAAAAACATAGTTAATCATTTAACTGATATAATAGTAACCAGAAGTACTTACATAGGCAACGTATAAACTACGGAATATGACTAGCAGTTGTGCGGAGTTATTGGAGTTATTCACTTAAAATCTATATTTCAAAAAAGGATTTCAAAAAAGGGGAAATTTACAGGGTAATGAAAATATCACTTAAACACTTAATTCTATTTGTAGCTTTACTGTCAGTTGGACTCACGCTAATTAGTGGTATTACAGCCGGTTATCGTGTGAACCAGCAGACGCTGATTGAAAATACATTGGAAACAAACCGAGTGTACGTCCAGAAAATTGCGAGCACAACTGATAATTTTATGAAATCGACACTTCAACGATTGGAGTATAGTGCGAAGGACATCCCACGCTATTTAGAGCAAGGGGATTCTAAGGCACTAATAGCTAATGAGGTAAATCGACTTTTTGAGCAAGACAATACATTTAACTCTGTCATTATTACATCTGCATCAGGTGAGATTATTGCGGCATCCCCACAGTCCTTACAAATACTGGGTAAGCAAGTTGCATCGGTAGGTGGACGGCAAGCATTAGCAGAAAGAAAGCCATTAATAACAAAGCCATATATGTCAATAACGGGTCGTTTAATTATCTTCATCTCACAACCGATTTTTGATGGCGATGGAAATTACCTAGGTTTTGTAGGTGGATCGATTTATTTGATGGAGAAAAGTATATTAAATGATTTATTAGGAGAGCACTTTTATAAGGATGGTTCCTATGTCTATGTTGTTGATGAAGATGGGCGCATTCTTTATCACCCAAATAAAGAGAGAATAGGGACAATTATTCACGGAAATCCTGTTATAAACGATATTATGAATGGGGGTAGCGGTGCCAAGAGGCTTGTAAACTCCTATGAAATTGATATGCTCGCTGGCTATGCGTTTATGCCGACAACAAAATGGGGAGCCGTATCGCAACGACCCACTGAAGCCACGTTGTTGCCGTCTAAAGACTTAAGGAATCAAATGGTACTTAAAACGCTACCATTTCTCCTGCTTTCTTATATTATTATTTTTTATATCTCCAATCGAATTGCGCGTCCTTTACAACAACTGGCGCACTATGCAAGATCTAGTGCGGAAAATGAAACGAATACAGAAATTGAAAATGTACATGCTTGGTATTACGAAGCGATTCAATTAAAAAATGCACTCTTTAAGAGTTTTTCCTTCTTTCAAGATAAAGTGAACTTTTTAATTCACGAATCAACAACGGATCCTTTGACAGGATTAGTAAATAGAAGGACGATGGATGAACATACGAAGAAATGGACGGAAGATCAAACGCCTTATTCAATCGTTTTATTCGATATTGACCGATTTAAACGTGTCAATGATACATATGGTCATGCTTCAGGGGATGCAGTGTTAAAATTTGTAGCTGAGGAAATGCGTAGAGTGTCGAGGAATAATGATATTTGTTGCAGATACGGTGGTGAGGAATTCATTTTACTGTTGCCTGAAACGACTAAGTTAGAAGCCTTTGACGTTGCCGAACGATTACGGAAAAAGTTAGAGACGACAGCTAGCCCATGTGGAGAAGTTGTTACGATTTCAGCAGGCATTGCAAGTTTCCCGGAAAGTGGACATTACGCAATGGAGTTAATCGAAATCGCAGATAAATGCTTGTATGAAGCGAAGAGTACAGGGCGAAACAAAAGCATCATGGCCGAAGTTTCAGGTGCCAATGTCAGTATCTATTAAAAATCCCCTACTGAATTTTAGGTACCTGTTCGTGGCGCTATTCAGTGAATGTGACGCGGTTGTATAATAATACCGAATTAATCAATACCTACACAATTTTTCTTTACTTTTTGTATGAATATTTGGATGTGTGAGTTGTTCATCAATCGGGTCATATTGATGAATAAGTATATTGAAACATTTTGCGTTATGAAACGTATTACCAGTAGGTAGAATTTTATAATGGAGGTGTTTTTTTGAAAAGAATTTGTCTATGTATAATTTCTTTGTTTGTAAGTATTTCACTGATGGGATGCGGTTCAACTGGTCAAAGTAGTATAAAAGATTATAATGACGATGATATAGCGGCAATCGTGAATGGTAAAGAAATTACGATAGGTAAATTACGCTTTTTGTATCCAGATGAAAAGGTATTGGGAAATATTGAAGGAACTGTAAAAGCTGAATTAGTGATGCAAGAAGCCAAAAAAATGCATCTTGATGTTTCCGATAATCTAAATCAAACAAATAAAACGACCTTAACTTTTCCCTCTAAAGATACCGATGATCCAACAGAAAAAACCAATCGTGAGTTTGTCGATTCGCAAGCCCAAAAGTTTGGTATGGAACCTGAAGAATATTATAAAAAATACGTGGAAACTACGGCAGAACAAATTGCTTATATAAATGCATATACTAAAAAAATGCTTGGTAAACCAGAGGTCGACAATGAAAAGGGGATTCAGGAATATAATAACAAAGCCAATGATTTATTAAATGAATTAGTAGCAGAATATAAGAATGAGATTGAGATACTAATCAAGTAACTTTAAATACTAATTCAGATATGGCGTCTTTTCCTGAAAAGGAAAAGACGCCATATCTGAATTGTTGTGATAACTCAAGGGCTTATACTTATTGTACATCTCAATTGTCAAATCAAGATTATGTAAACCGACCCTACTGGAATCAAAATGATTGATCAAAATTTCAGGTACCTGTGCGCGGACTACTCAGATCAATCGCTGCAATTGCATAATAATAGAATGAAAACCAGACAAATGGCGAATGTCTGGTTTTATTGTATGTTTATTCGGCTGTGTTAATTGGTTGTCTTTGTGTCAAGCACAGGTGCCCTCCAGTTACTTATTATTATTACGAAGAACACCCACTACACGAGCTACAACTACTCCCAGAATCAGAGTCCCCTCCGTCCGAAGGAGCACTTGGCATAGCTCCGGCGTCTGTTCCTACTTCAAACGAATTCACATTGGTGACAATCTCGTTCCATTCTTCTTTATTATCGGAGTCAACTGCAAAGCCAGGAGATCCGTCTGCTGAAGCACCAGTCACTCTTTTCTTCTTTTCTTGAACTGTGTCATAGTCATATAAGGCGAATAGTGAGGTTCCATACCAATAGCCGTCTTTTCGTTTAACTCGCTTTCCTTGTTTTCTGTTTGTCTTCATCGCTTGTTGTCGTGCGAATTTGAGGAAGGTAGCCAATGTATGTGTCGAGGCCGCATCGGATGAGTGTCGGCCAAATGACTCAATGATTCCTTTTGGATCATTCACTATACGCTCTATCCAATTTGTGTGTAGTTTCTTTTTTCGCACGAATTTCCCCCATAGATGCGAGCGGGAAGTAACGTTGAAAAAAGAAAGATATAACATGTCGAACCAAGCACGTTCAGTTGGAAGAAGTGTTGGTGTTTCATGAGGGTGATGTTCAATCTGTTCGCCAATGAAATCTAAACAGAATTGATTATACAGCTGCTCTTCCTCTAAAAAGAAGTGCCAAATATCGTCTACCTTATTGGAAAACATCGGTAGTCTTTTTGAGATGCCTGCTAACAAAAGAAATTTCTTGAGTTCATACCACTGTTCTCGTAGTTCGACATCTGTTTGAGTACGATTGCTATTCTTTACGTGCACATTGATAGTTTTCTCAATCTTCATTGACCAGGCACGATTGAATTGTCGGAAAAGTTGTTTTGTCTCTTTGTCTGCCCATGGCGGAGCAGTCAATTTCTTTGAATAGAAGTATGTCCGATTCTTCATTATAAAAAACAGGTTTGGACATACAATTACAAGAATAATTCCTACAAATATCAAGTATAGTTCCATTTACATTTCCCCCTTAGGTGATGCTACTCTACTGTGTAAGAAGTGAATACAGAGCATTTTATATTTATAGTTACTTTACCATAAAATGCATTTGTTTGTTTATTCGGGTACCGCTGCGCGAGAAACTATACGGATAATGCAATACAATATAAATCAATAGCTATGCGGTTTTTCTTTACTTATTGTATAATTTTTCAAATGTGTGAGTTATTCGTCTTTGTGTCTGACACAGTGGTCGTCCCCGTGTAAACAATCTTTTAAGTAGAACCTTTCATTGAATTGATGAAGGGTTTTTCATTCTCTAATTATAAGGTTTATACCTTGGTTTTTGGTTACCGTAAAAAGTTTGAATAAATTCCGTTATGTATGACTTTATGGGATTAACAAATTATTTTATAAATTTGTTGTTGTTTTTGTTCTGAATATGTTTTACAATCAAGTAGTAATTGATAATGATAATCGTTATCAATTAAGTTGGTAGCTAAAACGGAGGTGAAAATTTGAGTGAAAAGGGTCTAAACAAGATAGGGATGGGCAATCGTTATTATGTCTTTATTTTTCTTCTAATAGGCATCATTTTGCTGTCAGCTGTATATTCAGTATCAATCGGACAAGTGAACATTCCTTTCACGCAGTCTATGGATATAGTAGTGCATGCATTAACAAATGGAAGGATTGGATCCTTAGATCATATCCAAAGCGAATCATATTTGAATATTATTTTACAGGTGAGGATGCCACGCGTGATTTTCGCACTGCTTATCGGCATAGGGCTTGCATTATGTGGGACGGTTATGCAAGCGGTAGTGCAAAATCCACTTGCTGACCCATACATACTTGGCATTTCATCGGGAGCATCATTAGGTGCAACTTTTGCAATTCTAGTTGGATTTGGAAGTAGTGCATTTTTGTCGCAGTTTGGAGTGGCATTTGGAGCCTTCTTGGGTGCGATGATAACATCAATGGCAGTCCTTATTTTATCGAGCATCGGCGGTAAGGCAACATCTGTGAAACTCGTATTATCAGGGGTTGTAATTGGGGCATTGTGTAGCTCCTTCGCTAGCTTAATTATCTATTTTGCCAATAATGCAGAAGGGATTAAAACTGTTACTTTTTGGTCAATGGGAAGTTTAGCATCAGCAAGTTGGGATAAAACGCCGATTTTAGCTATTGTTGTTCTGCTTGGAGCAGCCCTATTTCTATTCCAACATCGCGTGTTAAACACGATGCTGCTAGGTGATGAATCTGCTATTACACTAGGCATTAACTTAAGTGCATTCCGAAAAATTTATATGATCGTCACTGCTGTTGTTACTGGGACAATGGTCGCCTATTCAGGAATGATTGGCTTTGTTGGTTTAATTATTCCACATATAACAAGGGGGATTTTCGGAGCAGATCATAAGCGTTTAATGCTCGGTACGCTGCTTTTAGGTGGACTTTTCATGATTTGGGCCGACATTTTGTCAAGAACATTAATACATAATGTTGAATTGCCGATTGGAATCATCACCTCTGTTATTGGATCTCCATTATTTATCTACATGATTGTAAAAAGAGGCTACAACTTTGGAGGGTAGAAAATGGAATTAATTGCAAAGGGAATAGATATTAGTATAGGGAAAAAAGAGATTGTGAAAAACATTTCAATCCTTGTGAAAAAACAACAATTTGTAGGGCTGATTGGACCAAATGGTTGTGGAAAGTCAACCCTGTTAAAGAGTATCTATAAGAGTCTTGTACCTCAAAAAGGAATGGTTTTTTTAGATGACATAGATGTACTAAAAAGTTCAGAGAAAAAGGTTTCACAGCGATTAGGTGTCGTAGGGCAATTTAATGAAATGAGTTTTGATTTGTCTGTACAGCAAATGGTGATGTTAGGCAGAACACCACATAAAAAAATGTTGGAGTCAGACAAAAAAGAGGATTTCGTGATCGTTGAGGAAGCATTGAAACGAACAAATTTACTAGATTACAAACATCGTGGTTTCTTATCGTTGTCTGGCGGAGAAAAGCAGAGAGTTATTTTAGCGAGAACCATTGCGCAACAGCCAAAAATTATGGTGTTAGATGAACCGACAAACCACTTAGATATACGCTATCAGATTGAAATTTTATCATGTGTTAAAAATTTGAACATTGGTGTATTAGCAGCTCTCCATGATTTAGAAATGGCAGCACATTACTGCGACTACCTGTATGCCATAAAAGATGGAGAAGTCTATGCACATGGAACACCAGATGAGGTTTTAACGCCAGCTACAATTGAAGCATTATATCAAATTAAATGTCAAACATATACCAATCCAGTTACAAATGGATTAGGTTTTGCATATGGCATATAGGGGGAGCACCATGAAAAGAATATTATTACTAGGCATCAGTTTAGCGGCACTGCTAACATTAACTGCTTGTGGAGGTTCAAGTAAAAGTAACTCAGAGGAACCCGAAGCGAAAGGGCATTACCCGTTAACGATTCAAAACTATACGAAAGCGGAAGGCGGAACCACTTGGGAAAAGAAAAACCAAGTATTTGATGCAGCACCCGAAAGAATCATGGCTAATACGCGTCCAGCAGCGGAATTATTATTGCATTTAGGCTTAGGCGATAAAATCGTTGGGGTAGGGGCAAACTTTGGAGCTCCTGACAAATCAGTAGAGGAAGAATATCTGAAGTTAAAAATACTAAGTGATGAATATGTCGGCAAAGAGGTGACATTAGGGACCAATCCAGATTTAGTTTTTGGTCGAGGTGGCTTATTTGATAATGCGGATTGGGGTGTAGGTACAGTAGATACACTCAATGACATGGCTATTAATACCTATGTAATAGAGTCATCTGTTACAGGCGGAACGTATGAATCTATTTATAAAGATATTGAAAACATTGGTGAAATTTTTAGTGTCCAAGACAAAGCGGATAGCTTTATAAAAGAGCTAAAAGAGAAACAAACATCGATTATTTCAAAATTAGAGAGCATTCAAGACCATAAAACATTTGCTTATTTGCATACAAATGATCCTAATGAGATTTATGTATATCCAGCAGGCGATGAAACATTCTTCAATGATGCCTTTAATATGGTCAAGCTAGATAACATATTTAAGAAGGAAACAGCCGATGTAAGTATAGAAACGCTTATTGAGGCTGATCCAGATATATTAATCTTACCGGAATGGGATGACGCAGACCTTGAAAAGGTGAAAGCAGGGATCTATGCGAATCCGAAATTATCAAGTATGAAGGCCATCAAAAATAAGCAGATTTATGTAGTAGATTACAATTATATGTTTGGCTATGGTTATAACACGATTGATGGAATGGAACTAGTAGCGAAAGAAATATATCCAGACTTGTTTAAATAAAATGTGATAGGTGCCAGTTTCGAAAGGAAATGTAAATGTTCTAATGCTGGCGTCAAATTTGAGGTACTAAATTGCTCTAATAAACCACTACAATAGCATGATAATAGAATAAAGACCAGACAAGTTGGCGAATGTCTGGTCTTTTTGTATGTTTATTCGCATGGTAAATGGTTTGTCTTTGCGTCAAGCACAGGTAGCTTTCACTATGGATAGTATTTATTATGACAAAGGTAGTCACTTTTATTGATAGCTAGTTTATAAAAATAATTCACTTATACAGCGGAGAAAAGGGAGAGTTGGGTTTTGAAAACAACTTATGATACTGCATTATCTTTTGTGTCTTGCAAGAAACATACATTTAAAATTGGATTTCAATTAAAGAAGTTAACTATGCAAACGAAGGGATTATTTTATATTACTAGCGGCAGCGGGATAGTGAGCATCAATGGGGTAAAACATCATATTAAACCTGGTACTAGCATTTTTCTAGATTCTAGCGTAGCGATAGAAGTTGGCGCAACGATCATGAACGAAGTCCACTTCTATTATTTGCAGTATACAAATCTACCTGCATCTAACCTAGATAATATGAACTCTTTTAAAATGATAATCTTACAAATCATGTCGCAGGCAAGAGTACTGTCTTTGTTAGAAAAAATAAGTGATAAAGTTAGTATTGACCCATATATATCATGGTTAAGGAAACAAGCATTGCTCTACGAATTGCTGTATGTGATTTCTAAAAACAAGGCATTAGAAGAAAAGAATGAAAATGGCCCAATTAAGCTCACAATTGATTATATGAATAAGCATTATGAAGAACAGCTAATAATTGGTGATCTTGCTCGTTTAACATTTATGACACAGAGTTCCTTTTGTCGCGCTTTTAAACGTGAGACCGGATTAACGCCAAGTGGGTACTTACGCGAATTACGAATAGAACAAGCAAAAAATATGCTAAAAACGTCCATATATTCGATTAAAGATGTTGCACGTACTGTCGGAATTGCAGACGAATTATATTTTAGTCGTTTATTTAAAAACTCAGAAGGTATATCACCTACAATTTACCGTAAGAAGTATGAACCAAGAATTGCGATTTTTAGTAATCTTTTTCTACAAGATCATTTACTAGCCCTTGGAATTAAACCTGTTGCAGCTCCTTGTTTTCCGACAGAATGTCCAACCGAAACTGGATTTCCCATATACTTAGAAAGTCAATTGCAGGGGACAAAAAGATTAAATGCCGAGATTCCATTAGATCTAAACGATGGATTGACGATGGAACCTCATTATATTCTAAAACAAAATGATAGGAATAATTGTAGTACTACTAATAATGAGGTTCATATTCATGAAAATACAAAAGTTATCCATTTTGATGGATTTCTTAACTGGAAAGATTATCAGAGATATATTGCGAAAGTAGTGGGGAGAGAAGAATTAGCGGAAAATGTTATAAACGATATTGAAAAAGTAGAGCAGATAGCCAAAGATAAATTAAGGAAGATTACAGTAAGTGGTAAATGGGCGATTATTCGTGTCTTGAAAGATAGTATGATTGTCCATGGTGTGACGGGTCATCCCATAAGTGATTTGTTTTATGAAGGTTTGGGATTTCAATGTGATGAAAGATTAACCTATTCGAGTTGTAGAAATTATTCATTAGTCGAAATGGTTGAGCTTAATCCTGAAAGAATAATTATTCTTTGGAGTGCGCAGGAGTCAGTAGATAATTTAGTTGAAAATCCATTATGGCTGGAATTACAAGCAGTAAAGAAAAACCAAATTTACATTCCTACTAGTTTTGCATGGGATCCGTGGGGACCATCTGGTAGGAGAAATATTATAAATGACTGTGTGAAGTATTTTCATACACATTATTTGTGAGGACAAACCTATCCATACCCATAAGGCAAAACTGTCTATAGATAAATAAATGGCGACTTGATAAAATAATAAGTGAGATTGATAATCATTATCAGTCATAATGCTAGGGAGGTTATCAATTTGTTAAATGAAATAAAGATTAAATTAGGAAAGAGTATTTTTATTTTCTCGATTTTATCAATAATTATGCTCGCTCTTAGTGGATGTGGGGATCAAACGACTAATACGGACAGTACCAAGGAAACTACAGTAGTAAGTGAAGCTTCAGCAGAAAGTGATGCTGTAGAAGCGGAAGAAGTTCGGGAAATTCAGCATGCAATGGGCGTTACAAAAATTAAGGGTACACCACAACGTGTTGTAATCTTAACGAATGAAGGAACAGAAGCATTACTAGCATTAGGAATTGAACCAGTTGGTGCGGTTAGATCATGGACTGGAGAACCTTGGTATGATCATATTAAAGACGAGATGGCCGGTGTCCAGGAGCTTGGTTTTGAAAACGAGCCTAATTTTGAAGCTATTCTTGAATTAAACCCGGACTTAATTATTGGTAATAAAGTAAGGCACGAAGAAGCGTACGATCAATTAAGCAAAATTGCACCAACTGTGTTTTCTGAAGATTTATCAGGGCAATGGAAGATCAACTTTGAATTGTATGCTGAGACATTAAATAAAAAAGCCGAAAGTGAGATGATCATGAAAGCATTCGATGATCGTGTTGCTCAGGCAAAAGAAAAATTAGGCGATAAGGAAGAAATGAAAGTATCCGTCGTAAGATTCTCTGCTAAAGATGTCCGCATATACCAGAAGGACACATTTAGTGGGGTACTGCTTGAACAAATGGGTGTGGGCCGTCCAGAATCCCAGGATGTAGATAATTTTATGGAAACAGTTTCCGAAGAAGCAATGGAAACGATGGATGGAGATATTATGTTTTACTGGGTTACGGAATCAGATGTATATGATAAGGCTAATCAATGGTTGGAAAATCCAGTATTTAAAAGCTTAAATGTCTCAAAAAAAAATCAAGTATTTGAAGTGAATGAAACAATCTGGAACACAGCAGGTGGTATTAAAGCAGCAAATTTATTACTAGATGATTTAGTAGAACGACTAAATTAATAATAGAATGAAGACCGGGCAAGTTTAGCGACTGTCTGGTCTATTTTTGTATATGTATTCACGTACATGAATTGCTTTTCTTTGTGTTAAGCACAGTACTCTTTGCTATTTTTCTTCCACTCTCACTAAAAAATAGGCCGAAACTATGAAAAATTCAGGTGCAAGATTTTCTCTACATTGTTAGTGAATTAAATTCGCGTAAATCATATTAAATAATCAATCTATTTAATTGATAATCATTATCACTTATTGTGTGTTAGATAATAACAATAAATATAATTGAGTAAGGAGAATATATAATGCAAATATACTGGACTAAAATAAATAAGATTATTGATGAAACGCCTGAGGTTAAAACGTACCTACTCGACTGTCCGAAAGATTTTACATGGGAAGAAGGTTCCCACACCCACTTCGCACTGGAAGGTTTTAATGCCGGAGATAAACCAAACCGCGGCCTGATTCGTCACATGTCAATCTCCACTTTACCGCACGAAAATTCAATCGGTATTACAACACGCATCAGAGAGCAGTGCTCTGAATTTAAAACAGTTTTAAGAAACCTTGGAGTCGGCGATCTAAGATTCCTTGATCGACGCTAACTATTTCAATCGTAATCGTCAAATAACGGCCACTCGTATAACAGGTGGCCGTTATTTGACGATTACTTTTCTATTTCTTTTGTAGATATGTACCCTAACCGATTTCCGACTTCCATTGCTACTAGTTTCACCTCTTCGTCATTTATAAACCCTCTTTATTTGATTTGTCTAGGTTTATTGGTGATAGGGTAGTTCGGAAATAATCGGGAATAGCTAGTATTTATCCAAGGAAAGGCTGCTCAGTAATCTTCCCTCCACCGATTTCGTATCAAATGGTGCTTTTGTTAGATACTTAAGACTGAAAAACAATTTTGGGTTGTTCCTTCCATATCTTTTGATACGAACATGCTTGTTTAAATGGCAGACACATCAAGTATAATCTTTATACTTGATATACTAATTATACTAGTTTATACTTAAAGTAATAGTTGGAGGTGATACTTATTAAAGTATGTCCTTATTTAGAATCCAGCTTCGAGATTTTGGGAAGGCGTTGGAACGGGCTCATTATTCATTATTTGTCGAATTGTCCTGACTTTACTGCTCATTTTTCTCAAATGAAGCGCGATTTAAATGATATTACCCCTCGATCACTTTCGTTGAAATTGACCGAGCTTGCGGAATTTGACTTAGTGGAAAAAATAGTAACGGCAGGAACTCCCGTCATAATTACGTATCATCTAACTGAAAAAGGACAACAACTTGCAATCGCCCTACAGCCAATACAAGCGTGGGCACAAAAAAATATTGAACTTGATTTGTCCAATCACCAATAAAGAAAAGGGGAATTTAAATGGAAACGAAAAATAACATGATTTGTGATTTAGAAACTGGCATATGCGGGCCAGGTGGGGACGACACTGCCACAATGGAGTTTATCGATTTCTCGACACAGAAAAAAAAGGTTGAACTTTATTACGTAACGGATCCAATCTGTTCGCATTGCTGGGCATTAGAACCGGTCCTTCGAAAGTTTGTCGATCAGTACGGGCACTATTTTAATATGCACACACTTATGGGCGGATTGCTTGAAAATTGGGATGGCTTCAAAGACGCAAACAATGGCATTTCTAGTCCATCAGATGTTGCTGGTCATTGGAGAGAAGTTGGTGAACACTCCCGCATGCCGATTGATGGAACTGTTTGGTACGATAATCCAATCGAGTCGTCATTTATCCCTTCCCGAGTGTATAAGGTGATTCAAGAAAAAAGTCCAGAGCTAGCAAACACATTTTTACGACGTGCACGAGAAGAGGTTTTTGCTTTCAATAAAAACATTGCACAAGATGAAATTTTAATTAATCTTGTCAATCAAGTTGGGCTTGATGGAGAAGAAATCCTTACTCAATCAAAGCTTCCAGAAGCAAATACGTCATTACATGAAGACTTCCAACTCGTCCGTGAGTTAGGTGTCCGCGGATTCCCGACAATCGTCATGGTAAATGAAGAGCAAAAAGGGGTTCGGATCGTGGGTGCCCGAACTTTTGAGGAATACACCAATGCACTCCAACAATTACTACCAAATGAAACGTTAAATCCGAAGAAATTATCCAATTTAGATCAATTACTTCGCAAAGAAAAATTATTATTTTCACGCGAAATTGAAGAATATTATTCAATTGAGGAAAAAGATGTGACTCCATTTATTCAAAAGGAATTGTCACAAGATGTTTATGAAACAAATGAAATCCTTGGCGAGAAATACATTCAAGTAAAATAACTGTGGTAGACGAGTAAGTATTAAAATGAAAAAGGAGACTTGAAATGACATATTTATTACAAGTAGATTTCAAAATGGAAGGTCCATTTGGGGAAGAAATGTCAAAAGGCTTTGCAGAATTGGCTCAAAGCATTAATGATGAGCCAGGTATGATTTGGAAAGTTTGGACAGAAGATGCGGTGGCAAAAGAAGCTGGAGGCGTCTATTTATTCGAAACAAAAGAAACGGCCCAAGCCTATTTAGAAATGCACTCGGCACGTTTAACGTCTTTCGGGATTCAAGCTATTCGTGGCAAGATTTTCGAGGTTAATGTGCCATTATCTTTGATTAATAATGGTCCGATCGAAAAATAAATGATACTACCAACAAAATCGACTTTCCAATGGAGAGTCGATTTTGTTATATATGATGGAGAAGGAGGTTTTTGTCTTGTTACAAAAACTTGAAGCGGTAAATCATGCAGAGCCGTTCAGGGGTCCATTCACAATTACACGGGTTAAACCAGGTGAAATTTTAGGCAATAAAACCGCAGATACAGCATTCGGGCCATTAGCAATCATTGACCATGCGGTTATGAAAAAGGGCTTAACGATTAATATGCACGAACACGTAAATGATGAAATATTAAGTTATATAAGCTCAGGTATCACGCATCATCGTGATTCCGCAGGTTTTGATGCGCCGATTGCACGTGGTAAATTAATGATGATGAATGCAGGTGCAAGCTTTTGGCATGAGGAAAGAGTAAAAGAAGATGAGGTGGAAATGCTTCAAATCTTCGTCCGACCAAATGAAACAGACCTTTCCCCAGAGATTCAATTTCATGATAAACCGGTAGACAATCACGGTTGGTATATCATGGTGGGACAATTAGTGGCTTGAAGAACTAACATAAATAGGCTCTAACTTCCTTAGCTGGCAAGTGTCAGGCACCTATTTCGGCTATTGACTACAATTACATATTTATGAACTGGAGATTAGATTAGGTACCGATAATCTAATCTCTATTTATTTTGTATACAATTGCGCGGATTTTTTGTTGCATAGGAACACACATAATTTATCTCAATCAATGGTATCGCACAGGGTGATTAACTAGTAGATATTCTATGACTGAATGCTTTTATTTAGTTGAGGAAAAAGGGAATTCGAGTAAATGAGCATCATAGAAAAACTTTAGGTACATCTTTATAAAAACTTTTGAAACTTTTTCTGAAAATCACCGTCTGTACGTTGCTTAATAGACGGTGGAGGTAAATGTATGAGAAAGATATCTAGTAATGTGCTGTTACTTATGTGCTTGATTATATTAATCAGTGTTGGTGCGCTCTGGATTTTGGTTGAATCGCAAGGAAGAGTGTTTGCGCAGGGGAAGGAAGGGGAGCGGTTTGTCGCGAAGAGGGAATTTGAGCGGGTGTTGACCTTGCAAGAGCGTCAGCCGATTTATATGAAGGGGGCAGCCATGACTCAGATTGGCGTGTTGGAGGCGAATCAGCCTGTTGCTGTCACAGGTGAGGATGAGGCGTATTATGAGCTTCGGTTGGGAAATATGACAGCCTTTGTCCGTAAGGGGCAGGCGAAGGTTGAAAAAAAGAAGCTTTCGACACTTGTACATACGGAGCGGTTGGCTGCTGTTCATACCTTGCAAAAAACCGAGGTTTATGAGGATGCTGACTTGCAGAGCAGCGTTATACTGGAGATGGAAGAAGGCTATCGCTATCCGGTCGTGAGGGAGGAAGAGGATTGGTATATCCTTTCAATAGGAGAGCGGCCGGGATATATTTCTAAACAGGCCGTTACTTTGGACGAGGGTCTGCCGGTGCTTGTATACCATCAGGTTTTGCCGCGCGAGTTGATGACAACGATGGATAGTACGATTTCCTTGGAAGCGTTTGAGCAGCAGATGGGGTACTTGGCGGATCATCATTTCGAGACGCTGACGGCACATCAGCTTTATGACTATTTGGAAGGGCGCCTAGTCGTACCGAGTAAAGCAGTGCTCATTACATTTGACGATGGGTTATTATCGACGAAGGAATATGCATATCCCATTTTGAAGCAATACGGGTTTAGTGCGCTTCAGCACATTATTTCCTCACGTACCGAACGGGCGCTGGGAGCGCAGCCATTTGATGCGGAAGGCCCGCTGCAGTTTTTTACCGCTTCGGATTTAGTAGAGCTGGCGGATGTTTTCCAGTTTGAAGCACATACATATGAATTGCATTCACTTAATAAGGTTTCGGGTGCAGGGATTGCGTTAGATCGTTCAAAAGAAGAGATACTGTTGGATTTACAGCAAAATATCGAGCAAGTACCGGCAGCTGTTTCATTAGCTTATCCGTATGGGCATTATAATGAGAATTTCATCGCGGCGGCAAAAGAGGCAGGGGTGTTGATTGGCTTTACGACGACC
Source organism: Sporosarcina sp. E16_8 (assembly GCF_017347095.1). Taxonomy (GTDB): domain Bacteria; phylum Bacillota; class Bacilli; order Bacillales_A; family Planococcaceae; genus Sporosarcina. The sequence goes on along the minus strand of NZ_JADPRZ010000017.1, from coordinate 16,043 downwards.
GAAGGGTATGCGAATAGGAAGATGTCAAATTATGAAGTATGCCGATATGGAATAACAGAGAAAAAGTCGTTTGAGCAATTTGTTGCGTATGTGGAGGGGGACATGGCGTGGCCGTAGAAGAGGGCGAGGGTTCGTAAATGAGTACTATTGATCAAGTAATCGATGAGCATTCGCGTTATTTAGTGCGCATCGCTTATTTATATGTGAAGAATTGGTCGACTGCCGAGGATATTGTACAAGAAGTATTTGTTACGTATTTTCAAAAGAGTGACCAGTTTCGCAATGAGGCATCATTGAAGACATATTTAACGAAAATGACAGCTAATCGTGCAAAAGATTATTTGCGCTCGTGGAAGCATAAAAAAGATGTGCTGTTCGATACAATCTTTGTTTCGGTAAAAGGCGCAGAAGAAGTAGTGTTGGAGCAAGAGCAGTTGGCCACACTTGAAAAAAATCTTTTCCAACTTCCGTTAAAATACCGTGAACCTTTACTATTGTTTTATTATGACGAGCAATCTATAGCGGAAATAGCAAACTATCTACAGCTGAATGAAAATACCGTGAAAACACGGCTGCGAAGGGCAAAGCAGCAGCTAAAGGGATTTTTTGAGGACGAGGATGAGGAGGTAGTGAAAAATTGAGCGATTTCAAACGTAAGCTCGATCAAATGATGGGCGATACAGCGAAGCAGGAAAGGCGAATAAAGCAGCGTGTAGGTGAACGTTTACGGCCACAGGCTAAAAAGTTTTCTTGGCAAGTGCTGTTTGTCTCGGCGGCGATACCTATAGTAGCACTGTTTCTTATTTTCACAATTGACCCTGCGAATTTTCTATCTTCAGATAAGGGAGCTGGGGTCCCATATGATCCACTGGATGATTTAGCGCAAATCTCGGCACTTCAGAAGAAGAAGCAACTGTCAGCCGTTGATTATGAGGAGTTTGCGGCACTTCCGCATTTTGATAAAGTCGACGGTCTGTATTATGTGGATAAAGAAAACTTTTCATTAAAAGGGAGTTCGGATGCTTTCCATACGGTCATTGAGCGCAAAGTAGATCTATTCGATGAGGTTGTCTATGAGTCAGGCGACATTGTTCGCACGATGACAAATACGACAAGCCATTTACCGACATATATGGATGCCTATTACGAAGTGGTTGCGGTCCCGGGGGATCGTGTCGTGCTGGAAAAGGGCAAGCTGAAGATAAACGGCAAACCGTTGCCATCAGAAATTATGGATCTTTATGAAAAACAGGGAGTCACGCTTGCAGGGGGGTACGACCAAAAGTTGAATGCGCGGGAATATTTAGTAGTGAACCATTTCCCGGCAAGTAATACGGTGCAAGGTGCAGCGATTACCCCTGTGCATAAAATTTATGGGGAAGTTGTAGGCGTAGCGACGGAAGAGCGTACCCATTCGATGTATCTGGATTATTTATCGGGACAGTTGACGGGTGTTTATACACCGGAGCAGTATTTTGATTTGTATTTATATGACGTTCTATTGGGCTTCGGCAATTTGCTGGAGACGCCCGCTTTTACACAAATTAGCCGAGTGGGTGAACTGTTTTTAGAGGCCTCTTATCGGGGAGCGACTCCCCTATCTGAGAATGAGATAGAAATCCACTACCAATATGGGCGAGAAGGGGTAGCGGAACGGGTATTTTATATGAAGCGCGATACTGGATCAGAGCGTTGGCTCATTCAGGAATAGTATTGGATTCAAAAAGGGGGGTGGTACAAGTTTAAGACATAATTCAAGGGGATTCACCCAAACATATTCGGGAAACCAGGTTGTTAGCTGTCCAGAAGAAGTAGCCGTCAACCAACCGCTCACTATATAAAGACACCAACCTGGTTTTCCCTCCACTTAAAGGCATTAATCAAAGGTTGTTGTTGGCAAGGATTGCTACCAACAGCCACCGTTTTTTTAAAAATAGGAGGCTCTATCATTTTGAAAAGTAAACTGACTGCCGTATTGACGGCTCTACTGCTCATTTTCGCTGCGACCCCATTCCAAGCACAGGCTGCCATTCAGTTTTCCGACGTGGATAAGCATTGGGCGAAAAATGAAATCATGTATTTATCCGACCGAACTATTATCGGCGGCTATCCGGATGGCACATTCAAGCCGAATGAGCCAATCACCCGGTCGCAAGCCGCATCGATGCTCATCAAGGCATTAAAAATTCCACTGACGGAAAATACCTCCGTCGAATTCAAAGACGTATCCAAAAAATCACCGTATTATCAGATCCTGGCGACGGTGAATGAAAAAGGAATTCTCCGAGGCGATAATGGCTACATGCGTCCTGGTGAAAAAACATCTCGCGCGCAAATGGCCGCGATCCTGCGTCGTGCGTTCGACATGCCGCTCGACAAGCAAGCCACATTTATTGACGTCACACCATCACACTGGGCCTATCAGGACATCAACGGAATCGCAAAACAGCGCGTCGCGGGCGGATCGAACGGCAAATATATGCCATCAGACTCTGTCACGCGTGCACAGTTTTCGGCATTTTTAGTCCGTGCCATGGATGATAAGATGAAGCTCAGTAGCTATCATTCATATGTCAGTACCAAAGGGAAGACCGTTGAACAGGATGGCTTTACCTATTTCACTGAGCGGGATGAGGTTGGGTATCCTGACCTTATTAAAAAAAATATGGCAACCGACAAACGTGAAGTGTTATTAAAGTACAAAGACGTACCGATAAGCAGTTGGGATTATTCCAGTGCGACATACTTGCATTCAAATACCCAACTTATTGTCTACAACGAAGAGATTTTCATCCCATACCATAGCGGTGGATTTGCCGAAGCGGATGAAGTGCCATTCGCCTACGCTGTGATGAAGATGAAGATTGATGGACAAGATTTGGTGAAAATGAAAGAGCCGAGCCAGATGAGCAATATGTTTGTTTGGAATGACCGGATCTACTACACAGATATGGGTCCACGCTCGATTGGTCCGGATGATTTTAAGGACAGTACGCTAGTGTTTTATTCGACAGCGATGGATGGCAGCAGCGATAAGAGGAAGGAATTTACTTTTGACGCACGCGCAACATTTGACCTTTTTGATGTCCATAGTAATCGCGAAGCGGGCGGAGAATTCCTCTCCGTGCTGCATGACCACTCCACGATGTATTATTTCAATAAAAAAGGCGTCTTCAAGTACAGTTTACTGGATAAAAAAACAATCAAGTTGTCGAATATCCTTGGGAAACGGATGGAAGTGACGGATACGCAGTTGATTGTGACAGACACGAAAGGAAAGAAACATTCGCTGAAGAAATGATAAAAAGACTTCCCTATTCTGAGCTGTCACCGATTTGTTAGTCGTACTCTTAAAAATCGATGTGGGAAATTATCAAGCAGGTTTTATAATGGAGAAGGCGCATTGCACTAAACAGGAATGATAGCAATAGTGTCCTTTGCCCATAAAAATAAACCATCCTAGAGCGGGAGCTCATAATGGATGGATTATTTTATCTCTATAGAGTTGACCCCTTGAAGGGAACCTACTAATATAGACCGCCTAATGTTAGTAGCATTAGGTGGTCCATTTTAGTTTATTCTGTCTTACTAGATGTAGGATTGCTATCCATATGCTCTGTTTGTGAATGAACAGGGTATCTTATCTGACTACGGCAATGTCGCAACCCTAGACAGCCAGACATCCGGGTAATGATAGAGAAGTCGTTCAATCCATAGTAATCCAAAATCAACTATACACATTACACCATTTCTTACTGACTGACTTCTATCAGAGTCAATTTAAACTGGCCTATTTGATCTTTTACATACAAATTAGTAATGGAAGTAGAATAATTATGAATGGACCCCCTAAATAGTAAGTTACGCTCAGGAATCTTTACGTCAAATATTCCGCTGTAAAGTAAAGTTGTCATGTCATGGTAATCATCACTTGTTACGTTAAAATCAACTGAAACTTTATATAATCCATTTACTATTTCCTCTTCATACCTACCTATATAAATTACTCTGTCATTTAAAAATATTTTACTGGTCAAGAAAAATCACTCCTAATTCAAATTCTAGGTATTGACTTAAAAAGTCAATGATACTCTAGACATTATTATTTTGTAAGTATACACACTTTCACTGTACAGGCGTTCAACTTGTTGCAGTTTACCACACAAAGACAATACTAATTGCAAACGTGGAAACTCTATGAACATGAGGATTCATTTAAAAAACGAAAATATGCAAGCAAGTTTCTTGAAAGTCAAAAAAGGTCAGTGTACAATTAATTCATAGATTACGTATAGTCAAAGTCAAGCGAGATAGATAAATGAAAAAGTGGGAGGATACAAATATGCAGTGTCAACATTGTGGTAAAAACGAAGCGACGATGAGTTTAAGATTTCAAGTGAATCAGCAAGGTATGCACATAAATATGTGTCATACGTGCTTTCAAGAAATCCAAGGTCAATTACAGGCAGGCGAGATGCCGTCATTTAGCGACAATGCGAATCACTTTTTCCAAGCAAACGGCGGCCAACAGGCAAGAACTCAAACAAAGCAAACACAAGAAGGTCACGGCGATGGTTTGCTAGACCAACTTGGTAAAAATATATCAAACGATGCAAGAAAAGGACTGATTGATCCGGTCATCGGACGTGATCAAGAAGTAAGACGCGTCATCGAAACGTTAAATAGAAGAAATAAAAACAATCCAGTGCTAATTGGTGAGCCTGGAGTTGGTAAAACAGCAATCGCCGAGGGGCTCGCAGTAAAAATTCACGAAGGCGATGTCCCGGTAAAACTAATGAATAAAGAAGTGTACTTATTAGATGTTGCTTCACTTGTTACCAATACGGGTATTCGTGGTCAGTTTGAAGAGCGGATGAAACAACTAATTGAAGAGCTTCAAACCCGGACAGATGTTATTTTATTCATCGATGAAATTCATCTACTCGTTGGTGCAGGTTCGACAGAAGGATCGCAAATGGATGCCGGAAATATTTTGAAGCCAGCCTTAGCGCGTGGGGGCTTGCAACTCATCGGGGCAACGACATTGAAAGAATATCGTCAAATCGAGAAAGATGCCGCACTTGAACGTCGGTTCCAACCGATTATCGTCAAGGAGCCATCTGCAGAAGATACGATTAAAATCTTAAACGGGATTAAAGGACGTTACGAAAATTTCCATGAAGTTCGCTATACAGATGAGGCGGTGCAAGCTTTTGTCACCTTATCACAACGCTATATTCAAGACCGCTTTTTACCGGACAAAGCGATTGATTTGATGGATGAAGTAGGGTCACGTTTAAATCTTATACATGTTACCCCTAATTCAGATTCAGAATCACTTGGAGTGCGTCTGGGCGAAATCATTCAAGAAAAAGAACAAGCAGCAGAAATGGAAGACTATGAAAAAGCGGCAAATTTACGTTACGAGGAAATTCAATTACGTAAACAATTGGAAGAAGCGAAACAAAACGGGGAAGCTGAAAAAATAGAAGTTTCTGTTGCAGATATTGAGTTAATTGTTGAAGAGAAAACAGGAATTCCTGTGACAAAACTACAAGCGGCAGAACAGGTGAAAATGAAAGGTCTTCAGGAAAATCTCAGCAAAAAAGTCATCGGTCAAGAAGAGGCGGTCGATAAAGTTGCAAAAGCAATCCGTCGTAGCCGTGCAGGACTTAAATCGAAAGACCGTCCCATTGGCTCCTTCTTATTTGTCGGTCCAACTGGTGTTGGTAAAACAGAAATTACAAAAGTACTGGCAGAAGAATTATTCGGTTCACGGGATACCTTAATACGTCTCGACATGAGTGAATATATGGAGAAACATGCGGTATCTAAAATTATTGGCTCTCCTCCAGGTTATATAGGGCATGATGAAGCTGGCCAATTAACAGAGCAAGTACGCCGGAATCCGTATTCAATTTTACTCCTTGACGAAATTGAAAAAGCACATCCAGAAGTTCAAAATATGTTCCTTCAGATTATGGAGGATGGCCGCTTAACAGATTCACATGGTCGGACAGTCAGTTTCAAAGATACGGTCATTATTATGACAAGTAATGCTGGAACAGGCGACAAAAAAGTGAGTGTCGGTTTCAATCAAACAGTCCATGAGTCCGTTACTATGCTCGAAATATTGGGCGATTATTTCAAACCTGAATTTCTCAATCGTTTCGATTCGATTGTCACATTTAACGAATTAACAGAGGGAAATCTACTTGAAATCGTGGAATTGATGCTTGTTGATTTACAAGTAACAATCGCAGAAAATAATATTGACATCACGGTTTCCCAAGAAGTAAAACAAGCATTGGTCAAATTAGGCTATGATAAACGATTCGGAGCCCGCCCACTTCGCAGGGTCATTCAAGATAAAATCGAAAATCCATTAACAGATCTTATTTTAGATGGGCATGTTGAAAAAGTCCGTGTCGATGTCGTGGACGAAGAAATTGTCATCAACAAAGTGTAACTATATCCTGAAATTAGCTTCCATTACTGAGCTGCATAATTAAGAGACTTGACGTGAAATTCGATTTTCAGTAAAGAAAAACTAAGCCTTTCCATTGCGATTAAATTCAGGTTAGTAAGAAAAGGGGCGATTTTTTTATGAAATACGACTTTGACAAAGTGGTTGAACGTTCGAATACGGCTAGTGTGAAGTGGGATGCGACAGAGGAATTGTTCGGTGAAAAAGAGTTGCTTCCGCTGTGGGTTGCCGATATGGATTTTAAAGTTCCAGATGAAGTAGTCAAAGCTATCCAGTCCCAAGCAGAACATGGTATTTTCGGATATACAATGAGGAAGAATAGCTATTATAAAGCAATAATCGATTGGATGAAAGAGCAACATAATTGGTCAGTTGAAAAAGAGTGGATTTGTCATAGTCCTGGGGTCGTTACCGCGTTAAATCTAATCGTCCAAGCTTATAGTGAGCCGGGTGACAAGATCATTGTGCAACCGCCAGTATACTATCCATTCATGAAAGCGATTCAAAATCATGATCGGCAGGTCGTATATAATCCTCTTCTTTTCAAAGAAGGTAGATATGAGATGGACTTTGAGGATCTGATTTCAAAAATAGATTCTTCGGTTAAAATGATTCTACTTTGTAATCCACAAAATCCCGGTGGCCGTGTTTGGACGGAATCAGAACTTAAACGGCTCGGCGACATCTGTCTGGAACGTGGAGTCCTTGTTGTATCGGATGAAATACATCAGGATCTTGTATTCAAACCCGGAAAGCATGTTCCATTTGCGGCTATTTCAGAACAGTTTGCTGACAATAGCATCATTTGTACGGCACCAAGTAAAACATTTAATCTTGCAGGTTTACAAACATCGAATATCATTATTTCAAACAAGGCGCTAAGAGAGAAGTTTGTAGCCGAGGGTGATAAATACGCTGTTACTATGCCGAACTCATTTGGCGCGCTTGCCACAGAGGCCGCGTATAATCACGGTGGACAATGGCTGGAAGAAGTTCTTGACTATGTTGAAGGAAACTTGCACTTCATTACGAAGTATTTCAAATCCAATTTACCCGTATTAAAAGTTTTACCATTAGAAGCGACTTATCTGGCTTGGATTGATTGCCGGGAATTGGGACTCACGCCCGAAGAGTTGGAGAAACTATTCCTCTCCAAAGCAAAAGTAGCATTGAATCAAGGGCATGTTTTTGGCCCTGGCGGCGAAGGATTTGTCCGTATGAACCTTGCTTGCTCTCGCTCAACTGTAGAGAAAGCGGTTCAACAAATGAAGGAAGCGGTCCATTCAATCACGGTCAAAGATCCTATCTGAATTTCAGGTACCACTTTTTCAAAAAGGGGCAAATCATACGAAGTGGAAATGATGGGCACTACTTTGGAATAGGTAGAGTTGAACCGAGTAGGTGAAGTTTCCAACAATACAATTTGCAGTGTAAATAATAGAATTAGCCATGTAGGAAATGGCTGATTCTATTTTTTTATATCATTGCGACGACACTTTACTTATTGAAATCAAATGAATCTTTTTCAATTCATGATTACTAATTGAGTAGATGATTTGTTTAATTGGCTATGCAATTACTGAGTTCTTTCTATATTGTACATACACATCATTAGCACTGCTTCCAATCTCTTTAATGTGCTTCACAATTAAGGCACTTCTATTTAGTGAATCTACTCCTAGTGATGGCATAATCGAAGAAAACACTCCCTTCTTCGGATAAAATAACTAAAAAAGACTTGTCCTCCTAACTCCGAAAACTTAAATGAACTATCGCGTTCACATGATCGTCGTTACTGTCACAAGATATACACCTACTAGCATTCAAATGCAGTTAAAATTGGATTACAGATGAAATTAATTATAGCGTAACTCAAGTTTTATACTATACTCAAACCTGAGCTTGTGAAAATGTTTTGAGTAAAAGGAGGGAATTAAAATTGTTGTTTGACGATCCAGTATTTGGTAGCCGTGTACTAACACTACTAACCCTTTCATTTCACATTATTTACGCAACAATCGGTGTAGGTGTCCCACTCATGATCATGATTGCACATTGGGTGGGCATTAAGAAAAAAGACGAACATTATCTATTAATGGCCAAACGTTGGGCCCGTGGGTTTGCTGTCACCGTTGCTGTAGGTGTTGTAACTGGAACAGCAATCGGATTACAACTTTCATTACTTTGGCCAAATTTCATGGAACTGGCAGGAAATATTATAGCACTACCCCTATTCTTGGAAGTATTCGCTTTCTTCTTTGAAGCTATCTTTTTAGGGATTTATGCATACACGGGAGATCGATTTGAAGACAAACGTAAACACTTTTTACTTCTTATTCCCGTTGTACTTGGTGCGGCCGCTTCGGGGCTATTCATTACCGTGTTAAACGCATTTATGAATTCGCCACAAGGCTTTGATATTGTTAATGGGCAACTCACAAATGTAAATCCAATTGCTGCAATGTTTACCCCGGCGATGCCGACGAAAGTGTCCCATGTACTTGCAACGTCCTTTATGACAGCCGCATTTATGCTTGCATCCATTGCGGCATACAAAATATTAAAAGGTTCGAACCATATTTATCATAAGAAATCACTGTACATGACAATGAAAATAGGACTTGTGTTCTCCATTGCAGCAGCGTTAATCGGAGATTTTTCAGGTAAATATTTAGCAGAGTACCAACCAGAAAAATTAGCTGCAGCCGAGTGGCATTTTGAAACGGAAGAAGGCGCACCACTTCTGATGTATGGGATTTTGGATGATGAAGGAGAAGTGAAATATGAGCTCAAGATACCCTATGGTCTCAGTATCCTTGCAAATGGAAATCCAAATTCAGTGGTGATTGGATTAGACCAATTTCCAGAAGAAGAAACGCCACCACTTATTATCCATTACTTTTTCGATTTAATGGTTACGATTGGAGGATTCATGGTAGTTCTTTCTCTGGTCTATTGGATAGGAATGAAACGGGCATGGTCTTTCGTGAAATCTAACTGGTATCGTTGGCTCATTGTTCTTGGAGGTCCTCTATCCTTCCTTGCGATCGAAGCCGGCTGGTGGATGGCTGAAGTAGGTCGACAACCATGGATTCTACGTGGAATCATGACAATCGAAGAAGCAGCAACATCCAGTGATTATGTTGGATTAATGGTCATTCTTTTCGCGACTTTGTATTTGTTTTTAGGAATTGGAACCATAGTCGTACTTCGTCGGATGTTTAAGAATAATCCAGTTGAGCTAGAACTTGAACAACAAGAAGCTGCACAAGGCGGTGAAACAACATGAGTTTAGAAATAATAGGGATTTCAGTACTTTGGACATTTCTATTTGGATATGTCATCTTGGGATCAATTGATTTTGGCGCAGGATTTTTTAACGCTTACAGTATAATCACTGGTAAACAACATGTCGTTTCAAAAGTTATCCAGCGATACTTATCTCCAGTTTGGGAGGTTACGAATGTATTTTTCGTATTCTTTTTTGTTGGGATTGTTGGATTTTTCCCTAAGACTGCATTCTATTATGGAACAGTTCTTCTAGTTCCAGCGAGTATTGCGTTAATCTTAATGATTATTCGTGGTTCATACTATGCATTTGAACTGTACGGATCAAAAGGATATAAAGGGCATAAAGGATATGCCTTCATGTATGGAATTGCAGGCGTATTGGTCCCGGCAGCATTATCCATAGTGCTTACCATTTCTGAAGGTGGATTTATTTCCATTATTGATGGTAATCCTGTTTTAGACTATGGAGCATTGTTTACGAGTCCTTTAACATGGTCGGTTGTCGTTTTATCTATCGTTGCAGTCCTGTTTATATCGGCTGTATTCCTTACCTGGTATTCGAATAAAGCAGAAGATACAGGAGCAACAAACCTAATGCGGAAATATGCAATGTTCTGGGCTTTCCCTTTAATCATTGCTGCAGTAGGTATCATTTACGAATTAAGTTCTCACAATCCGGAACATTTTGATCGTATTCTAAATTTATGGTGGATGTTTGGATTATCATTCCTATTATGGATTGGTACGGTATGGCTTACTTGGAAGCGGAAAAAATATGGATTAGCAGTTGGCCTATTAGTAGGGCAGTTTGCTCTAGCCTTTTATGCGTATGGAATTTCCCTTTATCCGTACTTACTATATCCATATTTAACGATTTACGAAGGATTTACTAATGATGCAATGGCGATTTCACTTATTGTGGTGTTCATTTTAGGATTGATATTGCTAGTACCTTCAATCTTTCTGTTATTAAAACTCTTCTTATTTGATAAAGATTATGTCAAAGGAAACAAGAAAAAGGAGTGAGATGAATGCTACATGACTTTCTAATCTTTGTAGCTCCATTTATCGTAATCATTGCAGCAATCGTTATTGTATTTTGGGTTGCTTCAAAAGATGGAACTGTTACAAAAGAAAAATAAAGTATAAGGTTTAGTAGTAGTGGATTCTGATATCCACTTTAGCTACTTTAATACTTCGCTAAATTAGCTCATTTTTTGGGAGGTAAAAGCAATGGTTGGACTTAAGGAATTAGCATTAGAGCAGAAAAGAAAGCTGGTTCTCATAGTCATTTTTGCGGTCACAACAGGTGTGGCAATCATTGGACAAAGTTATTTGTTGGTCGCAGTTGTGGATCGTATTTTTTTAAAAGACGCTACATTCTCTGATATTGTACCGCTATTGATAGGATTGTTCTTCGCGTTTTTCGCAAGAACAGTCCTTCAGTATTTGAGTGGGAGAACTGGGGTGAAAATGGCTTCACAGGTAAAAGGGAATCTACGAAAATTACTTTTAAATAAGTTTTCTAAAAATACGGCGCAATCATCACTTCAAGGACAGTCCGGTAAAAAAGTAAGTGTAATGATGGATACTGTGGATGAAATTGATAGTTATTTTAGCAATTATATTCCACAAGTAATTCAAGCTACGATCATTCCTCTCATCATTTTAGTCGTTATCTTCACACAACATATTGCCACAGGACTGATTATTATGATCACTGCACCTTTCATTCCGCTATTCATGATAATTATTGGTTTCAAAACAAAGGACAAATCCGAAGAACAATTGGATAAAATGGCTGCTTTTTCAGGAGGGTTTCTTGATACGTTACAGGGATTGACAACACTTAAATTACTTGGTCGTTCCAAAGAACAAAAAGAAACGATACGAAAAAGTAGTCTTGATTTTCGTGATGCGACGATGGAAGTACTTAAAATTGCATTTCAAAACTCCTTAGTATTGGAATTCATTTCGATGCTAAGCATGGGGATCATTGCTCTAGAACTTGCCCTTCGTTTAATCATATTTCAGGATATTACATTTTTAACCGCGTTCTTCATGTTAGTATTAGCTCCAGAATTTTACACGAAATTGAAAGACTTGGGTAGTGCTTTTCATACGGGGAGGGGCAGTATGGGGGCAGCTAAAAAGCTAGCAGATGAACTAACTGAAACAGAAAAACCTGTTTTATGGGGAACGGAAAGCTTGGAAAGAGTAGTACCACTAGCAATTGAATTACGCGGTGCAGGATTTACTTATGGAGAAGATGCATTTACATTAAAAAACATCCAACTAGAAATTGGTCCAAATGAACAAGTAGCCATTGTCGGAAAAACTGGCGCGGGGAAATCGACCCTTTTAAATGTGATTGCTGGACTTGTATCGGTTTCAGAGGGAGAAATGCTTATCAATGGGAAACCAAGGTCAAACTTTAAAGAGAAAGATTGGTTTGATCGATTAAGTTATATTTCACAAAATCCTTATTTATTTTCAGGGACAATTGCAGAAAACATTGCGATTGGCGGACGTTTGGATGCGACTCGAGTAGAAATCGTACAAGCTGCTGAAAAGGCTGGTATTTCCGAGTTGGTGGATTCACTTGAACATGGCTATGATACACCTATTGGAGAAGGGGGAAGAGACCTTTCAGGTGGAGAAAAACAACGAATTGCCATCGCTAGAGCATTCCTGAAAAGTCCGTCTATCATTCTGTTTGATGAGCCGACAACTGGCCTCGATCTTCGGACTGAGAAGATCCTGCAAGCTTCAATTCAGGAACTGTCTAAAGAATCCGCGGTTATCACAGTTGCCCATAGGCTTCATACGATTAAAAATGCCGACAAGATTATTTTCTTGGACAACGGAGAACTCTTAGCAACTGGCACACATGAAGAACTGCAGGAATCAGTGGAAACCTATCGTAATATGGTGTCTGTTCAACAAGGAGGGATGGCAAATTGAATAACTTAGGATATGTTATCAAGATATTATTCGTAGAAAAAAAGGATATTTTCTATTCTATTCTCTGCGGATTTATAGCTGGGATAACAGCTGTAGGTCTATTTGCATCCAGTGGGTATTTGATCTCCAAGGCGGCTTTAACACCTTCAATTTTTACGTTAATGATCATCGTTGCGTCGGTAAAAATGTTAGGGATTATATCCGCATTAGGTCGTTACGGAGAACGCTATTTTTCACATCGAGGCACATTTACGATGTTAAGTAATATGCGTGTTTCTTTTTACGAGCAGTTAGAACCATTAGCACCAACTATTTTCCGCAAATATAGAAGCGGAGATCTTCTTGCTAGGGTAGTGGGTGATGTGGAGGCATTACAAAATTTCTTTTTGCGTGTTTTTTACCCACCGGTTGTTTTACTATTAGTATTTTTATGTACAATCTTTTTTACAGCGCTGTTTTCAATAGAAGTAGCTTTAATCGTATTCGTCGGTCTGATAGTAACTACCTTTGTTGTTCCATCAATCTTTGCTTTAACGCAACGAAAAGTGGATCGACTGGTGAGACAGAGACGCGGGGAATTGTCTACCAAAGTGACAGAGTTTCTTTATGGCTTTCGTGATTTAAAAATACACCAACAACTAGAAGAAAAAGAAGGCGAACTACATCAATCTGTACAGGCCTACTTGGATGAACAAGAACGTGAAAGTATTCATAACTTGTTCAGTCAGGCTGCCAACAAGTTTCTATCGCTTCTCATATCATTGCTTGTTCTAGGTGTTGGCGCTTATTTAGTGGCAGATGGTCGACTGGATGGGATTTACCTTGCTATGTTTGCCATGGTTTCATTGACAGTTTTTGAAAATACAACTTCTATGGCAGCTTTCCCAAGCTATTTAGAAGAAAGTCGGCAAGCAGCGTCTAGACTTACCGCAGTTGTTGGTAATGACTCTGAACAGGATAAATCACAAGAAGTTTTTGAAAACCGATCTATTCAAGGGGTTCCTTCGATTGAATTGAAGAATGTAACTTTTGCTTTTCCAGATGAAACACGTAATACGTTAACAAATGTAACCTTAGCATTTCCAGCTGGTTCAAAAACAGCCATAGTCGGCCCTAGTGGTTCTGGAAAATCGACGTTGTTGCAGTTGCTTTTAAAGTTTTATAGTGTAGACCAAGGTCAGATTCGTTTTAACAATGATTCAATTGATCATTTATCACAGGAGTCTATTTGGCAGAAGACAAATGTAGTATTACAAGAAAATCATTTTTTCTATGGAACAATTCGAGATAATTTACTGCTTGCTAGTGGTGGATTAAGTGATACAGAAATGGAATTCATGTTGAAGAAAGTGAAGCTTGGACACTTTTCCTTAGATGATAAAGTCTTAGAAAAAGGGGAGAATCTTTCGGGTGGAGAAAAACAACGTCTGGCTATTTCCCGTGCCTTGCTTATACAATCGCCTCTATGGCTATTAGATGAGCCAACCTCATCCATTGATGCATTAACCGAGGCACATATTATGGGCTATCTATTTGAAAAAGCAAAAGAGGATACTGTTATTGTCGTAAGCCATCGCTTAACAGGTTTAGAGAAGATGAATCAAATCATTGTGATGGACCATGGAACCCTAGTCGAGGCTGGAACATTTGAAGAGTTGATGGATAAAAAAGGTTACTTCTATGAAATGAAACAAATTGAACAGAGCGTGTTTTTTGTAAACTAAAACTTGGCATCTTGGAATCTCCATAGTGTTAGATGGCGGTACGCGTAACTACTCTTATACAATGCAATTGTATAAGAGTACAAAAATCGATTAATATCTTTGTGTTTTTTATTCCTTTTTGTATTACTAATCGACTATGTGATTTGTTCGACTTATTGTCTGAAACAGGTAGCTCTTTTTAGGCAAAAAGTAGGGTGTATAAAAAATATCCCAAGTAAATAAACTTGGGATATCATCTAATTTATACCATTTATTTCTTTGACGACCATGGTGTTCCTAAGCGAGGCAACACCCAGCGATCTAGTCCATACCAACCAGCAACTTTCCAGGCTAGGATTAAGAATACTGCAATTATAAACATAACGGGATTCGAACTCACGGTACCTGCCAATAAGAAAGACATATTCATAAGTGCACCAAAGAAAGCTGCAATTCCTGTTAAGAGCCCAACGATTAAGCCCAGTCCAATTAACACTTCACCCCAAGCGACCATATAAGAAAATGGGACTGCGTTTGGAATCACGATGCTCTCTAGGAACCAAGCATACCAGCCCGCGACGTCCCCCGACTCAGCTTTGGCAAGGGCACCACCCATAAAGCCTTCAATTGCAACACCAGCTTTAGCGCCAGTCCATACGTCAGAAGTAACTTTTCCAATGCCAGCCATCAGCCAAGAATAACCAAGGTATAATCTTAAAACTAACCATATCCATGAGGAAGTCGTGTTAGAAAACAACCACCTTGACAGTGGGTTTTCTTCGACAATAACATTCTTTCCAAACTTAGAATTCTTCAATTCAACCATGTCTCCACCTCTTAATATAATATCGTTATTCTTTATTTCTGTGCATAAAAGATAGAATGAAAGTATCATAAGTACTATTTTCATTATAGCATGTGTTACAAGTTTATCCAGTTCAGTTTGTCAGGTAACTATGTAAGGACAAATTTATTTGCTCGAATTCTCATTTTTTTTGACGCGCAGCAATATAGATGCTTTGAATCAAATGACCAAATACTCATAATGACTGTCTATATTAAAATGGAGTGCAATAAATCATTGTGTGCCGAGGGATTTCTTGAAATGGAGATTCTTTGGCTTTTCTAATTTTACTATTAAAACGTATGAAACTTTAGTAGAACTTTTTACGTTAATAGTCATGCAGGAATATGACGAATAGTAAGAATAATACACATCAAATGAAGAAATAATGATATAATTATAATGTAAATCGAATAGTATATTTTTATAGAGAAGAAATTAAATGATTTATGAATTAAGCATATACTTTCAGAAGAAAATTATTCCAACGTTCACTGGGATGGATAGCACTATTATTCATTCTTTCATGCCTTCAAGGGCATATGGGTACAGCCATCTGTATTTTGCAAAAACGAAGTACAGAGAATTGCAAAGGATTCATACATAGTATTGCAAAGTATACTGCAGACTCCAAGTTGATTTGACATGGAGCCTCTACAGGCAAGATGCACGAGCCAAGAAGCCAGGCACCACAAGGACCTGGCTCTGCCAATGCAGGCTATCATGCCCGCCTCTCCACGTAAAATCTTGCACA
>NZ_JADPRZ010000016.1 GCF_017347095.1 Sporosarcina sp. E16_8 | reverse complement strand
GAGGAGGCTGAAGCCGTGCCCGCGGAAAGCGTCCGCTCGGAACGGAAATCAACGGGATTGAAGGAAATAGGACTTTTTCAGTGGCTTACATAATAGCCACGAGGTTTATCCGGTGTTGTTCTTCTTCGTTGATTTCCATAAAAAAGAATTATGAAAATCATGAAAACAACAACGGACAAAAGCATAGTTATTCTTCTCATACCTTCCTAAAGGTGCATGTTGAATAGTGAACGGTTCCCATTGAATTCCGAGATGTTCGAGTACCGTTCATCTATAAAAACTGCAAGTGAATAATGTTTGTAACTTCATATAATTATAGAGCAGACGGGCGTGCCTACCTTTTTTAGTACATGGATCTATTTTATGACATAGACAACGAATAAATTCACGGTCACATTCACATGGACATCCGCCCCTTCGATAACAATCGTCATGTGCTTTGCAAGCTGCATCTACATCATTAATTGGAGCGCCTGGCCCATTACAACCAGGTCCACACCAGTTGTAGCCGGGAAAAACACAAAAACGAAATCGGGCATATTCTCTCTGTGGCATAATAAAAACCTCCCTTTGGTGGCTTAACTCCTACCTAATATAGCTTATTCATTGGTGCAAAATAATGTATAAGCAGTTACCTATGAACTTCGCAATTATTTTACCAAACGGGAAGGAATGACTGGGATATAATAAGGGTATTCCCGAAATTCACCATTCAACTATTGGTCATTTGTTTCAATTCAATTAGCATTATGTCCTTTAAGCCTTTGGGGAGCATTTTCTATTTAGTGTGTGTGACAGTAACTGGTGCGATGCATTTTTTTACCATTTTATTATCTATTCAAAACTGACTATTTAGGATTAACTAGGTGCTAGACCTCGCCCAAATAACGAACAAATCTAACGACAAAGCGGCGTTGGAAGAACAATTTATTTGTTAAGTGTCGACAATAAATAAGGCTTCAGAGCATGCGTATTTAAGTTTTTGAGAGGAGATTATATTTTGATTACAGTAATACTGCTATTTTTGTTTGCGGGGCTAGCGGAAATAGGTGGGGGTTACCTCATTTGGCAGTGGCTAAGGGAAGGGAAGTCAGCTTACCTAGGGCTCATAGGAGGACTTGTCTTGGCAATGTACGGGGTGATTGCCACTTACCAACAGTTCCCGACTTTCGGTAGGGTTTATGCTGCTTATGGCGGTGTATTCATTGTACTATCTGTCCTTTGGGGATGGGGAGTCGATAAAAAGATGCCGGATACATATGATTGGATTGGCGCTTTAATATGTATAATCGGTGTGTCTGTGATATTGTGGCCACGCGGTTAGCGTAGACGGACATAACTGAATTTGAATTTAAAAAACTATGGAAGTACTGATAGTAGTGGACAAAGAAAACCCCCTCTGATTGAAAATTAGATTTATAGTAATAAGGTATCTGGATCTAAAAAACAATCGCGGCTTGTTTTAGAACCAGATACCTTATTTGGTATAATCTCAAATTATAATCTTATTAATTTCTTTCGATATATGCTTCAGAGGAAATGGCTGTTACTGTTTTTACGTATGTATCTTTAACTTTGGGGTCCTTTAATAAAAATATGCTAATAAGGTCAATCAAATAAAGAACACTCAAATCTAAACCAGTAGATATATATCCGGTACGTAAAGGATGTATCGTCCATAAAATGGCTTCGGATAATTTGGTTAGCGTAGTATCACCATAAGCTGTGAACGAGACGGTTTTTGCACCATTTATTTTAGCTTCTTTTATAGAGTGTACTAAATCTCTAGTTTGTCCAGAGCGAGAGAATGCTAGTAGTAAATCGTCATCTTGGACTAGTGTGCTCCTAATGATCATTAAGTGTGGATCGGTTACAGCCTCTGATGCAAAGCCCATTCTGCTTAAACGATAATTTAGCTCTTGCGCAGCAAGTCCTGAACTACCTAATCCATAAACGACTTGGACGCCCTTACCTTTCTTAATAACACCTTTAGCACCTGTTTCTAACAATAGTGCTTCATCAACTTTTTCTGGATCATTGACGCTAATACGCAAGCGAGTAGCACAGCAGTCAACATTTGTTAAATTATCTGCGCCACCTAATGCCGTAATAATTGTTTGTGCTCTTTCGATTGTGTTTTCCATTGTTGGCGCACTTTTTAGGTCTTCATCTTCGCGACCTGGCGTTTTGAAATTGAACTTTTTAATAAAGAATGTAAATGAGAAGTAATAAACAAAGAACCATGGAATACCTATTAGTGGAACGATTATCCAATTTATTTTCGCATCACCTTGTAAAATTCCAAATAGGACAAAGTCGATAAATCCACCCGAAAATGTTAGCCCGATTGTAATAATGAGGCAATTTATTCGAGTGTCATTGTCATTTCTGAATCGTTGTGGGCGTGCGGTACATGGATCATTTTAATGTTTCGGTTATGCTATGGGCCTGCTGTAGTTAATAAAATTTTAACTATTCATAACCAATAATTATTAGTTAGTGGTATAACAATTTTAGGTGTATAATTATATAAATTAGCACTTATTGTTGGGCGCACCGTTCAGCTTTTGAGAGGAAGATATACAATTGGGGAAGTTAATTACAAAGTCAACTGCCGCACTTTTGTTATTAGTCTTCGTTTGGGGTGGGAGTTGGCCGATCTATAAACTGGCCCTGCCATATACGCCCCCATTATTGTTTGCAGGGATGCGTGCAATGATAGGAGGTATTCTGTTAGCAGCTTTCATATATAAAATACGGAGCAAGATCAACTGGCGAGAAAATTGGTCGAAATATTGTATTTCTGCATTCTTCAATACGATTCTCTTTTTCGGGTTACAGACAGTCGGGCTTAACTATTTGCCAGGAGGACTATTTTCAGTGCTTGTTTATTTTCAGCCAGTTTTACTAGGATTTTTTGCTTGGATATGGCTTGGAGAACATATGTCACCGATTAAAATAATCGGTTTGATTGTCGGATTTATTGGAATTGTAATTGTCAGTGTGGACGGATTAACAGCTCATATATCGGTAATTGGCGTAGTTTTAGGGTTGGTTACAGCATTTAGCTGGGCACTTGGTGTGGTATATGTAAAGAAAGTAAGCAACGAAGTAAACGCTTACTGGATGGTGTCTTTGCAGTGTATTATTGGTGGGTTTATTCTAATAGGAACTGGGTCAATCTTTGAAAACTGGTCTGCTATCGAATGGAACGGAGCATATCTTTTTGGTCTCGGATACGGTTCTACTTTTGGTATACCACTCTCCTATATCATTTATTATAAACTTATTAATGCAGGAGAGGCGAGTAAAGTTGGTACCTTTACATTTCTTGTACCGATCATATCAGTCTTCATAGGCACGATTTTTTTAGATGAACCGGTAACGTACCCTTTAATCATGGGGCTGTTGTTCGTGGGGATAAGTATATACTTCGTGAACTATCGCGGGAAGAATGCGAATGCTTCATTGTTTAATAGCACACAGACGAAAGTTAATGTGGAAAAATAAAAAAGGGATTTCGAGTATAGCTCCAACTATTATAGAAATGGGCATCCCATAAGGAGAGCATATGAATAATAAAAATAAAACAGTCGTCCGTTCGATGGATATTGTCAACTTATTTATTGACCATACAGAGTTATCGTTCCAAGAAATCATTGATTTATCGGGAATACCAAAGACTTCCGTCTATCGAATGTTAATGTCCTTAGAAGAAATGGGGTTTCTCGAGAAGGGGATTGATTCGAAATATCGGTTAGGGCTCTTATTTCTCACATTCGGCCATCTTGTTTCTTCAAGACTTGATATTCGGCAAATTGCCTACCCCGTTATGGAGAACTTACATAATGATGTAAAAGAAGCAATTAATTTAATTATTAAACAGGGCGATGAAGCGATTTATATCGAAAAAATCGATAGAAACCAAAAGGTTCGCTTATATACCGCAATTGGTAGAAGAAGTCCCTTATACGCTGGGGCTTGTTCTCGAATTATTTTATCTTATTTACCGGAACCAGAAATTACTGCATATATGGAATCGATTGAACTAAAACCATTTGCGACGGGGACAATCACCGATAAGGTGCGCCTCCAAGAAACGATTCGACAAGCTAAAAAGGACGGTTATACGATTAGTAATTCTGAATTAGAGAATCATACCTCGGCCATCGCCGCACCAATTTTCGATTATAAAGGAAACATAATTGCCGGACTAAGTATTGCCGGGATTGAAGCGAATTATCAAGATGAAAACATTCCCATATATGCAGCGAGAGTAAAAGAAGCCGCTGAAGAAATATCACAACGGTTAGGCTATATGAAAAGTTAAAAACATCCTCTACTTACCTGTTAATCAGGCAAAAGTAGAGGATGTTTTTTTGAATAAATTTGCATTAAAGTGACCGATTTCTAGTCAATTATCCTTATTTTAATAAGACCATTTCCTCATATTAGTATGTTCTTTTAAAGTGAATCGCCATTTTTATTTCATCTATAATGTGTTCTTTTTTTAATAACTCCATTTCTGCTTCTTTATGTGTTACTTCTTTGAATTGAATTGTTGAAGTTGGCTGTAACTGAGCTAAACTTGATAAATCGGCGGAAATAATTTGACCGATTTTTGGATAGCCGCCAGTTGTTTGTCGGTCCGCCATTAAAATAATAGGCTGTCCATTTGGGGGTACCTGAATAGTTCCATATGTGACACTTTCAGATAGTAATTCAAATGGTTCAGCTAATGAAAGAACAGGACCTTCCAATCGATACCCCATCCGGTCAGCTTGTATTGTTATTGTATATGGTTCATTAAAAAGAGTTTGCTGACTTTTATTATCGAATCGATTGAACTCAGTACCCTTTAGAACGCGTATCGATTGAGATGTTTTTAAATTGATGAGTGCACTGTAGTTGACGGCCCATGTAAAGTGTCCATTTATCTTGTCTAATTGTTGGACGAGCGAATGATTGAGTTTATTCATTTCTCCAAACTCGAGTATATCCCCTTTTTGTAAAGCTCTACCTTGGAAGCCGCCAATTCCTGCACGAAGATATGTACTTTTACTATCCATAACCTTTGGAATAGCAATACCTCCTGCAAATGCTAAGTAGGCTCTACATCCTTTTATTGCAGATTTAAATTTTAATACGGAGCCCTTCCGCATGAGTATGGGGCGCCACATCGGTGCATTTTCACCATCTATGGTAGTAAGTAAGTCTCCACCTGTGATGGCGATTAACGAATCCTTTTCGAAATAAAGGGTTGTTCCAAATAACGTGATTTCGAGGGCTCCTTCGCCTTCATCATTACCTACTAGCAGATTAGCGACTCTCAGTGAATAGCTGTCCATCGCACCGCTAACGATTACACCATATTTTTGAGAACCATATCTTCCTAAGTCCTGTATCGTAGTCAAAAGACCCGGATTAAGTACTTTGACGGTCATAGTTCCATCTCCTTATAGTGGTCATATTCTTTAGGGGAAATTGGTGCAAAACGAATTTTATCTCCAGCTTGTAATAATGTTGGTGGAGAGATAGCGGGAAGAAATAAATCGAGTGGGGTACGGCCAATAATTTGCCATCCTCCGGGTGTTTCCAATGGGTAAACACCCGTCTGCTTTCCAGCAATCCCAACGGATCCAGAGGGAATGACTAAACGTGGCGTTTCTTTTCGTGGCGTTGCGATTTGTTCACTTAGTCCTCCCATAAATGGAAAACCAGGAGCAAATCCAATCATATAAACTAAATAATCACCTTCGGAATGTATTTGAATAACTTCATCTACGGATAGGGAATGGCACTGCGCTACATATTCTAAGTCGGGACCATACTCCCCCCCATATAAGACTGGAATTGTAACAACCCTTTTATCGTGAAATTTATTACTTCTAATTTGTTGAACCAATTGTTCCATGAAAGCGCTAACTTTTTGGAAAGGAGTTAATCGTGCATGGTGTACTTCCTTATTTATTTGCGAATGGTGTACGACGACGGGGTTGTAATAGATAGTTAGATTATTGTAGGCAGGTACCGACTCAATAAATCCTTCAAAAGGATGATTATTTAATAACACTGACAGATTGTTTACCAATTCATGAATAGATGGACTAATACCTTCCCCAAGTTGGACAATTAGTGCTGAATCACCTAAAGGCTTCATGCTGGCTCCTAAGTTACGATTGCTCATTCCAACAGCTCCTATTGTTTCGATTTACGGTACTCCAGTTCTTTAAAATGGATTATAGAACAATTATAGTTGTCAAAATACAAAAAACAAGCCCAGAAAACTAAAAAAACATATTATTTTTTATTATTGCAACATTTGAAGATAACGTCTATTCAGTTAAATTAATTTGTGATAGAATTAATTTAGTTTCAAAACTCGAGTTCCTAAATTCGGAACTCAATTAGTTTGAAAGCGCTTACGTATACTAATATTTACCACTTGGAGGGAAATAAAATGTTTCGAGTCGATTTAAATTGTGATTTAGGTGAAAGTTTTGGCAGATATAAACTTGGTGAACAGCAAGAAATATTGAAGTATGTAACATCCGCTAACATCGCGTGTGGTTTTCATGCGGGCGATCCAAGTGTAATGAGAGAAACGGTGAAACTTGCAATTGAAAATGGTGTGAAAATTGGTGCACACCCTGGTTTACCTGACTTAAATGGATTTGGACGTCGAGAGATGAAGATTACCCCACAAGAAGGGTACGATATGGTAGTTTATCAAATCGGTGCTTTACAAGGATTTTTAGCGACTTTCAACGAGACAATGCAGCATGTAAAGCCGCACGGAGCATTATATAATATGTCAGCTACAGACACGAAGCTGGCGGAGGCGATTGCTCAAGCGGTATATGATATTTCACCTTCGCTAGTGTTGTTTGGACTTGCTGGTAGTGAATTGACGAAAGCAGGAGAGAAGATTGGCTTGCGTACAGCACATGAAGTGTTTGCTGACCGAACCTATCAATCGGATGGTACGTTAACTTCGCGTTCACAATCTGACGCTTTACTAACAAATCAAGAACAGGCAGTTGCCCAAATAGTTAAAATGGTGACGGAAGGAAAAGTCATTTCTCAGCAAAATACGGAAGTTTCTTTAAAGGCAGATACGATTTGCATCCATGGAGATGGAGAACACGCCCTTGATTTTGCAAAATACAGTAAAGAAACGTTAGAAAAAAACAACATCATAGTTTCAGCAGTTTGTAAGTAGGGGGCAATTTAAATGAGCGAGAAAAAAATAGAGAACTTAGAAATAGCGGGAACAGCAAAGACTAAAAAGAAAGTTAGTATGAGTATTTTATTAGGTGCAGCATTCCTAATGGCTACATCATCGATTGGTCCTGGATTTTTAACGCAAACAACGGTGTTTACGCAGCAATTGGCGGCAAGCTTTGGATTTGTAATATTAATTTCGTTAATTTTAGATGTATTTACTCAAATGAATGTTTGGAGGATTATTGCTGTATCGGGGTTACGTGGTCAAGAAATAGCAAATAAGGTATTACCGGGACTCGGCGTGTTTTTAGCTATTCTTATTGTAATAGGTGGCCTTGCATTTAATATTGGTAACGTTGCCGGAGCAGGTCTTGGATTAAATGCGATGCTTGGACTTGATCCGATAATGGGCGCTATTATAAGTGCTACATTCGCGATCTTTATCTTCCTTGTAAAAGAAGCAGGAAAAGCAATGGATAAAGTTGCTCAAGTAGCCGGTGTTGTAATGATGCTTCTAATGTTGTATGTAGCATTCACAACATCACCACCTGTTGGAGAAGCAATTGTGAATACATTTAAACCAGAACAAATCAGTATATTTGCCATCGTGACACTGGTTGGTGGTACGGTTGGAGGATACATAACTTTTGCTGGTGGGCATCGATTATTAGATGCAGGGGTAAAAGGTATAGAATCATTACCTGAAGTTACGAAGAGCTCTGTAATAGGTATCTTAGTGACAGGAATCATGCGAGTGGCATTATTCTTAGCGGTACTTGGGGTAGTTTCCAAAGGACTTGCAATTGACCCATCAAATCCTCCTGCATCTGTATTCCAACTCGCTGCAGGGAATATAGGGTATAGAATGTTTGGTGTTATTATGTGGGCAGCGGCCATTACCTCTGTAGTCGGTGCAGCTTATACTTCAGTTTCTTTCATTCGATCATTCCACCCGGCAATAGAAAAATATCATAACTGGGTTATTATTCTATTCATTTTAATCTCAACAATTACATTTACATTGATCGGACGTCCTGTTAACGTGCTCTTACTTGTTGGCGCTCTAAATGCACTTATTTTACCACTGGCTTTAGGAACGCTATTAGTAGCTGCTTACAAGAAAGATATAGTCGGAAATTATAAACATCCACTGTGGTTAACAATTGGAGGCGGATTAGTCGTAATCAGCATGGGTGTTTTAGGGATTATGACACTTATTGAACAAATTCCGTTGCTTTTTAAGTAAGTAGAGTATATATGTGAAGGAGTGATATGGGTTGAGGAATTATGAAACAATGGCATCAAATGAAATAAGGGAACTCATCCGTAAACAAGAAATAACAGGTCCTACAGCCGGTATGTCTAAAGGTTTCACACAAGCAAATTTAGTTATTTTAAAGAAAGAACATGCCTTTGATTTTTTGCTATTTTGCCAACGAAATCCGAAGTCATGTCCTTTATTAGATGTGACTGAACCTGGCTCTTTCATTCCAAGCAAACTTGCAAAAGAAGCCGATATTCGTAAGGATGTCCCAAGCTATCGTATATACAGAGATGGTGTGAATACGGAAGAAGTTCTGGATATAACAGAGTATTGGGAAGATGATATGGTTGGCTTTCTTTTAGGTTGCAGCTTTACATTTGAAACGCCGCTACTCGAAAGTGGAATTCCGATTCGTCATATCGAAGAAAAATGTAATGTTCCTATGTACAAAACGAATATTCAATGTGAAAAAGCAGGTGTATTTGAAGGGCCAACCGTTGTCAGTATGCGTCCGATGTCGCATGAAGATGCCATTCGCGCGATTCAAATAACAACTCGCTTTCCCGCTGTACATGGGTCACCCATCCATATCGGGGACCCAAGCCAAATTGGTATTGCTGATATTTCAAAGCCGGATTTCGGCGAATCGGTAACAATCAAAGAAGGTGAAATTCCGGTTTTTTGGGCTTGTGGTGTGACACCTCAAGCGGTAGCTATGCAAAGTAAACCTTCGATAATGATTACGCACGCTCCTGGATGTATGTTCATTAGTGATATAAAGGACGAAAAGTATAGTATTTTATAACAAAAAAACTCCAAACGAAGAACCTTGGAGCCTTTAGGAGAATGGATAACTATCAACAAAATGATAACGCCCCCCTCCTATACAGCGATTACAGGAGGGGGGGCGTTGAATTCTAATCAAATTTCAGATGGAATGGCAGGCATCTTTAACCCGCGGTAAAGGTGTTGTGATCATTTCGTCTAAAGCGAGCAGGAAATATAAAAGTGCAAATAGTTATTCTCCCGCTATTATTATAAGTTTCCCATGTGATAAAATGGTTAATCAACAAACATATTATGTTCAATAATTAAGACATATGTTACTGCGGGCTTACAGCCGGCTCCATCACAGTCAATGTACGGTTAAAAGTGTTCATATTCAAGATTGCACCGATAGGTATCGCTGCTTTATATACACCATGTCCAGTTGCCAGATTGGACATAAGTGGTTTACCTAAAGGAACTAGAAATTCGTTGATAAGATCTTTATAGGATTTTCCGTATGCATTCACACAATTCGTACATTCCCCCATTATTATCCCTATACAATCATCAAATTTTTTGGCTAATAAAAGATGATTCAAATACCGATAGACTTTATTAATCGGTTCATGCGTTTCTTCAAGTACGATAATTTTAC
The DNA here is from genome assembly GCF_017347095.1 of Sporosarcina sp. E16_8. Taxonomy (GTDB): domain Bacteria; phylum Bacillota; class Bacilli; order Bacillales_A; family Planococcaceae; genus Sporosarcina. The sequence continues at coordinate 51,923 of NZ_JADPRZ010000016.1, read as the reverse complement.
CTTCCGTATTGATTTCATAAGAAGTTCCTAATGTACCTATGAAAGATGTGAGATTGCCTCCGATAACGGGACCGGTTACGTTTCCGGGAACTAAGCTTTCGAGGAGCATACCGGGGGGGTTATTTATTCCCCAGGGCGCGGTTAATGTTGTGGTTGCTGAGAAGAATTGATCGAAATTATATGCGGGAGTATTTGGATTGAAATCTAATAGGAGAAGGCTTTGAAAAGTAATTAAGTTTGCATATTCGTACAGGACATTCAGGAGTACTGTAATGTCACTATAGCCTGAGACGATTTTTGGATTTTGAGAAATGATAGAAAAGTCGAGGAAGGGGAGAATACTTGCTACACCAACGCCGCCCCTCGAAGGCAAAATCCACTTCACTTCTTTATTCTGAAACATCTTCATCAAATCTGATGCCATTTGTTGGGGTGTCGCAGCAATGAATCCATTCGATGAATAGACATGCTCCCCTACAAGTACTTTAAACCCCATATTTCGTAAAGTCGTTATTCCTTCATCTATTCTACTTGCAGCCAGTGGACTACCTAACGTAACAATCCCAACAGTATCTCCTGGCTGCAAGTAAGGTGGTTTTGTAGCCATATTTTACAGCTCCTCTTCCTTTTTAAATAAAATAGGATCATACGAATCGGTGTATTTTTATAAAAAGTCGTCTATTTCTATTGGGACTTTTTGTATCTTTAAGCCTAGTGGAAATTAACAGTTACAGGACCTTACACATATGCTATAATAAATAAAAAGAATGATTAGAATAGTCAGTATTCATCATTTGGTGTGAGGTTATAATTATGGGGGAGTTAGGGAAAAAGAAGCTACTATTCGTCTTTGTAAGTATATGTATGCTACTTCTAGTTGGTTACGAGGCGCGACCTTTTAATCATGTAGAAATGAATGGAATGATTAGTGTTGCGCACCGTGGGGCTTCTAATTTCGCTCCGGAAAATACGCAGTCCGCTTTTCGAAAAGCGCTAGAGCTTGGGGCAGACTTTTTAGAATGTGATGTGCACCTGTCCAAAGATGGAGAGTTAATCATTATGCATGATGACAAAGTGGACAGAACAACAAACGGTTCTGGCTATGTGAAAAATTTCACGCTTGCCGAATTAAAAGAGTTAGATGCAGGAGTGAAATTCCATTCTTCATTTACCGGCGAAAAAATCATTACTCTAAAGGAATTACTCGATGAATTTTACGGTAAAGCTGGTTTATTAATAGAGATTAAGAAACCATCCATGTACCCGGGCATTGAAGAGCAAGTAGTGGCTTTGTTAAGCGAATATAAGGATTTGAACAGCATTATTGTTCAATCTTTCGATATCGAATCAATGAGGAAAATGAACACGTTGCTTCCAGAATTAGAAGTTGCACTACTCATGAAACCATCCATTCAATCGCTGTCCACTCAAAAAATAATGGACCTAACATCTTTTGCGACATACATTAACTTTAACGTCTCATATGTCAACAAACGTGTGATCGATCAAATACATAATCAAGGTGGAAAAGTATTGGTTTGGTCTACGAAAAACCCGGGATGGGTGGACAGAGCTTATCAATACGGGGTTGACGGCATCATTACTGATTTTTCAATCTGGCCGGTCGAGGGTCCCGTTCAGCTAGTGCAAGAGTAATCCATAGTACAAAAGGGAATCCAGTATCAGCCTATAGGGGCGGTACTGGATTTCTTAATGTACACTCTTATAATTGGCTTTCTTGACAATGAAAAACAGGAGCCATACACTTATGAGTAGAAAAGATAGTTGGAGGATAAAATGACAAATAATAATTTCATACCAATCATTATCGGAACAGACATGAATGCTTACAACATGGCGATTTCATTCCATGAAGAGTATGGTATCAACCCAATTCTAGTAGGAAAAGAACCTTTATCATTTACCAGTCTAAGCTCAATAATAAAGACCATAGAACTCAATCCAAAACTGCCTGAAAAAAAAGTATTCGTGAGCTTCTTGAAAGAGATTGCAAAGAAGTATGCGGAACCAGGGAAAAAAATGTTACTCATTGGAACGAATGATCTTTACGTTCGGATGATTATTGAAAATGCGGACGAGCTGAAAAGCCATTATGTGTTTAATTATATTTCGGAACCACTTATGAACGATGTGCTTGTTAAATCGAATTTCTATAAGTTATGCGCTGAACATGGTATAGAAGCTCCGGCAACCTATTACTATTCTTGCCAGGATGAAAAGCCATTCGCAGAAAAGGTCATGTTCCCAATCATTATCAAACCAAGCAATGGTGTCGAGTACTATAAGAATCCGTTTGCGGGCATGGAAAAAGTGTATAAGGTCGATTCCTACGATGAAATCCATAACGTTATTAAAACGATTAAAGCGAGCGGCTATGGAGAGGATCTCATTATCCAGGATTATATCCCGGGGGACGATACATATATGTGGGATTCCGTATTCTACATGAACAGTCATGGAAAGGCTGAGCTGATCACTTTCGCACAGGTCGTGTTGCAAGAGCATACCGTTACTGCAATAGGGAATTATACAGCGCTTATCACTCGATATAATGAAGAGATGATGTTGAAACTAAAAGGCTTCCTTGAAGCACTGAACTACGTCGGTTACGCGAATTTTGATTTGAAGTATGATGAGCGGGACGGTAAGTTCAAAGTGTTTGAGGTGAATATACGCCAAGGACGATCAAGCTACTATATTACGGCTTGCGGACATAATATGGCAAAGTATCTAGTCGATGACGTTATTCATGGTCAACAGAAAGAACTGACGCTACTGAATGAGAATTTCCTATTCACTGTCGTGCCTAAAATCGTACTTAAGAAATTTGTGTCAAACCAAGAAGTGCTCAAAGACGTGAAAGCATTGCTTAGAGCAGGGAAATACGGCAATCCTTTGTTTTATAAAAAAGACCGTCATTTCAAGCGTAAGCTGTATTTATTCGCCAGACAGGTTAATTACTATCGTAAATATAAAAATAGTACATGGTAAAACAATCCCCTATGCGTTATGTATAGGGGATTGTTTTCTGGTGTTGAATTGTCTGAATTATTTATATATAATTATAAGAAAAGGGGGATGATTGTAAATGAGGAAATACTTAAAGGAATTTGGAACTTTCCCTGATGTCACTGTTATGCTGCTTATTTTGTTGAGTTGTGCTACTTTAACCGTGCCACATGTACTTCATATTTGGACGTGGGTGGCTTTAGGCGTGGGGATGCTGACGTATGCAACAAGTGAATATATTGTTCACCGTTTTTTATTTCACATTAAAACCCCGGAAAATGCGTTTATGCTTAAGATGATCAAACGGTTACACTATGATCATCATGTCGATCCGGATGATTTAAAATTATTGTTTCTACCATTATGGTTTAGCATTCCAGGATTTATCGTTTATGGGCTTATTGTTTACCTAATAACGGGGAGCATGGGCCTGACGGCTTCATTCACGACAGGCTTGGTGGCTTACTTTCTCTTTTATGAATGGAAACATTATATCGCCCATAAGCCAATACAACCGCGTACGAAAATGGGGAAAAACATTAAGAAGCATCATCTTCTGCATCACTTTAAAAATGAAAATTATTGGTTTGGCGTCACCCATACTTCATTCGATAAAACGCTTGGAACGTTTAAGGAGAACAAGGAGGTTGAAAAAAGTTTGACCGCTCGTAATTTGGAAAATAGAATGTGAGTAGCATAGTGTATAGGTTGAAGTTTTAAATTTAAAAAACTTGTTGAGTAATAAAAAAACGGACTAAACCTGTTACGGTTTTAGTCCATTTTTGTTTTCACGATACATCACTCTGAAACGGCGAAATAAGCATCGATGATTAACTTTGTCGTTTGTTCATCCATATCCAAATGCCTAATATCAGTTCCTTTGATAAGCTGCTGTGTGTTGCTGTCATCGAAATCGAATGAACGGGATAAGTAGGCATTGAATACGGTAATCATGCCGTTCAGCCTCTCTTCGTCAGCTGTCAGCATTCCCGGTTCTGCGTTCTCGATTATTTCTAACTGCTGAAAATCGAGTGCGTTTTTGATGAGCGATAGGAGATCGTAATTCGTCGCAGGCGCAGGGTTCGTGATGTTGTAAATCTTGCCAGCTTCTGCTTTACTTGCAGCCAATGCTAAAATATCAGCGACGTAATTGACGGGAACAAAGTTCGATGTTGCGTATTTGCTACCGACGACACGATAAAAAACATCAGCTTTGTCAACAGACCTAGCGATACGACGCTTGAACACATCAAGTGCCCGCATAAAACCGTAAAGCGTGAATTCGGAATCGGCTTCGCCTGTTTCTGAATCACCAACAATAATTGATGGGCGGAATATAGATACATCCATACAGTCGGAATAGGAAAGGGCAAGGTGTTCCGATTTCACTTTGCTCTCCTCATAAGGATTATGAATGTTTGCGTCGATTGGGTAAAGTGATTCTACACCAAACGCACGTTTCCCGACGGTGTAAGCAGTGCTGATATAAATGAATTGTTTTACATTGAATAGCTTGGCTAGTTCCAACGCGTTTTTTGTACCACCGTAATTGACTGCAAAAAGTTCTTCACGTAATTCTTCATCGAATTTCACAAGAGCTGCGATGTGATAAAAAAGGTCGACTTTGCCTTTCAATTCTTGAATGACATCATCAGAAAGTCCGAATAGCGGTTGTGTAATATCGCCATTTAAAAGCTTGATTCTGTTAGCGGCATTCCCAGAAAGGCCCGCCACAAGTCGTTCAGCCTTTTCCGTATCCCGTACAAGTACGAATAATGTATGATCAGTTGTTTCGAGTAAGTTATTTAGTAATTTACCACCAAGAAAACCAGTAGAACCCGTTAAGAAAATCGTCAACCTAAATCCCTCCATGAATAGGACAGAAATTATCTCCATCCAATTGCTATTCTAATTATCGCATATATGGTTGCTGATGTGAAAAATTAACGGTTTTCATGTTTGAAATAAGGTCATTAGAGGAATATATGTTGTGGATTAAACATCAAGGAGGAACCTACAGCATGAGAAAGATGGAAAACACACAGATGGATTTGAAGAAAGAGAAAATCATCCAGAGACTTATGAAAAATGGAGTTTTCAAACTACATGGGAAACATCTATATGAACTCTCACTCTATGCACTCATGAAAGCTTACATAATACGTACTGAATAATATAGTGCCAGCTCGAACGGCTCCAAAAAACAACCTTATTATAAGACACTGTCTTATGCTTATCTAATTGAGGTAAACTAGTACCACAAGATTCAGATTGGTGGGGGAATCCGATGTTAGATGACAAATTGAAAAAACTTCAAAGCGAGTGGCTAGATGAAGCAACAATTTCTACAATGCAAGAGAAAATGAGTAGCGGAGAATTATCGGCTGAAGAGCTTACGTTTATGTATATTGATATAATCTCACATAGGAATAGAAATATAAATGCAGTTCTTGAGTTGAACCCGCAAGCTGTGCAGATTGCCAGAGCTCTTGATGTAGAACGAAGGGAGAAAGGGATACGTTCACTTCTTCATGGCATACCAATTTTATTGAAAGATAATATGGGGACCCGTGACATGATGCATACGAGCTGTGGATCACTTGCGCTTAAGGATTTCTATGCTGCAGAAGATTCTTTTCTCGTTAAGAAATTACGGGATGCAGGAGCCATTATTCTCGGAAAGACAAATATGACAGAGTGGGCGAATTTCATGTCCGATCGGATGACCAACGGCTGGAGTTCGCGTGGAGGCCAGGTGAATAATCCATATGGTCTATTTGAAGTTGGAGGATCGAGTTCGGGAGCTGGTGCAGGTATTGCCGCGAATATGGCAGCTGTGGCAATCGGTACGGAGACGACGGGGTCTATCCTTAATCCGTCAGCGCAGAATTCGCTTGTCGGTATTAAGCCGACTGTAGGAACAATCAGCCGTACAGGAGTGATTCCTCTTTCGAGCACACAGGACACTCCGGGACCTATGGCAAGGACTGTACACGATGCAGCAATTACATTCAGTCTACTGATTGGCACGGATCCAGAAGATCCTGTAACAGCAGGGGCATCCTGTTTAGAAGGAATTGACTGGATGTCTGTTCTTGATACAAGAGCGCTCGAAGGTGTCCGTCTCGGCGTTGCACGAACTATTTTTGGACAAGAAGCATCTACGGAACGTTTGAATCTTTTTGATGCCGCGCTGAAAGAACTTGAAGCGGCGGGGGCCGTAATTATAGATGATATAGACTTAGGAACAATGGAAAATGACCTTGGCTATAACGTGCTTCTCTACGAATTTAAAGCGTCCTTGAATGCGTATTTGGGGAAGACGCCGGTTACAAATCCGATTCGAACATTATCCGATATTATCGATTTCAACAATGAACATGCAGAAGAAACATTGAAATTCGGTCAAGTTATGCTGGAAAAAGTGGAGCGAACAAGCGGGAAATTGACGGAACGTGCTTATATTGAGGCGCTTCTTCGCAATCGTCATCTAGCTGGAGATATTGCACTTGGCAAAGCACTTGATGAGCATACTATTCAAGCACTAGTATTTCCACAAGATCATGGATGCAGTTTTGGAGCGGCAGCCGGTTATCCATCTGTTACCGTTCCAGCAGCCTATTCCGAGGCTGGTGAACCGTTCGGCATTACATTTTCAGGGAAAGCATTTACTGAACCTGAATTAATTGGGTATGCATACGCGTTCGAGCAGCGTGTCAACGCTAGGAGAAAACCTTAATCAGTTTTGTCAGAAATAGAGTGTAGCAGAGCCTATTATGATAAACTGAAAGGAATAGAGTGAAAGTAGGGATAATGATGTCCTTCTTAGAAAATATGGACGAAATGTTTAAAGAAAAATGGAAGTTTGAGTACGAGATGCCAATCCAAGAGAAAATGATCCCTGAAATGTTGGCAGGTAAAGATATCGTTGCGGAATCGCCGACGGGATCAGGTAAGACTCTTGCATTTGTATTGCCACTAATGCAATTAGTTGATGGTGATAAAAAACAGACGCAGGCGCTGATTATAACACCCTCACAGGAGCTGTCGATGCAAATCGTCAACGTTATCAGAGAATGGGTAACAGGAACAAATATCACGGTTACACAATTAATTGGCGGGGCTAATATGCAACGTCAGATCGAACAATTGAAGAAAAAACCAACGATTGTTGTTGGGACACCTGGCCGTTTAGCTGAACTTATCAAGGTCAGAAAGTTAAAAATGCACGATATTCGTCATATAGTTCTTGACGAAGGTGATCAGCTCCTAACCCGTGATCATCGTGTCGTTGTTAAAAATATGATTGAAGCGGCAAATCCGGAAAGACAAGTTGTTGCTGTATCCGCAACAATTACAGATGAAATTGAAATTGTTGCAAGCAATTTTATGAATGATCCAATCCGCATCCAAGTTGGTGCTGAAGAAATGCCGAAATCAGGTAAGGTCGTCCATTCATTTGTGAAGACAGATGCGCGGGACAAAACGGATGTATTGCGCGGGATTTCTTATTTGAAGGGAATTCGTGCTCTTGCATTTATTAATAATGTGGATCAACTTAGAATGAAAGAAATGAAACTCAAATATAACGAAGCACCGATTTCGGTTCTTCATTCAGAAATGACTAAATTTGAGAGACAGAAGACATTGGAAAGTTTCCGTAAAGGCGAGTTGAAAATTTTGATAGCAACGGATCTTGCGGCACGAGGGCTAGACATTGATGGCTTAACGCATGTTATTCACATCGACGTGCCACATACGGTTGAACAATATTTACACCGTTCAGGCAGAACAGGACGGGCAGGCGGAGACGGTGAAGTATTGACACTGTTGTCATACCCAGAAGAACGGGATTACCGTAAGCTGACTAAGGGAATTAAAACGGTTCAAAAAGTGTGGTATAAAGGCCACCTTGCAGAAGGAAATTCAAAAACAATTGCTGCTCCTAAAAAGAAATAAGGAAAAGCGGAAGGCGCCCGCATAGACGCGACAAGCGCCTGGAGTCTAGACAATAAGAAAAAGGGCTGCCCGGGAATCCAAGTACATTGGATTCCCAGGGACAGCCCTTTTCTCTATATATTGAAAGAACGCACCACACACTGAATAGAAAAGGTCACACTAAACACTCACTAGACAAACCACATAATACTTATAGTTGAGTCAAAATAATTGGTTCGCCTTTTGTGACAATGATTGTATGCTCGATTTGAGCTACAAGGGATTTATCAGGTGTGATGAACGTCCAGCCATCTCCAGATTCGATAATATGATCCGCTTTTTCAGAGATGAACGGTTCAACTGCAAGAACCATACCTTCTTTTAGAAGTGTCTTATCCCATGCGTCATAATAATTGAGAACATGCGAAGGTTCTTCGTGCAACGCTTTACCGATGCCGTGGCCAGTTAAATTTTTGATCACTTTTAAGCCATGTTCTTTTGCTTCGCGTTCAACTGCTTTACCGATTTGATTTAAGCTAGAACCAGCTTTCACTTTCGTCATTGCACGTTCAAATGCACTTTTAGCCACATCACATAATTGTTGTTTCTTTTCATCGGGTGTACCGACAACAAATGAAATGCCAGTGTCGGCAAAATAACCATTGCAGGAACCTGAGACATCAATATTAACGAGATCTCCATCTTCTATGACACGAGAACCAGGCATACCATGGGCGACTTCACTGTTGACGCTGATGCATGTGAATCCGGGGAAATCATATTCTGCGATAGGCCCTGAAATTGCGCCTTTTTCTTTGAATAGGCGTCCACCGATTTCATCAATTTCTTTCGTCGTTATACCAGGGACAGTCGCTTCTTTCATGGTGTCCCTAATTTCAGCAACAATCTTACCGATTTTTTTTAGCGCTTCGATTTCCTGTTCAGTTTTTGCAATCATTAAGCTCAAATCCTTTCTTCCGTTCATTCTTTTCCATACCATACTATATCATAATGAGCTTAACAAAAAAGCCTGCAAACTTAAATAACGTTTGCAGACTGTCGAATTATTTTCTTGGAATTGTCGTGCTGGTTGCTTTTTTTTCATTCATTACTTTGCGAACAATCGGATAGACGATAGGTGCCAATTTAATGGCGGTTTTTAATAACTTTCCAATATTCATTACTAATCACTCCTAAACAAAGCATACTTTACCTTTTCCCCGAACGGGTGGTTTTATAAACATCTACTTCAACACTTTAACACCTTGAAACACATTCCAAATTAGAATAGCTATGAGCAGTAGGCCGTAAACTAGCATGAATAAGACAGGTGTTAATTGCCAAAAGCCAAAGTTGCCACTCGGCATTCCATCCATGCTGTAGGTAAAGGAAAACATTGAAAAAGAAAAAATGATAAATCCTGCAATAAGAAGTACAACGGGAACAAGATGTGAAACGAGGGAGCGTTTGGCATGGTGTTTTACTTCACGGTCATCGGAAACAAAATAAACAATGACAGGTACAAGTAAAGGGGTGAAGAAGACACTGAAATAGCATAGGGCAGCTAATAGTTTATTGTTCGACACAGGAATCCCTCCATTTACTTTGACTATATAGGATAATAACCATCCTTGTTAATCATCTTGCTTAAAGGATCCCCATCTTATACAATTAACTAGACAACTAAATTACTGGAACCACAGGGGGAGCCTATTTTGGCTGAGATTGGATTAGACGTCCTGACCCTTAGAACCTGTAAGATTATTCTTGCGTAGGAATGTGGATGGAAAATGACATATTCGATGTCCCATCTATTTCGGGGTGTCTTTTTTTGTGCCCACATCTTTCGCTGAATTAGGAAAGGGATGAATTAATTTGGATAGGAAGAGACTTCAACTTTTACTTGAAATAGCTATTTTAGGTGCAATTTCATTTATTCTCGATAAAATCGGATTTACAATGCCACAAGGTGGCTCCGTTACGCTGTCGATGTTACCAATTGTTGTCATGGCATTTAGATGGGGGATTGTAGGCGGCATGCTAACAGGCCTTGTCAGCGGTCTACTGCAACTGATGATGGGTGGATATGTTCTAAATGTAATACAAGCAGCGCTTGATTACTTCGTGGCTTACACGCTCGTAGGGGTGGCAGGCGTTACACTTGCATGGCTGTTAAGTGGTAAAGCGAAAGGCGACAAAGGATCAATGGTAGTGGCTATCGTAGTAGGTACTGTAATTGGCGGACTTTTACGCTTTGGGATCCACTTTATTGGTGGAATTGTATTCTTTGCATCATACGCGCCTGTTGGGCAACCAGTATGGCTTTATTCACTCGTTTACAATGCTAGTTACATGATTCCTGCAATAATCCTATCAGCAATTGTTGCGTCAATATTATTCACTACAGCACCGCGTCTTTTAGAGCGAAAATAGAAAATCGCCGTTCTGCCCTATGTGGGGACGGCGATTTTTTATTTAGCTGTGAATGACTTTCTTCTGAAGAACATGAATCCTGCTATTGTAGCTGCAAGAAATAGGGCCGCGGCGGAAACGAATAGTTCATCTGCACCATTTTTCACAGTAATGCCTATAAATGCCCATATGAAGACTGCGCTAAATGCTATATCTTCATAATGGTATAAAAAATGAAGTGCAACAGCGGTTGCGATGGATAAATAGATAACGGTCCATAACGGGTCGCTTAGTCCCCAACCAGACCATTCGTTCAACGTGAGGACGTAACTGATATTCGCAATGGTGCCTACAAAAGTCCATCCCAAATAGACAGCGATCGGAATTCTACCATGAAAATGACTATCCTTTATAGAATAAGTAAAGTAAATGGTTAACAGTGTTATAAGAAGTGCCATATTGATAACAATTGACCATCCGAAGAAGCCAAAATGCCAGAACAAAATCCAAGTGATATTTAATAGGGAGCTGAGCACAAACAAAACTACCCTCCGATTAAATAAAGCATGGTCAACGTTTACCTTGTTGCGCATAAAGCCGTATAACCAGATAGCGAGAAGCAGGTAAATAACTGCCCAAATTGAAGAAGCATAACCTGCAGGTGTAAATAACACCGGTAAACTAGTTGAAATTTCTCCGGTCGTTTTCCCATTGATAGGCATTATATTCGCAGCTGCATTGACTAGAACGACCGCAATGAGCGAAAAGGTCATAATAATAATTCTAAACATATTTAAATCCTCCTACTGAATAGTATACAGAGGAATAGTGGAACCTGCGAAGGAAAGTATGAACCTTCCGTCACAATTGTAATATTTCGTACTCCGAAGATTCATGTTATAATCAATTTGTGTTTTTAGAAGATTTAGAATGAAATGAGGGGGAATAATAGTGACACAAACAACGTATTCTGAGGTATGGGATCTTGATGTATTTTTTAAAGGTGGAAGTGAATCGCAAGAGCTGCGGACACATTTGGATAGCGTAAAAGAAAAGCTAGGTTCATTAGAAGAAACGGCTTCTGCATTTAAAGTTCCTCAGTCGGCTGGCGCGTCAATAGAAGTAGCGAACCTAATTGAATCATTAAAAGAGGTGGCGCTTAACCTGTCACAGGCAGGTGCTGTTATCGGGTGTTTCCTTGCGGCAGATACAACAGATAAAAAAGCATTGCAACTGCAAGGCGAAATTGGAACACTCCAGGCACGCTTTTCTACAATCGGGCTTAAAACCCGACAAACGCTCGCAAAGTCTGATGAAGATACATGGAATGGATTAATGGAATCGGATGAACTAAAGGCATTTGCATTTGTACTGAATGAATGGCGTGAAGAGGTCAACTTGAAACTGTCTGAAGAAGAAGAGAGTTTGATCACATCACTAAGCGTAGACGGCTATCATGGCTGGGGACAGCTATACGACATGCTCGTAGGTGACATCAAAATCAAAATCGAACTGGACGGAGAAGAAAAAGAGGTTTCCGTTGGGCAGGCAAATAACCTAAGTTCGCATGAGAATGCAGACGTGAGAAAGCGCTCATTTGAAGCGCTGGAAGAAGCTTGGGAAGGAAAAGAAGACTTCTTTGCATCTGCATTAAATCGTATTGCGGGTTTTAGGCTTGAAGTATACAAAAAACGTGGCTGGGATTCAGTATTGAAGGAGCCGCTTCTCCGAAATAGAATGAGTGAAGAGACACTCGATGCAATGTGGGGAGCAATTGGTGAAAATAAACAACCGTTTGTAGAATACTTGAACGTCAAAGCGAGAATGCTAGGTACTGACAAGATTAACTGGTATGACATGGATGCACCAGTTACAGCATCAACAAAAAAGATGTCTTATCAAGAAGGTGCAGAATTCATCCTAAAACACTTTAGAGAATTTGGTCCTGAATTGGAAGCATTTTCTCGCCAGGCGTTTGAAGATAGCTGGATAGAGGCGGAGGATCGCCCGAACAAACGTCCAGGTGGTTTTTGTACGGGCATGCCAGCATCCGAGCAATCCCGTATCTTCATGACTTATAGCGGTACAATGTCGAATGTTGCAACACTTGCCCATGAATTGGGTCACGCGTTCCATTCATATGCACTGCGTCCAGTCCATTGGATGAATCGCCAATATGCGATGGGTGTAGCTGAAACGGCATCGACATTTGCAGAGATGATAGTCGCGGATGCTGCTGTAAAAGCGGCTGAAACTAAGGATGAGAAAATTGCACTACTGGAAGACAAAATTCAACGTAGTGTCGCACTCTTTATGAATATTCATGCGAGATTCCTTTTTGAGACGAGATTTTATGAAGAGCGCAAAAATGGTATCGTATCGGCTGAAAGATTGAACGAGCTGATGGCAGAAGCGCAGAAAGAAGCTTACGGAGACGCTCTTAATACGGTCCATCCACACTTCTGGGCATCGAAACTCCATTTCTACATTACGGGCGTACAATTCTACAACTTCCCGTACACGTTCGGTTATTTGTTCTCCCTTAGCATCTATGCAAAAGCTTTGGAAGATGGTGAAGGATTTGAACAGAAATATATGGCGCTCTTACGGGACACTGCGGTTATGAGTGTCGAAGACCTTGCAATGAAGCATCTAGGTGAGGATATTACGAAACAAGAGTTTTGGGCAAAAGGCGTGGCGCTATGCGTAAAAGATGTTGAGGAGTTCTTGGAACTTACTTCGGTAAAAGGGTGAATATGAATTGATTTTGCTTGAAGGGCAAACTTGTTATTTACGAATATTGACAGAGGAAGACGCTTTTATCTTCACGGAATTGATAAGCGCTAATAAAGAATACTGGTCTATTTTCGAACCGCGGCACGAAAGCAGTTATTTTACTGTGGCTGTCCAAAGAGAGAAAATCAGAGAGTCGATTTATCAGATGAGGGACCGGAGGGAGTACAACTTCGGCATCTTCGAAATGGGTACAAACAGGCTAATTGGTCATATCTCGCTTTACAGTATTAAAAGACTTCCATTTTCTAGCGGCTTCGTCGGCTATTCGATCGATGAGCGTGAAACGGGTAGGGGAATCGGCACGGAAGCTGTCCGTCTTGTTACTAAGTTTTCTTTCGACAAAGTCGCTTTACATCGGGTAGAGGCATATGTTTCACCTCGCAATAGCGGTTCGTTAAAAGTGTTGGAGAAGTCCGGGTACTTCCAAGAAGGACTGTTGCGCAAACTCCTTTACATTAATGGAGTCTGGGAAGACCATTACATCTATGCTGTAGTGGAGGATGATTTTTGAAAGGGTAAGACCGCTATGCGGAGATTAATAGCTAATATAAAAAGCCGATTCCTGTAAAATGGAATCGGCTTTTGTTTATTTCCCGGGAAATGAATCGAAATCACACCCGAGAGTTATATTTATATCCATCTACGATAATATCAAGCTTTCCAGTGTCAGGATGGACTACGAGCCCGTGGACGGATACTTTGGTATCCATAAGTGGATGATTCCGAACTGCATCAACACTCATCTTAACGCTTTCAGTTACTTCGCCAAATCCGTGCAGCCAATCTTCCATGTCGACCCCAGAGTATTTTAGCGTCTTAAAAATAGTTTCATCAATCCCACGGTCAGACATCTTTTTAATAATGCGACCAGTATCGACTGCACTCATGCCACAATCGTGATGTCCAACAATATAAACTTCATCTGCATGTAACTCATAAACAGCTACAATTAGGCTTCTCATTATACCGCCAAATGGATGTGTGACGACTGCGCCAGCGCTTTTAATGATTTTAGCATCGCCGTTTTTTAAGTTCATCGCTTTAGGCAACAATTCAGTCAGTCTTGTATCCATACATGTCAATATTACAATTCGCTTATCCGGAAACTTTGTTGTTGCGTATTGTTCATATTGTTTTTCAGTTACAAATGTATCATTATAATCAAGTATTTCTGAAAGAATTGTCATTGTATACTCCCATTCTGTAGGTTTTTTAATTATCATACGTGAAAATATGTAAAAAGAAAAGAGCTGCCTTTAGGCAACTCTTAGAAACTCGTGTCTGGTTTTGGATCAATTCTAGAAGAATCGGCAGAAATCATAGCCGAAGAAAGATAGTGCATTATGAACACAGCTGTTAAACCGAGGCAAACCATAAAACCGATAACTGTAGCGAACATCAAGCCCATATATATGACCCCTCTCAAAGTTGTTAGTTTAGGTACTATCATTAGTATACAGTAAAAACCCAAATTATTTAAGGGTTTCATGAAATGTTTTACCTAATTGTGACGATTATTAGAAAGCCCAATTACCCCCGCGGAATACTGGTTCTGAAGAGCCGTCATCTTGGATTCCATCAATATCCATAACTTCTGATCCGACCATGAAGTCGACGTGAGTGATACTTTGGTTTAAACCACGTTTAACGAGCTCTTCACGTGCCATCGTTTTTCCACCCTCGATACAAAATGAATAGGCACTGCCGAGCGCAAAGTGATTCGATGCATTCTCATCGAACAATGTATTGTAGAAGAGAAGCCCCGATTGTGAAATCGGTGAAGCATGTGGAACAAGTGCGACTTCACCAAGATGTTTTGCGCCTTCATCTGTATCAATTAGACGTTGCAAGACTTCTTCGCCTTGTTCGGCTGAAACCTCAGTTACGCGTCCATCTTTAAATGTTAATTTGAAGTTATCAATGATATTGCCGCCATAGCTTAATGGTTTTGTGCTAGAGATATAGCCGTTGACGCCCGTTTTTAGAGGAACAGTGAATACTTCTTCTGTTGGCATATTAGCCATGAAAGTATGGCCCTTCTCATTGACGCTGCCAGCTCCGCACCACAAGTGACCTTCAGGCAATTCAACAATTAGGTCAGTACCTGGCGCTTTGTAATGAAGTTTGCGGTACCTTTTTCCATTTAGGTAATCGACTTTGGCGTGCAGATGCTTGTTATGATTGATCCATTCTTGGATTGGGTCTTGCTGGTCAGTGCGTACTGCTTTGAAAATAGCAGTCCAAAGTGCTGGAATTTGTTCTTCTTCTGAGAGCTCTGGGAACACTTTTGCTGCCCATGCTTTTGAAGGAGTGGCGATTACAGTCCAGCTAATTTTATCAGACTGTACATACTGCCGATATTTGTCGAGTGCTTGTCCAGAGGCTTTTTGTGTGTCAGCAATGCGTGACGGGTCAATTCCTTTTAATAAGTCGGGGCTTTGGGATATGATGCTCATAAATGCAGCACCTTTTTCCGCGAGTTGTTCGCGTTCCATTACCTTCCACTCTGGGAATTCAGCAAAAGAATCAGCAGGTGCTTTTTCATAACGCAGTCGGGAAATCATGTCATCGGCCCAATCAACAAAGACTTGACGTGCACCCGCTTCATAAGCTTTTTCAGTTACAAGACGCACGAATTCAGTTGTATCTGTTGAAGCACTGATATAAAGGTATTGATTAGGTTGAATATTGACTCCTACTTTTACTGCTAGTTCAGCATAGCGGGATAATTGTTTTTCGAAAGTAGACATAATAATTACTCCTTCCTCTATCTTCTATAATAGTACCAATTTACAGGCTCGCCCTGCAACGTCAAATTTGTTGATGAAGTTAATCTTTAATCAGTGGGGGCCTTACTACCCGTTAATGGTGGGCAAATTGTGACAGTGTGAAAGGTCGCAGATATTTATTACTCCTGTGCGCCTAAAGAATAGGCTAAAGATGCCGAAATAAGAAGAAGAATAGAATACTTGGAGGGTCAACTTATGGATTTATCGACAGTAATTGGACTAGTATTAGGGTTTGTTGCACTTCTTGTTGGTATGACGATGAAAGGTGTCCCAGTAGATAGCCTATTTAATATGGCAGCTATACTAATAATACTTGTAGGAACGCTTGCAGCTGTTATCATTGCATTTCCAATGAATGAGTTAAAACGTGTCCCTAAATTATTTGGCGTGCTTTTTAAAGAACAGAAACTTGCCTCCGATTCTGATATCATCCGTATGTTTTCAAGTTGGGCAGATATTGCGCGACGTGAAGGATTATTATCGCTTGAAGCAAAAACTGATGAAATTAATGATCCGTTTTTGAAAAATGGATTGGGCCTCGCAATTGATGGACAAAATGCAGATTATATCCGTGATGTGTTAAGTGAAGAAGTGGAAGCTATGGAAGATCGGCATTCCGCTGGAGCACAAATATTTTCACAGGCGGGGACGTATGCACCGACGCTAGGTGTTCTTGGGGCGGTAGTTGGTCTAATTGCGGCACTTGGTAATTTGAATGATATTGATGCCCTGGGTCATGCGATTTCAGCAGCCTTTATTGCGACATTGCTAGGTATTTTTACTGGATATGTGCTTTGGCATCCATTTGCGAATAAATTAAAACGTAAATCGCACGAAGAGGTAAGACAAAAGAAGATGATGATTGAAGGGGTCCTCTCCGTTCTTGAAGGGGAAGCACCGCGCGTTATTGAACAAAAGCTGTCCTCATATCTGTCTGCGGAAGAACGCCGAAAGTTAGCTGCCACAAACAATAGCGGTAAAGGGGCTGAGGAGTTTGTCGAAGAGGCGTAAGAGAAAAAAGGCCGAGAACCATATAGATGAGTCATGGCTATTGCCATACTCTGACCTTATGACTCTTCTTCTCGCGTTATTCATCGTGCTATTTGCCTCAAGCTCAGTAGATGAAGTCAAACTTCAACAAATGTCAGCAGTATTCGGTGAAATATTTGATAGTGGACAAGGTGTGATGGATAATGCGGCGCCTACAGCTGTGCCGATACCGAAGGATTCTGTTGGTTCAAAGGACGAAAATACATCCTATATTGAAGATCAGAAGTCACTTGCTGAAATCCAGGATAGAGTAGATGAGTATATTGCGGTGAATGAACTAGAGAATCAGTTCGAAACCAAAATGACGGATGAAGGACTGATGGTTACGATTAGGGATAGTATCCTCTTCAGTCCAGGGATGGCAGATATTAAGCCTGAATATATAGGGATTGCGGATGATATTGCGGAGCTTCTTGTGTTTGACCCACCACGTCAAATCGTCGTTACGGGTCATACGGATAATGTTCCAATCGGGAATGCTCAATTCCAATCGAATTGGGAACTCAGTGTAATGAGAGCCGTGAACTTCCTGAAAAGTATTGTGAGAAATGAAGAAATCAACCCACTTTTATTCAGTGCTAAAGGGTACGGAGAGTTTCAGCCAATCGAATCAAATGAAACAGCTGTGGGACGAAGTAAAAATCGTCGGGTTGAAGTGCTTATCCAGCCACTTGTTCTGAAGGATGGAACTGCATTTGAATGAAATATATCACGTCTGTTGATTAACCATTTATTCGCATAAAATCCTGGTGAGAAGGGCTTGATGATCTTCATTTTCACTGGACTATTTTCGGCCCACTTGCGGCTAACTATTCATGACAGAATTACTGAGGGGCCCTAGTATGGCTAGAAGTGACACCGTCACTTCTAGCCATACTTTCTATAGTAATCCTGTTGTGAGTAGGTGCCTGTAGCTTCCTATACATCAAAACATCACGGTAATGATGTAGAAGTCGTTAAGTCCAAAGTAATCCAAGAGTAACCATACAAGGTGCACCTAGTGTTTATTTACTGGTTAATTAACAGACGTGGAAATATATCCATATAAAAAAGATTCGCCGGTAAAATCATACCGGCGAATCTTTTTTTGATTGATTAACTTCTTAGTGTACCAAGTTCAGCAGCAATTGCCTGCATTTCATTTGGTGTAATAGTAGTACGTTTCATGACCATTTTGTACATATAGTGCAAGTCATCGTATTTAGATGTGCTAAAATTGTCCGAATTCATAGCCGCTGAGTTTACCATACGAAGTTTTTCTGTAATTTTGTCAATCATATAAGAAACGTTTTCTGGTGTAGGGTTAGATAAATCCATAGTATTGTCCACCTTTCGAAAAGCTTTGGACCTATCATTTCATTATTCTCCAGGACTGTCAAATCGAATTGGAGATTATCCTCGTTTTGCGGCTTCTTTTTCTTCTTTGATTTTGGCTTGAACACGTTTTGTTTCGAAAATGATTACGCCAGATAATCCAAGAAGGCCGATTAAGTTTGGTATTGCCATTAGTCCATTCATTACGTCAGCAAATAACCAAACTACGTCAAGCGTAGCAGTTGCCCCAACGAAAATCACGGCAATAAATACAAGACGGTAATAAATAAGGATTTTTGGATTTGGGAACAAGTATTGGAAACACTTCTCTCCATAATATGCCCAACCAAAGATTGTTGATGTTGCAAAGAATAATAGTCCAATTGAAACGACGATCGGACCGGCGCTACCTAGAAATTGTCCGAAAGCGGCAGATGTTAAAGCACCACCTGTAAGATTGTCAGGATTATCTTTCCAAATGCCAGACATTATGATTGTAACGCCCGTAATGGAACAGATAATTAATGTATCAAAGAGTACTTGTGTCATTGAAACTAGTGCTTGACGTCCAGGCATATCTGTTCTTGCAGCTGCTGCAGCAATTGGAGCGGATCCAAGACCAGCTTCGTTCGAGAATACTCCACGAGCAACTCCGAAACGGATAACTGTACCAATTGCACCACCTGCAACCGCTTCACCACTAAATGCATACTTGAAAATTGTAGCAAAAGCTTCGGGAATTAGCCCGACGTTCAAGACTAGTACAATTACTCCGGCAAGAACATAAAACACTGCCATGATTGGAACAAAGAATGATGTAACTTTACCAATTGTTTTAATACCACCCAAGATAACCATTCCTGCCAATACAACAAGAATAAGACCGGAGACCCAATGTGGCACACTAAAAGTTTGATTCATGACGTCTGCCACTGCTTTTGCTTGCGTCCCATTACCGATACCAAATGCTGCTATAGCACCGAAAATAGCAAATAATACACCAAGCCATTTCATTTTCAATCCATGTTCAAGGTAATACATTGGTCCGCCGGCCATTTGACCATTAGCATCTTTAACGCGGTATTTAACGGCAAGAATTGCTTCACCGTATTTTGTAGCCATTCCGAAGAATGCTGAAACCCACATCCAGAACAAGGCACCTGGACCGCCGAGGAAAATAGCGGTAGCAACACCCACAATATTCCCTACGCCTACGGTTGCAGCCATCGCTGTCATAAGGGCTTGGAAGTGGGTAATATCACCTTCGGAATTCTTATCCTGATTTTTTGTGAATACTAACTTTAACGCATATGGTAATAATCGTAACTGAATAAGTCCGAGCCTAAAGGTTAAATAAATTCCTGTACCAACAAGTAAAATTAGTAAAGGTGGACCCCAAATAATACCCCCGAGTTTATCTAAAAACGCTGTTATTCCATCCATTCCATTACCCCCAATTGTGCTATTTTACATTAAGAACGCTCACCCCAGTTTTCTTCGTTCCCACCTCACGTCCTCTCAATCTCTTTATTTCGTCATCCTTGTTGTTAATATTCCGAAAGTTTGCAGCATTCGTCAAGCTTTATTTTTAGAATTCAGTTAGATTGTTTGTTTTTCTTCTTCCTAGGGTATAATTGTATATGCAAAAGAGTTTGAATTGGAGGGCTTATAGTGGGTAATAGCAAATTTGGTACATTTATTATTGTGGGTGCACTTACGGGTGCAGTTGTAAGTATGTTCGATCGGAGTACTCGAAAACATATCGTAAAGAAATCAAATAATTGTATAACGGGAATGAAATTTTATATGAAAAATCCGGATGTTCTCAAATGGAAATTGGAGGAGAAAAAAGACAAATATAGGTCTGTCTATGTGCAACTATCAGGTGATATATCATATATTAAAGCTCAGGTAGAAGAGTTAAAAACACTTACGCCGCAAGTAAAAGGTATAGTCGTGGATACGAAGGAAGCATTTGTTGAATCGAAAGATGAATACAAGTCAATTGTTAATGAAACGCCTTAGGAATATTGCGTTGGTTTAAAAAGTGAAAAGTATTGAAAGGGGTGACGAAGGTTTGAAGAATGATGAAGGTTCAACACCTACGCCAATCCAAGAAGAGAAGTCTAGGAAGTATAGGGAGAAACTTGATAATTTCGGGAAGGACTCTGCTGCCAGGAAGTTTTTAGTTGATGTTAAAGAAGGCGGGCTTGAGGAATTTGACGTTACAACAACAAGCGGATTTTTGAAAGAACTTCTTGTTCGGATAAAGAAAGTCGACATAACGGGCCTTGGCTCGCAGCTCGCCTTCTTTTTCCTCTTGTCTTTGTTTCCACTATTAATCTTTATAATGACACTGCTACCTTATTTAAACTTTAACCAAGCCGAGGTTTTCTTATTGATTCGAGACTATGCACCAGAAAGCGTTGCTATGCTAATCGAGAACACATTAAACGAAATCTTGAAAAATCGCAATGGTGGCTTACTATCAATTGGTGCACTTGCAACGGTTTGGTCAGCATCTAAAGGTATGAACGCATTGACGAAAGCTTTGAACCAATCTTATTTCACCGAAGAATCACGTTCCTTCATCATGGCTCGTGGTATGTCAGTTGTCTTTACTATTATGCTAATCGCTGTTTTACTAGTGGCACTTATATTGCCGGTATTCGGACAACAGATTGGGGTTCTTGCATTCTCTTACATGGGATTGGAGGAAGGTTTCCTCATATTGTGGGCTGGTTTACGTTGGCTAGTACCGCCCGTGTTTATCTTGTTTGTATTTTCACTTATCTATTGGTTGGTTCCTAATTTGAAGATTCAATTTAAAAGTGTATTACCTGGAGCGCTATTTGCGACAGTTGGCTGGATTCTGGCATCTCTTGCATTCTCATTTTATGTTGGTAGTTATGGTAACTACTCCAGTACATACGGAAGTATTGGAGCAATTATCGTGTTAATGATGTGGTTATATTTCTCGGCGATTATACTAATGCTTGGTGGCCAACTTAATGCTGTCATGTTAGAGAGAACTCAGTTGATAAAAGCTAAAGAAAAAAGCAATGCGGTCCTGTGATAGGATGCATTGCTTTTATTCTATTTAAAAATAGTAAATGCTTATTCAATTCGGTTAAGCATCCTGAGACCGTTTAAGATGACGAGGATAGTGCTACCTTCGTGTCCTATAACACCAAGCGGCAGATCAACGACTTGCAGGAAGTTTGAAACAATTAGCACCATGATGATCGAAATCGAGAACAAGACATTCTGCTTCACAATCCGTTGCATTTTTCGGGATAACTTAATGGCATAGGAGATACGTCTTAAATCATTCTGCATGAGGACGATATCTGCAGTTTCGAGCGCAACATCGGTACCTTCGCCCATTGCGATACCTGATGTTGCGGTAGCAAGTGCAGGTGCATCGTTGATCCCATCACCGACCATACCTACATTTTTATGCTCAATAAGGAGACGTTTCAAGTGATTAACTTTCATTTCAGGCAGACATTCTGCAACGAATGAATCGAGCCCAGCTTCTTTTGCGATAGCTGCAGCCGTTTTCTGATTATCTCCTGTTAACATAATTGTTAAAATCCCTGCTTGCTTTAATTGACTTATTGCCTCGATAGCCTCAGGGCGTAATGTATCTCTTAGTGCCGCGGAAGCAATAATGCCCTTATCGTCTTTCATGAAGATAATTGTTTTCCCATCATCTGCAAGGGATAAAGCGACGCCTTGATGAAACTCTTCTGCCAATTCTTTTCCGACAAAACGTGGATTTCCTACGAGTAGTTCTTGTGTATCTACAAATGCCCTGATCCCATGACCAGGCACATCTTCAATCTGCAGATTGCGCTCTAGGGTTAGCCCTTTATCAATCGCATAATTTGTAATTGCAACTGCAAGTGGATGATTAGATTGAGACTCAATACTTGCAAGAATCGCTAGTGTTGTATCTGTATCTGCGTCATCACGTACATAGAAGTCTGTTACAACTGGTTTACCATTCGTTAATGTACCGGTTTTATCAAAAGCAATCGCTTTAAGTGAACCCAAATGTTCTAGGTGGATCCCACCTTTGAACAGAACACCTTTCCTTGCTCCGTTAGAGGCCGCGGCAAGTGTCGCTGGCATAATAGATGCGACTAGCGCACACGGGGAAGCAACGACAAGCAGCACGATTGCACGATAGATTGTAGTCGTCCAATCCCATCCAACTAAATAATGGGGCACAACCATCATGATTAGCACCATAATGATAACGACTTTTACATAAGTACCTTCAAATCGTTCGATAAATTGCTGTGAAGGTGATTTCTCACTTTGTGCGCTTTGAACAAGTGTAATGATTTTTTGGAAAAGTGTTTCAGAACTAGGCTTTGTCATTTTAATTTGGATAGCACCGCTCAAATTGACTGTACCCGCGAATAGTTCATCACCGACTTCTTTTGTGACGGGAATTGATTCGCCATTTATGGCAGACATATCGATGGAAGAAGTGCCAAAAGTGATATTTCCGTCTACCGGAACTCTTTCACCTGGTTTGACGAGTAAGATGGATCCGACATTTAGGGAAGCGGTTGATACTTTGATATCAGTACCATCTTCTTGAATCAGCCATGCCTCTTCAGGCTGTAATTTCATAAGTGCTGAAATTTCCTTATGGCTTTTATTCAACGTGTAGGTTTCAAGCGCACCACTGATTGCAAAGATGAAAATGAGGATTGCTCCTTCCGCCCAGTACCCAATTAATGCAGCACCGATTGCCGCGAAAACCATTAGCATCTCTACGTTCAGGTCCTTGTTGTTGATCGTCTCTTCAATGCCTTCCTTCGCTTTGGCAAATCCACCTATTAAAAAGGCGGTAATGTAGAGGGGGACAGACAGGGTTTCTAATCCGTTCCTACCAACCATCCAAGCTGTAAGAATTAGTGCACCTGATAGAATCGCAGCAATCAATTCAAGATACACTGGCCAAACTATATTTTTTTTTGGTCGATGTTCAGTGAGAGTATTCATAGTTTCTTCCTCCTAATTGATAATGATAGTCAATTTCAAATAGCTCATTAATGTATGAAAGTCGGCTCCCGTTGGTGGGAACCGACTAATGTTAGTTGGTGATAACGAGTATCAGTTAATAGTTATTATTGTTTATGATTATAGTATATCCAACTGGAAAGGAAATAGATACTAGTTTGTATTGAAGGTAGGGGATGAGGGAGTGGTTAACAAGGTTTGTCGCAGAGTTTCTTTGCTGTCGTCAAGTTTCGGTAGGTTGTTGCTCAGTTCTGTGGATTGGTGGTCGAGTTTGCCAACAGTGTCGTTGAATTCCCACAAGCTCATCCCACTTCGCGAACTATTAATACACTTCTAATAAAAAAAGGCATCTTATACCGGGAATTACTCCGACATAAGATGCCTTACTCAATTAGCTAAATACTTTCTCTTTAAACTGAGACAGTTTTTCAAGTGAAGACTTGTCGACATCGGCATGCAAGCTGTTGCCGTGGGAGTCCATCGTAACAACTGCAGTGAAGTCTTTAACTCGCAGATGCCACATTGCTTCAGGAATACCAAATTGAAGAAGGTCAACACCTTCGACTGCCTTAATACAGTCGGCATAATACTGTGCAGCGCCGCCGATTGCGTTCAAGTAGACACCGCCATGTTCTTCTAAAGCGGCCAACGTTTTCGGACCCATTCCGCCTTTACCTATAACAGCACGAACTCCGAATTTCTTCATGATGTCGCCTTGATACGGTTCTTCACGGGCTGATGTTGTGGGTCCCGCAGCTTTGATTTCATAACTGCCATCTTCATTTTTCATCACAACTGGGCCGCAATGATAAATGATTTGTCCATCAAGGTCGATAGGTGAGTCATTTTCTGATAAATATTTATGGATTGCATCACGACCTGTATACATCATTCCGCTGATTTTGACAACATCACCGACATTCAAATCACGGATCTGTTCTTCTGAAATCGGGGCAGTGAGCTCGACAGTACGTGCGGTTTGTTTCGCCTCATTTTGATTAGTATCATCTTGTGCAAAAGCAATTTTTTCACCATCATTGTAATGCCAGTTCGTAATTTCACCAGATCCAGCATCGATATCGACAGCCATGCGGCGGTATGCCCAGCAGTTATACGCTACAGAAACATAGAAGCTTGCAGGGATACGGTGCATGACGCCAATTTTACAGCCAAGAAGGGTAACTTCGCCCCCGAAGCCCATTGTTCCGATGCCGAGTTTGTTTGCTGATTCCAAGGTATATTCTTCAAGTTCTGCAAGTTTTGGATTCGGATTTAGATCATCAACTTCGCGGAAAAGTTGGTCTTTCGCAAGTTCATAGCCTGAAGCTCGGTCTCCGCCGATTCCGACGCCGATGAAACCTGCAGAACACCCTTGCCCTTGGGCTTGATATACAGAGTGTAAAATACATTTACGGATGCCATCAAGATCGCGTCCCGCACGGCCAAGTCCATCCAGTTCCGCTGGCAGGCTATATTGAATGTTTTTATTCTCACAGCCACCGCCTTTTAGAATCAGTTTCACTTCGATATGATCTTGTTCCCATTGTTCGAATTTTACGACTGGAACACCTGTACCAAGGTTATCTCCACTATTTTCCCCTGTCAGTGAGTCGACGGAGTTCGGGCGGAGTTTAGTGTCTTTTGTAGCTTGAACAATCGCACGCTTAATCGCGGCTTTAATCTCAATCTGGTTCACTCCGACTGGTGTTTTGATTTTGAACGTCGGCATGCCGGTATCCTGGCAGATTGGCGACATTTTTTCGTCGGCCATATTGATATTTTTTGTAATCGTATCAAGACTCATTGCTGCACGTGTACCAGCATCTTCTAATTCCTTTGCTGCAAGGATTTTTCGGCGCACATCTTTCGGAAGATTTGTTGACGTTTCGCAAATGAGATCATACATGCTTTTTTCAAGTTGTTCTATGTACATTCTCGAATTCCCCCTTAGTTATTGCTTGTTACTTATCTGATTTGATTTTTTCCATCTGTTCTTCAAGGTCGTCTAGCAAGCTGATTAGCTGATCGATTTCCTGAAGGTCTGCAGTTTCTGGTTCAATTGTATCAAGCGTTTCTAGAAATTGATGAAGCCGTGTTTTTAATCCTTCAACATGACCGTTTTTTTGTCCTTTATCCAATCCGTACACCTCTTTTCATTAGTGTAATCGTAAACGAAAAAACGTATTTTATCAATGAAGGGGAATAGAACCTTTATAATAATTGAATATTCTTTTTAACATAATCTTTACAATACAAAAACTATATGCTATGATTCATTTAATCAAACGAAAGGGAGGATGGCAGTAAGGGTAAACAAAACGAAAACTAAGGAGGTTGAGAACTTTAATTATAAAGGAGAAAGCTCAACTATGTAGGTATCGTTATACCCAAATTTAGTCCTGTGGAGGTGAAGTCTCAAACCGAATGCAGACAGCGTCAGTACTAGCTGGAATGTAAAAGTGAGAGTTAAGCTAAAAAATATAGAAAGGTAGCGGGAACAGGTAAAAGACGAAGAGGAAGAATTTTAGAAGGAGGGGATTCGTAAGTGTCCGCTGGCAGTGTGCCAGGAGACTAATACGACTTATGCAGATGGAAAGTGAAGGTTCAATTCATACGTAAAGGCTCAGCCGTAATCTGACAAACAGATATGGACTGGGCCTTTATGTTTTTTTTCGTTTTCGTCGTTTTCTTGTGCTAAAATCAAACAAGGATCTTCAAGTGGAGGAGTGTTGGAAACATGGATGCTTTTTCACAACTAGAGAAGCGCCGTTTTTGGATACTTGTTATTATTGTATCGATTTCTGGATTTTCACAAGGCATGCTGTTGCCGCTTATTTCGGCCATCTTCGAAAAGGATGGCATTTCGAGTTCGATGAATGGTTTGAATGCCACGGGTTTATACATAGGAACGTTACTCGTTTCACCTTTTATGGAGGCACCGCTCCGTCGTTTTGGCTATAAGCCAATTATCATTGTGGGCGGCATGCTTGTTTTTATATCGCTGCTACTGTTCCCGCTATGGAAAAGTGTCGTGTTTTGGTACGTGCTAAGGTTATTTATTGGCATCGGAGATCATGCACTTCATTTTTCAACTCAAACATGGATTACAAGTTTTTCGCCGCAACAAAGGTTAGGACGCAATATTGCGATTTATGGTTTGTCATTCGGCGTCGGATTTGCGGCAGGTCCATTATTCGCTCCGCTCGTCATTGTGTTTGAAGGTTTACCGTTCATAGTCTCCGGAATACTGTGCATGCTTGCGTGGTCGTTGGTCTTTATGCTGAAAAACGACTTTCCAGATATTATGAAAGGGAAGTCTGGTAATGAAAGACTTTCCGCACGGTTCAATGGGACGATGGCTGTTGCTTGGCTCGCTTTTCTTGGACCATTTGGATACGGTTTTCTAGAATCTACACTAAATGCGATGTATCCAGTGTATGCGCTCAGAAACGGCGTTGAATTTACATCTGTAACAATTATTCTAGCTACATTTTCCGTAGGGGGGATTATTTCGCAGTTACCTCTCGGGATGCTATCGGACAAGATTGGAAGAAGCCCGGTCTTTCTTGTCGCACTAGGAGGTGGGTCTATCTCGTTTTTCATCGCAAGTACTGTTGAAACATCTACGACTGCTGTTATAGCTATGTTTTTCATTGCTGGACTTTTTTCGGGTTCTATTTTTTCACTCGGTATTTCGTACATGTCCGATTTAACACCGAAGCATTTGTTGCCGACTGGGAACCTGTTATGCGGGATTTTCTTTAGTTTAGGGAGTTTGACCGGGCCGTTTCTGGGTGGACTTTTTCTTGAATTTGACGCCGGATTCAGTTTCCTGCTACTTATTTCACTGTTTTTGGCTGTGTTATTCCTCGTGTCTTTTATTGGGAAGCTGAAACAACGCCCAATTGCAGCATAAGAAAAAGCATCCAATAATGGACGCTTTTGCTATTTCTGATCATCATGTCTGTTTATTTACCAAAAGTAATCAGTAACTAACTTGATCGCCCCCTGTCCGCTACTTGTATAGTTGGGCTTTGGATTGAATGACTTCTATACGATTACCGGGATGTCTGGATGTGTAGGGATGCGGTTTTGTCGCATCCCTACACAGTTTTTCCAGTACTCGTATGGTGGTCCTTCATCCGTCGCGCTTTAAAAGCATAAGTACACGAAGTGCTGAAGCTTTTTGGGACGAAAGAATTGTATGCTTCTTACCTGGAGAAAAGCCGCCCAAGATACAATTTTGGCGGCTGATACTTTCTCTATGGTTTTTATCTTTTTTATTTTAAAGAACTGTCACATTCTATAAGACATCTCATGAATTAGATGCATAATCTTTACTAAAAGTGAGCAAGGAACGCATTGTATAACGTGCAAAGGTGCCCGAAATTGCATCTTCGGGCACTGACACTTTCTATAGAATGTCAACTATTCTTTTCTTCCAAATAAACTGCACTTTTCACTTCAACATTCTAGCCACACTAGGACCCTCAGTAAATCTGTCATGAATAGTTAGCCGATAGCGGGCCGAAAAAATAAGGTCATTAAGCCCTTCTCACCAGTATTTTATTCAAATAAATGGTTAATCAACATTCTTGACTGATCATCTTAATATGGAGTTAACGTTTTCATATTCTAAAACAAGGTCGTCAAGCGTCTGGAAAGTATAACCCGCTTTCTTGGCATCTTGGATAAAGGATGGTAAAGCTTGTGCGTTATCAGGTGAAACCGTGTGCATTAGAATGACGGCGCCAGGATGAAGCTGCTTCATTAGTTCACCATATGCAAAGTCACGACCTTTGGGTTTATCGGCGTACCAGTCAATGAATGCGACTGACCAAAAAATGTGCCTGTATCCCAGTTCGTTACCTTTGGCGAGTACTTTGTCATTGAACACGCCTTCGGGGGGCCTTGTGTAGTATGTCCGTTTGATCCCGGTTACTTCATTCAATAGCTTGTCGAATTTGGTCCATTCTTCTTCCATTCTTTGTTCGGATAGATTGGCCAAGTTCGGGTGTCCATACGTATGGTTGCCGATTCCATGACCTTCCGCAATCATCCGTTTGACGAGGGGGAGAGCACTTTTCAAGTAATGCCCTGTGAGAAAGAATGTCGCGGGAGCGTCTTCTTTTTTTAATGTATCTAAAATACTTGCTGTATAGCCGTTTTCATAACCGTTATCGAACGTCAAATAGACAATCTTTTCGTCTGGCTTACCTTTATAAATGGCCCCATGTTTGTCGAGCATTGAATCAAGTGCAGCGCCAGCACTAGGTTGGATCCCTCCTGCAGCTTTCTTGAAGCCCCAATGAAATTCATCCGCCTTAGCTGAAAATGGATTGAAAACAAATCCTACCATTACGATAAAAGTTGCCAATAAAATACCTGGCCCATGTTTTTTTATCATCAAAAACGCACCTTTCCTTTTAGGGTAGGATGCGCAGATGAAGCCGAACTATACGTCTTTAGTATACAAATCATTTAGTGCAGACTCTAGCGTCGGAAAATGAAATGTAAAGCCGCTGTTTAGTAACTTTTCTGGTAAGACATGCTGTCCTTCTAGAACAAGCGCGCTTTTTTTACCAAGCACTATTTTCATTACGAATGAAGGAACTGGTATCCAGTGTGGTCTATGTAACACTGAACCGATTGTTTTACCGAAGTATTTCATTCGTTTTGGAAAGGGCGACGTGACGTTTACAGGTCCGTCTATGCTTTTATTGCCAATTGTAAATGTGATTGCACGTGCAACATCTTCTATATGCACCCAAGATACCCACTGATTTCCTGAGCCGACAGTTCCGCCCGCAAATAATTTGTACGGCAATACCATAAGCGGCAATGCTCCGCCATTTTTTCCGAGTATGACTCCAAATCTCATAAACACGACCCGTATACCTTCAGATTCCACTGATGCCGCTTTCTTTTCCCAATCCGTTACAGTCTGACCTAGAAAGTCATCCGCATAGTCCAGTGATTCTTCTGTATATACATTGTCTTCTGATGCGGGATAAATACCAATTGCACTAGCGTTGACAAGTACAGCCGGTTTTGTTTGCAAAGCGGAGATGATTCGCAGTAATTCATCGGTCGCTTCCATTCGGCTAGCATAAATTTGTTTGCGATGTTCCGCGGTCCAACGCCCCTCGTTGATGGATACACCGGCAAGGTTGACAAAGGCATCGGCTGAAATAATTTCGTTTTCTGGATAGGTACCTTCCTGAAGCCATTTCACGTATTTTATGTTGCCATCTACCTTACTATCTTTTCTGGATAAAATGATGATTTCATGTCCTTCATTCAATAAAGTATCCGTTAATTTCTGTCCGGCGAAACCAGACCCACCTGCAATGACGATTTTCATTTTCCGACACCCCCATTAGGATTCTATACCCTATATTGGAACCAATTAAGCTGAAGCGCAAGGACGGAACATGTATACTAAATAGTAAGCAGGGGAGGCGTGTTAAAAGTGCCTATAATTACTAAAATATCACAACAGAAAAAAGATCACGAACGATACAATATATTCCTGGATGAAAAGTATGCATACAGTGTCCACGAATCGGTGCTTGTTAAATTCGGTCTAACGAAAGGGATGTCTCTTGAAGACTGGTCGATTGACGAGATGGTCTATGAAGACGAAATCCGGAAAGCATTTAACCGGGCACTCCATTATCTTGGTTTCAGAATGCGCAGTGAATTTGAAGTGAAGAAAAAACTTTTGGAATTGGGATATGGGGAAGCAATTGTATTAGAAGCACTTGTGAAGTTGAAAAGCCTTGGATTTCTAAATGATGAAACCTATTCAGAGGCACTTCTTCAAACACGGAAAAATTCATCCACTAAAGGCCCAAAAGCAATTCAGCAAGAGATGCAAAAAAAAGGGATAGGGAAGGAATTACAGATCAAAGTGCTTGAAACCTATTCGGAAGATGAACAGCTTAAAATCGCAACGAAACTCGCGGAGAAGGCAGCAAATGCAAATCCTTCCGTGACTCCATCTCAATTAAAACAAAAAATCCAGAATGCATTGCTTCGAAAAGGGTATTCATTTGATCTTATTAAACAAGCGCTTGCAAATATTAACTTTGAGCGCGAAGAAGATGAATGGACAGCTATCGCCGATTCAATCGGAGAGAAAGCTTGGCGTCGCTATAGTTCAAAGTTTAGTGGACGAGACTTGAAAAATAAAGTGAAACAGGCGATGTATCAAAAAGGAATTCCGTTTGAGCGAATAGATCATTTCATTGATAAGAAGGAGAATGAAGAAGATGGAGATTGAAAAAAAATATAGTGCAATGACTGAACATGAATTACGTACAGAAATAGGCCGGCTGCGTGAAAAAGCACGCAAAGCCGAACAATTGGGCATCCTTAATGAGTTTGCAGTCTACCAACGGAAAATGGTTATGGCGCAATCCTACCTAATTGACCCAAGTACAATTGTTCCTGGTGAAATGTACCGAATTGACGGAGACGAAGGTATGTTTTTTCAAGTCGACTATTTAAAAGGCCGTTTTGCTTGGGGTTACAGACTAGGCGGCGAACGTGCAGATGAGGCGTTACCGATTGCCATGCTGAAGTCCGTAAAAGAAGGCAAATAAGAAAAGCGCAAGCGCCTTGGTAGACCCGACAAGCGCTGGAGGGATATATTCGCCACGTCTTGTGGCAACGTCGGGACTAGTACGTCCTGTACGTAGAGGGCCTTTAACTTAAGAAATGAAGCGCCAGTGGAAGGCAACTTAGGATAGCGGTATCCTGTCGCGACAAGGAGGGATGAAGTTCAATTCCTCCCCGCATGACCCACTTTGTGTGGGCCGAGAGGCTGATGACTGGAGTCTAGACATCGATCCATGTAGAAAAACTTGTATTTACTTACCTTCATATTAAGAGTTGGGCGCAAAGTTGAGTTTCTTTTGTAACTTGTCCTCAGAGAAAATCCATCCTGTATATGAATTTATGACGTTAAGTTCCTTGTCAATATGTGCAACCGCAACAAATGGGTAATAGCCTTTGCTTCGGTAACGAAGATCGACTAAGCGCACTTCACAGATGTCGCCGATGTTGGTGACAGACCATCTGTAAATGGGAGAAAATGATGTGAACGCTTTGATGTTTTTATCACTCATGGCCACATCAATTTCAGGGGTCTTCGGCATAGGTTCCCGTTCAAAGCGGTCGTAAATATTAACGGACCTGCCATAAGCACGTCCAACATAATGGCACTCCTTTGAAGAAGCAGCTATTCTCCATTGGAAGAAACGCATTGTTGGTGCGATAATGATTTTCGTCGCATCAGGGACCGTATTGAAGACGGCTTTTTTAACGGCTGATTTGATCGCAAAGCGCAATAAATAATAAAAGAAGATTATTACGTATGTCGTCAAAATCGTATAGACCGGATTTGCCCCCATTGCCCAAATAATTATCGCGACGGCATGCAATATGAAAATAATCGGATCGAATGTGTTAATGACGCCAATTGCAACCCACTTGTTGGAAAAAGGTCGTAATGCCTGTGTGCCATAGGAATTGAATATATCGACGAAGACATGTAGAAAAACGGCTAAAAAGGTCCACGCCCATACATGTATGAAGCTGGCTTGTGGGACGAAAAATGACATGAGTATTGTAATAAGTAGCGGCCATAATAATACCGCGGGAATCGAATGTGTAATCCCTCTGTGATGCCGTATGTAGACAGCGTTATTTCTTAATTTTAATACGGTATCGATATCCGGGATAAGTGAGCCGACAATAACACTTGCAACCACGGCGCTCATTGTCGAACTATCAGCTAAAACGACAGGGTCCGCCAGAGCGAGGCCACCAAGTGCGACACCCATAACAATATGTGTTCCAGTATCCAAATGATCACTCCTTTTACCTAAGCAGTCTTGCTAAGCATTGGATCGACTTTATCAATCACGCCTCGGAGTGATTGCGTCCAGATTTTGAATTGAGTTTTCCACTCCCTTCAAAATCTGTGACATCCGCCGGAGGCTTTGGGCCAACAGGATGTTGGTTAAATGTCATATACATATCAATACCCATTTATGCTCAATGATAAGCATATGCGATAAGGAGGAAATGATGCAAATAATAGTGAAGAAAGACGAATTCCGCGAAGCGCTTCTTTCCTGGTATCTTCGTGAAAAAAGAGACCTGCCTTGGCGGAGAACGTCGAATCCGTATTACATTTGGGTTTCCGAAGTGATGCTTCAACAAACGAGGGTAGATACCGTTATACCTTATTATGAACGGTTTATCGAAAGTTTCCCGACCATGGAGGCACTTGCGGGGGCAGAAGAAAATGATTTATTGAAAATGTGGGAAGGTCTCGGTTATTATTCTCGGGCCAGGAACTTACAAGCAGGTGTAAGGGAAGTGGTGTCAAATTATGGCGGAGAAGTACCTTCCAATCGAACGGATATTTCAACACTGAAAGGCGTGGGCCCATATACTGCGGGTGCTGTTCTTAGTATTGCATACGGAGTTCCCGAGCATGCCGTAGATGGCAATGTTATGCGCGTCATATCGAGATTACTTCTTATAGAAGAAGATATCGCAATTCCGCGTACAAAAAAGATTTTTGAAACGGTAGTCATGGATTTAATTGACCGAGAAGATCCTTCCTCGTTTAATCAAGGACTGATGGAACTTGGCGCTACAATTTGTACCCCGAAACCGAAATGTCTTCTTTGTCCGGTTCGAGACTTTTGTTTAGCATTCCAAGAAGGTAGGCAAGAGGATCTACCTGTGAAAACGAAGAAAACGAAAATGAAAATTATACCGGTTGCATCTTTTGTAATTCAAAATAGTAAAGGTGAGTGGCTACTCCGTCAACGTCCATCGAAAGGTCTGCTTGCAAGTTTGTGGGAGTTTCCAATGATTGAGCTAGTGGATGATAAAACACCACAAAAAATGGCCTATGAACATTTCGGTATGGAACTCGTGGGGATAGTTGATATACTATCTTTCAAACATATATTTTCCCATTTGACATGGGAGATGAAAAGCTTCGGGGCAAGGATTGATAAGACAGATACGATTCCTGAAGGTTACCGTTTTTTCACGCGGGAAGAAGTGGAAGCGCTACCGAAACCAGTGCCGGTATTAAAAATTTGGGATGAGATTAAACGAGGAGGACTAAAATGATGGCTGAAAATAAAGTAGCAATGGTGACGGGAAGTTCTAGAGGATTAGGAAAAGCACTTGCGATTGAACTCGCGAAACAAGGTTATGATATCGTTGTGAATTATGCACGAAGCCGGTCTGCCGCGGAAGAAACAGTGAAAGAAATCGAGGCACTTGGCAGAAGAGCAATTATGATTCGTGCCAATGTCGGTGATGTTAAAAAGCTTCGTACGATGTTTGAACAAGTAAAAGAGGAATTTGGACGTTTAGACGTGTTTGTTTCAAACGCAGCATCGGGTGTTTTGCGTCCGATTATGGAGCTTGAAGAAACACACTGGGATTGGACGATGAATATCAATGCGAAAGCAATGTTATTTGGCGCGCAAGAAGCAGCAAGACTGATGGATAAAGGCGGAAAAATCCTCGGAGTCAGCTCGCTTGGATCTATTCGGTATCTCGAAAACTACACGACGGTAGGCGTTTCGAAAGCGGCGATTGAATCGCTTACGCGCTATCTTGCTGTTGAACTTGCACCACTGGGGATTTCTGTCAATACCGTTTCGGGTGGCGCGCTTGATACAGAAGCACTGAAACATTTCCCTAATCGTGATGAACTGCTAGAAGATGCGCGTATTAACACACCTGCGGGTCGTATGGTTGAAATTGATGACATGGTGAAAGCAGCGATGTTCCTAATCTCGGCTGATTCAGATATGATTCGCGGACAGACGATTATTGTCGACGGTGGACGTTCGATTTTACTGTAAAAAATTCCAATTGAATAAAAAATGCCTTCTTGTACATGATAGTTGTACGGAGGTGAAAAATCCATTGACCAAAAATAACCCGAATCAAACTGATGCGAAACAAGTACGAAAACAGAACCAAGCATCACAACAACAAAACAAAAATGCAATGAACGAGGAGTTTGCTTCTGAAACTGATGTAAATCAGGTTAGGAAACAAAACCAACAATCAATGCAAAAAATGCAAAACCAAAATCAAAACCAAAATGCGATGACTGAGGAGTTTGGTTCCGAAACTGATGTTAATCAAGTTAGGAAGCAAAACCAACAATCCGAAGCAAACAAAAGAAATGCTTCTGGACAGCGCGCGAATCAGTTCGAGAACGGTTCGAAATAAGTAAATGGATTCCGCCGGCCGGCAGGGGCTTTATGCTTCTGCCGGTTTTTTAATTTCTTTGAAACTATAAAATTCTCGCCCTGTGGATACCCTACAAAAGACGATATTCCACGTCCAGATTCCAGCGCCTAAAGGCTCGGGTCATAAGCCAGTCCGGCTGTGCGGCAAAGAACGCCGCTTCGCCAGCCCGTCTTATGCCTGTCGCCTCTGAACAGGCGCTTGCGCTTTTGTTTTACCTACAATTGACGTCATGAATGGAAATAAAAGTTGAAAGGTTTCAAATAGTACCGTTCTCTTGGTATAATGATGAAATAATAATGGCTTCGAAATTTTCCGGCAACCAAAAGGTGGGTTAATC
This sequence comes from Sporosarcina sp. E16_8, assembly GCF_017347095.1. Taxonomy (GTDB): domain Bacteria; phylum Bacillota; class Bacilli; order Bacillales_A; family Planococcaceae; genus Sporosarcina. Next base: position 16,913 of record NZ_JADPRZ010000016.1, on the reverse strand, counting down.
ATGACGATTGCTAAAGAAGGAGAAACGATACAAGTACATAGTTATAAACATAATGGTAAAATCCATCGGGTTTGGCAGGAAACTGTAGTGTTGAAAGGAACACGTAATATTGTCATCGGTGCGAATGAAAGGACGCTTGTAACAGAGTCGGACGGACGTACATGGTTGACACGCGAGCCTTCGATTTGCTATTTTCACGCTGAGCACTGGTTCAATATCATTTGCATGTTAAGAGAAGATGGCGTTTATTATTATATCAACATGAGCTCACCTTTCGTTTACGATAACAAATCATTGAAATATATTGATTATGATCTTGATGTGAAAGTGTTCCCGGATATGAGTTATATGATTCTTGATGAGGATGAATATGACGATCATAGGAAGCAGATGGGTTATCCAAATGTTATTGATCAGATACTGAAGAAGAATTTGGATACTTTGCTTGGTTGGATCAAACAGCGCAGGGGGCCGTTTGCTCCCGACTTCATTGAAGTATGGACATCCAGATATGAATTCTACAAACAGGTCAAGAAAAGCAAGTGAAAAGCCTGATCGTGCTTGCAAGGATTTAGGTGTGCAGTGGGGAGGGATTGAATTACATCACTCCTTGTTACGACGGGACGTCGCGACCTTAGGCTGCCTTCCTTTGTCATTTATGCCTGTCGCGAAAGATTGCGGCAGGCTATTTCTACGCGGGTCGGTGTCTAGACTCCGGGCGCCAGCCCCTGGGCCCACATGACGTGGGTCATGCAGCTGTTGCGACAGGATGTCGCGATCCTAAGCTGCCTTCCTCTGTAGCTTCAGCCTTGCCGAAAAGGCAAAGATCGCCTTTATCTTCAAGCCTTTCAGCAGGGAGGGATGAACTGCATCCCTCCTACTTGTCGGGGCTAAACGGCGACTTACGCTTTCCATAGAGAGATAAGAAAGCATATACTTTTCAACTTAGTTTGCTGGCCAGCCCCTCGAGACGCTTCAGTCTTGCCCAAAAGGCAAAGACTGCCTTTATCTTCAAGCCTTCCAGCAGGGAGGGATGAACTGCATCCCTCCTACTTGTCGGGGCTAAACGGCGCCTTACGCTTTTCATGGAGAGATAAGAAAGCATATACTTTTCAACTTAGTTTGCTGGCTAGACTTCAGGCGCCAGCCCCTGGGCCCACACGAAGTGGGTCATGCAGTTGTTGCGACAGGATGTCGCGGCTTTAAACTGCCTACCTTTAATGTCGGGGCTAAACGGCGCCTTACGCTTTTCATAGTAGGAGGTTAAAAGATGGGTGACAGTATAAAACGCTATATGAAGTTTGTTAAACCATATAACTGGCTAATAGTTTTGACGATAGTTATTGGGATTGTGAAATTCGCTATTCCACTATTCATTCCACTGCTGATGAAAATCGTAATCGATGACATTATCGGATCGGATACACTGACTAAGGCAGAGATGACAAGGCAATTATTTTATTGGCTTGGCGGAACAGTTCTCGTGTTCTTTATCATCCGGCCACCGGTTGAATATTACCGACAATATTATGCCCAGTATGTGAGTAATAAGATTTTGTATGATATCCGGAAAGAGTTGTATTCACATCTGCAAAAATTGAGTCTCAGCTACTATTCAAATACTCGAGCTGGAGAAATCATTTCGCGGGTTATAAATGACGTGGAGCAAACGAAAAACTTTGTTATGATTGGGCTTATGAATGTTTGGCTTGACCTCGCGACAATCATCATCGCAGTTGTCATTATGCTGACGATGGACGTTCCACTGACGCTTGTTACGCTTTTGGCATTCCCTTTTTATGCGTACAGCGTCAAACACTTTTTCGGAAAATTACGAGAATTGACTGGGAAACGATCCCAAGCACTTGCGGATGTGCAAAGCTATCTGCATGAACGTGTTTCAGGTGTAAGTGTTATTAAAAGTTTTGCACTTGAAGAAGAGGAACAACAGCGTTTCGATAAGACGAATGGCAATTTTCTCGATAAAGCACTCGATCATACAAAATGGAATGCGAAAGCATTTGCAGTCGTAAACACGATTACTGATGTTGCACCACTTCTCGTTCTTGCATACGCAGGTTATCAAGTCATCAACAATGATTTGTCCGTTGGAACGATGGTTGCATTCGTCGCATACATCGACCGGGTTTATAATCCGTTGCGAAGACTGGTTAATGCTTCAACATCGTTAACACAATCTTTTGCTTCGATGGATCGTGTCTTTGATCTGATGGAACAGGATTATGATATTACGAATAAGCCCGGAGCAACGGAACTTCCTCCAATGGACGGAGAAATCGAGTTCGATAATGTGAGCTTTACGTATGAAACAGATGGAGAAACGATCTTGGATGGCATTAATTTTACTGTGAAACCAGGAGAGACAGTCGCATTTGTCGGCATGAGCGGCGGTGGGAAATCGACTATCGTTGGTTTGATTCCAAGATTTCATGATGTGACGGGCGGGGCTGTGCGTATAGATGGGCATGATTTACGAGACGTTACTATAAAATCGCTACGTGAGCAGATTGGAATTGTTTTGCAAGATACTATTTTGTTTAGTGATTCAGTAAAGAGCAATATTTTAATGGGGAAATCGGATGCAACAGATGAAGAAGTAATTGCTGCTGCAAAAGCGGCGAATGCACATGATTTCATCGAGGGGCTGTCGCTTGGTTACGATACAAAAGTAGGGGAACGTGGTGTAAAGCTGTCAGGTGGTCAGAAACAGCGGATTGCGATTGCACGTGTTTTCTTGAAAAATCCACCACTTCTTATCTTAGACGAGGCGACATCAGCACTTGACCTTGAAAGTGAAGCGCTCATTCAGGAATCGCTTGAACGACTTGCGAATGAAAGAACGACACTCATTATTGCTCACCGCTTGTCGACAATTACGCACGCGGATAAGATTTTTGTCATTGATTCAGGACAGCTAAAAGAGATGGGTACACACGATCAATTGATGAAATTACAAGGGATTTACTATGGTTTGTTCCAAGTTCAAGTACTTGGAGATTAAAAAGTTGGAGGAATTTTTATGAAAAAGATAAAATTTAGGCCACTAGCCTTGTTCATGATTGTTGCCCTTTTGGCAATGCTTGGAGCATGTTCATCGTCAAATTCGGATGAGGAAAGTATGCAACAAAATGCAAAGAAAATATTAGTTTATGGACATAGCGGAAATTCCACGTCACTAGACCCAGCCCATATGAAAGAAGGGGATTCTAGCCATGTTACTGTCAACCTGTATGAGACGCTTGTGAATCTCGATGAGGAAGGTGCAAAAGTAGTTCCTGGTTTGGCGGAAAAGTGGAAGTCTAGTGAGGACGGTTTGACGTACACGTTCCAGTTGCGGAAAGATGTCAAATTTCATGACGAAACAGATTTTAATGCAGATGCGGTCATGAAAAATTTTGAGCGCTGGACTAACGGCGATGCGGAAGAGTTTCCTTCCTACGGTTCGGTATTCGATGGTTTCAAGGTGGATGACAGTCGGATTATTAAATCGGTGGCGACTGACGGCGATGAAGAAATAACGATCAAGTTGAATCGCCCGCAAGAGTCATTCTTAAAAAATCTGACGATGAGTTCTTTCTCCATTGTTAGCCCGAGTGTATTTGAACAAAGGGATGATGAATTCGAAAGCGATCCTATCGGTACGGGACCGTTTCAATATGTCGAGGGGAAACAGAATGAAGCAATCGTGGTTGTGAAATTCCAAGAGTATTGGCAAGAAGGATTACCAAAGCTTGAAAAAGTCATCTTCAAGTCAATACCTGATAATACTGCACGCTTGAATGCATTGATTGCAGGAGATATCGATTTAGCGGATAGTATTAATCCGGAAGATAGAATGGAAGTTAACGACGATGCTGCTTTACAATTTTTTGAACGACCATTTATAAAGACCATTTATGAAGATGCTCCTTCCCTATTCACTGTCGATTCAACGTCGCTTTTAGGAGCGACAAAGTATTTGATGAATTACTTACCCCGTGCAACAGGCTTTGATGTGTTGTCGAAAGTGGAGTTCGAAATACCAAAAGAAGAAGAAAAAGAGTGAAAAAGCTATCCGATTGACCGATACCCTGGTTAATCGGATAGCTTTTTTCGGTTGTAGATTAAAACATAATCTACTGTTAATAGGTTTTAGTACCAAGAGTATGACTTTGTCATTATAAGAATATACGAAAAAAGTATTGCATTTATTCTGCATAATCGTATAATAAGAACGACCTATTAATTCTGAATATAAATAATTGATTGATAAAGAAAAAGGGTGATCAGATGGATGAGAGGAAGATTGTCCTCCAAGTAAAGGATTTACAGACGACCTTTTTTACTGATTCGGGGGAAATACCGGCTGTTGATCATATTGACTTCCATTTGAAAGAAGGAGAAATCCTTGGAATTGTCGGAGAATCTGGTTGCGGAAAAAGTGTAACTTCCTTATCGATAATGGGGCTAGTACCAAAGCCTCCTGGAAAAGTTGTCGGGGGCGAAATATTATTTGAAGATAAAGACTTACTTGCTATGAATGAAAAGCAGATGCGGCGTATTCGAGGAAATGATATTGCGATGATTTTCCAAGAACCGATGACATCGCTGAATCCATTGTTCTCGATTGGCAATCAAATGACAGAAGCAGTGCGAATTCACGAAAAAGGCTGGTCTAAGAAAAAGGCCGAGGGAAAAGCAGTTGAAATGTTGAAATTGGTCGGTTTGCCTCGTGCAAAGGAAATGATGAGAGACTACCCTCACCAATTATCGGGAGGAATGCGGCAGCGTGTAATGATTGCGATGGCGCTGGTATGTGATCCTAAAGTACTCATTGCTGACGAACCAACCACTGCTCTCGATGTGACGATTCAAGCACAGATATTGAAGTTAATGAGGGAATTAAATACGAGACTGAATACGGCTGTGCTCCTAATTACTCATGACTTGGGTGTCGTTGCAGAAACATGCGAACGAGTCATTGTCATGTATGCTGGACAAATTATTGAAGAGGCATCCGTTAAGATGATCTTCGAAGATCCCCAGCATCCTTATACAAAAGGGCTGATTCAATCCGTTCCCGACATGCGCTACAAAAAAGAGCGACTCTATTCTATCCCAGGCAGCGTGCCGAAACCCGGTTCGATTCAGCAAGGGTGCAGATTTGCAGCAAGATGTGAATTTGCATTTGATCGTTGTCTAACAGAAGATCCTGAACTATATGAAACATCGGCTGTTCACCAGACGAGATGCTTTCTATACGACAGAGAAGGGGTGGAACAGCATGACAACAAAGCCCTTATTGAAAGTTGAAGGTTTGAAAAAGTATTTCCCCATTAAAAAAGGGATTCTTGGCAGAACGGTCGGTTACGTTAAAGCGGTGGATGACGTGTCATTTTACGTGAATGAAGGGGAAACCCTTGGCATAGTAGGCGAATCTGGATGCGGTAAATCGACAACAGGTCGAATGCTCATGCGGCTTCTTGAACCAACTGAAGGAAAAGTAGAGTTTGACGGCAAAGATTTGACGTCCTTATCTACCGAGGAAATGCGAAAAACAAGACGAGATATCCAAATGGTATTCCAAGATCCATACGCATCATTGAATCCGCGTCACACGATTGAAAAGATATTAGAAGAGCCGCTCATTGTGCACGGCCTTGATAATTCAAAAGAGCGGAAAAAGAAAGTGCGTGAATTTCTCGAAATTGTTGGTCTAAGCGCATATCATGCCAAGCGTTATCCACATCAGTTTAGTGGAGGACAGCGGCAACGTATCGGAATTGCTCGAGCGCTAATGACAAATCCGAAACTGATAATTGCTGATGAACCTGTATCGGCTCTCGATGTGTCGATTCAGTCTCAAGTGTTAAACCTCATGCAAGATTTGCAGAAGGAATTCAATCTCACTTACATCTTCATTGCCCACGATCTTGGGGTCGTCCGTCATATAAGTGACAGGGTCGGCGTTATGTATCTAGGGAAGATGGTAGAAATGGCAGACAGCGAGCAGCTCTATTTGAAAGCGCTTCATCCGTATACACAGGCATTATTGTCAGCGGTTCCAGTACCTGATCCGGATTTCAAGAAAGAGCAAATTCTTCTTGAAGGGGATATTCCAAACCCTGCAAATCCTCCTAGCGGTTGCACGTTCCATACGCGCTGTCCGCATAAGATGGAAATTTGCACGAAAGTTACACCAAGGCTCACTGAGCATGATTCGGGTCATTCTGTCGCCTGCCATCTTTACAGTGAACAGGTAGACAATGATATAAAACAGTTGGAGGGGTCAATATGAGAAAAAAGAAGTTAGGCTTACTAGTACTAATGTTGCTTCTCGTTCTTTCGACAGCGCTAGCCGCTTGTGGATCAGATGCTGGCGATGGCAAGAAGGAAGAAGGCAAAAAAGAAGGTACTAAAACTGAAGACGGTAAAAATGTGCAAGATACATTAGTGTTTGGACGCGGTGGGGATTCAACTTCCCTCGATCCATCAAGGGTAACTGAAGGAGAATCTTTCAAAGTTACGGTCAACCTTTACGAAACGCTTCTGAACTTCGGGGAGCAGGACACAACGATTACCCCGGGGCTTGCAACAGAATGGGAGCCAAGTGAAGACGGTTTAACATACACATTCAAACTGCGCGAAGGCGTCAAATTCCATGATGGAACTGACTTTAATGCTGACGCAGTCGTTAAAAACTTTGAGCGCTGGGCAAATGGCGACGCAGAAAAATTCCCATACTACAACTCAATGTTCGGTGGTTTTAAAGGTGATGAAGGGCATGTTATTGAGTCAGTTACAGCAGATGGCGAAAATACAGTGCTAATTAAATTAACACGTTCACAAGCACCATTCCTTAAAAATATCGCAATGAGTATGTTTGCAATTGCAAGCCCGACTGCATTTGAATTAGGTGACGATCAATTCGAAAGAAAACCAGTTGGTACAGGTCCATTCCAGTTCGTTGAATGGAAACCAAATGAAACCATCACAATTGAAAAATTCGATGATTACTGGGATGAAGGACTACCAAAACTTCAAAAGATTATCTTCCGTTCAATTCCTGACAACTCTGCACGTTTGAATGCATTGATGGCTGGAGATATCGAACTTGCAGATGGTATTAATCCATCAGACGGCAAATCGATTGAAGATAATGAGAAACTTCAATTGTTTGAACGCCCATCTATGAACGTGGGCTACTTGGGTCTTACAGTAACACGCCCGCCTTTCGATAAAAAAGAAGTACGTCAAGCGATTAACTATGCAATCGACAAACAATCAATTGTTGACTCATTCTTCGAAGGACGTGCGGATGTCGCTAAAAATCCGATGCCGCCATCCATTTCAGGTTATAACGACGATGTAGAAGGATATGAATACAATCCTGAAAAAGCGAAAGAACTTCTAAAATCGGTAGGACTTGAAGATGGTTTTGAGATGGAACTATGGGCAATGCCGGTACCACGTCCATATATGCCAGATGGTAAAAAAGTGGCTGAAGTCATTCAGAAAAACCTTGCTGATATAGGAATTACTGCGAAAATCGTTTCGCATGAATGGGCAACTTATCTTGAACTTGCAAGTAAAGGAGATGCAGATGCGTTCATGCTCGGCTGGACTGGGGATAACGGAGATGCAGATAACTTCCTATACGTCTTGTTAGATGAAGATAATATCGGCAGCAATAACTATACGTATTATAAGAACGACGAACTGCATGACATTCTAATTGCAGCACAAACTGAAGTCGATGAAGAGAAACGAAATGAATTGTACAAAAAAGCACAAGTTATTATTCATGAAGACGCTCCTTGGGTGCCGCTTGCTCACTCAACTCCGCTTCTTGGAGGAGCTAAGAATCTATCAGGTTTCCTTCCACACCCAACTGGGTCGGATTTGCTGTCGAAAGTAGAATTCAAGTAACAACAGATTGTTAGAGATGAACAGAAAGGGAGAGGTCTTTCGGATTTCTCCCTTTTTCCTTTCATTTGATGGATACATATAAGTTGATAGTAGAGTTGGAGAGGTGAAAAATTATGCTGAGCTACATTGGAAAAAGATTGCTGCAGCTCATTCCCGTCCTGCTTGGGATGACGTTTATCGTATTCATGATTATCCGTGCAATCCCGGGTAACCCCGCACAAATTATACTAGGGCAGCAGGCGACTAAAGAGTCAGTCGAAGCATTGACGATAAAGCTTGGTTTGGATAACCCTTGGTATGTTCAGTATTTTAAATACCTGGGTGACCTTTTTAAAGGGGATTTGGGTGAGTCAATGAGAACCCGGGCTCCTGTAACAGATGAAATATGGCCTTATTTAGCAGCTACTTTTGAATTGGCACTGTTTGCTATTGTAATAGCAGTAATCATTGGTATCAATGCAGGAATTATCTCGGCATGGTTCCAAAATTCATGGTTTGACTATACGGCAATGATTTTGGCACTTGTCGGTGTGTCTATGCCTATCTTCTGGCTCGGCCTTATGGGGCAATGGGTTTTTGCAGTAGAAAATCCGTGGTTGCCGACTGGAGGGCGAGAGGAAGTACGAGATCCTGTCAATGCCATAACGAATCTCTATGTAATCGACACAATTATTCAAGGACGTTTTGACCAGTTATGGCAGGTTTTCCGTCATCTTATTTTACCGGGACTAGCACTAGCGACAATACCGATGGCAATTATCGCACGGATGACCCGTTCAAGTATGCTTGAAGTAATGCGTTCTGATTATATTCGTACCGCTCGGGCCAAGGGGCAGAAAATGTTTTGGGTCGTTTATAAGCATGCACTTAAAAATGCAATCATTCCGGTGTTAACAATTATTGGTCTGCAAATGGGAATGTTGCTTGGTGGTGCGATTTTGACAGAGACAATTTTTGCGTGGCCTGGTGTTGGACGTTATATTTACGACGCAATTGGGTTCCGAGATTATCCCGTCATACAGTCTTCGATTCTAATTGTGGCGCTCTTCTTTGTTATGATTAACCTACTTGTTGACTTGCTCTATAGTCTGATAGATCCGAGGATTAAATATGATTGAGGAAGGGGGAAGCACTTATGTCTGAATTTGTACCTAAAGTAGATGGAATCACGAAAAATAAAATTGAAAAAACCGCAGGACCTTGGCGTGAAGCTTGGAATGGCTTTAAAAAGAGTAAAGTGGCGGTTGCCGGTATGGGCATTGTTTTATTCTTTATCTTGCTGGCGGGATTCGGTTTTCTGGCGGAACAAGGTTATCTCGGTCAAAACATTGGACTAGAGGGCATTAACGACCAAAAATTATCGGACCGGCTTCTCCCGCCTTCAAGTGAATATTGGTTCGGAACAGATGACCTTGGTAGGGATATTTTTTCTCGAATTGTTCACGGTGCCCGGATTTCACTATGGGTTGGATTCTTTTCTGTAATCGGATCAGTGGTAGTAGGAAGTGCATTGGGTATTGTAGCAGGTTATTATGGCAGATGGGTTGATACGATTATTTCACGTGTATTCGACATCATGTTGGCATTTCCTTCTATCTTATTGGCCATTGCAATTGTTTCCGTACTTGGTCCGAATCTACAAAATGCGCTTATCGCAATCGCGGTTATTAATGTGCCGAACTTTGGGAGGCTAATACGTTCAAAAGTATTAAGTATAAAAGAAGATGAATATATTACTGCGGCAAAGGGAATTGGAATGAAAGATGCAAGGATTCTATTTTCTCACATCTTGCCGAACTCTATGGCACCGGTAATTGTTCAAGGAACTTTAGCAATTGCAACGGCAATCCTTGAAGCGGCTGCACTTGGGTTTTTAGGACTTGGTGCGCAAGCGCCGATGCCCGAGTGGGGAAAAATGCTGGCAGATTCAAAAAGCTTCCTTCATTCAGCCCCGTGGACAATGATTTTTCCGGGTATCGCGATTATGCTTACTGTACTAGGCTTTAACTTAATGGGTGATGGTTTACGCGATGCACTCGATCCTAAGATGAAGAGCTAAGATAACAAAACGTCCCGTAAGCCGATGAATTAACCGGTTTACGGGACGTTTTTTAAAAGATACGAAAGTATACGTTTTTCACCTGGAGAAGTTTCTAGACTCCTGCGCATAGCCCTAGGCACACAGGGAAGTGGATCATGCTGAGCCTTCCTCTGTCGCTTAAGGCCTTCAACGCTTTTTGGTTCTACTGAGGCGCTTACGCTTTGCTTAATAAATTTCTTCACTTAGTTTCGAATTCACTTTATTGTTATGATACTTCTGAAATAAAACGATTAGCTTGTCAAAGTGTTCGAGTTGTTCTTCATAATTAAAGATAGAAGACAGGATATGAAGAAGATGATAGGCGGAAAATTCCTCTTCTTCCTTTGTAAGGGCAATTTCCTTTGCGAATATCTCCATCACTTCATAACGCTGGATGTATTCTTCATTTGTACTGGTACTTACTGCGTCAGACTTTAGTTTACCGACGAACTTCAGATGAAGCTGTTCGTGGTAGGTGAGTAAAGCATCCAAACGTTCCTGCACCATCATCCGGAAATGTTCCGGCAAATCAATCAGTTCATTTTCAAACTGATGGAGTCTTTTTAATACATCGTAACTGCTCCTCGAAGTAGCGACCATTTGTCTGTAAACGACAAGTTTTCTCGCTTTGTTTCTCGTATTCTTTTTAAAGTAGCTCCGTTCCTCTTTAAATAGCGTGTAAAGCAGATCTACCTGAGAAAGTCGTTCCTTCGATTTAGTCAGTGACTTTTTTGTTGCAATATGGTCAGATGCTTGCCTTCCAGCAAGGCGGGTCCAACGAATGATTTCATCTTGTGCCTGATGGATAGACTCAAATAGTTTTGTTTCGTATTTCGGTGGCATGAATAGCAAGTTCACAACGAAAGCGGCAAGAATACCGACTATCATCGTCAGAAATCTAAGCAATGCAAATGACAAGAACTCGTCGCCTTTGATTTCCATTATGGCGATCATTACTACGAGTGCCATCGAAATTGACTTTTCAAGGCCCAATTTAATCATTATTAATATAATAATGACAGTGGCAAGACCTATGAAGACAAGCTGATTACCAAATAGAAGAACAAATAAAACTGCAACTACTGCACCTATCACATTACCCTGAACCTGTTCGATAATTGTTAAATAAGATCTATAGATAGAGGGTTGGATGGCGAAAATGGCCGCGATTCCCGCAAACAATGGATGCGGCATTTGTAAAACCTCTGCTAGGAACAATGCGAACACAATCGCAATGCCTGTTTTAAAAATGCGGGCACCAAGTATCATGGGAGTTATCCTTTCTAATCAAACACGCCTTGGCGTGTTCGCACTCAGACTTTTATCTAGATTGCTAGATAAAATTCCACTTAAAAGTCTGTGGTATCCGTCGGAGACTGTAACTTCATTTAGCTAGAGTTTGCCTCCTATCAAGTTGTATGCCTATTTTGCAAATGCCTATCACTTTATAGAAGTGGAAGGCTTCCGCTAAATGAAGTTAAAGCTGTTTTTCGCTACTGTACCTTAACTGTACGATGCGGTCAACCGTTTATTGAAGTTGCAAGCTCTTTGAATGAATGATTGACTGCACTAAGTGTATCCATAATGTCTTTTTCAGTATGGGCAGTTGTTAAAAACCAAGCTTCATATTTCGATGGCGCAAGATTGATGCCATTTTTCAACATTAGTTTGAAGAACTTGGCGAACACGTTGCCGTCTGTAGCTTCAGCCTGTTCGTAGTTTTCTACTTTCACGTCTGTGAAGAATAGTGTAAGCGCTCCTCCTAGGCGGTTTGTTGTTAATGTAATTCCGTGCTCTTTTGCAGAATTCAAAATGCCTTCTTCAAGAATAGCACCTAGACGGTCCATTTCTTCATAAATACCAGGCGTTTGAAGAATTTCTAGAAGGGCGATACCTGCTAACATGGAAGCTGGATTCCCAGCCATTGTCCCCGCTTGATAAGCAGGCCCTAGTGGAGCAACTTGTTCCATAATCTCTTTTTTTCCACCGTAACCACCAATTGGCAAGCCGCCACCAATGATTTTTCCGAAGGCAGTAAGATCAGGTGTTAAACCGAGCAAATCCTGTGCACCGCCATAGTGGAAACGGAATGCAGTAATTACTTCATCATAAACAATCAAAGCGCCTTTTTCAGCTGCGATATCATGGACAAGTGGTAGGAACCCTTCTTTTGGTTCAACAATGCCGAAGTTACCAACGATTGGCTCGACTAGAATACATGCAATTTGGTCGCCCCATTTTTCCATTGCTTCTATATAAGCATCAGGATCGTTAAATGGAATCGTAATCACTTCTTTAGCGATCGACTCTGGTACACCTGCCGAATCGGGCGTACCAAGCGTTGCGGGGCCGGAACCTGCTGCAACCAGTACAAGATCAGAATGGCCGTGGTAACAGCCGGCGAATTTCATGATTTTTGTTCGCCCTGTATAGGCACGAGAAACACGGATGGTCGTCATGACAGCTTCTGTCCCGGAATTTACAAAGCGTACTTTATCCATTCTAGGCATTGCTTCCTTCAACATTTTTGCAAACTTCACTTCATGTCGAGTGGGCGTTCCATATAACAGACCTGTTTGTGCAGCTTTTACAATCGCTTCAGTAATATGTGGATGGGCATGCCCTGTAATGATGGGTCCATATGCAGCAAGATAGTCGATGTATTTGTTGCCATCGACATCCCAGAAGTAAGCACCTTCTGCACGTTCCATTACTGTAGGAGCACCGCCGCCAACTGCGTGGTATCCGCGCGAAGGGCTATTTACCCCTCCTACGATATGCTCGCAAGCTTCATTATAGAGTTTTTCTGAATTCGTTCTGATCATTTCAATTCCCCCGTTCAATTCATTACCCTCTCTATTCTAAACAAAATGGGGCAGATAGCCAAAGAATTTGAAACTAATGGACGCATTCTGTACGATTAAGGAAAGAATATATTGGAGGAATGGAAAATGACGACACTTGAAGGTATGCATGCACCGGAATTTACATTGCCAAACGAGAACGGTGAAATGGTTTCATTAAAAGACTTCGCAGGTGAAAAGTATGTTGTTCTCTATTTTTATCCGAAAGATTCAACGCCTGGATGTACAACGCAAGCTTGCGACTTTCGCGATGCGTATGAAGACTTCAGCAAGCTGAATGCTGTAGTGCTAGGGGTGAGCCCTGATAGCGCAACTTCGCATGATAAGTTTATCGGTAAACACGGATTGCCATTTTCACTTCTTGTTGATGAAGAGCACACAGTTGCTGAAAAATACGATGTTTGGAAGTTAAAGAAGATGTTCGGTAAAGAGTATATGGGTATTGAGCGTTCAACATTTTTGATTGATCCGACGGGGACGGTCGTCAAGGAATGGCGTAAAGTGAAAGTGAAAGGCCATATAGAAGAAGCGCTTGCCACACTAGAGCAACTAACACAGTCTTGAGGGGGAACAAGAAATGGAAGTACTATTTACATTTGATATGAAGGAACATCAGGTACAGGGGCTAGTCACGAGGTTTCCTGAAGTACTATTTCATTTCAATAAAAAGCCGAAAGACATTGAAATCCAAACGGCATCAATTATCGTGACATATGGCGTTGATGTAGACGTTGTGCTTCTCGACAAAGCGAAATCACTAGAATGGATTATGGTTGCGTCGGCGGGCGTTGAAAAAATGCCGCTTGCTGAAATAGCTGAGCGCAATCTCGTCATGTCAAATGTTCGTGGTATTCATAAAACACCGATGGCGGAATCTGTTCTCGCGCATATATTATCACTGCAGCGGTCGTTACCGCTTATTGACGATAGGCAACGTTCACTAGAGTGGAATCGAAAAGTTGGTTCGATTGAATTAAAAGGGTCAACCGCACTTATCTTAGGGCCTGGCGCAATTGGGTCTGAAATAGGACGCTTACTTCAGGCGTTTGGTGTTACGACAATTGGCTGTAACAGATCCGGCAGGGCAAGTGAATCGATGGATGAGACAATAAAATTTGAGACTTTACTAGATAGAGTGGGCGAAGCGGACTTCGTTATTTCTGTTTTACCGAGCACACCAGAAACAATAGGTTTACTAACTGAAAGGCATTTCAAGGCTATGAAGGATAATGCGGTCTTCATGAACTTCGGCCGAGGAGACCTGTTTGCTGAATCAATCCTGATAGCTGCATTGAAAAACAATGAACTCAGGCATGCAGTGCTCGATGTATTTGAAGTGGAGCCGCTAGCTGCTGATAATGAATTATGGGGACTTGCGAATTGTACGGTATCACCACATGTTTCGAGTCTTTCCGGCAAGTATGTTGAAAGAGCCCTCGTTATTTTTGAAGAAAATCTGGGCAAGTGGCAACGTGGTGAGCGGGATCTTCTGAACTTGATTGACATGAAACTCGGCTATTGAATTGTATCTCGGTGCCAGTTACTGAACCCGATTCAAATGAAGTGGTTCAAACAGCGATTTAGTTGACATATGCACCCTATTTTAAGTACACTAATGATAATAATTATAAAGTAAGAATCTTTATGGATAGAGGTGCATAGCGATGTCGGAAGTTAGATTGAAAGGCGCGCTGGACACATTGAAAAAAAGTGGCGTCAGAATTACGCCGCAGCGGCATGCGATTTTAGAGTATCTTATCTCTTCTGAGTCACATCCAACGGCTGATGATATATATAAGGCACTTGAAGGTGATTTTCCTAACATGAGCGTTGCAACAGTATATAATAACCTTCGTGTGTTCCGAAATGCGGGGCTCATTAAGGAACTTACTTATGGAGATGCTTCGAGCCGTTTTGATTTTGTGACTCATGATCACTATCATATCATCTGTGACGAATGCGGAATGATTGTTGATTTTTATCATCCTGGACTAGAAGAGGTTGAGCGCTTAGCTTCTCATGTAACAGGATTCATAGTGAATTCTCACCGTCTAGAAGTATATGGTACATGTCCGTCATGTACTTCGAGCGTAGCAAACACTAAATAAAAAAGCGTCCGATACTCCTTCCAATGAAGGTTGTATCGGACGTTTTTTTTATTTCTTGGTATCCTCTTTTACTGCAGCAGTTTTGCTCTTCGTTCTATTATAAGATTCGTCAAACTCTTTACCTTCTAATGAAGGGTCAAGTGTGAGTGGTTCTCGGCAATGCCCGCACATGTCTACGCGTCCGAGCATTTTCGTATGTTTGCCACAACTAGGGCAGACGATTTGAATGGCTCGCGTGGATAGAGATCCGATCCAAGCATAAACAATGGTACTGCTAAGGATGGCAAGAACGCCAAGAAACATGAATATGAGCATAACAATCTCGTATTTCCTGAAGAAAATCCCGATATACATAATGACGACCCCGGCAAATATTAAAGCAAGGGCGAATGACCGGATCCTATTTATCTTATTTTTATAGGGCTTCATCCAACGTACCTCCTTGATATATCCTCAATTACTATATCATATATTTCGTTTTCTACGTTATTTAACCTTCTTGAATAAAGGATATCCTTGCCTCTTCGTCGAAAGGAAATGGCAGGGAGGTGTATTAGTGGAACAAGTATTAAGACCAATTTATCAGGAGCGGGCAAGTTTTCCAGAGACACTTGGTGTCATTCTTGTAGAAAAGAGAGGGAAAGAGGATCCGATTACAGATACATTCGATGCAATCCTCCTCATCATTACCGCCGACGATGAAATCCCTGTCTTTACGAAACATTACACAGACGGAAATGAGAAAGCTGCAATGCATATAATTAGTGAAAAGCAGTTAAGGAAATGGTTAGTCCTCGGTTCAAAGCGAAAAGTTGTAGATTGGCTATATTACGGAAAGGTCTACTTCGATCGAAATGAGTTCGTCGAAAAACTAAGAATGGAATTACAGGAGTATCCTTTTTGCGGACGGGATATAAAAATGGGCCTAGAGTTTTCGAAGCTTGTAAGAGGATATATGGAAGGTAAAAAGTTTTTTGAAGAAGGAAACTACATGGATGCTTATCATCATGTTGTTAAATCTCTTCATCATCTTGCGAGGCTTGCAGTTATTGAAAACGGATTATTTCCAGAAGTGACGGTATGGTCCCAAGTGAAAAAGATAGACCCGGCAATTTACAAACTATATGAAGAACTGATTATGAGTGACGAGCCTTTAGAAAAACGATTAGAATTATTGTTTCTTGCGAGTGAATTTTTCATTCATAATCGGACAGCTGATGGTGCTCGTCATATTAGAGACGTCATGGCGATTCAAGAGCTATGGACGATTCAGGAACTACACGAACACGAAGAAGTTAGAATGTATTCAATCGACCTTGAAGTGTTTATTGAGTTTTTGATTGATAAAGGATTCATTCTGGTGGTTCAGAGCGATTCTAAAAATGAGTTGATCTTCCACAGGGACTATAGAATAGTGTGACTGGCAATGGGGTAATAGGGCGATTTAAATTCGTCCTATTAATCTAGTTGACAAAAGAATGCGGGGCATGTTATTATAAATCTTGTCGCTTGGGAGGCAAAGCAAATCACCGCCTGAGAGATGAAGTGAAGTTGAAAAAAAGAAGTTGAAATTAGTTGTTGACACGATCGACGTAAGTTGATATGATATGAAAGTTGTCACTGAAACAACGACAACTACTAAAGCGAGGAACGCAATTCAACTCCTCTCCAAATGAACCTTGAAAACTGAACAGCAAAACATCAATGAAATACAGCGAGAGTGCTAACGCAC
This sequence comes from Sporosarcina sp. E16_8, assembly GCF_017347095.1. Taxonomy (GTDB): domain Bacteria; phylum Bacillota; class Bacilli; order Bacillales_A; family Planococcaceae; genus Sporosarcina. The sequence goes on along the minus strand of NZ_JADPRZ010000016.1, from coordinate 200 downwards.
TTGAGCAAAACGTTTCTAACTAAGCCAACTTCGGTTGGTCGAAAAGAAACACGCACAAGAATCTTCGGATTCGAGTCAGCAAGAAATGAGCTATTCGATTTCTTTATGGAAAACTCTTTTCATCATGCTTTGCATGGTGAAAAAGTTCTTATGGAGAGTTTGATCCTGGCTCAGGACGAACGCTGGCGGCATGCCTAATA
>NZ_JADPRZ010000015.1 GCF_017347095.1 Sporosarcina sp. E16_8 | reverse complement strand
GTAAAGCCAGGTCAAACAACCATGTATAATTGCCCAACCGATTGACTTGTAAGCTGTGAATGAAATAACCATGGAAAGACAAGTTCCGAAACTAATGCCTTTTTTAAGTACATTTACTGTTCTTTGATTTTGATAATCTTTTTTCCCCATCTCAATCCCCCCAGTTTGAATCCGAAATAATCGCCAACAGAATAGTAGTTCATTTAATGAAGTTTAATAGGTTGAAAAAGTAGATTACACTAGCAGGTATTAACACTATACTCTGAAATTCAAAACTTAGACGAGGATATGAAAGTGATATCCAATTGAAAGCGGAAGGACAACAAGAATTGGTGCGTTATTTAGAAGGAATATATAGGGTATAATGAATTATCAGAAGTGGATACTACTAGTGATGAACTTACAAATAAATAAAAGCGTAAAGAAAGTAGGCGAACCGATGATGAAGAGAAATGAAGCAGTAGACGCGGGATGGAACTTTGACAACAGTTATGCTCATCTGCCAGAAATGCTTTTTACAATAATAGATCCAAATCCTGTAAGCACTCCGGAGTTAATTATAGTTAATGATTCTTTGGCGACATCCCTTGGATTGAATATCGAATCGATTCGAAGCAAGGATGGCATTGCGATATTTGCTGGTAACAGGGTTCCTGAAGGCGCTTTGCCGCTTGCTCAAGCCTATGCGGGGCATCAATTTGGGCATTTTGCAAGGCTAGGAGACGGCCGGGCCATGTTAATTGGCGAACAGATTACGCCTTTAGGTGAACGGTTTGATATTCAGCTTAAAGGCTCGGGCCGAACACCTTATTCTCGCGGTGGCGATGGTCGGGCGGCACTTGGACCGATGCTGCGTGAATATATAATTAGTGAAGCTATGTATGCGCTTGGTATTCCTACCACACGTAGTCTAGCGGTGGTGACAACAGGTGAATTCATCATCCGTGAAACCGACCTTCCTGGCGCCATTATGACTCGTGTGGCTGCCAGTCATCTGCGCTTTGGAACTTTTCAATATGTTGCAAAATGGGGCACGGATGAGGAGCTTCTGGCTCTGGCTGACTATGCACTAGAGCGCCATTTTCCTGACGTTGAAGCGGATGATAATCGCTACCTTGCGCTACTTCAGGAAGTGATCAAGCGTCAGGCCGCCTTGGTTGCCAAATGGCAATTGGTTGGTTTTATCCACGGAGTGATGAATACCGATAACATGACGATAAGTGGGGAGACCATCGATTATGGTCCTTGTGCATTCATGGATACCTATGACGCGGCAACGGTTTTCAGCTCCATTGACGTTCAAGGTCGCTATTCTTATGGCAATCAGCCGAATATTGCCGGGTGGAATCTGGCGCGATTCGCTGAAACGCTAATCCCACTACTGCATAAAGAGTATGCGGAGGGTGCCAAACTGGCGCAGGATGCTATTTCAGATTTTCCAGAGCAGTATCACGCGAATTGGCTTAAGGGAATGAGAGCGAAACTGGGGTTATTTAATGAAGAGATTGAGGATGAATCCCTTATTGAAGACCTTCTTCATATGATGGAGAAGCATCGAGAAGATTATACGAATACTTTCCGCGCATTAACTTTTGATAAATTGGAGGATATGGCCCTTTTTGAGACTCCGGAATTTGCCGAGTGGCATGAGTTATGGCAGGCAAGACTAGGTAGGCAGAAGGAATCGAAGGTCAGCTCTGGGCAGTTGATGCGAGACAGCAATCCTTCACTAATCCCACGGAACCATCGGGTAGAAGCAGCACTAGAAGCCGCCGTGAACAAAGGTGATTACGGTGTGATGGAGCGGCTACTTGAAGTTCTTTCAAGTCCGTATGCGTACACTTCTGGCCAGGATGATTATTCCACTCTTCCTGTGCACTCAATAAGCTCGTACCAAACCTTTTGCGGTACTTAATAATTTGCATTAAAAATCCGGTGCTAGCTGCTGCCACAATTCAAAGAGCATGAATTATGACGGTAACTGGCACCGGGTATGATGCTACACTTAATTATAAAAAAACAGGGTCAAATAATAATAAATGAGGTTACTTATATGAATGAAAGAAGTTTTGAAGATTATAAATTAAGCGATGAAATAAAAAGGGCTCTTGTTTTATTGAAATATGAAACGCCAACAGAGGTTCAAAGTGAAGTTATACCGAGAGCGCTGGAAAATCAGGATCTCATAGTGAAATCTCAAACGGGTAGTGGCAAGACGGCAGCTTTTGGTATCCCTCTTTGCGAAATGATTGATTGGGTGATGGAAAGCCCACAGGCATTAATTCTCACACCGACCCGAGAGCTTGCTGTTCAAGTTCAAGAGGATGTAGCGGCTATCGGAAGAGTTAAACGGATTAAAGCCATGGCGGTTTACGGCAAAGAATCCTTTAGTAAACAAGAGGAAGAGTTGGAACAAAAAACGCATATAGTTGTCGGTACACCAGGGCGTGTGATGGACCATATTGAAAGAGGAACATTATGTGTAGATGAAATAAAATACTTAATTATAGATGAAGCTGATAAAATGTTGACCATGGGCTTTGTTGCCCAAGTAGAAGCTATCATAAAAAAACTTCCCTTAAATAGAGTAACGATGGTATTTTCCGCTACATTTCCTAAAGCTGTTGAAAAACTTTGCCATAACTATATGAAAAACCCTATTTCCATTCAAATTGCTTCTACGGGAATCACGACGAGTGCGATTGAACATCGTGTAATTGAAGTGAAAGAAGCTGGAAAAATGTCATTGCTGAAAAATGTTACTGTTGTTGAAAACCCCGATAGCTGTATTATCTTCTGCAGAACTAAAGGGCATGTGGACGCTGTGTTTGTGGAATTGGAAAGATCCAACTATTCTTGTGAGAAAATTCACGGTGGAATTGTACAAGAAGACCGATTTGCGGTAATGGAAGGCTTCAAAATGGGGAATTTCCGTTATCTTGTGGCGACTGATGTGGCTGCAAGGGGAATCGATGTAGCAAAAATAACACTCGTGATCAACTATGACGTTCCCATGGAAAAAGAGAGCTATGTTCATCGAACTGGCAGAACCGGTCGTGCTGGTCATAAAGGTAAAGCGATTACGTTTGCAACTCCGAGTGACAGCAAAACACTTAAAGCAATTGAAGCATACATTGGCTTTGAGATTCCTGTTGGGGAAGCGCCGACGCAGCAGAAAGTAGTCGTTGGAAAAAATGCAATTGAGGAAAAAGTCAGTGGTCGTCAGAAGTCCAAAAACACAATACAAGTACAATCAAACAAGGATGTCATGAAACTTCATTTCAACGGTGGAAAAAAGAAAAAGCTTCGAGCCGTAGATTTTGTTGGGACAATTGCGAAACTTCCCGGCCTAACAGCAGATGATATTGGCATTATTGCGATTCAGGAAGAGTTGACTTATGTGGATATTCTAAATGGCAAAGGTTCATTAGTTTTGCAGGCCATGAAAGAAGCAACGATTAAAGGGAAGAAGCTTAAAGTTAGTAAGGCTAATGGAATTTGAATTTTCAAAGGTGAGCAGTCAGTAGCAGGTAACTTATAAAAATAGGGAAATGGGGGAATAGTTATGCGTTTGATAAGACCATCCATCGAATGGAAAAACGAGCATGAAGATTATTTGAAAGAGTGGGATGAACCTCGGATGACGCCGAGCAGTTTTAATTTAGCTGGTTATGAGAACTATGAAGTTTATTTGGATGCGCTGGAAATCCGGGAAAGTGGGGACGAAAAATGGGTGCCTAGCACGAACTATTTCTTGGTTGATGATACTGATAGAGTGCTAGCGATGGTTGACATACGGCATAGTCTGACAGATTATTTACATAATGTCGGCGGACATATCGGGTATGGTGTGAGACCTGCGGAAAGAAGGAAAGGTTATGCGACACTGATTCTTGCAGAGGCATTGAAGAAATGCGATGAACTTGAAATCAATCGGGTACTGGTAACTTGTAATGATGACAATATTGGATCTGCAAAAACGATAATGAAGAATGGCGGCATTGAAGTCAAAAGCTTTATTGAAGAAGATGGAACGGTCGTTCGGCGTTTTTGGATAGAGAAATAATTGCATGACGGTATTTCACAAGGAATTACCAACTGAAATTTCGGATATATGTAATAAACAGTCATGGAAATTAGTCACTCATGACTGTTTACAGGTATACTTTCCTATAAATTTTTGCACGCACTAATCCCCTGTAATTTCGCTCGTTGCCGTAATCGAGACTCCATTCAACGCCTGTGTTGCCAGCCGATCCGCTTCTGAATTTAATTTCCGCTGCACAAGTTTATACTCAGGTTGGATGCCGAGGTCTTTCAGCTTTTCTTCTATCCGGTCTGCCCAGCCCGACAGAACATTTTCGAGCGTCGGCCATTCCTCTGTCAGCTGGTTAATGACCACCTGAGAATCCCCGATGAACTGGACTGGTAGGTGATGGACATTCAAAAGATCGAGCTCCTGTATACCCAGGTAGAGTGCCGCATATTCTGCCTCGTTATTCGAAGTGAGTTCGGCAGAAGGTGCATTCCGCCGCAGCCTGTAGGATTTCCCGCTCTGCTCATAATAGATAACGCAGCCTAAACCCGATGTATTGGTCGCAAGGTCGAATCCACCGTCGAAATAAACTGTGATGTTATGTGGTTCAGTTTCGATTCCTTTCAAATAGCCCTTCATCTCTTTGACCGTCCATGTGCTGTCGAAGCGATCAATGAATGTTACGGTTTTGGTACGCCCAGTCCGCTCCAGGTCTTCGGCAATGACTAGAGCTTGCGCTGCCGGCATCTCATCAGAGCGAAAGACGGTTTCCGCGCCTCTGGATAATCTGTAAATCCATTCGATGAGAACATTCATAACCATTCCTCCTATATCAGTAAGTCTGTCTTTCTAGTCAACTCATTTTTCATCCAACAATTCCTAACCTCTATAAGTTTACCCAATGCAGTCCTGATTTATGAAACAAATCAGCTTGTCAGCAAGTCATTTAGAAAGCAAATTGCATAAATATAGAATGAAAACCAGACATTTGAGTAAATGTCTGGTTTTTAATTGTTTTCATTCAGATGTGTGGAGTACTTGTCTTCCATTAGTACTCTTAATTTAACCTCTACCAACTGCAACTTTTTTATTTTTCTTCGTAATTGAAATTGCCAATAAAATCATGGCAAGTAGACTAATAATCGCAAATGTTGTAGCTGCTAAGAAGGCGAAATTAATACCATGTAGTAATCCATCCGACGAAATAATACTAAGCTGTTCAGATGTCGGATTTCCTCCTGCTGTATTTATAACTTCTTTCGACACAAATAAATTCGTTTGAGTCGTCATAATGGTCGTCATGACGGCTGTTCCAATTGCTCCTGCAATGGCCTGAAGCGTATTTTGCATGGCTGTGCCATCACCGTGTAATTTACTGGGCAATGAATTTAATCCGGCAGTCGTAAGTGGCATCGTTAAGAAAGTGAGTCCAATCGACCGAACGAGATAAAGAACTGCGAGTAATACGATTCCTGATGTATACGTCAAATTGGTATAAGCTGCGGTTGTACCGACAAGTACTACTGTGCCGAAAATACCTATCCACTTGATGCCGTATCGATCATACATTCTTCCAGCAATCGGTGACATAATCGCCATGGCGATACTTCCTGGTAATAGAAATAGACCTGATTCTAATGCAGTCATTCCACGATTACTTTGTAAATAAATCGGGATTAAAATCATTGCGGCATACGTAACTCCGTTTACAAAGAAACTAATAATGATAGAAAATGTAAATTCAATTGACTTGAATATTTTTAAATCAATGAGTGGGTCTTTTGTATGCAGTTGTCGTATGACAAATAATATAAGTGAGATTACGCCTATAGATAGGGGAATTATGACAGTTAAACTGCCCCAACCCGCTTTGCCAGCTATACCAAACCCGTATAAAATACCGCCGAAGCCGAACGTTGACGTAATAACGCCCAAGATATCTAACTTGGCAGGTCGTGGCTCTGATACGTTTTTTAGCACAAAGAAAGCAGCGATTAACGCTGATAGAGAAAATGGTAAAATGGCGAAAAAGATAAAGCGCCATGATAAAGTCGTAATTAAAAAACCTGAAAGCGTAGGGCCGATTGCTGGTGCAAACATAATTGCAACCCCAACGATTCCCATTGCAGCACCGCGCTTCTCCATTGGGAAAAGTCGGAACACAACACTAATTAATAAGGGCATTACAATTCCTGCCCCAATCGCTTGCACAACACGTCCTGCTAAAAGAATTGTAAAACTTGGTGCAGTCCCACAAATTAGCGTGCCGATTGAAAAAACAATCATTGATGTAAAAAATAGTTGGCGGGTTGAAAAACGAGCCATCAAAAATGCCGTAATTGGAATGAAAATACCATTCACTAGCATATACAATGTAATCAACCATTGAGCAGTTGCTGTGGACACTTTAAATTCCTCAGACAATGTTGGTAATGCAACGTTTAGTACTGTTTGATTTAAAATTGCCGCGATAGCACCGATTAACAGCACTGTTAAAATCGGTCCTGTTTTAAAATTAGTTGTTTCTTTAATCTCCAATTAAATGAACTCCCTTTTCGAACAAATATTATTTCTTTAGCATGCTAAGTAATTAAGTAAAATAATCAAGTATTCAAATTGGATTCGATTTTTTGTAGGAGACGTTTCAGTATTATTCGGTCCTCTAGGTTAATGCCATTCAACATTTTTTCTTGATGATTACGCCATATTTCTGCGATTGAATTTTCAAGTGCGCTTCCTTTCTCCGTTAAGAAAACCCTTGTCACACGTCCATCCACCGCATCTTTCGTTCTAGTCACAAGTCCATATTCTTCTAGTTTTTTCACCATATTTGTCAAGGTCGGCGGTTCACAGCCCATGAGTTCAGACAACTCCGTTTGGCTCGCACCGTCTTTCTTCCACAATTGCCAAAGCAGATGATCTTGCCCGGCGTAGATTTTAACCTCTCTTAATGAATCCGCGTAATCTTTTCTTGCTTTCGCGGATGTTTTCGCGAACAATATCCGAATGTCTTCCTCAATCATGGTATCAATCCTTCATAAATTAGTTAGCCTGCTAACCTTACCTTGAATTGAATAGCTTTGTCAATGAAATTTCATGGATCCCATTGAATTCATTACGGCGCTAATGGCCTTCGCTCAGTTAATATAAGTATTCATTTGTTCAACATATATAGTCAGAAGGCGAGGTTAAATTGTAGGGGGAAAGAGTAGATATCTTGGCTTAATCTGTAAATAGTATTCAAACTGAAAATGACCCACCATGGTTCGCATGGGTAAGAGCCATGGTGGGTTCTGTTGTCAATACTAGACAGTAGCTACAAAAATGTGTATAGCTTTAAACGTGTAGCGAAGTAGGAGTGAACAAGTAGGCATAGCATCGAACAAATCTATACTTACATCCTTTTTATATATCCGTTAATTCTTGATTTTTCTTCCGCGCTAATTTCAGTTCGCAATCCTTCAATGCTTTCTTTCCGTCGCTCATTTTTCTCCTTGATTGCAGCAAGTTCTTTCCCCTCAGCGAATTCCATTGCTACTTCTGCTGCTTCCATATTACTGATTGTTTTTTTTAGCCTATTTACATTGTCATCTGAATCATTCGGTTTGATGCTAGTCATTTTACGTCCTCCTTCATTTTATAAAAAATCCTTCAAGAGATAGCATTCCCAAATTCACACTAATTATTTGCCAATTATATTTTTTGGGAAAGGGTGAACAAGTAGTTACATCCACCGATTACTACATGTTGAATAAGGTAAAGAAGCTGAATAACGTGAGCTAGGCGAATTTATTATAGTAGCATGGTTTATTGGTAAAGAGATGGGCTAGATAGTTCAAAATGTGGGCGATGAATTCATGGGATATCAAAATGGATCTTTATTCCAATAGAGGTTGTAGTGGAAGAAGGTAATCTTAAGGAAATGCGCTAATTATAAGCGCATTTCCTTTCAACAAAAGTAAAATCTTTCTGTGTTGTCGTAAACATGTCGATATACATCACGGTAATCCAGTTTTTTTACGGATGCAATTGCTGCAATGGATTGGTGCATCATAGTTGGATGCGTCATCTCATTTTCAAATGGTCCCAAGAATGGCCATGGACCATCTGTTTCGACCATTAAGCGTTCAATGGGGTATTGGGAAATCAGTATTTGGATCTCTTGTTCATATACGCAATCGGGCGTCACAGATACATAGTAATCATTCCTAATCATCCGTTCAACAGTGGATGGCGCTCCCTTAAACCAATGGAAATGCGCTTTATTCACAGAATGTTTTTCCAAGATATCACATACCGTTTCAGCATCTTCGTAAACAGCGTGGAGAACAATCGGTTTATTCCACATTTGTGCTTTACTAATGAACGCTTCGAGAGCCTCAATATATGGCTCTAGTTGAAGGGCAGGATTTGTTTCCCTCAAATAATAGGGGAGTCCAACTTCACCAATGGCAATCATCTGATCTTTATATAAGTGCATGAATGAAAATAATTCTTGCATGACTTTGTCTGTCGGTGGCTTTTGCTCAGGATGATAACCAAAGGCCGGATGGATGCCAGAATGAGATTCCGCAAGTTTCAAGTTGTTGATGCTTGAAACTAGATCCATCGAAACGCTAATCAGACCGTTTAGTGCGGTGGACGGGCGTTCCATATAGTCAATGATTGCCCTTTGCTCGGATTTTACATATTGGTCAAGATGGATGTGTGCATCAATGAGTGCAAGTTTTTCATCTGCCTCGTAGTTCATAATGAATCTCCCTTTTCAATTTCATAAATTGCTCACTTAATAAAATATCTTCCGACCGTGGGCGTGGAAAAGGAACGATGATTTGCTTATGGATGGATGCCGGTTTATCAGAAAGGATTAGAATTCTATCTGATAAATAAAGAGCTTCTTCAATATTATGCGTAATGAAAACGATCGATTTGCGGTATTCTTCCCAAATTGTTAGTAACCATTCTTGCATTTCAAATCTCGTAAATTCATCGAGGGCAGAGAAGGGTTCATCTAAACAGATGATGGACTGCGGGCTGTTGAGACTTCGAATGAAGGCGACACGTTGTTTCATCCCACCGGATAATTGGTGTGGATAGGACTGTTCATACCCACTTAGTCCTGCTTTTTCAATTAACTCTAACGCGTTACCCATATCTTTTTGACCAGCAATTTCAGAACTTAATAAAACATTTTGTATAATGGTCCGCCATGGAAACAAGGATGGGTTTTGTGGCATATAGCTAATGTGGCCACGGGAGTTGTTTAGATCTATGCCATCTAGCGTAATCTTACCGTTGTCCGGGGCATATAACCCGCCAATTAGCTGAAACAATGTGCTTTTTCCACTGCCGGAAGGACCGACAATCGTGACGAACTCGCCTTCATCGACATGAAATGAAACATCTTGAAGTACGTGATTTTCACCATAAGACTTTGATATATGTTGTAAAGTTAACTTACCCATTGGATGAATTCTCTCCTTGCCGTTGCCATCTTAATAGCCATTTTTCAATGAGTGCAATAATGGCGAAAAAGGTTAAGCTTAAAATCATAATGAGTAAAATTGCGACAAACACACGATCTGTTTTAAAGGAAGAAGATGCAAGTGTCATATACACACCAATTCCTTTATTCGCACCGAGCCATTCTGAAATGACAGCCCCCATAACGCTATATGTACCTGCAATTTTTAAACCGGAAAATATGGAAGGGAGGGCATAGGGCCATTGCAACTTCCAAAAGACTTGCCGATTTGTCGCACCTGTCATTTTCATATAATGCAATAGATCTCGGTCGGTTTGCCGTAACCCGTCCAATGTCGCGATGGTGATTGGGAAAAAGCAAACGAGTACAATGACGATTACTTTCGGTATCATACCGAATCCGAACCAGATGACAAGCAAAGGCGCTAAAACGATGATTGGAATATTTTGTGATAAAATGAGCAGTGGATAGAAAGCTTCCTGTAAAACGGGTAAACGAAATAAGAGCGTTGCGACCGTTAGCCCGACAATGATTCCAATCATATAACCTATAAGCGTGAGACGAATGGTCGATAAGATATGGCCAGAATAATGCATCCAACCATGAATCGCTTCTTGCCACACTTGCGTAGGGACCGGGAGCAACCATGCAGGAATGTTAAAAACACGACCTGCAATTTCCCAAATGCTAAGTAAAAGGATGATGACCAATGTTGGCCGCCATCCTCTTTTCAACATACTTTTCAACGGTATTTCTCCGTCAATTTTTCCATCGAAGCACCTTCCGGCTTATAAAATATTTTCACTTGTGAAATGATACTTGAGGAACCTTTTTCAACCATTCGTTCATTCATTTTTTGAACAATCTCCAGAAGTTCAGTCAAATTTCCTTCCATTGTAGTTTCAAGTGGGGATACTTGATAAGGGACGCCTGCCTCTTCAATGACAGCGATGGCGGCATCAACGTAGGGAATCACATCTTCTCCGTTGGGTGTTTTTGGTATGATTTGAATACTAACTAATGCGTTTGCCATGTTAGTTCCTCCTTATTTGGGTAAAAATTTGTTGGTAAATGCGTCTTCTGCAATAAATACTTCGTCGAGCAAGTTATTTTCAGTCATCCATTCTGCGTAGCCTTCCCAAATAGTAAGCTTTTGTTCACCCCAACGAGGTGCATCGTCTTTGTATTTAGCTGAAATCCATTGCTGACTCGCTTTGACAAGTTCTTCGTCAAGATCAGGAACCGCTTTCGATAAAATCGATGCCGCTTCATCCGGACTTTCAATTGCGAATTCATACCCTTTTGCAACTGCTTTGACAAAAGCGTGGACTGTTTCTGGATTGTCGCTAATCATTTTTTCATTCGTCGTAATGACGGGTGTGTAATAGTCGAGCTTATCCGAGAAATCTTTTAGATACTGCATATTTAAGTCGATACCACGAAGTTCTGCTTCAACTCCTGTCCACGCGTAGTAAATCCATGCAAAGTCGATATCACGTTCGACTGCTGTGAAGAAGTCGGAATTACCCATGTTGATATATTCAACTTGATTGGCATCTGCATGTTCTTTTACCATTAATGAAGTGATGAGCGCCTGTTCAACTGGAGCACCCCAGCCACCATATGTCTTTCCTTCGTAATCTTCCGGTGATTCGATGCCTTTTTTCTTCAAAGAGGCAAACCCCGATGTATTATGTTGGAGAATCGTCGCAATGGAAACGATTGGTATATCTTGTGTGCGTGCTGCTGTAATCGATTCTTGTGCACTGATTCCAAATTGTGCTTTACCTGCCGCAACAAGTTGGTCAGCACCCGCTTCGCCTGGTAGCATAATTTCCACATCAAGTCCTTGTTCTTTAAAAAAACCTTTTTCCTGTGCAACATACAAGCCGGTGTGGTTTGTATTCGGCGTCCAATCGAGTACAATTTGGATCTTCTCCAATTCTCCATCTTTCTTCGACTCATTGCTTTTATCACTACTACATGCTGTAAGTAATAAAATCAGCGCGACGAACAACCAAACTTTTTTCAATCGTGTTCCTCCCCAGCTATTCATAGCAATTACAAGTAAACAATTAATTGGAATACAAAAATGCGTCCTTCGTGAAACCGAAGAACGCATAAACATAGGAATGCCTAATGAGTATGTTCCCTCCGCTGGCTTTTACCAGATCAGGTTCCAAGGGTCTATACTTTTTGAGTATATCTCAACCAGCCTAACTGGTACCCCCACATAATTGTAACTGTATGAATTTTTTATGATCATTACATCTACTACTCTGCCACAGTCAGTTCAATGAATCAAGTACAAATTGAAAAAAGGCTTCGTAATAGTTTGAAGACTAGAATAATAAATGCATTCATAACATGGAAAGAGTGTAAGTGCCCGAAGATGCAATTTCGGCTACTCATGATCGTTGTATAATGTGCTTCTTGCTTACTTTTAACAAAGTTTATGCATCTAATCATGTAATGTCTTATAGAAAGTGACACTTCTTTACTAGTTATTTTAGTAAATCAACAAACGTGTAAGAATAGACATGAAGTCGATTTGACTAGCAGTTGAATAATGAAAAATACCGGATTCCAAAACAATTTTCAGTCGTTTAGGGAACCCGGTATGAACTATTTCGCTTCAGCAGTCCAAGTGTTTAATAGACTAGTTGATTTCAACCTATTTCTAACAGTAATGCCAGCCCATGCTGCCAGTGTTGCTTTAATGACGCCGACAAGAAGGAATGGAGCAAATCCACCTGTAAATGCTGCGGTCCAAGATAGATTTGCAATAACTTTTAACCAAACTGTACCAAACGTTAACGCAATAAACATTCCGATTACGTTTGCAATAATTGCATTTTTAACTGTGAAGCTCGTTTTTTCAAGAAAAAAGCCAATGATAAAAGCAGTTGGGATGAACCCGATTAAATACCCACCAGTAGGCCCGATTAGAATACCTAAACCGCCAGACATCTGTGCGAATACCGGTATACCTATTGCGCCCATGCATAAATAAATGAGTACTGACAATGTACCATATCGTGCACCTAATATTGTCGCAGCAAGTCCGATAGCAAGTGTTTGTCCAGTAATTGGTACAAGTGGTAATGGAATGGTTATTTGTGCCAATACACCAATAATTGCTGCGAATAGTGCAGAGATAATCATCATTCTTAGTTTATAACTTGATTCTGTCATAGTTACAGATCCCCTTTTTGTGTTATTCATAAATCAATTATAGTTGACTCATTCATTGTATAATAGCTTATCTAATTTCGTCAACACGATTATTTCTAAAACGTCTGTGCGGAATCGAGCTGGTTAAAGTGCGATTCCTTTTCGAACTACGTGTTCGTTATCACTCTACATTAAAAATGAGAGAGCTTAGTATGCTATCGAGACCCATTAGCGATGTAGTTGTCTTCATGTCACGACACGCAATGAGTAATGACAAATTGAATGAAATGGTGGAAATTCTAAAGGAGAGCATTGTATGAATGATAACTAAATATTGAGTACATTTTCAGGGGATTAGTGTGAGTAGTTAAACTTTCAAGACTGTTTGTCGCATAGATAATCGAAAACCATCACTTGGACTATGCTGAGTGCTGGTTTTATTATTCTGAGATGAAGTTGAAATCCTAATTATTATTTGCTAACATCGTTACTATCAGATATTTCTAATCATTGATGCTATATATATAATTGGAAGGTGTAACGGTATGTGCATCAAGTATAGGAAAACCTACAAAGGAGATACGATAGTAATTATCAAATCTGCCAATCCTCCTAAAGTGGAGGACCTACAAAAAAGGTTGTTACTTTAATAGACGGCCATTGTATAACTTTCTACCAGGTCGAAATAGTGTTAATGAAAACCTAAAAAGATAAGCGGTGAAAGGTGGGAAATAAATTGAGAATTATCGACTTACATTGTGACGTATTGCTGAGATTGTATGAATCAAAGGGGGAAATGAAGTTTCGAGATTCGTTGGAGCTTGATACGAGTTATGAAAAATTAATAAAGGGGGGAGTAAAGGTACAAGCATTCGCTATATTCGTGTATCCCGAAATAAAATCAGATCAAAAATTCCAAGCCGTTTTAGATCAAATTCATTATTTCTATACAGATGTACTTGGGAACAATCCGAATATGAAACTGATCAAGGAATGGAGCGAATTCGATCAGTTAAAAGACGGAGAAATTGGAGCGATGTTGACACTTGAAGGTGTTGATGCAATCGGAAACGATCTGCAAAAGCTATCTATTCTCCATCAACTGGGTGTTCGTTCGATAGGACTTACTTGGAATAATGCCAACTTGGCAGCAGACGGTGCGGGGGAGCCACGTGGAGCGGGACTTACTTCGTTTGGCAAAGAGATTGTTCATTTCAATAACGAACATAAAATTTTGACCGATGTTTCCCATTTATGTGAAAAGGCTTTTTGGGATGTCATGGAAGAAGCAAACTATCCGATTGCGAGCCATTCGAATGCCAAATTGTTATGCAATCATGTTCGTAATCTGACAGATGATCAAGCAAAAGCACTGTTTGAAAAAAATGGGCTCGTCCATGTCGTCTACAATCCGCCGTTTGTGAAGGAACAAGGGGAAGTGGCGATAACAGACCTAATTGAACATATTGACCATTTCTGTTCGTTAGGAGGGGAGAAACAAATTGGATTAGGCTCAGACTTCGATGGTATTTCGTCTAAAATTGTTAATTTAGAGGATGCATCTATGCATCCGAATTTACTAAATGAGTTGCTAAAAAAATACAGTGAAGAGACGGTAAAAGGTTTTGCCTACCAAAACTTTATGGATCATCGTCCTAAATAAACGGTAAATATAAACTGAAACAGATTAAGTGAATAGTAGTGCGTACCAAGAAGTAATGACGAAAATGCAAAAAAAGACCGGGTCTGCAGAGGCCCGGTCCATTCATAATCGCTTGTTATCATTTGCGAATTTTTTCAATTTCATCCGCTACGAATTGTACACTTGTTCCGACAATAACTTGAATACTTTGTGGACCTACCACATTTATACCCGGTACACCTGTATCTTTAATTTTCTTTTGATCTACTGCATTCATATCTTTTACCTCCACGCGTAAACGTGTCGCACAGTAGTCGATAGAAGTTACGTTAGCGTCTCCGCCTAAACCATCAAAAATCTTAGCGGCCATACCTGAGAATTTATTTCCAGTAGTAGTGCTTGCAACTCCGTTTATTTCCTCATCTTCTACATCCTCATCGTCTTCTCTACCAGGTGTTTTCAAGTTGAATTTGACGATTAAGAATCGGAATAAGAAGTAGTAAATTAACGCAAACACTAAACCTTGAACAATTAACATATATGGTTGATTGGCGAGTGGGATTTTCAGACTCAAGAAAAAGTCGACAAATCCTGCACTAAATGCAAAACCTGCTGTCCAGTGGAACGTTGCAGCAATAAACAAGGAAAGACCGGTTAAAGCCGCATGCACAACATAAAGAGCTGGAGCTAAGAACATAAATGCAAATTCAAGAGGTTCAGTAACACCTGTGAAAAATGAGGCGAAAGCTGCTGCAATCATCAATGATGCTGCTTGCTTTTTCCTTTTTGTTTTAGCGGTATGATACATTGCAAGTGCTGCAGCTGGTAAGCCGAACATCATGATTGGGAAGAAACCTGCTTGATACATACCTGTGATACCTTTGATGCCCGTTCCGTTTCGGAATTTTCCGATGTCGTCAATACCGATTGTGTCAAACCAGAATACCGCATTCAGCGCATGATGCAAACCAGTTGGAATTAGTAGACGGTTAAAGAATCCATATAGTCCCGCACCAACAGCGCCCATTTTACTAATTGCCTCACCAAAAGAAACTAATCCTGTAAAGACGACTGGCCATATAAAGAACAATGCTGCTGAAACTACTAACATTGCAAGAGAAGTCATAATGGGTACTAATCGTTTACCACTAAAGAATGCCAATGCATCTGGTAATTGTACATGACTAAAACGATTGTACATGATTGATGCAATAATCCCGGAAAGAATACCAATAAAAGCATTTTCGATTTTACCAAATGCGGCGTTCACATTTTCTGGATCAACGCCTTGTAGCATAGCAACCGTACCTGTTGCTAATAATGTTTTTACAACTAAGAAGGCAACCAAACCACTTAAAGCAGCTGAACCATCTTTGTCTTTAGACATCCCAAGTGCTACACCAACCGCAAAAAGAATTGGGATATTATCAATAATGGAAGCCCCAGCTTTAATTAAGAAAGCAGCTAATGCATTCCCTGATCCCCAACCCTCAGGGTCAATCCAATACCCAATCCCCATCAAAATTGCCGCAGCAGGTAAGACAGCTACAGGTAACATCAAAGAACGACCAAGTTTTTGAAGGTATTTCATCATGTTAAACTCACCCCTATTCATAGTTTTTTTGATAGATTGTTCGGGAAAATATATAATGATGACGACTCATGTTGCCCTTATGGTTTTCTTAATCGTTCAATATGAAGTGCGATATAGCCCAACTCTTGTTCATGCAGCTCGACAGCATGTAATACAACTAATTCCTTTGCAACCTCGGTCGCACAATTATACGAAAGAGGAAACTTTTTTTTAATCATGACCAACATTTCCTCGTCCATCGTGTGAAGGCCATACTGATTTATTCTTGTTAAGGCAGAGCGAAGATGCGTGATCAGGCGATGATAAGAAATATCGTCCTCTTCAATCGTGATCATTAAGTGTTCCTTAATTGTTTTGACCATATCTCTTATAATCGCCGTTTGTCTTACCGTTTGGTGCAAATCACCTCCTTGTGGTTTCATGGTATGGATATGAAGAGCGATATAAGCAGCTTCATCTACGGGCATATCAACTTGACATTTTTCTTTTATATGTTGGATTGCCCAAAGACCAATTTCAAATTCTCTTCTATATAATATTTTTATTTCATGCAAGAGCTTATTGTTTAGATGAATACCATCTCTCACTCTCTCAATTGCAAATGAGAGATGATCAGTAAGGACGATATGAATATGCTCGTTTAACTTTGTCCCCATATACGCCTCTGCATATGAAATAACTTCTTCTGAAATGGTGAAATGTTCTTCCGGAATACGACTTAGAAGCTGCTGTAGCTTGTCATTCTCTCTCATAACAAACAGCTTTTCGATTTTTTGAACATTCACGATATCATTTCGTTTCTTATTAAAAGCAATCCCGGCGCCAACAGCAATCTTCTCATGCTGGCCATCTAGTACGACTACAGCGTTGTTATTGAGAATCTTTGTTATTTTCATCGAAAGTCACCGCCTTCTTTTCACTGGATTTAACGGTGCATCACTTGGCAGAAACGGTCATTAAAACGGTTTCTCCCATGATGCCTTCTTTTATAACTTCGCATTGCACATTTCGTTCTGCACTATTTGTAATCACGATGGGTGTTATAATGCTTTTGGCATGTTCGCGAATATAATCCCAATCTACTTCAATGAGTGATTGGCCGACGGAAACTTTGTCGCCTGCTGTGACCAATACTGTAAAGCCTTTTCCTTTTAATGAAACCGTTTCCAATCCGACGTGAATAAGAATTTCCGTCCCGTCACTTGAACGAAGGCCAATCGCGTGCTTTGTATCAGATACTAAGACGACAGTTCCATCTATAGGTGCATGAATATTACCTTGTACTGGCATGATAGCAATTCCTTCACCCAACATTTTTTGGCTAAAGACGGGGTCTGGAACTTGGTCAAGCGGTATGATTTCTCCGTTAACAGGTGCGAATATTTGTAGTTTTCTTTTCTTGAATAATTTGGATAGCATGTCTGTGGACTCCTTTATTGTCGGCGATGTGGGGCTCGTATACCTATTTATATTGCATAATCACAACGAGCAGAACAAGAAAAGGCATGGGGTAAAAAAGAAGATTTTTTAAAAATCCTCTAAGTTTACCACCATGCCTGATCGAGTCAGTAACATGTGATCCGCTATTAAACTTCTATTCGGATAATATCATTAAATTTATTATAATGCAATAGGAGAATAAGCTTTTTTTTACAAAGTTGAAAACTTATAGTTCTTACAATGGGAAATGCACCGAGGGTAGTTCTTTTGTTAGTCTGCATGACAGTATCACATTTCGGCTTATTCACGGAAAGTGGTAGAGGCTATCAGGATATGCATTCCGCCCTAATAATGATAGCGCTGATTTGAATGTTTTTTTTGATTAATTTATTTGGATTTTAAACTGATAAGGATGAGTAAAATTCCACCAAAGAGGCAAATCATCCTTATGAATGAAATCTTTTCAGTTAGGCCAACCAATGCTATTCCTGTCGTAATAATTAATATAACAGGACCTACTAAGGCAAGTAGGGTGTTGATATAAAAGGCTTTTTCTAAATCGTTAAATTTATACATAAACATTGCTGCTGTAATATCAATACTTCCTGATAAAATTCTCAATATTATTATGAAAAGAAGTGCTTTTTCCATCAATAAATACAACGCCTCCACCCATTGTTAGTCAGCTATATTAGTTTGTCCCTTGTCGTAGTTCCTAAAGTATATGTTTGCTTTCCTTCTATTAGTAGAGAATACGTCTGTTGATTTATCAAAAGTAACCAGCAAATAACTTGATCACCCCTGGCAACTACTTGTATAGTTGCATTTGGATTTCTTTGGATTAAACGACTTCTATACAATTATCGAGATGTCTGGATATGTAGGGATGCGACTTTGTCGCATCCCTACATAGTTTTCCCGGTAATCGTATGGTGGTCCTCCATCCGCCCTGCTCCAAACGCATAAGTTCACGTAGTGCATTTGGAGCTTTCTGGGACGAAAGAATAGAGGGGCATCTACCTGGATAAAAGCCGCCAAAGATGCAATTTTGTCGGCTGAAACTTTCTTTATAGTTTTTCTTTTTTATATTAAGGAAGTGTCACTTTCTGTAAGGCATCACATGATTAGATGCATACTCTTTGCTGAAAGTAAGCAAGGAACATATTGTACAAAGTACTAGAGTGCCCGAAATTGTATCTTCGGGCACTTACACCCTTTATAGAAAGTCATCTATTCTTTTCTTTCAAAGCAACTGCATTTTTCACTTGAACATTGTAGGAACGCGACAGGGAACTACTCGCAACAGTATTAGAGAAAAGCGTGTGGCTAGAAGTGACGAAGTCACTTCTAGCCACACACGCCCCTCGAGGGAGGAATGAACTGCAATTCCTCCTTAAACCTGTTGTGACTATTTTGCCGAAAGCGAGCCGGAAATGGTCCAGTTAAAATGGAGGATATCAAGCCCTTCTCACCAGTATTTTATGCGAATAAATGGTTGATCAACAGACGTGAGTAGAGAAACATGTAATGTCTGGGAATTAAAGTGTTTTTTATAGATAAGTGAGGAATAATGAACCTGGCTAAAGTGTTATTCACTAAACAAACTATTTTGAGATTAATTGGATATATGGTAAGCTAAACGTAAGTTAATATATTGGGTTTGAGCTAATGAGAGACCTCAGGGAATGGTTGCCTATCGCAACTTATTTCTTGAGGTCTTTTTCCACCTGTAATATACCACATTTTAGAAGGAGACGAGATAAATGACAATCTTATCATCACTGGAACGAGAAAAAATAGTTGATAAATTAGCAATAGAGGAATTTGATTTACTCATTATCGGAGGCGGAATTTCAGGAGCTGGAATCGCTTTAGACGCTACGTCACGTGGGTTGAAAACGGCGCTTGTCGAGATGCAGGACTTTGCTTCTGGTACTTCAAGCCGTTCGACAAAACTTGTTCACGGGGGATTACGGTATTTAAAACAATTCCAAATCAAAGAGGTAGCGGAGCTTGGAAAAGAGCGAGCAATCGTCTATGAAAACGGACCCCATGTTACCACTCCAGAATGGATGGTCCTTCCTTTTCATAAAGGTGGAACGTTTGGCAAATACTCGACTTCCTTTGGTTTAAAAGTATATGACTTTCTTGCAGGCGTTAAGAAATCGGAAAGAAGAAGGATGTTAACAAAAGAAGAAACGCTGCAGAAAGCACCGCTTGTGAAACAAGAAGGACTATTAGGTGGTGGCATTTACGTCGAATACCGTACGGATGATGCTCGCCTGACAATCGAAGTTATGAAAGCGGCCGCTGAAAAAGGCGCAACCATCGTAAACTACACGAAAGCGGAAACCTTTATTTACAATCAAGAAAAGATTGCAGGGGTGCAAGTGTTAGATACAGTAACAAATAAAAAAATTACTATTAAGGCAAAAAAAATCGTCAATGCTGCTGGACCTTGGGTGGACGATGTGAAGGGGTTTGAAGGCAAGACTACAACTGAAAAACACTTAATTTTATCAAAAGGGGTTCATCTGGTATTCGACCAAAAAGACTTTCCACTCCACCAAGCAGTCTATTTTGATACACGCGATAAACGTATGATTTTTGCGGTGCCTCGTGATGGAAAAGTGTATGTGGGAACAACGGATACATTCTACGAAGGGGATCCAAAAGTGATGCAAATTACGAAAGAGGATCGCACTTATATCTTAAACGCCATTCATTACATGTTCCCAAGTCTTAAATTGACAGCAGAAAACGTCGAGTCGAGTTGGGCAGGCGTTAGACCGCTCATCCATGAAGAAGGAAAAAGTCCATCTGAAGTATCAAGAAAAGATGAAATTTGGGAATCGGAGAAAGGACTCATTACAATTGCAGGTGGGAAATTGACGGGTTATCGTAAAATGGCGGAAACCGTAGTGGATAAAATTGTTGCTCAACTTAGTCAGGAAGAAATACGTCATTTTAATAACTGTGTGACGAAGAATTTGCCAATCTCAGGTGGAGATATTGGTGGTTCATCCAACATGAATCGTTTTATGGCCCAAGCGATTGAAAAAGGTCAATCAGTTGGGTTTTCAGAACAACATAGCCGTCACTTGGCAACTCTTTATGGCACCAATGTTGATAAGGTGTTTGCAATTCCATTTGCAGCACACACAGTAATTCCACGTATTCTTTATGTGAAATTACGTTATGCAATCGACTATGAAATGGTTGTTAAGCCAACTGATTTCTTTGTGCGCAGAACTGGAGATATGTTCTTCAATATTGATAACGTTAAAGCTGGAAAAAAAGATGTGCTAGATGAAATGGCATTTATTTTTGGGTGGTCAGAATCAGTGCGTCAACAATATGAAAAAGAACTAGTAGATGAGATGACAATCGCAACAACCGTGCTATAACATGCTATATTGGAGATATGGAAAACTCTACAAGATGGCGCATGAAAGGAGGCTGTACAATAGATGCCTTTTCACACTCAAAAGATTTTGCCCGCCTCGCGAAACTTAAAGCAATTTGAACAATTACTAAAAAGCCCATTTGAATTCATTGTACTTTTGGAAGTTCATGTTGGTAATCTTAAAACTCTCAAAATAGAAGCAGAGAAACATGGGAAAAAAGTGATTATCCATGCGGATTTGATACAAGGATTGAAAACGGATAATTTTGCTGCCGATTTTCTATGCAATGACATTAGACCAGCGGGTATTATTTCGACGAGGTCCAATATGATCTTGAAAGCGAAAGCCAAAGGAATTATCGCTATTCAACGTATGTTTCTCCTAGATACAATCGCTTTGGAAAAAAGTTACTCGTTGATTGGTCAGACAGTGCCAGATTATATTGAAATGTTGCCTGGGGTAATCCCGGAACTCATTAGCGAAGTGTATGAGAGAACGGGCATTCCAATCATTAATGGAGGCTTAATTCGAACAAGGAAACATGTTCAAGATGCATTGGACGCGGGTGCTGTAGCAGTAACGACATCGGATCATCAGCTTTGGGAATTATTCGCTGAAAAAGAAGTAGTTGACAGACTATTGTGATATGTATATGCTAGGTACAAGTCAATAAAAGTGGTTGAGCTCAGGAATCCACATTTAAACCCTACGATATGTAGGTGTTTAAGTGTGGATTTTTTATGTTCGAAATTCAACCACGAAAATAGAAATGAGGAGGATTAGAGATGACACCCTTTTTAGGAGAGCTCGTAGGGACAATGATTTTAATTATTTTCGGAGCTGGAGTTGTCGGTGGTGTATTAATGAAGAAGTCGAAAGCAGAAAACGCTGGTTGGATTGTGATCACTGTTGGCTGGGGACTTGCTGTTACAATTGGTGTATATGCAGTTGGTGGTGTCAGTGGTGCACATTTGAATCCAGCGGTGACAGTCGGAATGGCTTCCATTGGTAAATTTCCATGGTCAGACGTTCCCATGTATATCCTGGCTCAAATGCTCGGTGCGATTAGTGGAGCAATAATTATTTATTTTCATTATTTGCCTCATTGGAAGGAAACGGAGGACGAAGCAGCGAAGTTATCCGTATTCGCTACAATTCCCGCAATTCGTCATCCTCTTTCAAATTTAACGAGTGAAATAATCGGTACGTTCGTTTTGCTTGTCGGTCTACTTGCAATCGGTGCAAATGAGTTTACGGAAGGACTGAATCCACTAATCGTTGGTGCTTTGATTGTGGCCATTGGATTATCATTGGGTGGCACAACGGGTTATGCTATTAATCCAGCTCGTGATCTAGGACCGCGTATTGCACACTTCTTTTTGCCGATTCCTGGGAAAGGGAAGTCAGATTGGAGTTACGCATGGATACCAGTCGCAGGTCCATTACTTGGAGGAGCGTTTGGTGCCCTTTTCTATCAGCAGGTATTTACAGGCGTTACTAGTATTGCATTTTGGATTGTTGGTGGTATTGTACTAGCAGTCTTGTTAGGCGCACAGTATTCACTAAGAAAAGATTCAGCGCAAGTAACAAAACCAAGTATTGCAGAATAGTTAATAAGTAGATATCCATATTGTTATGACAAAATCCAATATATGGGGGAATAGCTAATGACTGAAAAATATATAATGGCTCTTGACCAAGGCACAACAAGTACGCGAGCGATTCTATTCGATAAATCCGGTAAAATTTTTCACACAGCACAGCAAGAGTTTACACAATACTTTCCTAAGTCTGGATGGGTTGAACATAATGCGGATGAAATATGGAGTTCCATTCTAGGAGTTATTGCAGGTGTGTTATCAGAAAAGAATATTGTAGCCGAACAAATCGAAGGAATCGGTATTACCAATCAGCGTGAAACAACAGTCGTGTGGGATAAAAACACTGGGAAACCGATTTACAATGCAATCGTTTGGCAATCACGCCAAACTGCTGAAATTTGCCGAGAGTTGAAAGAGAGCGGTTACAATGATCTGTTCCGAGATAAAACCGGTTTACTTATCGATGCCTATTTCTCAGGAACAAAAGTGAAATGGATTCTCGACAATGTAGAGGGTGCAAGAGAAAAAGCGGAACGTGGAGATCTTCTATTCGGTACGATTGATACATGGATTGTGTGGAAATTAACTAATGGAAAAAGGCATGTAACCGATTATTCCAATGCTTCCAGAACACTTATGTACAATATTCACGAATTAAAATGGGATGAGGAATTGCTCTCTATCTTAGGGGTTCCTGCGTCAATGCTTCCAGAGGTCCGTCCCTCTTCTGAGATTTATGCGCATACGGAAAAAAGTCACTTCTTCGGTCATGCTGCTCCGATTGCTGGAATCGCTGGTGATCAACAAGCCGCATTGTTCGGACAAGCTTGTTTTGAAAGTGGCATGGTAAAAAATACGTATGGTACGGGTTGCTTCATGTTGATGAATACTGGAGATAAAGCAGTCAAGTCTGAACATGGACTATTGACAACCATTGCGTGGGGAATAGACGGAAAAGTAGAGTATGCACTCGAAGGCAGTATTTTCGTTGCAGGATCGGCCATTCAGTGGTTGCGTGATGGACTTAGAATGTTCCGCAATTCATCCGAAAGTGAAGAATATGCTAAACGTGTCGAGTCAACAGAAGGGGTTTATGTTGTACCAGCATTTGTTGGTTTAGGCACACCTTACTGGGATAGCGATGTAAGAGGTGCTATTTTCGGATTGACACGTGGTACAGAGAAGGAACATCTTATTCGTGCAACTTTGGAATCGCTTGCTTACCAAACGAAGGACGTACTCGATGCAATGGAAGCAGATTCTGGAATCTCTTTAAAAATGTTACGTGTAGACGGTGGTGCAGTGGAAAATGATTTCCTCATGCAATTTCAAGCCGATTTATTGAATGTACCTGTTGAGCGTCCGCTGATTAGTGAAACAACCGCACTTGGAGCTGCTTACTTAGCAGGACTCGCCGTCGGATTTTGGACGGATCGCTCAGAAATCTCTGCTCATTGGAATCTAGACCGACCTTTTGAACCGAAAATGGAGCAGCAACAACGACAAGACTTATACACTGGATGGCAAAAAGCAGTCAAAGCGGCTATCGTTTTTTAGTAAGGTTTTCTGTTAAAACGTATTGGCATAGATACAGTCTAGTAACAATCGATAGAAACAAATAATAGAATACAACTAAAGAAATAGATGGATGATAATACAATCCGCTACTATTAGTTAGGGGTGTGTCTATGCCAGCGATTACAGGAAAAGAGTATCTTGAACGAATTGATCGGCTACAAACGAATGTGTGGATAGATGGTAATCTTGTAACAGGCAATATTTCTGAGCATCCTGCATTTAAAGGGGTCATGAAAAGTCAGGCGGCACTATATGATGTGCAGCATGAGGTTCTTGTAAAAGATGTAATGACCTATAAATCACCATTAACTGGAAATCCGGTAGGTCTGTCTTATTTACAGCCCACAACAAAAGAGGATTTAGTTAAAAGGCGATCAATGGTTCAGCAGTGGGCAAAATCGAACAATGGCATGATGGGAAGAAGTCCAGACTACATGAATACGGTGTTAATGGCGCTAGCATCATCTGTGGGTTTATTGAAAGGAAAAGAAAATTGTTTTCCTGAAAACATTCTTGCGTTCTATGAGTATGCACGTGAAAACGATTTATCCATGACGCATACATTTATCGACCCACAAGTAAATCGAGCATCATTCTATTTTGAAGATTCCGATGAGCCAATTGCTGCCAAGGTGATAGAGAGAACCGAAGCGGGAATCATCGTAAAGGGTGCGCGGTTGCTGGCAACACAGGGTGGCATAACAGATGAGATCATGGTGATTTCTGCGGGTGGGGTTGATGATAAAGCGAATGGATTTGCCTTTTCTATCCCTAGTAATAGTCAAGGTCTAAAGTTTGTCTGCAGAGAATCATTTGTTGGGGGCGACTCCACATTTAACTACCCATTAAGTTCGCGGTATGAGGAGATGGATACGATTGTTGTTTTTGACAATGTATTGGTACCGTGGGAGCGCGTGTTTTACTATGACAATATAGAAGTAGCGAACAGTTTTGTGGCTTCTAGCTCGTTTTTACCACTTACACTGCATCAAGTTATTTCTAGACAAATCATCAAAACGGAATTTGTTTTGGGAATAGTCCAGTCAATTATTGAAACCATTAATATCGGAGAATATCAGCATGTACAAGAGAAGGCTTCAGAAATTATTGTAGCTTTAGAAACGATGAAAGCATTGGTGATGAAAGCAGAGGCTGAGGCTGAGATCGATGAATGGGGATTTATGCGACCAGATCGAACAACATTGAAAATCGCGATTAATCTATTTCCACGAGTATACCCGAGGTTTACTGAAATCATTCAGCTTTTAGGTGCAAGTGGATTGATGTCCATTCCGACAGAAAATGCATTTCAATCAAGTATTAGAAAAGATTTAGATCAATATTTGCAGGCTAAATCCAAAAATGCAGAGGATCGTGTCAAAGTTTTCCGTTTAGCATGGGATTTAACGATGAGCTCTTTTGGTACACGCGAAACGCTATATGAACGTTTTTTCTTTGGCGACCCGATTAAACTTTCGGGTGAATTATATCGTTCCTATGATAAGAAACCGTATGTGTTGCGGGTGAAGGATTTATTGGGGTGAATATTTATAGGAAATTGATTGACTCTTTTTTTAGGAGACAATCAATTTTTTTATGAAGAAAAGGGGCATGGCGGTCATAAACTGCTTCAAGGCGGTCATAAAGTCGCGCGTGGCGGTCATAATATGCTTCAAGACGGTCATAAAGTCATTCAAGACGGTCATAACCCATCCCATGGCGAGCATAATTCTCAACGGGGGAAAAAACGTACAGCCGTTTGATGAATTTCTGATCGAAGGCCGGGTGGTCTATCTGTTGTTTCGGCTTGGTGTTCGCAACGCTAAACTTGCGAATAATTTACAAAGACTAGGTGTTCCCTTCACGATGCGCAATTGGAAAACAATCAACAAGCTCACACTGTTAGCAAAAGAGATGGAGGAGTAACGTTTGGTGATTTGCATACGTCTTATGAGTTTGGCGGGAATAGGGGAGGGAACTCGTACGTTTAACAGCCGTTAGTAAGGTGCCATAGTTTGTTCTGTCATTGTCCTTGTAAATGTTGGTAGTATTTTTCCTTCTTCTTTAGTGAATGCTGTTTATGGAGCAATTTAGAAGGAGGAAAAAATAATGTTGAAATTACAAACTGAACTTGAAGGGCAAAGGGCTTCTTTTGGTGTTGTAAGTGATTGTATCCAGGGGCTCGGTTATCATTTGGGTGGAAACTGGGATTATCATAAAGGGTGTTTTGACCATATTTTATGCCGCGAAGGCGGTGAAACCATCTATGTTAGAATTCCGTTCTTTGTAACTGAAGGAGAACTTGATGAATATAACGCCTCCATAGAATTTGAAACATCTTATATCATTAAGCATGTCGTAAATATCGGTCTAGATAGTGATGAAAGTTCATTATTAAATGCAACTGGGTTTAACCAATTCCAGAAACCGATTGATCCAGACGGGAAAATAATTGATAAAAACAGATGGATTCATGCAGGCGAAGTCGCTGTAAAAGAACTTATAGATTGTTTGCATGCGCAACAACACCTGAAATCAAGTTAACAGGAAACTTCAATTAATGGGGGATTTTTTGAGCCTTCATTAATTGAAGTTTTTTTATTGCTTAGGAAACTATAAAATCACGTACTGTGAATAAGCAGCAAAATGAGCTATTCCATATTTAAACTACAGGGCTTTTGTTCGTTAAACAATAATAATTTCATGATTGGCACCAGTCTGTGAAATACCAACCACTTAAGGATTTGTTAATTCTGAATTATTCACCTACTTAAATGAATTCTTGTTATAGTAGAAGTTAGTATGCTACTGAAAAATGGAGTTAAGTGGAGTGGCGTTCGGAATTAATGAAACGAGTTGGGGGTGGTTGAATGAATCAAGAACAGCCAATTTGGAAGTATGCGTTTGCAAGTGTAATGGTGACGATTAGTACGCTTGGATTTGGAAGAATGTCATATGGTATTTTAATGCCTTTTATGAAAGAAAGTTTGTCTTTATCATATGAACAGGCAGGTTTGCTAGCGACGACAAATTCAATTGGCTATTTAGGGATGGTTCTATTTGCTGGTATATTAGCTGCAAAATGGGGATCTAGAAGGCTAGTTATTTTCGGCACATTGCTTGTTGCTGCCGGGTTACTCTATATGGCAACGGTTCAAAGCTTCGCAGCAAGTATGATAGGTATGAGTATACTTGGGGTTGGAACTGCATTCGCCTATACACCACTAGTAAATATTGTAGTTGGTTGGTTTCCGCAACGGAGGGGGATGATGATCGGTTTCCTTGTCAGTGGTATTGGGCTTGGAACGCTTATTTCTAGCCTGTTAATTCCGTTTTTTACTACCTGGTTCTCGATCGACGGATGGCGGTATCTGTGGTTTGTATATGGAATTTTGTCGCTGTTGTTTGCACTAGCGGCTATGCTCATTTTGCGGGATCCACCTATACCGTTATTGAAAAAGGAGCAGAAGGACCAATCTCTTTGGCGGGAAGTATATTTGCATAAGGGTGTGCTTCTTGTCGCTACTATTTATGGGTTGATTGGTTTTGCCTATTTAATTCCGCAAAGCTTTTTGTTCAGCTTTATTTTAGAATCCAAGATTGATCGATTTATGGCGGGCCAAATTATGGCCATTGGCGGATTGATGTCTATTTTCAGCGGACCGTTGTGGGGAACGATTTCTGATAAAATTGGGAGGAGGAAGTCACTAATTATTACGCTAGTCACGGGGGCGGCTTCCATGCTTGTACCTGTTATTTATCCCGTATTCATTGGGTTTGTCATCAGTCAATTTTTCTGGGGAATCACAGTCGTTGGCATGCTTTCGCTTATACAAGCACTGTCAACTGAACAGATTCATCCCTCTTACGCACCTGTTGCTTTAGGGTATGTAACTGTTTACTTCGCGTCGGGGCAGCTTCTTGGACCTGGTCTTGGTGGGTGGATGATTGATCATATCGGTGGAATCTCATCTGCGTTGCTCCTCTGCTGTGGTTTGTTGTTACTCGCTTTTCTATTTTCGTTAAGACTGCAGAAAAATGAAGACGGACAATCGCTAGTAGTGAAACCTTAACAGACGAGTTTGATATTGATTACAGGTGCATGACGCCTTTGGATAAATCGTTCGCAAATGCATAAGAAAAACTAATAACCAACCGACAACACTTCGGTTGGTTTTTTAAACTTTCATTTCGTTACCATACGGTTACATAAAAATAAGTTGCGAACATCTTCTCACGTTTGTTTTAGCCTCATTAGGGAAAGATAGGGAGAGGTTTTAATTATCCTAAGAGGTGATTCTGTTGAATCGGTTATTTGCCATCCTTGTTATCACTGGAGTCCCACTCGTGATTGCCGGTGCATTCCTAAATTGGTCAGACATCATGATGTTCATCGTTTGCTGTATAAGTATCATTGGGCTTTCAGGATACATAGGCCGGGCAACGGAAAGTCTTGCCATTGTTAGTGGTCCAAGGATTGGTGGGTTGTTGAATGCGACATTTGGCAACGCGGTCGAACTCATCATTTCAATTTTCACATTGAAGGCGGGAATGGTAAGCATCGTCTTGGCTTCGCTCACAGGCTCTGTACTTGGGAATCTGCTGCTTGTGCTCGGACTTTCCTTTTTCGCAGGGGGCATTAAATTCAAACGTCAAAATTTCAGTCTTCATGATGCGCAATATAATTCAGGATTGCTTATTTTTGCTGTAATCGTGGCATTTGTCATCCCTGAGATATTCTCGATGTCAATGAATACACAAACGACATTTAACTTGAGTATTGGAATCGCGATTATCCTAATCGCCCTTTATCTTGCAGGGCTGTTCTTCAAACTCGTTACGCACCGTGGTGTCTTCGCCTCTTCTGATAAGGTTATGGAGGAGCAGGAAACGCCAGAGTGGACGAAGCGCAAGTCGATTATTGTACTCCTATTAGCGACAATAACGGTTGCTTTCGTATCTGAGCAACTAGTTCATACATTTGAAATGCTTGGTGAAAAATTCGGTTGGACCGAGTTGTTCATCGGTGTTATAATTGTCGCGATTGTTGGAAATGCGGCTGAGCACGTATCAGCAATCACGATGGCGGTCAAGGATAAGATGGATGTAGCCGTGGAAATAGCAGTCGGTTCCACGTTGCAGGTCGCCATGCTTGTTGCACCAATCCTCGTATTGATATCACTTTTCATGTCGCAGCCGATGTCACTTGTTTTCACAATACCAGAGTTAGTCGCAATGGTATCCGCAACGTTCTTGGTCATTACTCTATGCAATGACGGGGAATCAAATTGGTTCGAGGGCCTGATCCTTTTCGCGGCTTATCTGATTATGGGAATCGGCTTTTATTTACTCTAATGTCTGCTGTCTGTTGGAAAAGGTAGCTTTGAATAGAGAAAATTACGACATATCATCAGCTAAACTGCTACCTGAATTTTAGCTTAAGAACTCAAAATCATAAAAGAGCTTTTAACGGAGATACTACGAGAATAATTTCGAAATTGAAATTTAATAGTTGTCTATGTTAAAGAGCGAACCCCTTGATAGTATAGGGAGTTCGCTCTTTTTAGCTCAAGTAGTTGGAGTCTCCATCTGAATGGTTTCCCCTATTTTCATAACAGTTAACTTCTTGCCATCTAACTTTTTAGACTCCCATTCAGCCTGTAATCGATCAAGTGCTTCTTTTGGGGTATCGTCGGCCAACCGATAAGCGCCGTAATGCATTGGAATCATCACCTTGGACCGCGTATCGATGAAAGCTTTGACAGCATCTTCTGGACTGACGTGTTGGGCAGCCATGAACCATTCAGGCTCATATGCGCCAATCGGCATCAAGCAATAATCAATTGCATACTTCTCCCCGATAGTGCGAAAGCCTTCGAAATAGCCACTGTCTCCCACGAAATAGAGTGTTTGGTTTAAATGCTGGATAATCCATCCGCCCCAGTGTGAGTGATTTGTATCTGTAAGCGTTCTTTTTGTCCAGTGCTGAGCTGGAACAAAAGCAATCGTTAATCCGCTCATTTGATGCTCGTCCCACCAGTTAAATTCCACAGTTTTATTTAATCCTTTTCTTTTAAACCAGTTCCCAAGTCCTATAGGCACAAAAAAGGTTGGATTACCTTTTAGTCTTTTAATAGAACCGTAGCTCAGGTGGTCATAATGGCTATGTGAAATTAAGACAATGTCGATTGGAGGTAATTCCGCAATTGGCAGACCTGGGGGGGTGAGTCGTTTATCCGTACCAAGGCGATTTGCCCAAACTGGATCTGTTAGGATGTTTAGTCCATTTAGTTGGATTAAATAGGTGGAATGGCCAATCCAGGTGATAGTCGGAATTGTACGGTTTGATTGCAAGAACACTGCCTCCGTTTTATCTACCAACGGCACTTGGAACGATAAATCTTTCTGTTTGCCTTTTCGTTCTTTTCGCCACTGCAGTAAATCTTTAAACGTAGCAAGTGATGCATTTTTATCCGTATTTTCATAGCGCATTTTTTTCACAGATAGACACCTCAAATGATTTCTTGTTATTTGTAGTTCAGCTTTATAAGAAGTAAAACAGTTTTTGTTTTTGGGTTAAGTTTAGTATACACCACAGTCATTGTTATTTTGCCAAGTCGATTTTTTGGTTAATTCTTAGAATTTATGTAACTTTTCCGAAGCAATGTACGTCCATTGGTAGAAAGGGGGACAATATGAAGAAATTATCAATTCTATTTATTATAATTGGGCTTTTATTAGTAGGTTGTTCTCAAAAAGAACAAATTGAAACAAGCAGTCCTGTGGGGAAAAGTAACTCGGGATTAAAAATGGAACATCTAGATTTGAAAGGAAAAAATGAAATTGCTACATTCAATACGGCAGTGAGGGATTCAACCAAGCAACCAGGTATTGTTAATATGGCCAATCCCCAGTATCAATTCAGTCTTGGTGAAGATTCATACTTTCTTTGGAGTACAGTAGATAATGGAACAATTATGAATACAAAAGACACTCATACTATTTACTCACTCTCAAGTAGTTCAATAAAAGAGGTTAACGAGTTTGTTAATAAAAATTAAACTCTTTTGAAATAATGGGGTGAATTACTTGAATAGGCGCAATAGAGTATCAATCCAGAACCCTTCCTGTTAAAATTTAGGGAAGTGTGGGGACATGAAAACTAAATTTTTACCGATTATAGTAATCCTCATTTGATTAGTCATCGGTGCTCTAGGCTACTTCCTGTTTATGAAAGTATTTATTCCAAATATGATGTAATGATTTACCTAATAAGAAATCAGAGGTTTTTTTGGCCACGGTAGGTGTCAATTCCCATGGAAGAAACTCTTATAATTGATAGTAGCGCATAACAAAGGAACTAAGAAAAAGGTTTTTTAAAAAAAGGCTGAGCCTTGAGAATGATAATGTTGTATTGATAGGTAAATCAAGAAACAGCTCCATCTTTCAGAAATTATAGGCAAGACAGGTGCAATAATCAGGGTAGGATTTAATCTCCCATAAGTGCTACTCGTTTTGGGTGTGTTTCTACAACAAGTAGAGTCGCATTTTTTCTGACGGGCAGATTAATAAAGTATTAAGATTTATTTTATATTTACTTTTGATATGGAGGAATGTTTTAATGAACCAGTTAAAAGGAAAGATTGCTGTTATTACGGGTGCAAGCCGTCTGAAAGGGATTGGAGCGGCCATTTGCAAGGAGTTAGCTGGAGCGGGTTATCATATATTTTTTACCTATTGGACGGAGTATGATAAAAAAATGCCTTGGAGCATTGATTTAAATGAGCCACTGAAATTAAAAGAAGAATTAATAAAAACAGGTGTTAAGGTATCATCTATGGAGTTGGATTTAACTCTATGGGATGCACCTGAACAACTATTAAGTAGAGTTTCTGAACAACTTGGCTATCCTGATGTCTTGATAAATAACGCAGCATACTCAACAAACAATAATTTTTCTACTATAACTGTCGAAGAATTAGATAAACATTACATGGTAAATGTTCGTGCAACGACACTATTAAGTAGTAAATTTGCTCAAAAGTTTGATAAGAAATCTGGTGGAAGGATAGTCAATATTACTTCAGGTCAATTTCAAGGACCGATGCCTGGTGAATTAGCATATGCGACAACAAAGGGAGCAGTGGATGCTTTAACAATCACTTTGTCGGCTGAACTAGCCCCTTTAGGAATAACGGTCAATGCAATAAATCCAGGTCCAACTGATACAGGGTGGATGACAGAGGAAATAAAAAGTGAATTAACACCGATGTTTCCTTTTGGTAGAATAGGTGAACCGAAAGATGTTGCAAAAACGATAAAATTTCTAGTGAGTGATGAAGCAAATTGGATTACAGGTCAGATTATTCATTCAGAAGGTGGATTTAAAAGATAAATCAAACTAAAAAGGCTCTGGTTCTAGAACCTTATTGCTGTATTTGATTTCAATGTATACAACAATTTGCGTGGAATTGTACTTAAAGTAACGAGGACTTTAGTGAAGGATCATCAAGTAGCTAATGCAGCTCTTATTTCTTATTGAATTAACTGGAGGTTAGATCAATAAGAGTCAAAGGAGGAGGGAAGATGCTTTACTAAAGAGAGCAAGTACAGAGGGGGGAAACTAAAGTTTTATAATAATGTTGATGAGGATCTTACACTAAAATTATTAACACAGCATAATGCTACTGAACTATTTGATATTGTAGAAAAAATCGTGTTTATTTGAGAGAATGGCTTCCGTGTTTTGACAGCAAAAAGACTGTTTAAGATTTTCTGAATTCAATTGAAAAACGGGGAAGAATACATATCCAATACTGCATTAAATGCTGGAATCTTCTTTAAAGGAAAACTTGTAGGGAAGGTAGCTTTTCCTGAAACAGATTGGAAAGGAAAGAAGACAGACTTTGGATAATGGCTTTCGCCTGAATTTGAAGGGAAAGACATAATAACCAATATTCGTTCTGTACACATTTTCATCCTCTGAGTTGTAGTGCTAATTTTGCGCTACATGTATGGCTAGTGTGCATAATAGTTTAATATACGAGGGGAGAGAAAGTGGAAATGAGACAATTTAATATAAATGGAAATATTATCAAAGTGGAAGTTCAGAAAACGAAAGAGTTATATGAACCTCTTCCGCTCATTTCTGATAAAGCCCATTGTGGATGTGAGGATTGCAGTTATTATACAAAGGCGATTGTTCATACATCACCAGCTATTCAACGTTTCTTCGAACAGTTTGGCATTGATCCGAGAAAAGAAGCAGAAGTTTGGAGGGCTAGTGAAAATAAAGATGGAACCTATTATTATGTAGCAGATTATCATTTTATCGGTGAGATTCAAGGTATCAAAGAATTAGATTGGGTTGTTGTAGAGGAAGCTTCCTTCGGTATGACAAATCATACAGGAAATTTACCTTCACCGATGATTCCAGAAACATTTACAACACCAATTATTGAATTAATCGTAAGAATTAATCTGCGTTCTGATATTTAGTTTTTGAACTAATCTGGTGCATTACTGAAATAAAAAGTAATGTATTTCACGTTTTTATATTGTGTCTTTTAATCCTCTATTTAGTGAAAATGTACATACCAAATCAAGGGTTTCGGGAATGAGAAGAGCTAAGTGGATTATTAAAATTACTCTATTCATTTATCCCGCCGAAAGTACCACGATTGTACGATTAGTAGTATAGTCATTAATGAAAGAATACATACTTGGATTAGTAAAGAATGCTTGATATCCAAAATCACAACTAGATATATGTTAGTCGGAGGGAAAAGAGATGAAAGCAACAATCGCCGTGTTGGGTGATACAGCAATTTCGAAGGTGAATCAATTACATACGAGTAAAGGTAGATACCTCACATTGACAATGATGGCAGGGGTTTTCGTTGGATTTGGGATTATACTTATTTTTACGATTGGTGGCTTGCTTGGACCAACTGGCTTTGCGGGAACGAAAATTATTATGGGAGTTACATTTGGGATTGCGTTAAGTTTGGTGTTAATGGCGGGAGCCGATCTTTTTACCAGTAATAATATGATTATGACGATTGGTACATTGACTAAGAAAACGACTTGGTATGAAACCATACAAATTTGGACATTCAGCTATGTGGGTAACTTTGCTGGGTCTATTCTCGTTGCGGCCCTATTTGTTTATTCGGGTCTGGCCATTGGTGGAACAGCGGACTATATCAATACGGCGGCAAGCGCCAAGATGAATACGCCGTTCGTAGAGTTAGTTATGCGTGGGATTCTTTGCAATATACTCGTCTGCCTAGCTGTTTGGTGCGCATATAAACTTAAGGAAGAAACAGCAAAATTGATTATAATATTTTGGTGCTTATTTGCATTTATCACCTCGGGTTTTGAGCATAGTATTGCCAACATGACCTTGCTATCCCTCTCTTTGATGGTCCCTCATCCGGACACTGTTTCATTGGCTGGGTTGGTGGCAAACTTAGTACCCGTAACGATCGGAAATATTATTGGTGGGGCTGTGTTTATTGGAGCGGCATACTGGTTCGCGAATTCTGAAAAGAATTAAAAACTTACCAACGATGACTATAAGAATGAACTGACAAGCATTCTCGTCTAAAATGATTTAAAATCGCCATAAATTAGGGGTTTTTTTAATAAATCACTTGCGAATAAAGAAGAAAACTACTAGTGTAGGTAAAGAAACAAAACGATGACCAAGTTAGTTGCCTGCACTATTAACTGAAACTTCATGTGTAACGTACTACACTACTAACAAATAACAACGGAAAATATTTTTTGGGTTATCAAAGGAGATATTTACATGAATTTAGGAAAAAACACTGTCATCCGAAAAGAACTATATCAATCAATTGAAGAATTAACAGATGAGCAGTTTAACAGAATACCTTCAAATGGCGGATGGTCTCCAAAACAAATATTCGAACATCTTGTCCGAATGGAGACAGTGATTGCGACTAATATAGCCCAAGAACTAAAAAATCCTGATAGCCCGAAATCCATTAAAAAACCAATTGCACTTTCCACAATCCGCTTGATAAAAGTGGAAGCACCAGGCTATACTGCACCAACGAAAGAGTACAAATCAATAATAGAGATGAAAAACGCACTTTATGATTCGCGCCTCTTTTTATTAGATGTATATGAATCAAGCACAAAAGAAGTACTTCGTGAAAAATCATTTAAACACCCGATATTTGGCCAAGTGCCATTGATTCAGTGGTTTCCTTTTGTCGGATTACATGAAAAACGTCACTTAAAACAATTGAAAAAAACAATTGAAATGGATAAATAATAGGGAATACCTTTGCAGAAACGGGAATTACATTTAGATAATAATCTATATGAATAGAATGCATGATTCCATTGAATACCGCTTCGGCTAGCCCTGTAAGGGGCCTACGTTGGGGTGGGTTACTACACCGGTGCCAGTTATTGACGCAATTTAAGCCTTTTAAATTGTGGTAACAGCTTGCTTTGGATTCAACGGTAGTATTATAAAGATATATATTCAGAACCTTCGGTAAACCATTGACATATAGATCCATGGTTGTTATATTAACTGACATAAACAATAATTAACTGCCAAGTCTAGCAGACTCTATTGCAAAAATGGAGCTATAACTAGATAGGAGCCAGTTATACAGACGGGATTTCATCATTTAATCCCTTGTCTTTATAATTGGCTCTTTTTATTTGAAGTGTGAGCGCTTTCAAATTGAATGACTTGTTTTTGGTTCTACTTTTAATTCGTGAATAATACACTGTTTATTCGGTCTACTATCTTATCATTTTAGAAATAGTATGCGAAAGTAGTCAGTGATAATACCTAACGTATCTGTTCAGTATCTGTATTTGAGATTTTAAAAAATAGTCGAATTGGGGAGGAATTATTATGAAAGAATTAATCGAATGGGACAAGAAGCATTTTATTCATCCGACATCATCCATTAAAGAGCAACAAGAAAATGGGCCGAAACTAATTATTGAAAAAGGGAATGGTATTTATTTAACAGATAGTGATGGGAATGTGTTCATTGACGGCATGTCGTCTTTATGGAATGTCAATATTGGACATGGCCGAACAGAGTTGGCGGAAGTGGCAAAGGAGCAAATGGAGAAGTTAGCTTTTAGCTCCACTTTTTCAACGTTCAGTCATGAACCGGCTATCCGTTTGGCGAAAAAAATAGCTGATCTCGCTCCACCAAGTTTAAATGCAGTATTCTTTACATCTGGAGGGTCAGAGTCAAATGATTCGGCCATTAAATTGGTCCGTCATTATTGGATTATCCAAGGACAACCTGAGCGGAATAAAATTATATCGCTTAAACGTGGGTACCATGGAGTTGCTGTAGGTGCGACGAGTGCTACCGGGATCCCACAATTTTGGGATATGGCGGGACATATGGAGACAGGCTTTGCTCATGCGAAAACGCCTTACGAAATAGGGACGAGCGAGTCGATTGCATCGGTCCGAGCAGTGATTGAGGCAGAAGGACCAGAGACGATTGCAGCATTTCTAGTTGAGCCGGTTCAAGGGGCAGGCGGAGTTCTTATCCCACCAAGCGATTATTTTCAGGAAGTGCGTAAACTTTGTGATGAATATGGAATTATGTTTATTGCCGATGAAGTGATTACCGGTTTTGGGCGTACGGGGAAAATGTTCGGAATTGAAAACTGGAATGTTGAACCAGACATGATCACGTTCGCTAAGGGAGTAACGAGCGGGTATTTCCCACTAGGTGGTGTCATTGTATCGGATAAAATTCATGACGTGCTAAAGGATAAGTCGCATGGTGTATTGTTCCACGGCTTTACGTATAGTGGACATCCAACTGGAGCGGCTGTTGCGTTGAAAAATATCGAGATTGTAGAAACTGAGGGATTGGTTGAAAATGCTAGAAAAATGGGTGAAGAACTATTAAAAGGTTTCAAGGAAATTAAAGATGAATTGACAATCGTAGGAGATGTCCGGGCGATGGGGCTTCTAGGTGCGATGGAGTTTGTTCAGGATCCTGAAACAAATGAACGTTTCTCACCCGATTTGAAAGTAGCGGCGAAGGTGATCGAAGCTTTACATGCAAGAGGCGTAATTTGCCGAGCTGTTACGTACGACGGTACGGATATTGTCTGTTTTTCACCGCCTCTAACAATTACGAAAGAGCAAATCACCACACTCCTTGAAAAACTACGAGATTCTGTACTTGCTGTTCAGCAGGGGTTGGCAAGTCAATTATCAAATGTTTGATATGCATCTAAAGAAACAAGCTCTCACTATTCAATGAAGACTTTATATTACTAGTATCCACGAAAAGAATGGTCTTTGATTTGGGGGGAGAACAAGTGGAAGATCAAAAATTGTTGAAAGTTTTGGGGAATAAGGATGTTATTGCTCTTGCTTTTGGGGCAATGATCGGTTGGGGATGGGTGGTAACTGCAGGTCTCTGGATTACGGAAGCGGGTTCCATGGGAGCAATTCTTGCATTCTTAATTGGAGGGCTTCTCGTAATCTTTGTTGGGCTTACGTATGCTGAGTTAGCTTCTGCTCTACCGCTTGCGGGCGGCGAACTATTTTATAGTTACGCGGCGATGGGAAGGGTTGCTTCATTCATAACGACGTGGGCGATTGTCCTTGGGTATGTATCCGTAGTGGCATTTGAGGCGGTTGCCCTTCCGACTGTTTTTGAATATTTAATACCCAATTACAGTATGGGGTATATGTACACGATTGCAGGTTGGGATGTCAACTTTACGTGGGTAGCTGTTGGTGTAATAGGTTCTATTCTAATTGCTTGTATAAATTACCATGGTATTAAGTTTACGAGTGCCATTATGTCAATTCTTACGTTGATAATTGTCATCGCTGGAATTTTGTTGGTCACTGGTAGCTCGTTGGCGGGAAATGTTGAAAATATGAAGCCGCTTTTTGAAGATGGAATGGCAGGAATCATGATTGTTTTAATCATGACTCCCTTCATGTTTGTTGGGTTTAATGTTATTCCACAAGCCGCGGAAGAGATTAATCTTCCGCGAAAAAGGATAGGCCAATTATTAATATTCTCTGTCGTACTGGCAATTACATGGTATATTGCTATCATTATCGGTGTATCGCTCGTATTAACGCCTTCGGAAATGTCCAATTCAAGCTTAGTGACAGCCGATGCGATGGCTAAAGCTTTTGGCGGCAGTCGTATGATGGGGAATATCCTTGTGTTGGGTGGAATCGGTGGAATATTATCGAGTTGGATTGGCTTCTATGTAGGAGGAAGTCGTGCAATTTATGCGCTTGCTAAGGCAGGAATGCTACCTAAATCCTTGGGGGAACTGCATCCAAAGTATAAGACACCACATAAAGCGATTTTGTTAATTGCGGTGTTAACAACACTGGCGCCATTGTTCGGCAGACCGGCATTGGTTTGGCTTGTTGATGCAGGTGGACTTGCATTAGTTGTCGCTTGGTTAATGGTTGCTCTGTCGTTTGTCATTCTCCGTAAAAAACGACCTCAGATGAAGCGCCCTTATCGTCTTCGGGGAGGCACAACGATAGGCTGGATTGCCATAGTTATGTCTTTCGGAATCTGTGTTCTTTATATGCCAGGAATGCCGTCAGCCCTTATTTGGCCGTACGAGTGGATCATCATTCTTGTGTGGACACTACTAGGCTTCGTGTTATATCGGGTATCAATGTCCAAGTACGGGGTAGAGAAGTCGGATGAACATATGAAGAAAGAAATAAAGCGTATACTTGAGGAAGAATAAGTTCCAATGAAGAAACCGAATGGTTAGTTGGACAAATAAAGGATGGGGGTAGTAGAAAATGAAGCAAACATTGAATGTGAAGCAACATTTATTCTATATAAACGGTGAATGGGTTGGAGAAAGTTTAGACGAATTAACTGTTGTAAATCCAGCGAATGGTCAAATTGTAGGTAGCGTCCCAATTGGCGGGGAAAAAGAAGCGAATGATGCGATTGATGCTGCTTATGAGGCGTTTCAATTGTGGTCGCAAACGACAGCTTATGAGCGTGCAACTTATTTGAAAAAACTATATGAACTTATGATTGAACACCGAGACGAATTGGCTCAAATAATGACGATGGAAATGGGCAAACCAATTAATGAATCCATTGGGGAAGTGACAAGTGCCGCTTCTTTTCTGGAATGGTTCGCTGAAGAAGGCAAACGCGTTTACGGAGAAATCATACCTACACATACGACGAGTAAACGTTTGCAAGTTTGGAAAAAACCAGTTGGCGTCGTAGCCGCTATCACTCCTTGGAACTTTCCAGCTGCCATGTTAGCGAGGAAAATGGGCCCGGCTTTGGCGGCGGGTTGTACCATTGTTATTAAACCATCTAGTGAAAGCCCGTTGACGGCTATTAAAATGATAGAGCTATGTGAAAAAGCAGGGTTTCCTAAAGGTGTCATTAACTTGGTGACGGGATCTTCAAGTGAAATCGGAAAAGCAATCATGGAAAATGACAAAATTAGAAAAGTTACCTTTACCGGATCTACCGAAGTAGGTAAAATTCTAATCGAACAAAGTGCACATCAAGTAAAACGACTATCACTCGAACTTGGTGGACATGCGCCTTTGATTGTATTAAACGACGCCAATGTGGATCTAGCGGTGAAAGGTGCTGTTGCTTCAGCATTCAGGAACGCTGGACAGACATGTGTTTGTGCCAATCGTATTTATGTACAGTCAGGTATTCACGACGAGTTTGTAGAAAAGTTCTCTGAAGTAGTTAGTCAAATGAAGGTAGGAAATGGTGCAGATGCAACTGTAGATATTGGACCATTAATAAATCGTGCAAGCCTCGATAAGGTGATCCATCATGTTGAAGATGCACTATCTAAAGGAGCTACTCTTAAGACAGGGGGCAAGCTAATTGCACAGGATGGGGGAACTTTCTATGCCCCTACAGTCATTAGCAACGTGGATCCGTCCATGGTCATCATGAACGAAGAAACATTTGGACCTGTAGCCCCAGTTCAAAAAGTGGAAACGGTGGAAGAAGCAATCGCATTAGCAAATGACACACCATATGGCTTGGCTGCTTATGTATTCACTGAAAGCGTTTCTATAGGCACACGTTTAATCGAACAACTTAACTTTGGGATTGTTGGTTGGAATGATGGTACACCTTCGGCAGTGCAGGCTCCATTCGGCGGGATGAAAGAGAGTGGTGTTGGTAGGGAAGGCGGGCGCGAGGGAATTGAAGCCTTCTTAGAGACGCAGTATGTTTCAATCGCGATTAGGTAACGTAAATAATTGACTATATATATCGAATTATTGAATACGGTATATAAACCCGGTGTAGGCATCCCCTAAGCGCCGAAGCGGAATGGAGTAGAATCTTCCATTCAACATATACAGTGTAGTGTTTGAATATTTACCCTAATCTGTCCTGGCATGTTATTCTTAATGATGAAAGATAGTTAACTAGAGAGCTATAATTCATCCGGAGGGGAATGGGATTAAATGAACACTGTTTTTATTGCGGGACATGCGAGGCTTCCATCAGGAATGGCTGCACAAAATTTATATGAAACGTTGACGATTACTGCTGAAATTGATAAAAAATATGGTGTGATTGTTACGGCCAGTTGTACACTGGCAACGCAACATGGTCAGGACTTCGTTCATCATTTACTACGTGGGTATAGCTTGCAGGATGGAATTGACAATCCTGTCGAAGCGATAAGAACACATTATTTAGGTAAGGCGGGAAATGCACTAATTTCAGCTTTGAAAGACTTATACAAACAATATGAAACGAATAACGCTACAAGGAAAATAACTGTATAACAAATTAATTATTTTAAATTTTTACAAATATGCGTGAATGTGATAGTGTAAGAGATAAGGAATCATGCTGAAACGTTCAAACGTTCATACCGCATGATCAGTATTTCATGAAAAACCATTGCTGCCTAATCTGTTCAAAATCCTTTCCGGATACGAATTCACAGATAAAAGCCAGTTCAATTAGACTTACAGCGAAACTGTAGTCTATTTGAATTGGTTTTTTTGTATTGTTTAAAGAGAGGAGTGAAAATGTGACTGGAGCACTGGATACAATTCGAGTCCTTGATTTATCCCGTGTGTTGGCGGGGCCATACTGCACGATGATTTTAGGGGATCTTGGAGCAGAAGTGATAAAAGTAGAATCACCTGGTGGTAGTGATGAAACGCGTAAATGGGGCCCACCATTTGAAAACGGAGTGAGCGCATATTACTTGAGTGCGAACCGCAATAAAAAAGCGATTACCGTTGATTTGAAGTCCGAAGACGGGGTTGAAATTATTAAAGAACTCATTCGTGAGAGTGATGTGTTAATAAATAACTTCAGGACTGGCACGATGGAGCGTTTCGGCTTGGGCTACGATACACTTGCGGAAATTAATCCTCGTCTTGTTTATTGCTCAATAACTGGTTTTGGAGAAACAGGACCGGAAAGAAATGC
The DNA here is from genome assembly GCF_017347095.1 of Sporosarcina sp. E16_8. Lineage (GTDB taxonomy): Bacteria > Bacillota > Bacilli > Bacillales_A > Planococcaceae > Sporosarcina. The sequence goes on along the minus strand of NZ_JADPRZ010000015.1, from coordinate 22,080 downwards.
TCCTGGTTATGACTTTATCATTCAGGCAATGAGTGGGCTGATGAGCATTACGGGAAACAAAGAATCTGGACCCCAAAAAACGGGAGTGGCCATTACGGATGTTTTGACAGGATTATATGCATGTATCGGCATTCAAGCTGCATTACTGGAACGTGTACAGTCTGGAAAAGGGCAGAAATTGGATATAGCCCTATATGACACAGCTGTTAGTGCGTTGGTTAATATAGGAAGTAATTATTTAATGTCTGGAAAGATTCCGACAGCACTTGGCAATGAACATGCCAATATCGTTCCGTATCAAACATTTCAAACATTAGATGGTGAAATCGTCATTGCAGTCGGGAATGACAATCAGTTTACATCCCTTTGCAACATAATGGATGTTCAACAACTAGCGAATGACGAACGTTTTAAGACGAATCCAAAGCGAGTAGAAAATCGGAAAGAATTGATTTCTTTATTGCAAGCTGTCTTTTCGACAAAACTGTCTGCACACTGGCATGAGTTATGCCGAGCAAATACTATTCCATGCGGTCCAATCCAAAACATGGAGCAAGTTGTAAATGACCCGCAATTGATTTCGCGCAATATGTTCATTGAGCATGAACATCCAACCGCTGGAAAGATTAAGATGATAGGCAGTCCATTAAAATTGTCACGGACACCTGTCCAAATGAGACTCCATCCACCCAATCCGGGAGAACATAATGATGAAATAATCGGTCGTTTAGCCATACAAAATAAGACTATATAAAAAGGGAGATGTTTGTATGAATTTTTCATTCACAGAAGAGCAGAATATGGTACGAAACACGGTAAGAGGATTTGTGGATAAGGAAATTATGCCTCATATCGGGGACTGGGATCGTGAAGGGAAATATGATCCGTCTATTTTGCCGAAACTTGCTGAACTTGGATTAATGGGTGTTTGTATTCCTGAACAATACGGCGGAAGTGGGATGGATTATAATTCATTGGCAATCGTTTGCGAAGAACTTGAGCGCGGGGATACTGCATTCCGTACTGCTGTTTCGGTCCATACGGGTTTAAATAGCATGACATTGCTTCAATGGGGTAACGAGAAACAGAAGCGAAAATACTTAATTCCACAAGCAAAAGGTGAAAAGATTGGTGCTTTTGGACTGACTGAACCTGGAGCTGGCTCGGACGTTGCAGCAATGCAAACAACAGCAATAAAAGAGGGCAATCATTATATTTTAAATGGACAGAAGACATGGATCTCCTTGTGTGACCAAGCTGATAACTTCTTAGTATTTGCATACACAGACGATAAATCAAAGAAGCATAAAGGGATATCGGCATTCATCGTAGAACGGACTTGGGAAGGCTTCTCTTCCAAGGCGATAAAAGGAAAACTAGGCATCCGTGCTGGAAATACAGGCGAGATATTTTTTGAAAATGTCAAAGTTCCTGAAGAGAACTTGCTTGGAGAAGAAGGTGAAGGATTCAAAATTGCAATGGCTGCACTGGATAACGGTCGCTTCACTGTTGCGGCGGGAGCGGTCGGGCAAATTATGGCTTGTATAGAAGCGAGCGTAGCATATTGTCATGAGCGTGAGACATTCGGTAAAGAAATCGGCAAACATCAACTTGTCCAACAGATGATCGCAAATATGGAAGCTGGATTTGAAATGAGCCGTTTACTCGTCTACCGTGCAGGCGAACTGAAGAATGAAGGGAAACGCAATACGAGGGAAACCTCACTGGCGAAATGGCAAGCATGTGATTTTGCCAATAAAGCGGCAGATGATGCTGTTCAAATCCACGGTGCATACGGCTATTCAGATGAGTACCCAGTCGAGCGCTATTTGCGGAATTCCAAGGCACCAGTAATTTACGAAGGAACACGTGAGATCCATACGGTCATGCAGGCTGAATATGTGTTAGGTTACCGTGAAGATAAAAAACTAAATGAAATGTTACCTGCTTGGAAGGAAGAAGAGGAAGACGTAAAATCTCTTGTTTAAGTGACTAAATGGATATAGGAACACTTCTTTTGATTAACCATTATATTACATGAATAACTAGTAAGGTAAGTGTGGCTATTCGTCCGCCGCGTACCTATAACGTTCAAGTGGAAAATGCAATTGCTTTGGAAGATGAGAGAATAGCAACCTTTCTATAGAACTTGCAAGTGCCCGAAGATGAAATTTCGGGCACTCTTTCCCTTTTAATTAAGCCTTGATCATACAAGTAACAGAGTACGACATATAAATAGTGACACTTCTATAAAATCGAAAAGGAAATTTTATAAAAAAGGAGTAAGCACTGGACATATCCCGCTGTAACTAGTTACGGCTTTGCATTTATTGTATAATTTCTGCAAAGAACGCAGAAATTATACAAACCGAACCCTTCGCTGTCCGGTTGGCTACTCCTTTTTGGATAGGTAAGTGGCTATTCATTTGTTCCCAAAAGCGTTAGCACTTAGTGTATCTGTACTTTTGGAGGGCGACGGACGAACGGCCGCCATACCTATGCGGTAAGAAGCCCGGTTAATGATGTAGTAGCCGTTCAGTCCATAGCAATTCAAAAGCAGCTGTACATAGGGCGCCTAGTCTTTTATCGCAAAATAAGCAATAATTTACTGGTTAATCAACACACGTGCAGAAAGGTAATGGATGGCTGAAATGACTAGAGAAGGTCTATTTAAAATGCTATAAAAACAGTACATATTTAAGTTGAATGAAAGATACCACTCAATAACGCCTCGGCGATTAGGGGATGCCTCTCACCCTAACAAAACTAAACCGCTGGCAGGTATTCCTAAGCCAGCTGTTTAGTCATTTTCGTATCTCAAACAACATGTAAGTGCTTAAGGAAAGTGCAAAACGACATGCATGAAAAACTCACTTCATCACAACAGCTTCTCCATCAATGACAATTTCACCATGTTGGTTTTTTACTAGTGTACGGAGGCGAATGATTTTTTTGGAGTCTTTTTTTTCTAACACTTCGACTTCCGCATTGACAGTGTCCCCAATTTTAACGGGAGCTTTAAAGAGAAGGTTCTGTGATAAATAAATCGTATCTGGTCCAGGCAGCTTCATCGCTAATACAGATGAAATGAATCCAGCGGTTAATATGCCATGTGCAATGCGTTCTTTGAACATGGTCTTTTTTGCATATTCAGCGTCAATATGCAATGGATTAAAATCGCCGGTGATACCGGCAAATTGATAAATATCTGATTCAGAAATGGTTTTAGAAAAGCTAGCCTTATCACCGATTTTTAACTCATCATAGGTAGGCACTATTCTAACTCCTCCCGGTTAACTCGGATTTTGAATACGTGCTGTTCAGACGAATTAATTATTAACTGGATGGTAGGAGTCCTTTTTGCGTTTGTCTCATTTGCTCGGTTAATTTTTCAATTGTTTTCAGTACTTCAGAACGCGCTTGTTGTTGCTGGCTCAAAGCTTCTTTCACACTCGTTTGAAATTGATCTTGGGACTGCGAAAACAAATCCAATATGGTTTTGTTAGGAGCCCAGGAGAGCGTTTGGACCGAATTGTTAATATCCTCCATTTGATTCATCCAGGTGGAAACAGTTGACCCGACTTGTTCTTTTTCAATCGTATTCATCGTGTTTTGCAAGCTTGTTTTCAACTCTTCAGTTTTCTTGTTAGCCTCTTCTTCTATTTTGCTCAATATTCCACGTGTAGAATTAAGCATTTCTTTCTGATTATCGATGGCTTGTAATGACTTTTCGTCAATTTCAGCTTGGAACCCTTGAAGTGTTTTGAAACTGTTCAACCAGCCATCCCAGATTGAATCTACAGCGTTAAGTGATTGTTGATCTTCAGTTCTTTTCTTCGTCATACATACTTCCCCCTTTTTAGTGTAAACGTGAATCATGGCGTGCTATATGTTGCATGCAACGAATGTGCAATGGACCCTTTTTTAATATTCCTCATCCGAATCTTTCAAAGGCGACTTGTAAGGAGTGAAAAATGGATTGTATAAATTGAAAAACTGATCTAGCATTTTTTGATAATGCCCAAGCGAACTTGCCCAAACCTCTAAATATTGCTCACCGGCTGCCGTAATCGTATAAATCCGTTTTGCTGGTCCACCGGATGTCGTATCCCAAACAGACGTGACCATTGCGTCCTTTTCAAGTTGACGTAGAATCCGATAAAGATTCCCTTGATCAACTGAATCGAATCCGAACTGTGTGATTTTTTGCATCAATTCATACCCATGAGAATTCAAATCCCGTAAATGTAATAGCATGATTGGAATTAGGAAGTTTTTTGGAGTTCCTAAATTGACACTTTTATCATTCTTAGTTGTCTCCTGTTTTGAATCCATCGTTTATCACCAACCAATCATTGGAAATGTCCATACATGTAATTTACACCTATGTGATTGTTTTGTCAAACGCGAAAATTCAGGCAATGTAAAATCTTGATTTGTAAAAATTATTCAAGTAAATGAACATTTTATGTATATGTACTAGCCAACATTCATACATTGGAAAAGTCGTCAAGAAGTGGAACGACAGTTTACTTCCATTAGCGAAAGTCTATCTAAACCCTACAGTAGAGCGTTATGTGTCGAATGTTGTTGGATAACCGAGTAGAAGTAAGAATAGTTAGCCCTTTCTATTTATATATCAAACAACCAATTGATTGTATAATTATGTATAACGGATCAGTTAGCATTTACTGAACTTAATACGATTAAGGAGATGAATATTTTGTCACAAACATTGCCACTTGATCCATTTAAGATGTGGAAAAACATGTATGATCAAACCGAAGCAAGCTGGAATGATGCAATCCAAGAATCATTAAAGCAGGAATCCTTCTCCAAAGGAATGGGGGAGACCTTAAACCATTATTTGCAATATCAGGAACTCACAAAAAAGACAACTGAGTCCTATTTGAAACAAGTTAATATACCCACGCGGGGAGAACTTGCAGACGTTGCGTCACTCGTTATTAATTTAGAAGGAAAATTGGACGATCTTGATGATAAATTCGACGAAGAACTGAGTAAACTTGATGCGACAAAAGAAATTAGCCAATTAAGAAAATCGGTCTCAAACCTTGAAAAGAAATTAGATAAAGTGCTTGAAGCGCTTGAAGTAATAGGTAAAGATAAACCAGTGAAACAGTGAGAGATGAGAAAAAAATAAAACAACTATTCAACTAAATGGCTAAAAAATAGAGTGATTGGAAGTGTATGTAGCGATGGCGATGAGTATAATCGAACTAACTGAAAAAAGTATAAGTAGTAAACCACTTGCAGGGAAAGTGGCAGTTGTAACAGGCGGATCACGTGGAATCGGTGCAACAATCGCTAAAGTATTGGCTGAAAATGGGGCATATGTTGCGATTAATTATCAAACGAGAACGGATTGTGCGGAGGCTGTTGTAAAGGAAATTGAGGAACAAGGTGGAATTTCTTGTGCAATTCAGTCTGATGTATCTAAACCGGACGATGTAAAAAGCTTTATGGAAGAAGTGAAAAAACGTTTTGGCAAGATCGATATCCTCGTGAATAATGCTGGAATTACGAGGGACCGTACGTTCCGCAAACTATCTAACGAGGATTGGAACGAGGTAATCGATGTCAATCTAAACAGTGTATTCTATACAACTTCGGAAGTTATTAATCATATGTTAGAGCAGAAATTTGGTCGAATCATTAACGTAAGCTCAATCATCGGACAGGCGGGCGGATTCGGGCAATCAAACTATGCAGCTTCAAAAGCTGGATTAATTGGTTTAACGAAATCACTGGCATTGGAAACCGCGAGAAGCGGTATTACGGTCAATGCCGTTTGTCCTGGATTCATTGAAACAGAAATGGTTGGAGAAATGCCTGACAATGTTAAAGAGGGCATCATTTCAAAAATACCAATGCAGCGTTTGGGGCAAACGGAAGAAATCGCAGAAGCGGTATTATTCCTTGCACAAGCTACGTATATTACGGGCCAATCGATTAATGTGAATGGCGGATTATACATGTAATAACCTGCTATTCATTAACTTTTGGAAAGAGGGCTTCCGCGGAGGAAGCCCTTTATAAATGATTGAATCTTGACAGGAGGAATAAAATGGGTAATTCAAACGTGAAAGATGTTGAGAAATGGATGGAAACAATGCCGGCTGATGTTAAAGTAGGCTTTGAACGCATTAAACGGATGACGGATGTCCTGACAAACGAACCGGAGCCGGAAGTCGGTCAAACCCCTAAAGAAGTCATCTGGACAAAGAATAAAGCGAAACTTTATCGCTATCAACCAGCGATTAAAAAAACGAACAGCGTTCCTATCTTAATGATTTATGCATTGATCAATAAACCGTATATATTGGATTTAACACCTGGTAATAGTTTAATCGAGCATCTGACAAATCAAGGCCATGACGTTTATTTGCTAGATTGGGGCACCGCGGGTTATGAAGATAGATATATGAAGTTGGATGATTATATTTTAGATTATATACCGCGCGCTGTTAAGAAAGTATTGCAAACGTCGGATGCGAAGGAAATAAGCTTGCTCGGATATTGCATGGGGGGAACAATGACCTCAATTTTTGCGGCACTCCATCCTGAATTGCCCATCCGAAATTTAGTCTTTATGACAAGTCCTTTTGACTTTTCAGATGCAGGTTTATATTCGAATTGGTTGGATAAACGTTATTTTAATTTGAATAAATTAGTTGATACACTTGGTATGATTCCACATAATATGATTGATTATGGAAACAAGCTATTAAACCCGATTGCGAATTTCTATGGACCATACGTCAGTCTTGCAGATCGTGCTGATAATGAGGAATTTGTTAACAATTGGAAGTTGATGCAGAAATGGTTGAATGACGGAATTCCATTCCCTGGTGAGGCCTACAGACAATGGATTGGTGAGTTTTATCAAGAGAATAAATTGATCAATGATGAGCTCTATGTAAGAGGACAGAAGGTGGAGTTAAGTAAGATTACAGCAAATCTTTTGAATATTGCTGGAAAGCATGATGTCATCGCTTCACCCAACCAAGTAGAACCGCTTAACGCTAAGGTTTCAAGTAAGGACAAAACGTTCCATTTGACGGATACAGGTCACGTTTCAGTTGTTGCCGGTCGCAGAGCGATTACTAATACGTTTCCTTTGATTGATGGATGGTTAACAGAACATTCGTCATGATAAATCGGTGCCAAGTGCTAACACAATTTAAAATTGTGTTAGCACTTGGCATTTTTTGATTCTTTTACACTTCGTTTTCATAGAATGTCGGGAGGGGGGAATCCGTTTGTCGGCGTGGATCTGGAGTTTGTTAATCTTTCAATTTCTACTTGCCGTTGTCACTTATCGGTTTTTATACAGGCGAAGAAAATTGATTGAATTTCATCTTGGCATGAATATTGCCATGGTAGCGGGCGGGGGACTAGCTCTTGGAACGGGTGTTCTTTTGATATATGAATTCCCGTTCTATTATATGGAGGTTACGATACTTGCTGCTTTGACAGGAATGCTGGTGGGAAGTTTGTTCGGAGGATTGTTTGACAATCAAACGTTGCTCACCGGATATATTAGCGGGCTTATGACGGGAATGATGGCACCGATGATTGGGGCTGCCGCGTCATACAGTATTCCGTTTGCTGTCATGATGGAATTTTTCGTCTTGTGCTCATTTATGATGTTATATAGAGCGACGAGGTCTTCTCGAAAAACATAAGGAGCGGCGTGCAATGATCTTATTTGGGTTGTTTTTGCTCGTGTTAAGTAGTTTGTTGGGCGTTTATATGTATGCATTATTCTATAAGTCACGTTATAGAAACGGCGATCGTCTCAGCTTTGCAGGTACTTTAGCCGCGGGACAGATTACCAGTTTCGTCATCGCAATCACGTTATATTTGATTTTTCCGATTGATTTTACTGTTATCTGTACAGTTAACTTATGGATTGGCATTGTAATAGGCACTCAATTCAGTTCTGTGGCTAGTGGGAAATCGGTACTTGCGGGCTTTTTTAACGGAGGGGTAGCGGCAGTCATGGGGACGATGGTAGGTGCTATTTCATTCGATCCGACCCTATGCGGTTTGCCAGCTTCGACCCTGACTTTACAAAATACAGGTATTGCGGTTGGAATCTTTGGATTGTTGTTGCTTTGTGCCACTACGTTGTTAGTGAGATTCTCGCTGCTAAAAAACTAGGCCCCCTATGTACAGGTGCTATCCAATCGCTTTAAACTGAACGACTACTGCACTATTATCGGGATTTCTTGCTGTGTAGGGATGCGATAAATACGCATCCCTACACAGCTTTCTCGTTAATCGTATGGTGGCGGTTCGTCCGTCCCTCTCCAAAGATACAGGTGCACAATGTACTCAAGATTAAGCTTTTGGCAACCAGTGAATAACCACTTACCTATCCATAAAGGAGCAATAAATGCAAAGCCGTAACTAGTTACAGCGGGATATGTCCAGTACTTACTCCTTCTTTATAGCATTTCCTTTACGAGTTTAAGGCAGTGTCACTTGCTATATAGCATCAACCTGTTACTTGTATGGTCGCCACTTTTAAGCCGGAGTAAAGTGTTGTGATCATTTCATCCAAAGCGAATGCGCCTTACAAGGGGTAGCCGAAGCCCTAAGTCTAGCGGCGAAAGCCGCCTGGCTTATGCGGGAGGCATCCCCTAGCGCCGTAGCGGATTCAATGGAATTCTTTATGACAACATATATAGTGATTTGTATCATCCACTTATATAACGTTAATTTTCATTAACGTTATATAAGTGTTATATGTCATGCCGGAAACACATACCTTGAATTAGGGAGGGGTATGAGATGACGAGTTTGCACAATTCGGAAGAAGAAAAGTTAGCTCACTTTATGCATCGGATTGAAGCAGGTGACAAAATTGAAGCTGATGATTGGATGCCTGAAGAATACAGACTAACATTGATTAAATTGATTTCCATGCATGGAATAAGCGAAATAATGGGGGCTCTCCCTGAGAAAGAATGGGTACCAAAAGCTCCGTCGCTTTCTAGGAAGTTAGGCATTATGGCCAAGGTGCAAGACGAAATGGGCCACGGTCAGCTGCTTCTCCGAGTCACTGAAGATTTACTTAAGCCATATGGCAAAAATCGCGGAGATTTAATGCAAGACTTATTCAACGGGGACTTGAAATTTCATAATGTATTTCACATGAAAACAACTACATGGGCGGATGCGGGAATAATCGGTTGGCTCGTTGATGGGGCAGCAATTATTACGCAAACAAATATGTTAGGAGCTTCTTATGGGCCATATGGAAGAGCATTACAGCGTATTTGCGCGGAAGAAGTGTTTCATGCACAGCATGGTGAATCCATTATTATGGCACTTGCGGAAGGTACAGAAAATCAGAAAGCAATGATTCAGGAATCTATCAATTATTGGTGGGAATCGTTGTTAATGTTCTTTGGGCCTGCGAGTAAAGAAACAACAGGTTCATCGAAACAAGATTTGACTATTAAGTATAAAATCCGGACGAAAACAAACGAAGAGTTCAGGCAACTATTTTTTGATAAATATATTCCGCGTATTTTATCTCTTGGATTAACAATCCCGGATTCGACTATAAAATTCGATGCTGACAGCAAAATATGGACGTACAAACAGCCGGATTGGAATGAATTCAAGAAAATAATTAAAAATGAAGGGCCTCGTTCTCAGGAACGTCTGAACTTGCGCCGAACTTCTTATGAAAATAATGCATGGGTACGCGATGCATTAAGTGCAGTCGTTAATTAATGGAAGGGGTCAGTAAAATGACTGGAGAAAAAACATTTTATCAAGAATATGAAGTTTTTAGCAAGCGGACACCGAACTCGACATTCCAACACCAATTCAGTTTATTGGCTCCAAATGAAGATATGGCACTCGTTTTGGCACAGGAAAATTTCATGCGGCGAGAGCCTGTTGCAGATATTTGGATCGTAAATCGGAAAAATGTTCGGAAAATGGATGCCGAAGAGAAAATGACGCTTGGCAGGCTTGACAATAAAGAGTACAGGACGACAAAAGGCTATGGCTATCTAAAGAAAAAGTGGCGTCAATACGAACAACAAGTACTCGATGAAAAAGAGATTTTGTCATGGGGAGGAGAGCGGCAATGAGCACGACAGAAAATAGTATGAGTGCGGAATATAAAGAAGCAATCACTCATTTGCTATTCCAGTTAGCAGATGATGATTTTCTGTATGCATTCCGTGGATCTGAGTGGCTCGGACTCGCTCCCCATATTGAAGAAGACGTCGCTTCCTCCTCAATTAGCCAAGACAGCATGGGACATGCCGCAATGTTCTACCACTTACTTGAGGATCTTGGAGTCGGAAAAGCAGATGATCTGGCTCATTTACGCCCGGCACAAGACAGAAACAACAGCATTTTAACTGAGCGAGTGAACGGCGAAGGCTATTATATGGAAACACCACAATATGATTGGGCATATCAAGTTGTTAGAAGTTATTTTTACACCCAAGCAAAAAAAGTGAAAGTCGATTCTTTATGTCATAGCTCGTATAAACCAGTTGCTGAAGTGGCGATAAAAGTGAAAATGGAACTTTATTATCATAAGTTGCACTGGGAAACGTGGTTTAAACAATTAATGAGTTCGACAGATGTTGCAAAAAAGAAAATGAATGATGCAATTACGGTCGTTATGAATGACTTTGGAGATGTATTTTCTTTTGGAAATCTAAAACCGAAGATTGAAAGCAATAACTTACTAGACAGTGAGGAAGAAATGAAGAAACGATGGCATGCTAGCATCGGCCCAGTGTTCGAAGCCCTTCAAATGGAGGAACCGGCGATTCCGAATCATCCCGTGATGAACGGACGAAACGGTGAGCATACAAAAGACTTGGATGAAGCGCTCCTCACACTTTCAGAAGTTTACAAACTCGACCCAGTAGCGGTCTGGTGAAACGTAACAAGGAAAGAGGCGAATAGTATGTCTGCTTCTATAGGTGTTTCAATCGAGCGCATTTTTGAAGTACTTAAGAATGTAAAAGATCCGGAAATTGACTCAGTGAGCATTATTGACCTCGGGATGGTAGCGGAGGTCATAGTTGAAGGGAATAACGTGAAGATCACCTTACTTCCGACTTTTTTGGGATGTCCGGCGCTCGAATTTATCAAAATGAATACGGTAAATGCAGTGCTGAAACTTCCAAAAGTTGAGGCAGTTGAGGTAGAATTCGTCTTTCATCCGCCGTGGACATCAGACCGTATAACGGAACAAGGTCATGTGAATCTGAAAAAATTTGGAATTGCTCCACCGCCTCGCTATCTGGAGGAAGACGGCTCGTGGCATGTGGATTGTGCATATTGCGGATCCAGCTATGTATCAATGGAAAATATTTTTGGACCGACGGCTTGCAGAAGTATTTTGTATTGCAAGAGCTGTAAAAACGTATTTGAGGCAATGAAACCAGTTTCGACACTAATGTAAATGGAGGTGAAGAAAAAATGGCTAAACTAATCGCATTGTACAAACAACCTGAGAACAAAGAGAAATTTGATGATCATTACTTTAACGTTCATGGACCACTTACTGCGAAAATTCCTGGACTTCGTGAAATGAAAGTGACAAAAATCACGGGGTCTCCTATGGGGGGCGAGGGCAAATATTACCTCACATGTGAGATGTATTATGACAGCCTAGAAGCATTGCAACAAGGCTTACGTTCACCTGAAGGCAAGGCATCCGGAAAGGATTTAATGGGGTTTGCTGGTAATCTTGTCACATTAATGATTGGTGAGGACGCGTAATGAACGGCTTTGAATTCATTGAATCCACAGTAACAGGAAACATTGCGGTGATAGAACTGAATCGCCCCCGCCAGTTAAATTCATTGAATCGAAAAATGGTTGGTGAAATTATTACGGCTATGGAAACATTTGACCGTGAAGAGATTGTTCGCACTATCGTACTCACTGGAAAAGGCCGTTCATTTTCAGCAGGTGCTGATATTGATGAAATGAGGGGTGATGATCCTATCAGCCTTGAACTGTTGAACCAATTTGCTGATTGGGACCGTTTTTCGCTTATTAAAAAGCCAATTATCGGTGCAGTAAAAGGCTTCGTTTTAGGAGGGGGATTTGAGCTTGCGCTGTGCTGTGATATTTTAATTGCCGCGAGTGGTACAGAGTTTTCATTCCCTGAAGCTAGCCTTGGCGTCATGCCGGGTGCTGGAGGTACGCAACGGTTGACTAAACTTGCAGGCCGTACGAAAGCACTTGAATGGCTATGGACAGGGGAGCGGATTTCCGCGGAGACAGCTCTCAAGCACGGAGTCATTAACAAAATTGTTGCGCCTGAACTATTAATGGAAGAAACGCTGAAGTTTGCAAATCGGCTAGCCGAACAACCGCCGCTCTCGCTACGCCTCATTAAAGACTCGGTAAATAAAGCAGTGGATTATCCTTTATATGAAGGAATGCAATATGAACGTAAAAATTTCTATCTACTTTTCGCTTCGCAGGATCAAAAAGAAGGTATGAACGCATTTATTGAGAAAAGAAGGCCGGATTTTCACGGAAAGTGAGGAGAGTTCTACATGTTTGAGACAATTCGTTACGATGTCAAGGATGGGATTGCATGGCTCATCTTAAATAGACCTGACAAACTGAATGCTTTCATCGCACAGATGAATCGTGAAGTAAAAGAGGCTATCAAAGCGGCCTCATTCGATGAACAAGTGCGCTGTGTTGTCATTACAGGCGAGGGACGGGCATTTTGTTCAGGCCAGGATTTATCGGAAGTTGATGAACTTATGGATCATGGTCAAGTGTTAAGAGACCATTATGGACCGATGATTAAACAAATTAGACAATGTGGAAAACCGATTATCGCAGCCGTAAATGGGGTGGCTGCAGGAGCGGGGTTCAGTCTTGCGCTTGCATGTGATTTCAGACTTGTTTCAGAGCGTGCTAGTTTTTTGAACGCATTTATCCATGTCGGTCTTATTCCAGATTCGGGTAATCTTTATTATTTAACTCAGTTAGTCGGACAATCTAAAGCTGCAGAATTAGCCATTTTAGGTGAAAAAGTGCCGGCTAAAGATGCGGTGGCAATGGGTCTTGCAAACCGACTGATTTCATCAGAATCATGGGATGCTGACGTATCTGCATTTGCGGCACATCTTGCGACGCTGCCAACAAAAGCAATAGGATTGATAAAACGCTCTTTGAAGGCAGTTACAGAACTATCATTTGAAGACTATCTTGAGCAAGAAGCACAAGGGCAACGAATAGCCGGTTTAACGACTGATCATCGCGAAGGTATAGATGCATTTATGCAGAAAAGAAAACCTGTTTATTCAGGACAATAGGGGGAAACAAACCAATGACGACAATTCAAGAAGGAACAATAGAGCGAGAATCAATGAAACGTAACTTCTACAAGCTTTTCATTAACGGTGAACAGGTCGAAAGTAGCAGTGGCGAGCGCACAAAGATTTATAATCCAGCGACGGGTGAACTACTTGCTGAAGTAGCAAAAGCGACGAATGAAGACGCTGAAAAAGCTGTTCAAGCTGCCAGAGATTCATTTGATAACGGGAAATGGAAGATAACTCCTGCAGGACGTCGTGCACGTGTACTAAACAAAATTGCAGCAATTATGGGCTCACGCTTTAATGAGCTTGTAGAACTTGAAGTTTTGAATACGGGTAAATCACTTGCAGCTGCTAAAGGGCAGATTTCACAAGCGATTGAAGACTTTGAATTTTACGCGGGCGCTATCGTTGGACATGGTGGATCTGTAAACAACGTACCTGGTCAGTTCCATAACTACACAGAAAAAGAACCACTTGGTGTATGTGCGCAAATTATTCCATGGAACTATCCTCTTATGATGGCAGCTTGGAAGATTGCACCGGCTATTGCAGCAGGTTGCTCAGTCGTTATTAAGCCAGCGTCGCTAACGCCACTTACAGCTATTATTCTTGGGGAGATTTGTTACGAAGCAGGCGTTCCAGCGGGCGTCGTTAACATTTTACCGGGTTCTGGATCTGAAATCGGTAATTACTTGGTAGAGCATGATCTAGTGAATAAAGTTGCATTCACGGGTTCTACACCAATTGGAAAAGACATTATGGCAAAAGCAGCAGGAACAGTAAAACGCGTAACACTAGAACTTGGCGGGAAATCCCCAAGCCTTGTTTTTGAAGATGCAGATATTGATGCGGCCGTTGATGGTTCACTCTACGGAGCTTTCAATAACACAGGTCAATCTTGTGATGCACGTACACGAATCTATATTCATGAAAGTGTGTACGATGAGTTCGTTGAGACATTTATTGCTAAAACTGAAAAACTCGCAATTGGAGATCCATTTGATAAAGCAACACATATGGGTGCAGTTATCGATCAAGTCCAGTTGGACACAGTGAAAATGTATGTTCAATCCGCAATCGATGAAGGAGCTGAAATCCTTACTGGTGGTAAAGAATTGAAACCAGCTGGCTTTGAAAATGGATTTTGGTATGCGCCGACGATAATTGGAAACGTCACACAAGACATGAAAGTTGTACGTGAAGAAATCTTTGGACCAGTTGTCGTCGTATCGAAGTTTAAAAATGAAAAAGAGGCAATTGCATTAGCGAATGACTCGGATTTTGGTTTAGCATCATCTATTTGGTCAACAAATACTGCAACTACAACACGTGTTGCGAACCAAATTCAAGCGGGAATCGTTATGATCAACACGCCATTCTCTGCATTCCCAGGTACACCATTCGGTGGCTATAAACAATCCGGATTCGGCCGTGAGCTATCAATTGGATCTCTTGATCTTTACACTGAAACGAAAAGCATCATGTCGTACTTTGGTAGTCGCCCAGTAAATCCATTTGGATTATGAAAAGCGTAAGGCGCCGTTTAGCCCCGACAGGCATAAGTCGATCTAGCGACGTGGCGCTCTTTGCCACATAGCTGGATTGCTTATGACCGAGGGGTTGGCGCATGGAGCTAGACACTGCTCCAAATTGAAAAACTAATATTTCCTTATCTTTTTAAAAATGACGGACAGGAATGTATTATCTCCTGTCCGTATTCTTTCATCAAAAAAAGGAGGATTACTGATGATTAATCGTATAGTTGTTGTCGGTTCCGGCGTGATGGGTAGAGGGATTGCCTATGTTGCAGCACTTGGTGGTTACTCAGTTACAATTGTTGATATTAACGAAACTGCACTTCAAAATGCAAAGAACGAAATTGAAGTTATATTTGAAAAAGGACTTACGTATGGAAAAATCTCTGCGGATAAAGCTGAAAAAGCGCGCCAAAATCTAAGTTATGAAAATATTCTTGCAAAAGTAGCAGAGAACGCGGATTTAATTATTGAAGCTGTACCTGAAATAGCATTGATTAAGAAACAAGTGTTTGAAGAAATTGAAAAACTCGCTTCGAAAGAGTGTTATTTTGCAACGAATACATCGACGATGAGCCCGACAGAAATTGCATCATTTGGTAAACGTCCAGAAAAAACAATCGCCATGCACTTTTTCAATCCCGTACATAAAATGCCTCTTGTTGAAATTGTCCGGGGCTTGGAAACGAGTGATGAGACGGTAGAGACGATTAAACAAGTTGCTGTCACTATGGGGAAGGAAACAGTTGTTATTAATGAATTTCCCGGGTTTGTTACAAGCCGAATCAGTGCACTAGTCGGAAATGAAGCATTTTACATGCTGCAAGAGGGCATTGGAACAGCGGAAGAAATTGATAAAGCGATTAAGCTTGGCTTAAATTACCCCATGGGTCCATTCGAGCTCGTGGATTTAGTGGGTCTTGACACACGTTTGAACAACTTGAACTATTTATATGAAAAGCTTGGCGAGAAGTACCGACCAGCACCACTCCTGGAACAATACGTCAAAGCGGGGCGTCTAGGACGGAAAAGTGGCAAAGGTGTCTACGATTATACACTTGGAGAAGAGTTGGTTACGAAATGAGAGAGGTAGTCATAGTAGACGCTGTCCGTACACCTATTGGAAGATACAATGGCGTTTTAAAAGACGTACGTCCGGATGATTTAGGAGCAGTCGTTATTAAGGCGCTTATCAAACGGAGTCCAAACCTACCCGCAAAGCAGATTGAAGAAGTTGTTCTCGGAAACGCCAATCAGGCCGGGGAAGATAACCGTAATGTGGCTCGAATGTCCGCCTTGTTGGCGGGACTTCCTGTCGAAGTGGCAGGCACAACGATTAACCGTCTTTGTGGTTCAGGGCTTGACGCTGTTATTTACGCTGCAAGAGCAATTGCAGTTGGGGATGGCGATATTTACATTGCAGGCGGAACGGAAAGTATGACGCGTGCACCCCTTGTTATGGCAAAGCCGGATAAGGCAAATCCACGAGGTAATATGGAACTGCAAGATACAACAATTGGCTGGCGCTTTACGAATGAAAAACTACAAGAAATGTACGGAGCGGATTCGATGCCGCGTACCGCTGAAAGCGTCGCGCAGCGGTACAAAATAACGCGAGAAAATCAGGACTTATTTGCGTATGAAAGCCAACAACGTGCAAAGGCAGCAATAGAAGATAACAGATTTTCCGAAGAAATTATTCCAGTTGTTTATAAGGACAGAAAAGGCAATGAAATCACTGTTGATCAAGATGAGCATCCAAGGCCGGACATTACGCTTGAGAAACTGGCACAATTAAAGCCATTATTTGAAGGTGGTACAGTTACAGCAGGCAACGCATCAGGCGTTAATGATGGCGCGTGTGCCTTGCTTCTTATGAGTGCTGAAAAAGCGAAGGAATTAAATCTTAAACCTTTAGCAAAATACGTTACGGGAGCAACCGCGGGACTTGAACCAGCCATTATGGGGCTTGGTCCGATAATTGCTTCAAAAAAAGCGCTAGTACGTGCGGGACTGACGATGCATGATATAGGGCTCGTCGAATTGAATGAAGCCTTTGCTTCCCAATCGCTCGAGTGTATTAGGCAGTTAGGATTAGACGTTAAAAAAGTAAACGTCAATGGTGGAGCAATCGCTTTTGGACACCCTTTAGGCGCGAGCGGTGCCCGAATATTAACGACACTCTTATATGAAATGAAAAGACAGGACGTTCAATATGGACTCGCAACGATGTGTATTGGAGTAGGTCAGGGAATTGCAGTAATTATTGAGAACATAACGGAATAAAAAAACTATCGAATCGTGATACAACCATAAGGAACGAAAAAAGAAAGAGTGAGTATCATGGCAAATACACAATCAATGATTTTTACAATCTACGGTGATTATATCCGCCATTACGGCAACAAAGTATGGATTGGCAGCCTGATACGGTTATTGAAGGAATTTGGTCATAATGAACAATCGGTTCGAGTAGCCGTCTCAAGAATGATGAAGCAAGGATGGCTTCAATCCGAAAAACAAGGGAATAAAAGCTATTATTTCTTGACAGCGCGTGGAGAAGCACGGATGGAAGAAGCGGCAATTCGTATTTTTAAATTAAATCCAACTGACTGGGACGGAAAATGGCGCATGCTTATGTATACGATTCCGGAAGAAAAAAGACAAATTCGCGATGAACTTCGAAAAGAGTTATTATGGAGCGGATTCGGCAATTTTTCAAATGGATGCTGGATTTCGCCAATTGATCTCGAAAAAGAAGTGAACCTTCTTATTGAAAAGTATGATATTCAGTCTTACGTGGATTTCTTTGTATGTGACTATAAAGGACCGCAAGCGGACAAGTTGCTCGTTGAAAAAAGCTGGCCACTTCAAGAAATTGAAGGGAAATATCAAGAATTCATTGCGACGTACAGCAAAAAATACATTGTCCACCAAAGAATAATAAACGAAAGTAAAATGACGTATGCAGAGTGTTTCGTGGAGCGGACCAATCTTGTACACGAATACCGAAAGTTTCTCTTTACAGATCCAGGTCTCCCAAAAGAGCTACTGCCTGAAGTGTGGAGTGGTAATCGCGCCACTCTGTTATTTGAGCAATATTATAAATTGCTCGCTCAATCAGCAAGCCGTTTTTTCGAAGGAGTATTCCAAGAAGACAACGACATGCGCAGGAAAGATAAAACGTATGACGCAGATGACCACCCGCTTATTAGTGACTAATTAACAAACTAAAAAGTAACTGGCTGCCCAAAGTAACGGGTTCTGTTCGGGTGATAAAAGGTCATTAAACAGATCAAACGGTGTCCCCATCAGCACGCTTTTAGAGTATCAATTAGCATCGCATTTAGCGGTGCTTTTATTTTTATCTTATATAATCCTGCATCTCGTCTATAAAGAGTGCTTGCCTTATGACTTCGTAACTTTAGTAATGAAAATATCGGAAAAGAATAAGCCTTATGGACCATTTCCCTTTAAATAGGAAACTTATACCTCTTTATATTCGTATGACATGATAGGAAAGTATTTTTATTTATTAGATTTTTGAATGTGACAGGGAGAGGGATGTTTATCGTCAGGGGATTATTGGCTACTAAAAGAGATTGGGAGCAGTTGAAAGTGATTATCATAGTTGCCGGACAATTGGGGGGCGATGCTTTTTGAAGGTACTTGATGTTCATCTGTTAAAGGATGGACTCCATCGGAACATCACGATGCTTGATCGTCTAGGCAACGAAATGGAAGCCATCCATCGAGCGGTTCAAGGGCTCATTGCGATGGAGGATTCGTTGAAGGGCGAAGGGGGCAACGCAATCCGTGCATTTTACGCGGACTGCCACTTGCCGTTCCTTCAGTTTTTCAAGCTATATCAGAACCGTTTTACATACGTGCTAAAACAGATAGATGCTGCTCTTGATGCACTCGAACCAGATTCGTCAGGTTTCATTCGTGAGCATTTCCTAGACGTAGAAATCGAACGTGGGTTGAAGAACATTGCGCAACTGACGGAGAGTCTAACGGATGAAGCGAACAGCATCATGAATCAAGTTGCGGACATTGTTGCCCTTCCGCATCTCAATGATAACGAAGTGCAGGAAGGCGTTCACACTGCTACAATTAAACGAGAAACTACGCTCACACAATTGCATGAATTCGATGCGAATCAGACGACTTCGTTAACGCCAATTGCGCAAGATCTACTGACGATGGAAACATGGATTTCGGATATTGAAGGGCTGTTTACAGATGGAGTTACTGCTATTAACTTCTCAGTGAATCAATGGGCAACATTGTCGTCAAAAAACACGCTAAAGAAAGATTTGGCGCAACACACCGCAGTTATGGCCGGTCTTCCTGTCAGGATGGGCATGAATGGTCAGCCGACAACGATGCTTGGAGCGCTGTTAGTTGGTGAAGATCCGGTTGAGTTTAGCTATGGATTAGTGGATGGACCGAGAACTCTTTATGGGTCGAGTATTTTAACGCTTCCATGTATGGCGACGCATGCCGGAACACTGGATTGGTCGAATTATTCAACCACGAGAAATTACGAGATGTATAGCGGAAAAGTCTGCACTGTTCCCGCTCCCACGTCTACTAGCAATCCCAATCCTTTCGTGAAATCTTTCAATAGCTTTAAGGAAATCGGAACCGACTTTGTAGACGGAGTAAAAACACGAACCGGTAAAGCACTCGATTCTCCATATGATTTTGCGAATTATGTAACAATAGGTGCTTCAGATGCGCTTATTTCGGGATCGAAAAGTAGAACGAGTAAGTTGGCAGATTCACCAGAAGACTTTTTCGATTACGCGACGTTGGGTATTACGGAAATGGTAAAGGGCGCATTAATGCCGGAGGATCCATTTTCCAAGGAACATTGGGAAAACAGCTTTGGGGCTGCGACCTTAGCAGTGGGAGGCGTAAAAGGGCTAGGCTCGAAAGAATCAGTAAGGACTGTTGGTGATAAGGATACGGGTAAGATTCAAGAGTCGACTAAATCTCCTATGGTTGATGTTGATAAGGGGATAGGTAGAGCTGAAAACCTTCAAAGAGGAAGGTACGCAGATCGATTGGACAATTTGCATGATAAATACGGTAAGTTAACATCTGAACAAATTAATCAACGAATTAACTTACGTGGTGAGACAAAGAATGAATTGGAAAGACTTGAACAAATATATGATGGTAGACCTAATTTTGGAAAAGATAAAATGGGACCAGCTCTTGCAGGAGTATATGATAAAACAACTGGGCAATACCACTATGCTATAAATGCTTTTGATGGAGCAGTTCCGGAGTTAGTTCCTTTACTTAAAAATAGACTTGATAATATACCAATAGAAATATTTGAATCTTATAGTCAGCTAAGTAAGGGGGCTGGCTCCCATGCCGAAGTTATAGCTGTAAATAATGCCCTAAAGACGAATCCTAATGCTCGAATAGAAGAATTAAATGTAAATGTAATAAGATCAGGAATTAATAGGACTAAACCTGGTGGAATTATGTTTAAATGTTGTCCACACTGTACGTATTTACTAGACGGATTTGAAGTAATATCGGAGGTGCCAAAGATTGGAAGATAAGATATTTGATAAAGAATATATTGTGAAAAATGGCAAAAAATTCGGGAGCAGTTTTGGTTATGGAGGGGATGAATATGATTCCTTTATAGTAGAATATGATCAAGATGATAATGAACATTTATTTACTGGTATAATTTATGACTGTTTTGAAAATGGTGATTTAGCAAGTTACTATGTAGTTAAGGGAGGGGTTAAGAACGGAGAAATGCTTTATTTTTATCCTAATGGACAAGTTAAAGAAATTAAATATCTAGCCAAAAATACATTAGAAGGTATACAAAAAGAGTACTATGAAAATGGTGTTTTAAAAGTAGTTGAATATAGAGTTTTAGGTAGATTAAAGACTTTTAAAAAATATGATGAACATGGCAATGTGTTAGAAGGAAAGATAGAACCAACAGAATCAAATTAAACTTATGCTAGAAAATTGGTGGACAATGGAAAGAGAAGAAGTGTTTAAAAGAGAACAAGAAAAATGGATTTCAAAAATTTCATTAAAAAATAGTTTTCAATTAGGAGATATTCGTTTAGTAGCCGGTATTGATATTGCATATTGGACAGAGGGGGAAATAGATTATGGCGTTTGTTGTATTGTAGTAATAGATTATATTACAAAGAAAGTTATTGAAGAAGTAGAATGTTTAGGACAAATAGATGTACCATATATTTCAGGGTACTTGGCTTTTAGGGAACTTCCTTTGGTAATGCGAGCAGTGAAAAAGCTACAAAGTGATCCGGATCTTTTTATGTTTGATGGAAATGGTTATCTTCATTATAGGCATATGGGAATCGCAACACATGCCTCATTCTATCTGAAGAAACCTACGATAGGTGTTGCAAAAAGCTACTTAAAGATAAAAGATACCGATTTTCAAATGCCGAAAAACGAAATAGGAGATTTTACTTTAATTAAAATTGATGGAGAAGTATATGGGGCAGTGTTGAGAACGAGAAAAGATGTGAAACCCATTTTTATTTCATGTGGTAACTGGATTGATTTGGAGACTTCAATAAAAATAACCCTACATTTTGTAGAGAAAAATAGCCGATTACCAATTACGACACGATATGCAGATTTAGCTACTCACGAAAGAAGAGGTGAATATTTCCAGTGAATTCATTAAGGTATTTATTTTACTAGATGTTAAGAAAAAAGAGATAGCATTATATAATAAGAATTTTGCTTTTAGGGTGGTGGTTAAATTGACTGCCGCCCTTTTATATATAATTCAGATAATCTTAATGGGGGGCAGGTGGAGGAGTTCAGTTTGACTTAATGGGTTAAAGAATTGGAGAGTTTACCAATCCAAGATTATTACCCAAAATAGTTATTGAGAGAGTAGTGAGTCTATATGAATGTTAGTTATAAAGATAAAAAGTTAACAATTGATGGAAGTAGTATCGAGTTTACACATGAAATAAGACAAATAGAGATAGTTGAGAACAAAATAATTGTGTTATTGTCAATTCTTCAAAATGAAAATACTTTAGATAATATTTATGTTACTGACACGGCTTAATGTCCATCGATTGACGGTAACCATTGTCCAATGATTGCTAAATTAATGTCCAACGTAAATTAGAGAAAAAGGGAACTAT
>NZ_JADPRZ010000014.1 GCF_017347095.1 Sporosarcina sp. E16_8 | reverse complement strand
GCTGGTTATGATCCCTTGGCTACATATATGATCGGTCAAGCGCTGGTTATGATCGCTTGGCTACATATATGATCGGTCAGGCGCTGGTTATGATCGCTTAAGAACCGCTCTTCACTACCGCACAAGCAATCCGGTCACCTGAATTACCCGCTGGATCCGTTTTGTAGTCATCTACTTTGTCATGAATAACAAGCGAACTGCCGTCAGTATCGAGCAGAGAATTCTCTACGCCCTGCTTTAACGTAACTAAGGCAGTTGTCACTTCGGCAGTGACTTTCCCTTCTGCATCGACTTCAAGGTTAGGCAAATCACCTAAATGAAACCCTTTTGGATTATCAAACCCGTGTTCTTTATGCCCCGGATTGAAATGACCCCCAGCAGATTTAAAGTCGGGTGGTGTACACACAGCCGTTTCATGAATATGAATGCCATGTTTGCCTGGCGACAATCCCTCGGCTTCGATGTTAATTGTCACGCCGTCGATCCCTTCAACAAAGCTAGCCTCACCAATTTTAATTCCTTTCGTATTCAATATCGGCGACGTCACCGATAGGACGCTTTCCCCAGTGACCGGTAACTTCACTCCATTCTTTCCACACCCACCGGCAATTAGAAGGACGGACAACATGATGGATACTACAATTTTTTGTTTCAATATGATTCCTCCTCGATATCTCTTCACTATGGAGGATGGCTTTAATTCATTTTAATATGTATAAAACGTAGAATTATTTTCCTTTCAAAGTTAAAATTGAAATTCCCTTCAAATACACTTCGACGCTTAAGGGATGCCTTCCCTCAACTTTCTCATGTATTCATATGTTCAATTATATATATATTTTATATTTGCTTCTGCGATTTCTAGAACACAGATTGGGTTACCATGTATGGAAACATATTCCATATAACTTTGTCTTACTTCAAACGGGAAAGGTGAAATCGCATGTCTCTATTGTCGTTCACAATGTCTTTTGCTGATTTGCAGAGCTATTTGACTAAAATTGACCGATTGTTAATTATCGGATTACTGTCATGCATTGTCTTTATTTGGAACAGTAAAAAGCTTGGTGCAGCTCAGTATTTACTATACATTATCTCACCTATGTCCATAGGCATCGCTGGCTATACCGGAATGCTTGGTGGAATTCTCGCCGATGAATTAAATGGAGGCGGTTCAATAGTACTTGAACTGGTCGTCATTTCCTTGGGTGTTCTAACCATATTTTATACTCTATGGAGTTCAGCGAATGAGCAAAAGTAAGGTACAAAAAAACCGCCACCAATTCCTTCATTCACGTCGAATTGGCGGCGGTTTATTTTTTTATAAAATCAACTTTAAAACAGTTCCTTCGCCAATAAACGATAAACATCCAAGCGTTTCTTTTGCGAGTGAGGGATGCTGCAAATCATAGCTTCATCAAATCCGTAATGCGCCTGCTCTGTTTGTAATAGCGTCGCAATTTCTTTAGCTGTTCCCACTAAATGCAGTTTACGGTTTTCTTTAATGGTCATAAGATCCATTTCCGACAACGGATAATCTTGTGCCTCTTCAGGCGTTAAGGATTGCCCAAGGTGACCTTTCATCAACATTAAACGGGCAATGTCTTGAGGTACTGCTTCAAATTCAGCTTCTTCTTTCGTTTCAGCTACTGTTACCATATAGGACACATTGATTTCAGGACTTTCCAGGAATGCTGAAGATCGGAAGTTCTTTTTATATGCATCTAAAATTTCTTTGGTCATGCCGCCTGAAAAGAACTGCGCAAACGAATAGCCTACACCCATCCGACCTGCCTGGATTGCACTGTTGCCGCTAGAACCAAGCAACCATGCTTCCGGTAAAACGATGTTAGACGGGGTTGCGATTGTTTTGTTATACAAGCTGTCTTCCGGCACTTCATCGTTAATCAATTGCAGTGCCGTCTCAAACTTCTCATACATATTATTGACCATCGGTTTGCGTCCTTCAGAAAGTGCATAAATGGAGTTGTTATCCCCGCCCGGCGCGCGACCGACGCCAAAGTCAATTCGGCCAGGAGAAAATGCACTCAATGTTTTAAACACTTCAGCTAGTTTCAATGGCGAATAATGCATCATCATGATGCCACCTGTACCAATACGAATATTTTTCGTTTTGGCAGCCAAGTGAGCAGCTGTTACTTCAGGTGCTGAACTTGCAAACGTTTTTGTTCCATGATGTTCAGCCATCCACATGCGGTGATAGCCTAATTCATCTGCCAAGATAGCCAGTTCTTCTGCTTTTTTCAAAGCACCTGCGGCAGTATTTCCGCTAGTAACCGGTGCTTGATCCAGTATACTTAATCTCATATGTTTAGCGTCCCTTCTCTAGACGAAGCTTCTCAGGTGTGACATCTTCCCCAAGCGGGTCAATCACAGTTATGCCTGAAACGGTGTTCAGAAATTGCCCACGAATTTCCCTTAAATAGTCTTGCTGCAATACTGTTTGTTCAACCATTTCAGCGTTTGTCAAACCTTCTACACGTTGTTTTTTCGCTAGCTCATTGATGCGATCTAAGTCTTTAATCACTTTTTCTCCCTCTTTTCATATTATTTATTTCCAAATGAATTCACTTCAAAAACGACGGAAAATGAGGTAGTACATATTCCCCTATTTCTTGAATTACATCTTCCACAGGGCGGTTACCCGTTTTCAGACCCAATATGACATGATTAACCCCAATAGCTTGTAAAGCATATAGATAGTCGATTAAAAACTTATGACCAGACCTAAAGCCAACTTTTATCGGAACCGGAGTAGGGGCGGCCAACGGATTCTCTGATAAGTCGAGAACCAAGGGCTGTATGAATGGTTTGAACTTACCCGTTGCCTGTCGCCAAATTTTTATCATTTCACGCTGACGATTTGCTTCTTGCGCATAAAACATCCAGCCATCCATATGTTCTGCCAACCATTCAATCGTTTGACCAGAATACCCCGTTCCGAAAACAGGGATATCAGCTAAGACAGGTTTGGGTATAATATCTCCTTCTGTCATACCAACCCTTTCTGTCTGAATCCGCGGGTATGATTCTTTCCACACCTGTTTCATGACTGTCAACGACTCCCTAAATAGTTCCGCCCTCTCGTTACTGTCCGCTTTAAATGCGGGAAATTCGATTGGCCGGTCACCAGTTGCAGCACCGAATAAGAAGCGTTGATTAGACATTTCATCCAAAGATGCAGCTGATTTAGCCAAGTGGAGCGGGTGACGTAATGTTGTGACGACACTTGCAGTACCAAGCGCGAGTTTATTCGTATGTGCTGTTACATAGGCGAGAAAAATGAAAGGATCATAAATAACACCCGTATCTCCAAATTTAGGATCGAATAACGGAGAGTCCCTAACAAACAAAGAAGCAAATCCTAAATCTTCTACTTTTTTTACGAGCTTCATTTGCTCTTTCAAATCCACTTTGGGTAGCCTTCCAGCATCCGGCTCCAAAGGAAACATAAACCCAAGTGTTAATTTGTTCTTCTTAAACGTTCGTGCAAAACCATTATGTGATTGAAATCCCCCCATAATATCCCCCTCCTAGCCTTCACTCTTTTCGATTACAGGACCATTTTTTCGCGAATTAATTCTTGTAGAGATTCGACTTTCTCTTGATAGCGCTCTGTCTGAATTCCATCTGCTAATGATGCGATTGTTTCGCGTTTTAGTACGGATTTCCAAACCGATTCAGCTTCTCCCATTAAGTCCGTTAACAAACAGCCTGTATCTTCTTTTTCTAGATCAAGCATGTCGTCGAGAATCCCGCTCGCGGAATAAAGGGATTGCTGCCCCTCTATTGCAAGATAAATATCGTATATCCGAATCTCTTCAGGCTTTTTCTTTAATTTGAAGCCGCCTTTTACGCCTGGTACAGAGGTAATCAAGTCTGCACTGACCAGTTTTCTCAACAACTTTTGAAAATACGTTGGTGAAGTTCCTAGTTGCTGGCTAATCGCTTCTCCAGGTAATACCGCCCTATCCGGCAGCATATTAAGCATCAGAATCGCATAAACCGATTGTTCAACACCTGTTTTCATTTGCATAAGATTCGCCTCTTCTTTTTAATCTAATATAGATATTCATTATCCTCTTTATCAAACAGTATCTTACAGGACCATTAAAGTACACTTATTTGATTGTAATAAAAAAACCGCAGCCAACTCCATTTTCATGGAATTAACAGCGGTTTTTCATTTACGCAAGTACTAGTTTTTCAAGATCCATTGGTGAAATATATGTACCGTCTTTATAGACGCGCATATTACCGCCAGATATTTCGTCGATTAGCATGATATTACCTGTTTCAGCGTCGCGTCCAAACTCGAGTTTAATATCATACAAGTCAAGACCTTTAGCTGCAAGTTCAGCCCTAACAACGCCTGAAATTTCTTTCGTCAATGCTTCAAGTGTAACGTATTCATCTGTCGTCAATAAACCGAGTTGCGCAAGTCCATCCTCGTTAATCGGCGGGTCGTTACGGTCATCATCTTTGAGCGTGACTTCAACAAAGGCATCCAAAGGTTGTCCTTCTTCACAATATGCGCCGTATCTGCGTAAGAAACTTCCGACTGCACGGTATCTACAAATTACTTCAAGCCCTTTGCCAAAAACCTTCGCTGATCGTACTGTCATCGTTACTTCATCAATATCAGCAGTTACATAATGAGTAGGAATATTTTTATCCGCCATTTTTTCAAAGAAGTATTTCGTCATCCGTAATCCGGATTGCCCTGCACCTTCAATCGATAAGCCGACTGTGTTCGCGCCAGGATCGAAAACCCCGTCTTCTCCGGTTACATCATCTTTAAATTTCAGCAGTACATTGCTGCCGTCCAACTTGTATACATCTTTGGTCTTCCCTTTATATATGAGTTCCATGCGTCTGTTCCCTTCTATAGTAGGATGAACGTTCACCCTTAGTATAATTGAGAATCGTCATAAGAAAAAGAGTTATTCTTAAATATCGGATAATGTTCTTCCTGTCACGACAAAAACTGTACGATAGTAGACAAATTCTCATACCTGAAGAAATTAGGCAAATGTTTTCTCCCTTACACAACCTATCAGCCCATTTTTTTGAAATTTCCACTCGTCTACTTGCATACAATTGTTGTATACTTATTGTAGTAAATCTATTCTTAATCGAAAGTGAGTGGAACTTCATGGGCCGTAAATGGAACAATATCAAAGAGAAAAAAGCCTCAAGAGATGCAGACACGAGTCGCATTTACGCAAAATTCGGACGTGAAATTTATGTAGTAGCGAAGCAAGGTGAGCCAGATCCCGAGTTGAATCAAGCGCTGAAATTTGTCGTAGAACGCGCAAAAACATACAGTGTACCGAAAGCAATTATTGACCGTGCAATTGAAAAAGCAAAAGGCGGTTCAGAAGAAAACTTTACCGAGCTTCGCTACGAAGGATTCGGACCTAACGGCTCGATGGTTATTGTCGATACACTGACAAACAACGTCAACCGTACTGCATCAGAAGTGCGTGCTGCATTCGGCAAAAACGGCGGAAATATGGGCGTCAGCGGATCCGTTTCCTATATGTTCGATGCGACTGCAGTTATCGGAATTGAAGGTATGTCTGCCGACGACGTTCTCGAACTGTTAATGGATGCGGACGTCGAAGTACGTGATATTCTCGATGAAGAAGAATCGGTTATCATCTATGCAGAACCAGACCAGTTCCATGCTGTTCAGGAAGTTTTAAAAAGTGCCGGCATTACAGAATATAACGTCGCAGAAATAACGATGCTTGCACAAAACGACTTGACCCTTTCACCTGAAGCGCAAGCGCAATTCGAAAAAATGATTGATGTACTGGATGATTTGGAAGATGTACAACAAGTGCACCACAACGTCCACTTAGACGACTAAGCACAACCGTTCACCCTTTCATTCATTCCGTTGACATGCTATGCTACTAATAGATTGACAACTTCATAACATATTCGACCATTAGGGGAATCCTTTTAAAGGACTGAGAAACGAGTTCCACTCCGCTACCCTTATCACCTGAACAGGTTCGTACCTGCGTAGGGAAGTGGCGTGTCTTCCTATCAGTGCATCCTAATGCCATCGACAGACCACTTTCCATACCTGGAAAGTGGTCTTTTTGTATAGGGAAAAGCGCAAGGCGCCGCCTAGCCCCGAAAAGCGCTGGAGGAATTGACGTTAATAAGGAGGAGTTTTATGAAGATAATTGCAGTAACAGATGACAAATTGGAACATAGTCAATTACTCGATACCCTGTTAGCAATCGAACCTTTTATCGACGCAGCCATCTTACGTGAAAAATCGAAATTGGATTCAGAAATAATAATATTGATTCAACAATTAATCGAATCCGGCTTTGATTCAACTAAACTGATTGTCCACGGGCGAACTAATGTCGCTTCAATTACGGGGATCAAAAAAGTTCAATTACCCGGATACGACGTACCGCTAGCGCTACTCAAAAAACAATTTCCTGCTATCTCATTTGGCAGATCTGTCCACTCTATGGGTGAGGCTGAAACTGCTTATAAAACAGGTGCTGACTGGGTTCTTTATGGCCATTTATTCGCAACAAGTTCGAAAAAAGGTTTGCCACCCCGCGGAACCGATGAGCTTTTTCAAATCGTTGAATCGCTACCCATCCCCGTCTACGCAATCGGCGGCATTCAACCGCATCACCTTCCGCAATTAAATCAAGGCGGTGTTGCAGGAATTGCGGTGATGTCGTCCTTTATTAGCAGTGACAATCCTAAAATCGCAGCCACAGCCTATAAGGATGCCAACCATGTCACAACCAGTTGATGTTGTGGTTATTGGCGGCGGGATTATCGGTTGCAGCACTGCTTACTATTTAGCAAAAGCGGGCTTATCCGTTCACCTAGCTGAACGCGATAAAATCGCTCAAGGCACTACTCGTGCGGCTGGTGGAATGCTCGGTGCGCACTCTGAATACTTGAATGACACCTTTTATTCGTTCGCGCAAGAAAGTAAGGTACTGTATACAGAATTCCAATGTGATACAGGGGCTGACATCGGTTTTACAGTTGGCGGTATTGTTCAATTTGCTTGTTCTGAAGAAGAACGAATAGCCCTCTCCCGTTGGAATAACGCGGCTTATCTTTCAGCTAAACAAGTTCGCGAACGTATTCCGCATGTCGCCACACCTGCTTTTGGTGCGTATCTTTTTGAAGCAGACGTCCATGTTCATCCCGAAAAGGCTTGCCTGGCATTTTGCGCAGCGGCTACAAGTTTGGGTGCTACTGTTTCAGAACAGGCTTCAGTCGATGA
Source organism: Sporosarcina sp. E16_8 (assembly GCF_017347095.1). GTDB lineage: Bacteria > Bacillota > Bacilli > Bacillales_A > Planococcaceae > Sporosarcina. Next base: position 57,156 of record NZ_JADPRZ010000014.1, on the reverse strand, counting down.
GATCACACTGTTACATGGCGGCTACCAGATACGTATTGGGGCATCCATTATCACCGCAAAACATTTAGTCATTGCAGGTGGTACAGCGAGTGCCAAGCTTGTGCCAGGACTTCATATGACGGCAGTGAAAGGCCAATGTATGCAACTCAACGCGATGGGCATGCACTTACCTTATACACTTTTCCATAAAGGCTGTTACGTCATTCCTCGCCCTGATGGAACGCTCGTCGTCGGGGCTACGATGGAACAGGGACTTACAGATTTGCAGCTAACAGATGCCGGTCATCTAGCGTTGAATACAATTGCGGAACATTTTATTCCTGGTCTTTCCCACTTTCCCGTTATGAGCAGATGGGCAGGTCTTCGTCCAAAGACGGTTGACGATTTGCCGTATATCGGTCGGGTTCCCAGGAAAGAGAATATGTATATTGCAGCTGGTCATTTTAGGAACGGGATTTTATTGGCACCCGCAACCGCCTGCTTGATTCGCGATTTAATCATCGGAAATGAAGTGAATACAGAGCGGATTAAGGCATTTGATCCAAAAAGGGGGATTTTCCATGAAGCGAACAATCGAACTGAACGGCAATCGGTATGACATGCCCGCGGAAGTTGGTAATGTGCAGGAACTGCTTGGGCATCTGGAACTTGCGGAACGCATCGTCATCGTGGAAATGAACAGAGATATTCTTGCGAAAGACGCATATGACTTGCCCATCAATGACCGCGACCAAATAGAAATCATTCACTTTGTAGGAGGAGGATAATTATGCTGACAATCGGTAATAAAACATTCAATTCAAGACTGCTTCTAGGAACAGGGAAATATCCGTCATTTGATGTGCAAAAAGAGGCGGTACAAGTATCAGGGTCAGAAATTCTAACATTCGCAGTAAGACGTATGAATATCTTCGAGCCATCACAACCAAATTTCCTTGAACAACTTGATCTGTCAAAATACACGCTATTGCCCAATACAGCGGGAGCGAAAACAGCTGAAGAAGCGGTGCGCATCGCGAAACTGGCAAAAGCATCAGGGCTTTGTGACATGATAAAAGTTGAAATCATCGGCTGTGACCAATCATTACTCCCGGATCCAGTAGAAACACTTCGTGCAACGAAAATGCTGTTAGATGAAGGATTCATCGTCCTTCCTTATACGTCAGATGATGTTGTGCTCGCGCGCAGATTATGCGAAATGGGCGTTCATGCAATCATGCCAGGCGCTTCCCCAATTGGATCAGGGCGCGGTATTTTGAATCCACTCAACTTGTCGTTCATCATTGAACAGTCCACTGTTCCTGTTATTATCGATGCAGGAATCGGGTCTCCTAAAGATGCAGCTTATGCGATGGAGCTTGGGGCGGACGCAGTTTTATTGAACACAGCCGTATCCGAAGCTGGAGATCCGATTAAAATGGCCCTTGCCATGAAACTCGCGATTGAAGCGGGACGACTTGGCTATGAAGCAGGCCGGATGTCGGAACGCGACTACGCGGTTGCGAGCAGCCCTGCGGAAGGGCTTGTAACCATTTGAGCGAGAGATATTCCCGCCAAGAGCTATTTGCCCCCATTGGCGAAGATGGACAGATACAGATTCGTAAGGCCAGCATTTTCATATTAGGTGCCGGCGCGCTTGGCTCTTCTGGTGCTGAAATGCTCGTCCGTGCAGGCGTTGGGCGCGTAACGATTGTTGACCGGGATATTATCGAATGGACCAATCTGCATCGCCAGCAACTGTATACGGAACAGGACGTCATTGAGCAATTGCCAAAAGCGGTTGCCGCGGAGAAACGATTGACTGCGATTAATAGTGATGTCGCTGTAACTGGTATTGTTGTCGATGTGACGCAGCAAAACGTCCTTGATTTGATGACTGGACACGATTTAGTGTTGGATGCAACTGACAATATTGAAACACGGCTGCTAGCGAACGATGCTGCGCTAAAACTTGGCATCCCCTTTTTCATGGGCGCATGTGTCGGCAGTTATGGTCTGACGTTTCCGATTGGTATTCAAGACAATCAGCCCTGTCTGCATTGCATACTAGAGACGTTGCCATCACAGACATTGACGTGTGATACAGTCGGCGTCATCAGCCCGATTGTCGTTACTACGGCGGCCCGGCAAGTTGCTGACGTGTTGAAATATATAACGAGAATACCATTTGAACCGAAGCTTGAATCTGCTGATTTATGGACAGGCGACCGCGCTTCAATTGGGGTCGCAAGCATGAAGAAAGCCGGTTGCCCAAGCTGTTCCGAAAATGCTGTGTATCCGTTCCTTTCTGCGCGTGAGTCGATGAAAACAGCGGTGCTTTGTGGACGTGACACCGTCCAATTGTCTTGGCCTACTAGTAGAAAGTTTGAGCTCATCCCCTTCGCCGAATCAATTCGTGGTAGCGTCTCCAAATTAATTCACAATCCGCATCTCGTTGCCTGTGAATACAACGGCCACCGCATTGTACTGTTCCGTGACGGCCGCATGCTTGTGCATGGAACGAAGGATGTTGTGACAGCGAGGAATATTGCTGCAAGGCTCCTTGGCTAATTGTGGTATAAAAAAGAGCATAGCTATTATGCTCTTTTTTATGTCTTTTCCCCCGTATAGGTAAACCAAACGGCACACCCCCTAATTGCGGAAACTGAAAATCCTAAGCTACTAAATAATAAAAAACTCATTCATGATTACATTACTGAAAAGAGTGACGAACGGCCATTATATGATTAACGAAAAAACTGCGTAGCGGTGCGTCAAGAAATCCCAATAATACTGCAGTAGTCGTTCTGTCCAAAGCGATCCGAAAGCACCTGTACATAGGCCGTATAGTAACTATCGGAAACATAGATTTTTAAATTTTTCACCTGGAGCAATGTCTAGACTCCAGCTCTATAACAGGGGTAGCCGGAGCGATGAAACTGGCAGTCGTTTTTGCTTGGCGAGGCATTCCCGAATGCCGCTGTGAATTTAATGGCATTCTTTATGTATACCTATATAATACAATCCCTACGATGTGCATGCACTGAGGGCAACTTTTCAATAATGTTAGTAGTACTTTCCTTATCTACTCTTCATCAAGCAAAACACAAATTCGCGCCTGAAGGAATTTCATTAAACAATTAAGGGTACCATTTCAATATGAGGTTCGTTACAATGAGTGTTCTAACAAATTATTTTAATTGTATTCAAAACAACAGGAGGTTGTCATGTTTTTCTTAGAAGCAAAACGCATTATCGTCGTCATCTTTGGTTCCTTGTTACTTGCAATCTCGCTAAACTTCTTTTTAATCAACGCAAATGTCTATGCCAGCGGATTTGCAGGTGCCGCGCAACTGACATCTAGTGTATTTAAAGATTTCTTAGGCATTGAAGTTAGTACCGGTATTCTATTGTTAGTATTCAATATTCCGGTCTTTATATTAGGATGGTACAAAGTAGGTAAAGGATTTACCATCTATAGCATCGTGTCCGTTATCTTTGTAACGATATTCTTAGAACTCTTACCCGTCATATCTGTATCAAACGATATTATTCTAAATGCAGTGTTTGGTGGTGTAATTGCGGGAATAGGCATTGGTCTTTCGATGAAACTAGGGGCATCTACAGGTGGAATGGATATTGTTGCCATGGTTCTATCTCGCTTACAAGATAAGCCAATCGGAACCTATTTTTTACTGCTGAACGGTGTCATAATTGTCTTGGCAGGATTTCTGTATGAACCAGAAAACGCATTATATACGATGTTAGCATTGTATGTAACGACAGTTGTGATTGACGCGCTCCATACGCGTCACGAAAAAGTAACCGCCATGATTGTTACACAAAGAGCAGATGAATTGCAGCAAGCGATTCATCAAAAAATGGTACGTGGCATAACAATTCTTCCCGCAAAAGGTGCTTATTCGAAAGAGGATAAACATATGTTGTATCTCGTCATTACTCGTTACGAATTATATGATTTGGAAAAAATAATTAGCGAAACAGATCCGGATGCGTTTACGAATATTGTTCAAACTGCTGGTGTTTACGGATTCTTTAGACGCGAAGGTGATTAAGTTCAATGATGTTGTAACAGTGAATATAAGTGAAAAAATGACTATACATCAATTGATGTATAGTCATTTTTAGTAAACGCCAACCTACTAAAGTTTTACTTCGAACCGGCTTTCCAACTCATTCCCCAACCATATGCCTGGTCCATTTTGGCATGCCCTGCAAAATAGTCGACAAGTCTTTTGACACTGAACGTCTCGTTTTGTACATTTTCAATCATTGCAATTGCACACATGATTTGCCCGTTGCGATGCTCATCAAGCTTGACGACAATATCTTCTCCACCGCCGTATGTCAACTTGACGATACCGCCTGCTTCTGACCAATTCGCAGCGCCCTCATAAATGAAGGCATACACGAGAACCCGTTTAATGTCCTTAATACGAGAACCATTGATACGCAAATTTTCTCCGCCTGTAGAAGCCCCCGTACGATCGTCGTGGTCTAGCTGAATATAAGGAAAATCTTTCAACGAGCCGAATGTGTTTCCAAGTGCTTGAACACAACCCTTTTCTCCCGAATTCAATTCATACAGGCAACCAAGATCTAAATCGAAGTTTTTCTGTCCGCCACCAAATAGCGAGGATAGGAATCCTCCACTTTTAGCCGCTTTGGAATTTTGATTCCAGTTCATGTTAACAAGAATCTCACCCACATCATTTCCTTTTTTGGATAAATTGATGGACTGTCCTTTTTTCTTCAGTTCGATCATGCCGGTTCCTCCATTCACCTACCGAAATTTTTCATGCTGTCCTGTAGCTGGGCAATCCGTTTCATACCGTCTTCTCTTGTACGTTTGTTTTCATCTTCAATAGCTCTCGTTTCCTCGAGCCCCTTCACGATTGTGCTCCAACTCTCTTCAATCGTTTCAATTTTAATACTCGGACCACCCGCAGTACGAGCGATTTCCACACTTTGTCTAGCGATATTCTGCGAGTTCTTTAATAGCATTTCATTAGTTCTCTTGTCAAGTTCATCCATAGAATCCGCTACAAGTTTTTGACGTTTCGCAGCAACTGCCTGGATAATGCCGTTTTTGAAAATCGGAATTGTTGTAATGAATGCCGAATTTATTTTCCCAATCAGTTTTGTGTTTCCGCGTTGTAAAACTCGAAGCTGGGGTGCTGTCTGCAATGCGACCATTCTCGCCATTTCAAGATCATACACCCGTTCTTCAAGTGACTGAATCGCGTTATTCATAGTGTCCAATTCCATCTGCGCTAACTGATCGCCACCCACCGACCTTTGTTCAAGACCCGGAACGAGCGCCCGCAGCTCTTCAGCTTTAATCTGGCCAGCTACCACATACTTTTCAAGTGCCATGTAATAGTTATAGTTTTGGTCATACATTTCATCCATATTGGTCGTTGAACGAATCATTTCGTCCTTATATTTTGAAATTTCGATGTGTATGCCTTCAATTTCCTTGCCGAGCGTTTGGTATTTGCCGAACACTTTTTCAATTAACTTATCTCCACGTTTGAAAAACTTCCCTAAAAAACCTTTCGGCTCGTCAAAGTCATTTTTATCGAATTTATCCATCGTTTTTCCAAGTTGTTTCAACATCTCGCCTGAATCAGTTACACTCGACGAACGCATGGAAGCCAATATGCGATCGGCAAAAGTGGAAATTTCAACGGCCGGCTCTTTCCCGAATTCTAATAATCCGGTTTGATTTCTTGTATCGATTGACCGAACTAAGTTTTGGACCTCCGGATCCTGTCGTAACTGTAAGCGAAGCGCTTCCGCCTTATTTTCCGTCAATACTTCCACTTCATAATTCTTCGTTTCTTCCATGACACTCAATCCCTTCCGTTAAAAAGTCGATTTAAAAAACCGCTTACAGTTGATGCATCCTTTTTGTTATCCTGAAAGGATAGATCGAACACCATGTCTTCCAACATATGATGATCAAAATACTCTTTCCCTATAAAGTGCTCCAAATCATTGTGACCGGGTGGATTGTATAAGACGATATCAAGTCCAATTTCATTCAACAGTAACAGCAATGCTGCATCTGCCCTAGACAAAATACCATTAATTTCATTGTTATATAAAATCACTTTTGGTATCTCTTGAGAATAATCAAACGTCTGCAAAAGATTGATCAATTCTTCCGGTATGGAAGTTGCCTGAGTAAATAGATAGAGTGCAACTTGTTCCGGCGTTTCCCCCGGTTGAGCCTTCATCTTAGAGTTGGTGCAAATTCTTGAAATAGCGGCTGCAAGTCCTTTTTGAGCACCATCATGTAGTTGTCCGTACTGCCACCAGTTGCCTTGCATCATTTTTTCCGGTACCAAACGACCGTCTTTGCCAAGTGCATGTTGGTAATGGTATTGATTATTCGCTTTCGTTTCCTGCATGAATGGGAACTTTTTCACTACTAGACAATTCGGTTGGCTAGTAAGCCGATGCATTTTATCCCAATACTCTTTTCGACTGGTTGAAACGCCAGAAACTTTTGCGAACAATGCGGGTATCTTCACTTCATCCCGATTGGACGAGAAGCTTGGGCGTATAAATGCCTTCTCTTTCGCCAACAGAAAAATCTCGTCATATGTCGTTTTTAATGTAACTGCCACGGGGAGATGGTTACGGAATTGCCATGGCTTATAATAAGCAGATCCTTCATGGTGAAGTACATGATCGATCTCTTTTGAAGCACGGTACGCGACTGTCCCTTGTCGTTTGGGCTCTTCTTGTGGAAAAGGTTGGATTTTCATCGTGGTCGGATACTCCGTCAAGAACGACCATTTACTTTCATTATCAAGCTCTTTAAATTCATCTTTTCCTTCTGGATGAAGAATAACAACATCCATTCCCAATAAGATGATGTAGAACAGAAAATACATCTGACTTTTGTTCATATCGCCGTACCAGATGATGTGAGGGATATCCTTGTCAATTGGGGTTCCCTTCACCCATGGATCGATGTGATTCCACGTCCATTTAATAATATCCAGAAAAACGCGTCGGAATTCCGGATGATGAAACGCACCTGCGTGATTTCTCTTGAAAAGTTCCAACACCTCAATGAGGGCTGACCGGACTAATCTATTAAAATCAGGGTCTTCTCCGTATTTCGGAAGTAACTGTGCACCCTCCAAAAAGGCAACAAAGCGGTTAATCGATAGATTCGGTTGTTCTTGAATAAGATCATAGATGCGCTGGATGGATTGAAAGCGTTCCGGCGGCATTGTCTTATCAAGCATCTCAGATAACACATGCACACCAGGAGCCTGGCTAGCTGTGTATAATTCAATCATATATTCTGTTTCATCAAAGCCCGATCCCACAATACGTGTAGCAATTTGACTGTATTGTATACGTTCTTCTCCCAATTGATAATCAGGGCGGGCGGCAATTGGTTTGCTGAGTTCGGTCGCCCAATTCGAATAATCAATCTTCTTCAGTATCAGTTTCCTTATCATCTTCACTCCCCCCAATCACCTATTTTTATATGTCAATGGAAGGGGCATAGTCCAATATTGTCAACGGATTACAGGAGTTAATTGGAGACGCTTCGAAAGAATTGTTTCAATGATTTCCTCCGATGCCAAAATTCCTGTTTTTTGTGTCAGTCCAAGATGACCAAATGTAGCTGCCGCTTCCCCGTGCCGTGGTATCAGACCGAAATTCGCCTGTTCAATCAAGCAGACATCCAGATTGGAATCACCTGCCGTATAAACCGTTTTCTTTCCTTCTTTTTTCGCGACATAGTTCACCGCATCCCATTTATTGATAAATGATGGAATGAAGTAAACCTTCCTGCCTTGAACTGAAAAGGCCCAGCCACGCGCTGCCGCCCACTGTGAATAATACTTGATCCGTTCAGTTGATAGCGGTGGGTCGATAATCAGGTACACAAAAAACCGGTCTACCACACGAATTGATTTCAACCAAGACGCATCCGCAGTCTCTTCTATCTCCCGCTTGACATCATCCACTGAAGCGGCACTTCCATCTATTTTAGTGCAGATATAGTCCTGCCAATGCGTATCAATATGTCCATCTATCAATACAACGCCGCCATTACAAGTAATTGCATATGTAGGACGAATTTCTTCATGAAATAGCGAGACTCGATTATACTGTTCAGTTGTTCTTGTCGTTACAGGAACAAACATCATTTCTTCAGACAACTTGCGTAATAATGCAATCGCTTTTTTTGTCATGAATGAAATGTCTTTACCATTACTTACTTCAATAGTACGAACTGATTCATTCAAAATTTCATCGCCAAAGCGCCGATGGGAATAAATAAGTGTCCCGTCTAAATCACTTGCAAACATCATACTTTTTTCTCCAACGGTTTGATAAGTCCACAACAAGTATAAGTCATCTGTTCATAAACCTCCACAGGTATAGCTCTTTCCTTTGCCAGTTGAAAAATATGTTTAAGTCGTGGGTCGTTTAAATCCTTAACCAGTATCTTCCACGGTAAACGTCGTAAAAGAACACGCGTCGTCTCTCCAACACCAGGTTTGATGAGATTCACATTTTCAATTCCAAAGTGTTCCTGAATCAATGCGATTGTTTTCATTCCCTGCCAGGTTGGGGTCATATCTGTTTTCTTTAAAGCTTCTTTCGCCACTTTGATTAACGTCGCTGCCGCTTCAAATTCTGCCGTAATTACATCAATATGATAATTCGATACATCTTTATCCCGAAGTTCCGAATAGAATTTTGCTCCGTGGAAATCTGTAGCTCCTGTCCAGCGACTGTTCAGAACCGTGCGGCTGACCAGGCCTGATACGGTTGAATTTAAACAGGCACTTGGGATTAGAAAGTCCTCCCGTGTCCCGTATAAGGAAGAACAGTGACCTGGATCTGCCAATACAACGAGTTCATCGTCCAGCATGATGCCATGTTTTTCTTGAAACAACTCAACAGACTTTGTTAGCTCTATAGAAATCGCACCTTTACCAGTCCATCCGTCGACAAAAACGATGCGCTTATCAGGATGTTGACTCGTAATATACAGCATCGCATTTTCATCGATGCCACGTCCTCGAATAATTGATACGCTATAATGCGGTAAATTCACTCCATATACCGCATTAATATAACGTTTCATCAAGATACCTATCGGCGTACCAGCCCTCGCAAGGGAAACAAGAACAAGATCCATCCCTTTTTTCTCGATGAGTAGTTCCGAAACTGTGCCGACCGCTGTTGCTACTTTTCTCTTTGAAGCATGGAGTGACTCGTGAAAAAGATTTAAATAGGCTTCAGTCGGCTCGTATTCGATGGGAAGCATTTCCGAATAATGTGCGCCGCCTTGAATAGCCTCTTCCCGTTCATTCAGACTTCTTTCAAGGCTCGCATCTGACAGATCTTTCAATAGAAAAACGACATCTTTAGATGAATAACTGCCTGTCAGCATTTGCGTCATTTGTTGCATCTTCTACCCACACCTTTCAAGTGAAGTCTACAATATGGATTGCGGGTAATCCTTTGAACTGGCGTACTATCGGTTCAAGCCTATTGTCTTCTATTGGACGTTCAAAAAATAAAAAGACTTCATCGTATTCCATGTCGGATACATTATATGCATAATTCATTGTTGCTGGATCTTCGGGACTTTCGAAAGCCATTCTATTTTTTATCGGATAACTTTCCCGGTTTATCGGAAATATCGGGCTTCTCGTCGTTGAATGATAAGATACACCTTCACCCATGTAAACAGCCGTTTTCATCGGAATATGCATGAATTCCCCAGTACCTAAACATAATGTCCGTTTTCCTGTCCGATACTTCCTCAAATATTCTCCCGCACGCTGACAATACGCTTCAACGTCTTGTTTATTGTCTGATGAAATGCCAAATCGTCCCGTTAGAGCCGAATAATTTGAAGCATTTTTAAATCCAAAAGAATCAATTGATGAATAGGGATAGTGAGGAAGAGGGATAGGCAATGACTTCAGATTGATTCTCTTAAAATAAGGAACTTCAACAACCGAATCGCCAATAATAGTGGGAACTTCAACTAAACTAGGTGTTCCTTCTACTTGAATCGTTCCGGCCAATAAAGCATACGTCGTAATGCGTATATCATGCAATTTCTCAAATGCCTTCAATCGTTGTTGATCTTCTTCACTTCGCCAATCCAACAGGGATAAGATTGTATATTCCTTACGTGGAAACTGCTTTTCAATAGAAGCAATGATATTCAAAGCTGTCTTGCCTGTCGTAATTTCATCATCCACCAGACAAATCGAGTGTTCATTATCCAAATACCGTTCCGGTGCATAGCAACGCTGATCTGTAGCGTGGGAATGCTCTTCTTCAAAGTAGAGCGTCACCTCTTCATCAGCAAGCATTTCTCTTGTCGAATGAATGTAGGTGGCATCCGTAAAACAGTCAAAAACACCGTGACCGAGGGCCGTTGCCGTTTCCGCAAAACCGATGAACACAACCGGCTCATCGAGTTGACAGCGTAGCTGTTGTACAATCGAATACGCTGCCTGCAAGTTCTTCGGGGAACCATCCTTAACTGCTTCGATGAGCTGTTCTTTTCCAGGCATTTGTTTAGTTGTTTTGCCTTCATAATAAATAGAGGCCAGCAATGCCGATGCAACCAAGGGTACTTCGGGCGGTATTGGGATATGCTTACCAAGCACTTTACTAACGAATAAAAAAGATCGTTTTTTGTTAATTCTCGCGGCCATCTCATATAAGGTTTCAACTGAAAGCTCGTATGGATTTTGTTCAATTTGTACATGTACTTGCATAGTCTCGCAAACTTCATGCGTGTACCTACTCGGATAACAAATCGATGAATGTGATATTTTCATTGTACACCCCGTATATATCAGACTTAATTAACACTTTTTGTGCCCAGTATAAATGTGGCTTAATCTCATTCATCTTGTTCATAAATTCACTTTTGAACACGCCTTTTTCACCTGTCGCCTGCTGGAAGATACTAAGCGCATCCACATACTCTTCCTTCGTAACGACATGCAATGCTTGAACAGGCAAAAGGTGCGACGGATGAATGATTGTTTTGCCAACTAATCCGTTCGCTCTATCCAGCAACGTTTCCTGAATTAGCCCGTCAAAATCTTTCCGAATCAATTCTTTTCTAAGAAGAAGACCCACTGAACCTGAACTTTCTTGAAATGGCGTCTCACGTAGTTGTGGTTTTAAGATGCGACCGTTTGATGAGAAATGTTCCCACACTGGTCCCGATACTACGAAACCATCATGTTGCCTGGCAAAAATATTGACTACATCCGTAATTAGCTCATTGACAATAGATATCTCATAAACAGTCGTCTCACTATCCCTTCTCAACCCGTAAAGCCCACATAAATCGGTGGCACCAATACGGATATTCAGAATGAAATCAGAATACCGGTCGACTATCTCCTTTATACTAAGCAACTCGGCCAAACGACGCTCCTTGTACAGCACATTCGGCGATTCAAGAATCGGCATACCATATAAAACCGTACTTGCTTGCTCATTCAACAGCCGTAGACCCGATAAGTAGTCTTCCCCATTATCCGATGAAAACTTAGGAAACACAAAGCCGACGAGGTTCTTCAACGAATCACCGAGCCGCTCCCCTATATCCAGCATCTGTTGTGCACTTCTTACTCGAACAAAAATAAGTGGGGTCGTTTCTTCCGTAAGTCGGCCATCCTCAATTGCAGCGCTTATTTGTTGCATATGCGTAATAAGTTTATTTTCCGCCTGTTCGACTTCATGATCGCCTATTGCATCTTCAAGACAGATGGCTACTGTGACAAGCTCCTTGAATTTATTAGTAATAATGAGATGGGCTATATCCTCACGTGTTGCTGGCATATACAATAAAGCACCCAGACTATATGACAGCCGTTGTTTATCGGTATGCTTCGTAACCGTCTCCGGTTTTCGATAAAATAAATCTTCTATGCCTATAGCGGCTATGTCATTAAAGTACTTCAATCTGAGCACCAACCTTATTTATTATTCGATTTAGGGTAAAAGAAAAAAGAAGGGGCTAGCCTTCTTTTTGTCTTTTTATTAAGCCATTTTCTTTTTATTCATGTTGTGAACGACGAATGTAGCAATGAACGTCAAGATTAGAATGATAAAGAATACGTAGTGGTGGACTTCAAAACCAACAACGCTCAATCCCATCTTAATCGCTATTAACATAATCAGCACATACGCTGACGTTTCAAGTTCAGGTACTTTGTCGATTAACTTCAAAAATACGCCGGCAATTCCGCGCATCATCAAGACACCGAGCATGCCGCCAAGAAGAAGTACCCAAATCTGTTCACTGACACCGAAAGCAGCAAGAACACTATCTACTGAAAAGGCGATATCCATAATCTCTACAGCAGCGATTGTTCCCCAGAATGTACCGAAAAGACGGATTAGAATACCTTCTGTTTTCATCCCTGCAATTTCGTCGTCATTACCAGCCTCTTTAGACTTATCCATAAAGTATTTAATCGCCAACCACGCGAGATAAGCCGCACCTAATGCCTTGACCCACCACAATTTAATGAGGAAAACACCGACTCCAATTGCGATAAAGCGGAAGACATAAGCACCAAGAAGCCCGTAAAACAAAGCTTTTTTTCGTTGTTTTTCTGGTAAATGTTTGACCATGACCGCCAAAACAAGAGCATTATCAGCTGACAATAACCCCTCAAGTATGATGAGGGTACCGATTAAGCCCCAACTGACTGGATCCGATAATACTTCCACCCACATACCCCAATCAAAAAAAGCGGCATATGTATCGATTATTCCATTAAGTATCTCCATTAGTTCCTCCTGATAATAAAACAATAAAAGACTTCAACCTTTTACCGGCTCGTAAATTTATACTTCTAACCCATAATTCTTGCAAAGCGCGCCTAGACCTCCGGAGAATCCGCTACCAATTGCATTGAATTTCCAATCGTTACCGTGCCTATACAGTTCGCAAAAAACAACAGCCGTTTCAATAGAGAAATCTTCTCCCAGATCGAAACGTAGCAACTCTTCTCCGGTTGCTTCATCCGATAATCGGACAAAGGCATTTGAGACCTGACCAAAGTTTTGACTTCGTGCTTCTGCATCGTGAATCGTAACCGTAATACCAATGCGGTCAACGTACGCAGGAATTTTAGGGAAATCGACGATTACTTGCTCGTCATCCCCATCTCCCTCGCCCGTCCGATTATCGCCCGTATGTAGAAGAGCGCCACTCGGATGCTTAAGATTATTATAGAAAATAAAGTCATGATCATTTTGGCAACGATTGCTTGCATCCACTAGAAACGCTGATGCATCAAGGTCAAACTCCTGGCCACCAGAATATTTATTGGTATCCCAACCGAGTCCGATAACACCTCGTACAAGACCTGGATTGGTCTTAGTCAAATCGATTTTTTGCCCTTTTGATAAAGTAATCGCCATCTGAATCACTCCTGTTTATCATGATTAGAACACTGAAGCTCCATATCTATATAGATTGAATGCGTGAGTTTCCATTGAATACCGCTTCGGCGCTTAGGGGATGCCTCCCGCCCTAAGCCAGGTAGCTTCGCCACCAGTCTCAGGGCTTCGGCTACCCCTGTAAGGCACCTACGCTGAGTTCACATACCTAATTAAAAGCGTCAACATATATAGCTACATTATTTAATTAAGACTGTAGACCGTAGTCTTTTACAAGTGAACCGAGTCCGCCTTGGTAGCCGCTACCAATCGCATTGAACTTCCACTCGCTACCATGTCTATACAGTTCCCCTACAACAACAGCAGTTTCAATAGAGAAATCTTCGCCTAGATCATAGCGGATTAACTCTTCACCGTTTGCATCGTTGACGATTCGTACATAGCTATTTGAAACTTGCCCGAAGTTCTGACTACGTTCCTCTGCGTCGTGAATTGTAATCGCAAACGCAATTCTTTCAACCGTAGTTGGTACATTAGACAGGGAAACTTTGACTTGCTCATCGTCTCCATCTCCTTCACCAGTCAAGTTATCACCAGTATGAACGACAGAACCATTTCCACCCTCAAGGTTGTTGAAGAAAACGAAATCTTTTTCATCTGCACATACACCAGCTGCATTTAATAGGAAAACAGATGAATCTAAATCGAAATCTTTTCCACCGTCATATTTATTTGTATCCCAGCCAACACCAACCGTAATATTCGTTAATCCCGGGTTACTTTTCGTCAAATCTACTTTTTGTCCTTTACTCAATGAAATAGCCATTTATGTCATCCTCTTTTCTGTTTTTTATAGTTTATGAATACCTTTTAACCATATCGCCAAGACCTGCATCTGATGATCCTGATCCAACTGCGCCAAATTTCCATTCACTGCCGTGACGATAAATTTCTCCTACCGTTAAGCTAGTTGAACCTGCATAATTTTCGGACAGGTCGAATTTCAGTAATTCCTCATTGTTCGCCGAATTCATGACACGGATAAACGCATTTTCCACTTGACCGAAATCTTGCTTACGTTTTACACAATCGTAAATATTGACAACGAATACAAGTTTGTTAACGTTTGCGGGTACCTTTTTCAAGTCGACAATCACTTGCTCGTCGTCTCCGTCGCCTTCTCCAGTGATATTATCGCCTGTGTGCGTTATGCTACCACATTTACTTTTCAAGTTGCCAAAGTAAACCAAGTTATCATTGCTCGCAAATTTATCGTCTTGAAGCATGATTACAGATGCGTCGATATCCATATTTGTAGCACTGCTACCGCCACCACCGAAAAGTCCGCCAAGTAATCCGCCTGCTTTTTTCTGACTCTGAATTGGATCCCAACCGAGTCCTACAGTAATCTTCTCAAGACCTGGATGGCCCTTCGTTAAATCAATTTTTTGACCTTTTTGCAAAATAATCGCCAAACCAATCACTCCTATACATTTTAATGAGAATTTTTATCTTTTCGCAAAAAACACTATCGATATATATTTTACTACATCTGATACCGAACTACCAAAATGAAGATTATCTATAGCCTTTTCTCCCCTGCAACGCCAAACTCAACTTTCACGAATTATGTAGTCGTCATTAGACAATGACTCGTAATACCTCAAAGACGACCTGACAAACCATCCAAATACCTCGGAATCCCAATTGATTGTGTCACCAGCAATACTATACAATCCGGATAGTAAGCTAAAATGGCCACTTTCCAGTTCATCACAATCATCCCTTCTTAACTAGTACGTACGAACATGCCAAATGGTTTCAAAAAAAGTAAATCTACAGTATTTGTTTTTTTACATATTCACTTCACTACTCATTTCAAATACATCGAAGACATTTTCTTTGAAAACGAGTGACATGATTTTCCCTTCTTTTTCGTAGAAGTGAATATTCCCTTTCCGTTCATCTTCAAGTTCCATCCAGCCCCACTTCTTTATTTCCTCCAAGTAATGCTCCGGCGGTTCTCCCTGCTCCCCGCCAATATCGTTCAATTTATATTTTGCCGATTTCGCAATTTCTGTCGTACACGCTTCTGGCTTTAGTTCGCTCGCATTTTTCGGAACCGGGAAACCATGATTGATTACCGCCATGCGATAGCCCTCTTCTGCGCTATACACATTCGAACAGCCCGCCATCATACCGACAATGAAAAGAAGTATGAGTATCCGTTTCATAGCTTTATCTCTCCTTACAGAAAATTCACAACACATTCCTTCAAGTTTACTAGATGTATAGAGGCTTGTCACGGGACGTATTTGTGACAAAGTAGGTGGTAGAATCCAAACTAGTGATAAAGCTTAAATAACTTTAATCAATCATGAAATAGTCATTGATAATCGAATCATATCCCTGCACTGGATGCCATTTTCAACGATTTCTTCCTCGTAGTGATCCACGAAAAAGTCTTTTATAACACCATCGATACGAAACCCAGATTTCTGATAAAAAGCCAATTGACCAATGCTGGAATTGCCCGTCCCAACTTCCAGAAACTTGTAGCCCAACGCCTTTGCCGTCTGGATTGCGTCACTCATTAACTTCTTCCCAATCCCGCGACCTTGTATACGCTCATCTACAGCTATATTTATAATCTCCATCGTTGTTACACCTAACTTGACTAGCACATAGACACCAACGATTTCGCCTTCCTCTTCAGCAACACGGCACTCCCCATTAACTATATACTGCTCTACCAGTTCTCGCGATGGGTCGGCAAGAAGCAGGAGTTCAAAAGGTGGAGTTTCATGTTTAAATAATTTCCTGATTTTCATTTATGCACCTTCCTTGCACCTCGCACATAATTTTTTCATACGTTGCATGCCAACCTTTATAGTATTTGGATACGTCTTCAGATCGGATGAAAATTCTTCTGCTTGATTCATACTCCGCTTCAAAAGAATGTAATTCAGTTATGTCCATTTCGCAAAAAGTCTGATAACCTACTTTCGGATAAGGACTGTCTTCATTCCACAACGAATTTTCATTATGGTCGATTTCAATTGAACCGAGGAGTGCGCAATTTCCCGCTACATAACCTTCTTCCATTGCCTCGCGTTTAAAGCACGCTTCCGCAGTTTCACCAACTTCGATATGACCGCCCGGAAAATCCCAACCCCGATCATCCAAATCGACCATCAACAGTTTCCCATCCTTAAAACAGAAACCATGAACACTAGTGATCAAATCCCTTTCCGGCAAGAGACCACTTTTCCATGTCAACTTCAGCTTATGACCTCCCCAATCTACGTATGTACTTGTCATATACGGTCTCCTTTCCCCAATGAATACCCTTCAAACAGCCTGCCACCATACGGCTTCAACACTTCATCTGCAAGGTCGATAATTGCTTCTTTATTGCCCGTTTTATAAAATGCATCGAATGCTTGTATAAACGTTCGCGCAAAGTTCTTATCAAATTGATTTAAAGCACGCATAATCCATTTCGATGAACCAATCCATTGAACATTTGTCCGCAAGAAGAATTCATGAAGGGCATCGGCAAGTGTATTCGCAATGAAGATTTCTTCCGCACGATTTGTTGAACCAATCAAATCATCGAGCGCATCCGTTATCATATAACGCTTCATCTCTATCGTTTTTATTGTCCATACTTCGGGGCCTTTTTTCAATAGCTCATTAGCTTTTTCCTTTATTAAAGAAACAACTCCCGAATCGAATAAGATGATTCCTTCAGAAACCATCCGTGGCAATGAAGGACGGGCTCTTTCACAGTCCAACTTGAAAAAGTCCACGTAAGAAGTGAGGTTGTGGACGAACACTTCTATTGGCCATCCATACTCAATCAGTGATTCACGGTACGCCGATTCTGCCTTGTCATCAAAAACAACGATATCCAAATCTGATGTTGCTGTCTCTTCCCCTCTGATGACACTTCCAGCAAGCAATGCAGCTTGGCAATCCGGGAATTTTGCTACTATAAACCTACGCGCGGCTTCGATGGGCTGTAATCTGCTGGCGTTCATAGACTCACCTCTCCCCTAGCAATTTTAAGGTCTATCTTTAACTCTTTTAATCAATCCAACTTTGTTGTTTTCGATAAGAACGGAAGAACCTCGATTTCTCATGCACCTACACCTGTTTTAGAGTTATGCTCAATCAACCAACAATCCCTGTATTCCCCTTCATGCAATTCATTTCCCGGGAGCAATTTCACCTTTTCAAACCCGCATTTTTCATAACACCGAATGGCTCGTTCATTCCACGTTTGCGGGTCCATCACAATTCGATCCGCCCCTTTGTCTTCAGTTAAATACGTCACCATCGCTCGAACAAGTTGCGTTCCGATGCCTTTATTCCAATAAGCGGATTCGCCTATGAACTGATCCATACCGTAAATGTTCTGTGATGAATCGGCATAACCGTAAGCTAGTTTTTCCTCTTCCTCCACTATGTAAATTTGGACATAGCCAATTGGAATTCCACTAAACTCAACCAGGCATCTCATCACATTTTCTTCGTCTTCAAAAAATTCCTGCTCCACTTTCTCAAAATTAAACGGATTATCACGCCCCTCATAATACCGAAGGATTTCCGGGTCAGTAAGCCATTTCGATAGAAGGACCTTATCAACTCTTTCTAATTCTCGGACTTGCAAATTCCCTTCGTTGATAATGAATGACCTTGGTTTTTCCCTACTTAACACCTCATCGACAAACTTTAATTTCCCTTCGGCATACAAACTCTCGTTATCCGGATATGTTGCCGCCAGCTCTTTTTTCAGCTTTTCATATTGTTTTGCTACATCAGGATGTTCATTCAAATAGTCCCTGAAAAACGTATGTTTTCGCCACCATTCCGCACCATATTCCACAATATGAAGGACATGCGTTTTTGTTAGTTCCTCCAGGTTTGTAAACTTGGCAAAGACAACCTTCCCTTCTATTTCCACACGGCCAAGATGATAATAACCGGCTTCTTTTAATCTCTTTTTATCAAATTTCGCTACATCATCCATTGATCGAACACCGACAAGAATATCCAGAAGTGGCTTAGCGGCAATCCCTTTGATGGAAGTGCTCCCCATATGTTCAATATCCACCACTAGCAGTCCAATTGCCTCACTCAATAATTCTTTTTCCTCAATGAAATCTTCTTCCCAGTCAGTAGCATGCGGTACTAATCTGACTTCACCTTTGTTCAGTCCCAACATAATCATCACTCCTCATATGACAAAAATGGTTCATACATCGTGATTGCATGGTTTTCTGTAATGAATTCATCATTGATAAGTTCGCCGTTCAGGTTATACGCTTCCCTATAAATCGTATTATGGCGCACATAGCCACCCCATGATTCACGCGTAAAACTGTGGTCCTTTTCATATACTTTATACGTTCGATTCGCAGTCATAGACGCACGCCATTCACCGACGAGCGATCTGTCCGTCAAGTAGATAAGGAGCTGATACGGCTCATTCGTTTCATTCATTAATTGTAAATCTAGATAATTGTATGCGCATGTAGCACCACTTCCGAATGGTTGGTTCCGTTTCGAATCCGGAAACACGTCGTAACTGTGACGATAGCGCTCAGTAATCGTCAGCGGCGTATGAAGTGCCATCCAGTAAATCAAATTCGACAATTGACATAGGCCACCACCAACTCCTGTCGTCACTTGCCCGTAATGCAAAATCATTCCGTCGACGTAACCTTTTCGTTTCGTCGTACTGCCTATCAATCGCCAATAGGAAAATGTCTCTCCAGGCTTAAGTATTATTCCGTTCAATTTTTTTGCTGCTATTTTCAAATTCTTAATTTTGTTTGTTTGCAATACCATCTCTACATCTTTCAATTGGCGGAGCAACGGCGTTCGATGTTTGAAGATGACATGGTTCAGTTGCTCTACTGAACGCTTCGTTGCATACTTCTTTCCGTCCATGTACCACACCAAATACCGCTTCAATCGGTACACTTTCTTCCCGAAGAATATCCGCAAATTGCTGCGCTTTTTCGGTTGCAATGAATTCATCCACTCCACCCCTCTTCTACTTATTCTCTTCTATGACAGCTTTACCCTTCGAATAAACTGAATAAAATAAATTGGTGTGCTAAACGAATGATTCATTACTCCCTATACATAAAAGCCGTACCAAGTTTAGACTCCCTGGTACGGCTTTTCATATTACGTCAACCTATATTTCCTGCAAGCCGCATTGCCATATAGACGGCAACCCCCCAAACGACCCATGCAGATACTTTATTCAACAGCGTCAGTAGCTTACCAGTTGAATCCAACTTACCGAAATAACGCCCTGCAGTTGCAAGCCCGATAAACCAAAGCCATGAAACAACGATTGTTGTTAGCGTGAATGCTATTCTTACATCCCCCGAGTAATTTAGTGAACTCGACCCGATAACCCCAATTGTATCGAGAATTGCATGAGGATTCAATAAAGAAACCGAAGTTGCAAATAGGATTTGCTTCTTTGTCGAAAATCTCACCCCGTCCACTTTCGTCGACATTGCATCACTTTTCCATAAGACAAAACCAATATAGAGTAGAAAGACAATACCGATACTGAAGATAACATTTTCCAGCCAAGCAAATGTTAAAACAAGAAGTGAGACACCCGAAATCGCCGCTATGATCAATAGCGTGTCGCAAATTGCTGCCGTTACAACAACCGGCAAAGCTCTAGCAAATGTCGGTTGCAACGCCCCCTGATTAAAAACGAACACATTTTGGACACCTAATGGCACAATAAGTCCAAATGCAAGTATAATTCCATGTACTATCGCCTCGGTCATATTGCCACCCCAATTCAATCTCTATCTTAATCCATTCTCGATTAAAACCCTTTGTCCTCCTCCACAAATCAAAAATAGCCGCACCAGATTATCTCCGGCACGGCTTTCATTTTCTTCATTTATCCCGCATTAACGGGCAGTAAGACCCCCCACTTCAAGTCTTCAAGGGCACGAGAAGAATAAGCGGGGGGCAACTGCCCGTAAAAGCCCGAATGGTTAAACTAACAATCAGTTGGGGATGAGGACCCCCTCTGATTGAAGATTAAATTTATTTCGTTTTCTGCACGATAACAACTTTCAAATAGTTGAATTCTGGGTAATCACGGTTTGTCCGGAAGTCTTTCGGTAATGTTGATTCCTCAAGAATTTTATACCTAGATCCTGCTTCTTCGAAAGCCTGGTCGATGAACGTTTTGAATTTCTTCATTCCGAAACTCGCATTATTCGTCGACGCCACAATGATGCCGTTTTTCTCCGTAATCGAAATCGCATCCATAAGAAGTGCCGGATAATCCTGCGCTGTACTGAACGTATACTTTTTAGTACGGGCAAAACTAGGCGGATCAAGAATGATTAGATCGAACTTCAAATCATTCCGTTTTGCATAGCGGAAATAGTCAAAGACATCCATCACTTTGATATCCTGCTGTTCGTAATCTATGGCATTCACACTGAACTGCTCAATTGTTTTCGCATTGCTACGCTTCGCCAAGTCGACGTTTGTCGTCTTCACCGCGCCACCAAGTAGTGCTGCAACGGAAAATGCGCCCGTATACGAGAATGTGTTCAACACATTTCTACCCTCAGAATACTTATCGCGAACCACTTTACGCATATCACGTTGATCAAGGAAAATACCCGTCATTGCACCATCATTCAAATTGACAGCGAAATTCATGCCATTTTCCTTGACGATAATTGGGAAATCGCCTTGCTCCCCTTTAACGAAATCATCCTGTTCGATGTATCCGCCTTTTGTATCAAAGCGTTTTTTCTCATAGATACCTTTGTAATCAATGATTTTATCGAACACACTGTAGACATGATGCTTAAGTGAATAAATTCCTTCGCTGTACCAACTCACCATAAAGTAGCCATCGAAATAATCAATAGTCAGGCCGCCGATTCCGTCGCCCTCTCCGTTGAATACGCGGAACGCTGTCGTGTATGCATCCGCAAATAAATTTTCACGTCTCGCAAGTGCCGCAGCGATTCTTGACTCGAAAAAGTTAAAGTCGATTACTTCTTCCTCTTTCCTCGTCAGTACCCAGCCGAGGCCTTTGTTTTGTGAGCCGTAATAGCCTTTCGCAACGAATCGACGATCTTTATCTACTAATCGTACAATCGTTCCTTCCGCTTCCGTCGCAAGCACGCCGGAATTAATAATCGCGTCTTTTAAAATTAACGGATAGCCTTTTTTGAAGTCTTTAATATTTCTTGCATTTACTTGTAAATCGATTGTTTTTGTCATTTTGTCATCCTTACTTGATCGTTTTCCTTATTATCGCACGTTTTATCATTAATTGCGAAATTAGTAAAGTCTTTTGCTCTTTACACTGAATTGAAGCAACCTGCCTATATAAGTTGAAATAAAAATTCACTTCAAATACGCTACGGCGCTAGGGGATGCCTCCCGCCCTAAGCCAAGCAGCTTCACCACCAGTCTTAGGGCTCCGCCCCCCCTTGCAATGCGCCTTCGCTCAGTTTATATAGGTATTCATTTGAGCAGCGGAACTGATCATTCTCGCTATTTTTTCACATAATGCTTCTTTTTTCAATCTTCCTTCAACAACGTCCGTGAATACACCAGTCCGACAACACCAACGATGGTGAACAAAATTGCTCGAACAAGAATGGAAATGCTTGATAAGTCGACGATGAAAAGCTTCAGCACACAAATGATAATGAGCACCGCACCGATAATTTTGACATACTTCCAATTCATTTTCCCACCGATACTGATTGACACAAACGCAAAAGCAAACAACAAGAACGTATGCGCAAACAACACATACTCCAAATCCCATTCATAAGCTTTCGTGAAGGCTAAGTACCATTTATTTAGCACGATGAAATAGATAATCTGCAGCACAATCGCCAGTTGTGGTGTCTCCCACTTCAGCTCTTTCCCCGAAAGATAGAAACGATTTTTCATAATTGCCAACACTACAACCGTTAAAACAACCACAAAAGCAAGTTGTACAATGAAATTAAACAAAAACTCACCGTGTTTATAATAGGAACCCAAGCCCGTAAGCAGTATCCCCATACCTGTTATCAGAAACAGAATGACCGCCCCATGCGTCAAGTACAGCCCTTTACTCCACCTATGGAAGAAGTACATAGCACCAAGTGCCATTAAAAATACAAGCGCATGAACATGATTACCTGTTTCAAACGATACATAAGTATTCGCGAGCAATAGCTTCGTTAATTTATAAATATAGAACAAAACTAGCAGTTGACCAATGATTAAACTCTTATCAATTGACTTCGTTTTCCCCTTCAAACGAGAAGGGGTATATTGATAGAGCGTGTAAAATATCCAACTGAACGAACCAATAAAGACAAGCCACACTGCATGTTCTAAGGACCAAAATGAATTTATCTGCATCGTATCCAGAACTGTTAGGACCGTCAATAAGTAAATTACTGAGCCGGTGACAATCGTCCTGAGCGTGTCAAAGCGCAAACCGATCCCTATCCCAATTGCCCCATTCAACAGAAGTAACATCAAAACAACTCGAGCATCCTCCAAGTTGAAGGATAGGATAAAGACACTGACTGCAAATACGGCTACAGCAGACAAAATTCCACGTAGTACGCTTTCCTTCTTCCAAAACGAATATGCCGCAAGCGCACTGTACAACAGTGCCAACAAGCCGTAAACAGAAACTTCCTGTACATGTTCAAGTAGCTTTATCCAGCCGATTGTAAAGACGAAATTCGAGTAGAGAAGCGCTTCTGAAAATACACCCCTTGAAATTCGGCCTTTTAAGTAAAAGAATAAAATCACCCCATGCTGAATTAACACAGTCGCAACCAGTATCGATTCTTCCACAAACGCACTGTCGAGAAGTGCATAAACGAACAATGTTAAATGGAATAATACGAACGTTACGTAGAACGTATACTTATGCTTTTGACTAAGTGACACATAAAATAGTGATAAAAATAACAGCAGGATGTACGCACAGAATTGAACGGAAGTCGCTCCTTCCCCTTCCAATAAGAAAGGTAGTAAAAACCCTGCTATCCCAGCAAATATCGTCAACGTTTCCGATTTTGTCTTTCTCGATAACAATAGCCCTGCAATGATATAAGCCACACCTAACACAAATGCAATCGTGAAATTCAGGTAGCCATATAAAAGATGTGCCGCAAAAGTCGTCAAAATTCCGAGTCCGATAAAACCGCCAAGCAATGTTAGACCAAATCCTTTTTTCCCACTATTATAATAGCGCATCCCTAGGAAATAGAGCAAAACCGTCCCAGCATAGCCCATTACAACACGCACAGGATTGGTAATAAATCCATGATCCATTCCTACTTTCAATCCCCATAAGACGCCAAGTAGCAGAATGAACATAAACACACGCGGAAGCCAGTTGCTTAATGCTTTCTCAAGATCGAACTCTTTCCTTACTTTCTGCTGAATCGGAACTTCATCCCTAACTGGTTGCTCAGGCAGACGTTCCATTATTGAGGACAGATGAACTTTTCCCACTTTCTCCGCAACATAACTTGGAGGGGTTTTCATCTCGGCCAATTGCCGTTTCAACGTACTGACTTCCCCTTCAAGATCAGACACCCGTCGCAAAATAACTTTCAGTTCTTCATCCAACTCCATCACCCATTTCCTACTTACTAGTTTCAAAGACCTTTATCGGGGTATAAAAAAGAGAACCCCCTCGATAATTCGAAGTGCTCTCATGATAAATAGAATACTTATTTAGGCCAGTAATCGGAACGCTAAACTTTTCCACATACTCATACGGATAGGTGGCCGTTCTTGCTGGCCCCTGGTCTGATCCAAGTACGTCTGTAAATCACCTTCAAAAACAGGCTCCAAACAGGGCAATTGTGAAAAATGATGTGGCTGTACTAAACTTGGAGAAATAGTGAACATTTGTAAGCCGCCTTCATTTACGACCATTGCTACAAATTGTGAACAGAAAAATGCATGCTTGCGTTGAATTCCCTTATTCAGAGCCACGCCAAACAAACCAATAAAATTATATTTATAAAGTTCTTTATTTTGTTCAATTAAGCGAATTTTATCAAGCATGCGTGTGTATTCTTCCATTGTCACTTCACAACTATAAACCTCACATGTTGCTTGTCGGAATATCCCCTCTGTAGCACTTTCTTTCACAAAGCCACCTACAAATGGATTATGCCGCTGCTTCCGACCGAAACTGTACATCTCGTTCAGCTGTTCATCAAACGCGATTGACGTATGATTTAAATCTTTCCGCGTATACATCCCGATTGCTTTTGACAGCAACGTCCCCGTATCCGTAAGCACGATATATATTGTTTTTTTCATGACTATCAACCCCTTGCGATCTCTTACTGTTACATCCATTATGTACGTTCCGATAGGTTAACTAAACCGGCTGTGGATGGAAACTGTCTAAGACCCGGGACCTAGATAGTAACGGGTATTCAAGACAGTCGATAAAGTTAATCTTCAATCAGAGGGGGGGTTTTCATCCCCCTCTGATTGTTAGTTTAACCATTCGGGCTTTTACGGGCAGTTGATCCCCCACTTATTCTTCT
This sequence comes from Sporosarcina sp. E16_8, assembly GCF_017347095.1. Taxonomy (GTDB): domain Bacteria; phylum Bacillota; class Bacilli; order Bacillales_A; family Planococcaceae; genus Sporosarcina. The sequence continues at coordinate 32,107 of NZ_JADPRZ010000014.1, read as the reverse complement.
CGTGTACTTGATGACTTGAAGTGGGGATCTTACTGCCCGTTAATGCGGGATAAACTAATTTTCTTTATACTTACTATACGTTTCATATGGAGCTGGGGTTTCATTTACCTGAGATGATTCGGATTTCGAATTAAAAAAACAGAGCGAACGAATTTGTTCACTCTGCAAATTAGTACAGCCATAATAGACACCCATTTGTTCAGATGCCCCGATTTTAAAGACCTTGTTCTACTATACGTTTCTCGTAAGCCATTATACATGACTTTAACACAGACCTACCGAGATGCAAAGTTATATCCTAGACTCTCTGTATTATTTTCCCTTTTTGACATAAACCGCCATAGCGTCCCTCATAAATAGCGCAAGTCCCTCACCAAACTGGTCAATATTCTTCGTAAAGCGTTCATCAGCGACATACATTTCACCTAGTCCCGCAAATGCTTCCAAAGAATAACTCCCCATCTTATTCAAAAATGTAAACCATTCGCCAATTCTAGCCTGCGCTTCATCAGAAGATGGCTCCATATGACGTACTCCTGCCAAGCTAAAATAAATCCTGTTCATCTCCTCCCCTAGTTCTGGCCCAAACTGTATCGCCTTCTTATTTGATTCATCCACCGCATTGTCGCCCCAACGTTCTCTAGCCTCTTGTTCATATGGATTCTCACCAAAATCGAACCCTTTAAATTTCTCTTCATTCGTCATTACTAATTCCCCTCTTCCATGTTGAATTGTCTTCTCAATCGTGTTGATCATACTATCAAGCTGCTTTCGCTTCTCAAGGAGCATTTTACGTTGCATTTCAAAAGCTTCCTGACGACTAAACGCGGGACTCGTAAGCAGTTCCTTGATTTTCTTTAAAGAGAAACCGAGTTCGCGAAAGAACAATATTTGCTGCAACGTCGCCAAATTATCGTCCGAATAAAGCCGGTACCCTGCTTGCGTCGTACGATCCGGCGTTAATAAACCGATGTCATCATAATGATGAAGTGTGCGCACACTTACACCAGTCAACTGCGATACTTCTTTCACTTTCATCGCTTCTCGCCCCCCTCAAAACTAACTATAAAGTATGACGTTACGTGAGAGTCAACACCCAAAAGGAGATTATTTTATCCTTTGAGCCATAAGAAAAACACCATTATATACGCCAGCTTTTCATCGGAAGAAATATGTGTTCCGAACTGGACATGTTCATGATGGGCAGTGCTTTGGAAAACCGGTCTCATTGCATATGGAAAAATACCAAAACGGTATCTGGCCGCCATACGTCCCTCACCGTCTTTTACATCGATGTCGCCCGCAATTGCTTTCGCTTTAAGCTCCCGCCAAACCGAACCATCCGCATGATACAAAACACCTTGATTTTTGAGTTTTGCTTTCCAATGTTGCTGTACGTAGGAGGCAATTACTGTACCATCCGGTTCCTTTAATGTAAGTTCGTCACGCTTTATATTACTTCGGATCGTGATTGTCGCTAGCGGTTGTCCGTTTATATCTAAGATGCCGTAGTGCACCGGAATGATAAATCCCTTCTCAAATAGTTCGAAAAATGTTAGCCATCTCGACAACCGCCCTTTGGATGGTTCAATGACAAACAGTGGATTGCCATCTGAATCGACATTATACATTTTGAACAAAAGAGAAGGAATTCGTTTGAGAATCAATTCGTCTAGATCTCCTAAGTCCAACGTGCGCACTGGCATGTCGATTTTTTCATTAACTAATTTTCTATGCACATTTTTGAATCGAAATCCTGTCCCAATTGAAAATAACGCAATCGAACCGTTAATAACTAGCACATCTCCATTTTCCATGAAACTTGAATAACCAATGAAATAAAATATAATGCAAAATACTGCGAACCCTATCCCGATGACAAAACCGGAAATCCATGTCTTCCTATAGATTTCTATCAATTTGCTTCCTCACCATCCCCTCCATTTATGATGATGGGTTAGGTTCCCAATTGTCAACCACTGTCTAAACTGGCGTAAAGTAAAAAAGAGATCCCCGGACTGAACCGAAATCTCTTCATCACACACTATAAGTTCCTTCTTCACTATCACTCAATCGCTAACCAAACTTCAATTTCAAACCCGTCCGAACCTTTAGGATGAATGTACCTTTCAAAACTAAAACAGTTACGCAGTTGAATACCATCCGTTTCCATAAGTACAGTAAACGCCGTTTGTATCGCGTGGACTCCACCTTGTACCTTAGCAACTATGAACTTGCCAGCTGGCACGACAGCCTCTTCTATATTCTCCAACCCTTCAGCAAGATTCGATTTGATGCCCGCGATGTAATGAATCTCCCCGTCCTTCATCGCCAGGCAAAGCCCAAATGATTCTTCCGTAACAATGCCTTTCTCGGCAAGTTCCTTATTCAGCACATCCCATTTACCCGGAATTTCTGACAGCGGGCCTATCATTCCCACCCCTTTTACTTTGAACTCCTCAACTTCTACAATGCGTGTTTCCATATGAATCTCCTCCTTTATTCCACTAATACCCTACCCGGTAGTCTTGAGTCATTTAGTAGTAAACTATTTTGATGAAAAGGCTCATTGCTCTCAATTCCACCCTACTATACTAAAAAGCGACTTGATGAGCAATTTTCGCTCGTCAAGTCGCCTATTCACTATTCGATTCCGTATATTACGGAATGACGGGTTTAGTTGTTTCATCCCAGTCCGGTGCATACGAGTCGAGTGGTATTTGTTGCGCACGGGCTTTGCCTGCCGCATTGAAGAACACTAGAACCAAGATAATTGAAATGACAGTAGCCCCAATCAATGCGGCATCCATTGGTAAACGGAAACCTATTTGAGCATTCAAAATGTAAGTCGTCGTCGCCATAAGCATGAACACGCCCGGAATTAAAGCAATCCAGTAATTTTTCTTTGCGATGAATAGATACATCGCCGCCACGAAGAGTGCAATAACTGCGGTTGATTGATTTGCCCATGAGAAATAGCGCCATAAGATAATAAAGTCAATCTTTGTTAATGCAAATGAAATTACAAACAGTGGAAGTGCAATCCATACGCGGCTCATTATTTTCAACTGAGGTAATTTGAAGTAATCTGCAATGATCATGCGAGCACTTCGGAATGCTGTATCACCAGAAGTAATTGGTAGAATGATAACGCCTAGTATAGCAAGTGTTCCGCCGATTGCACCAAGTATTAATACGGAAGCCTCGCTGACAATCATAGCCGGTCCACCTGCAGCCAAAAGTTCGTTTAGACCAATTGGTCCATTGAATAGTGACATTCCCGCAGCAGCCCAAATCATTGCCACGATTCCTTCTGCAATCATCATGCCGTAAAAGATCTTGCGTCCTTGTTTTTCATTCTGAGTCGTTCGTGAAATAATGGGTGTTTGCGTTGCGTGGAATCCAGACAAGGCTCCACAAGAAATAGTTAAGAATAGTAATGGGAATATGGGTAGATTATCAGGATGAAGATTTGCCAATGTTATTTCTGGGATTGCTGCTCCGGTTAGTAGTAGACCTCCACCAACGCCCAGTGCACTAATGATTAACAACAAACCAAAGATTGGATAGACACGACCAATAATCTTGTCAATTGGTAAAAGTGTAGCCAAAATGTAATAGATGAAGATTGCTGCGATGATATAACCCATTCCCATCCAGCCATTCATCAGATTATAAAGCAAACCTGCTGGTGCGGATACGAACACCGTTCCGACTAGGAGAAGGAGTAGGATAGCGAACGCATTGACGATATGCTTCATAAACTTCCCTAAGAACTTACCTGCAAGTTCCGGTAGATGAGCTCCCTTATTTCGTATTGAAATCATTCCCGTTAAATAGTCATGGACAGCTCCAGCGAAAATGGCACCGAACACAATCCAAATGAAGGCAACAGGACCATATAAGGCTCCCATGATAGGGCCAAATATTGGACCTACGCCCGCAATATTCAACAGTTGAATCAGCGAGTTCTTCTTAGTATTCATCGGAACATAGTCAACACCATCCTGGTTTGCAAAGGCTGGTGTCTGACGTTCCTCTTTCACCCCGAAAACTTTCTCAACAAATTTACCATATGTAAAATAACCAACTACCAACAGCACTATCCCAAATATAAACGTATACATGAAAACTCCCCCTTTTTGAATGGTATCGCTTTCATTCATTGTAGGTGAAGTTTTCTGTTAATATGATCATTTTAACCTAACATGCTTTAAATCTAGCCCAAGATGTAAAAGTAGTAGATTAACATGCTCTAACTCTTTTCATTTACCACATTTCCAATCGTTGCCGAAGATCTTTCACGTAGTTACGGCTGACAGACAACTTATCATCCCTACCTTCTAACTCCAGTTGATAGGCCCCATTAAACCATGGTGTTAACCGACTAACATACTTCAAGTTAACGAGATAGCTCTTATGTATCCGGAAAAATGAAAACGATACTAAACGGCTTTCCAATTCTTTCAACGAAGTCCGTATTTCATAGTCACACTTCTGAGTAATGATTTTTGTCACTTTCTCATCACGGTACATATATAAAATATCTTGAATGTGAATGTAGTCAATTTCACCTTCCTTTCCAACTGCCAATTTACCGAGATTACTTGTTGCATCCACTTTTTCTTTTGGGTAGATGACTTTATCGATTCTTGCAATCGTCTGTTTTAATTGCTCCTCATCATACGGTTTTAATAAATAATCAATGGCATTAATTCGAAACGCTTCCACTGCAAATTGAGGATAGGCGGTTGCAAAAATAATGAGCGGGACTTTTTTAAATTCTACCAGTACTTTAGCGACCTCAACGCCATTCATTTTAGGCATCTCCACATCCATAAAAACGACGTCTGGCAGTAACTGTACTGTTTTCAAAATGGCGGACTCTCCACTTTCTGCCTCACCTACCACTTGAACATCAGGAAATTTACTGAGTAAATACGTTAATTCTTCACGAGCATATCGTTCGTCATCTACGATTAAGGTACGGATTGTTCGCATCACACGCCTACCTCCAATTTGGGGATACGAAATGAAATAATTGTTCCTTCATTCCGTTCGCTTTTGATTGATAATGCGGCTTGGTCACCAAACGTCATCATTAAGCGGCGATTAACGTTGAATAACCCCACTCCGGTTCCGCTTTCAGACTCAATCTGGGTCAAGCCCAAAATGGCAATCCGTTCAGGAGTAATCCCTTTTCCATTGTCTTCCACTCTGATTTCGATTTCTGTACCTACATCATGCACAGTCATTTTAATGATACTGTTTTTCACCATATCATTAATGCCGTGGTGAATGGCATTCTCAACAATCGGCTGCAATGTGAAAGGCGGAATCTTTTCAGCCAAAAGATTGTCATCCACGTCATACAAAATGGTCAGTCTATCTACAAATCTTGCTTCTATAATTTCCAAATATGCTTTTACATGCGACAGTTCTTGTTCCAAAGATATTTGAGATGCCGTTGTACCTGTTACATTCTGCCGCAAGAAGTAGGACAGGGACGTCAATAACTTCCTCGCCTGATCGGGATCCGTGCGAATCAAGGACACAATAATGTTCATGGAATTAAATAAAAAGTGAGGGCTAATTTGTGCCTGCAATGCTTTGATTTCCGCTTCTTTTGCCAACTGATACGCACGATCGGTTTCCGCGATTTCTAATTGGTTACTTAATAGTGAACTCAGTCCAGCAATCAGTTCGATGCTGACATCCGTAATTACTTTTTCAGATGGATAATACAGTTTTAGCGTCCCAATCGTTTCCCCACGCCTTATGAGTGGGGCAATTACGGCCGCCCCTAATCGACAGCCTGGATAATCACAGTGGATAGTACCATCATTGACAACGACCAACCCGCCATGATGGATGACATCTCTCGTTTCATCCGTACGAATCGGGCTTCCTACCTTGTGGTGATCACTAGCTACTCCAACATGGGCAAGGATATCCGTTTTATTCGTCATGGCGACCGCACTGGGTTGTAATTCACGGAATAAAATCGTGCAGACAGCTTGCGCCGTGTCGGCGTTCATGCCCGTTCGCAAGTAACCGAGTGTCTGGTTCGCAATGCGCAACGTTTTCTGCGCCTGCAATGCCGTCACTTTCTCCTGTTCACTGATAACATTATGGACAATTAACAGAAAAAGGGCCGTACCGACACCATTGGCCAGAATCATCGGCACACCGATTACCTCAACTAAAGTGAACGCTTTCTCAACTGGTTTGGAAATTAACAGAATCATACTCATCTGCATGGCTTCTGCAAGTGCTCCAATGCCAAACACAGTTACTGGTTTAAGTGCTTTCCCTTTCCTATAAAAAGCGCCGGCGACAATGCCTGCAACGATTGTTGACAGACCGCAAGAGATTGCTGTAAATCCACCCAATGTCATGCGATGAATACCGGCAATCAGTCCCGCACCAATGCCCACACGGTAGCCCCCTAACAAACCCGCAACAACCACTCCAATAACACGCGAGTTCGCAATAGCCTCATCCGACGTCAATACTGTTGCGACACTATTAAAATGCAGTGTATTCATATTAAGCGCAACCCCAAAATACGTACCCACAATACCGAAAAACCCAAAGAACAAAATCGCCGTAAGCTCCTGCTTGCGATTCAATTTATCATGATGGACCAAATTTTTAAAGAACTGAAAACGGGTTAGAATGAAGGCGACTGCTACGATCATGCCCACTCTTTCCAACATTATGACAAGCAAGTCTAACAGCGAAATCCCCTCCATTTAAAAAGCACATTGGCTAAATTATACTGTAAACTTGCTTGTATACATATCTTTATTTTCAGTTATTAATAGAAAGCAGTGTGTTTATGAATACAAAAGCGACACGGTTACCTTGTAAATACTGAGGAAAATTTCACTATCCTTGTCCACAACTGCCAACGTCAACACTTCTACCATTGTCATATATCAACTTCTTCGCCGTACAGATTGGTTATATATGGTATACTTTCATGAACAAAGCCATTATGGAGGATGATTAAATGACAACTATGCAAACAATGTCGATCCATCGCGCTTTATCAGAATTAAAAACCTTAAACGAGCGCATTACGAAAGCTATTAAAGAGGCAGATCATGTGGCAACAGACCGTAAATCTGCTCAAAAAGTTAAAGGTCTTTCCATCGAAGACTACGAAAAAACAATCCAATCAGGTTTTGATAAAGTCGTTTCATTAATCGAACGACGCATTCACATTAAAGATGCAATCGTGCAATCGAACGCTATGACAGAAGTAAGCGTCGCTGGTGAAACTATGACTATTGCCAAAGCAATCGAGCGTAAAACCTCTATTGAAAATGAAGAAAAGTTGCTGGTCTCCATGATTGAGGCCCGGAGAATAGCCATCAACAAGCTCACAAAAGAAAATGAGTCCCTGCCGAAACGCCTAGAAGAGTACTTAACAGCTATTTTAGGAAGCAAAGAAAACGCGAAAAAAGAAGAAGTTGAGCTACATACAAAAGCATTCATGGAACGCAACGAATATATTTTAATCGATCCACTCAAAATCAATACACGAATCGAAACATTAGATGAAAAAATCACACACTTCAAAGCAGAAGTAGACGCAGTGCTTTCAGAATCGAATGCACTGACAAAAGTTACAGTTTAACTGCCCTTGCATGAGTATTCGAAAACGATATCCACAAGACCCTTCTTTTGTTGGTATTTCTTTGGGAAACAAGTAAAACCAACACCCAACTTACAATCTAATCTACTAAATAATGATGATAAAAGCTCAACGCTTAAATCTTAAAGCTGTAAAACTTACGCTTTAAAGTTCTTTATTATTTAAAGGTCAACGTTCAACACATAAACCTCTTTTAAATCTTGGACTAACAGTTACGGGATTCTTGTGTTCGCCCATCGTTATCTGCCAAGCAGAATATATTGTGCAAATTAAAATCTGTCAGAGAAATAATCATTTCTCTGACAGATTTTTTCTTCGTATTATGAATTTATCCTTGTTTCCTAATAATCCATTGTAATATATATTGTAATAAAGAATCCTACCAACAACGCTTGGCGCTAGGGGATGCCTCCCACAATAAGCCGAACAGAAAATCACTGTCAGCCTTATTGCTCCGGCTACCCCAGTAGACGCCTTCGCTGAAAATTACATAGAATCATTAAGTCAACTTATATAGGTAGTCGTCCCTCTACATCAATCTCTTTAATAATTATCGCTGGGTTTCCACCTATAACCACATTATCCGATACATCTTTGGTCACAATCGCGCCTGATGCAATCACTACATTATTTCCGATGGTTATTCCAGGGTTAATTACAGCTTTGCCACCAATCCATACATTATCACCAATTGTGACTGGCTTACCATATTCCAAACCCGCAATTCGTTCCATTGGATCTAGTGGATGAGTAGCTGTGTAAATATGTACACCTGGAGCAATCATACAATTATCACCAATCCTAATTTCACATACATCCAAAAACACACAATCAAAATTGGCGTAAAAATTTTCACCGACATGGATGTTAGAACCATAATCACAGCGTAAGCTTGGCTCAATAGTAAGATCCTTGCCAGTTGAACCAAATAACTCTTTTAGTAATCTAGCCCGTTCACTAGGTTTATTTTCCAACGTCTCATTAAATAACCTCGTTAACCGACGAGCGTTTTCCCGTTCTTTTGTTAATTCAAGATCCGAGGGACAATACAATTCGCCAGCTAGCATTTTTTCTTTCTCTGTTTTCATTGTGCCCTCCTCGTACTATGAAACATTAGTGCAGGAACTTTTACGAATGAACCCTTACCTTCATCACCTTAGTAATCTTACCACTTGCATCACTTATAGTAATATTCGTAACACCAGGTTCCAAAGCCTTCACAGAAATCGTTGAATCATCCTGCTCTGTGATTCCCACTAGATTCGGCAGTTCAACTTCCCATGTATAGCTTTCATCATAAACATATCCATTCGGCTTCGCCTGTGCCTTAACAGTCGTCATTTCTCCAACTTTTAACGTGATATATTCTTCACTGACTATAATCCCCGTCATTTCTTCTGCTTGAGGACGTTCTCGCCATGTCGAATGCAATTCAAAGAAGTCCAATAGCACGACATCCACACTACCACCCTTTGTATATAATTCAATTGCATTATTTGTCGGTTTTGTATAGATCAATTTAGTGAATGTAAATTCACCTTCATTGACAAATAGCTCAATTGAAGATTCATCCACAAGACCTCTTATTTTAATCTGTTTTCGCCCCATTGGATATTCTGTTTCGTGACGATTGCCGAACTGAAACATATTTCCGTTACGATCCGTTAATTGTTTCAGCCCTGCATTTGAACGATCCAAAAATATTTTATTCGTCGCTGTATCGACGCCAAATACAGTTTCTTCCTCCTCGGATTGTCGGAGACGAATGCCGAACTCTTCTACATCATCCCACTCAACAATCATTTCAAATTCAAATGTTGTACTCATAAATGTATCAATCGGATGGTCGCCTTCTAATTGGAATGCCTCCACATGATGAGCCCCTGCCCGTAAGCTCTCTATTTCTTTAATAGGTCCTTGGAAAAGCCGAATACTACCATCTTCGATTGTCCGAAGTGATAACTCACGCGGAATAGACATGGAGCCCATCCATGGATCTGTTGGAGATTGGTATGGATAGCGCCAATTCGCCATCCAGCCAAGCCAGATCCTTCGACCATCCTCATCAGGTATATCAGAAAATGACTGTGCCGCATAAAAATCTTGTCCAAAATCAGTGGTTAGTACTGTTTCTGGGGGATTGTCGTTTACAAACGTCATTCCATCAAATTCTCCAATGAAGTATTGAGCCGTTGAACCATTCGTTGCATCATTATCCCCGACACTAACATGAAGAACCCACTTCTGATTCCCCTTATCCCCGTTTACAGGTAGCTGGAATAATTCCGGACACTCCCACACAGCGACATGCGAACCTTCATCATCTCCGAATTGACTCTGAAACGTCCAATCAATCAGATTAACAGAATTGTAGAACGTGACACTCTGATTCGTAGAAATCACCATTACCCACTTATTTGTATCCTCATGCCAAAATACTTTTGGATCGCGGAAGTCTTTTATACCGGGATTTTCAATAATCGGATTGCCTTTATACCGCTCCCATGTTCTCCCTTTGTCCTTACTATAGGCCATCCCCTGTGCTTCTCCGCCCTCAGTACTCGTATAAAAGGCAACTAAACCTGCCTTCCCATCAAACAATCCGCTGGAATCATTCCAGTCCACAACCGTACTACCAGATAAGGCTTGCCCAAGTAAATCATGCTCCAATGCGACGGGAAAGTGTTCCCAATTGAGCATATCTGTACTAATGGCATGCGCCCAGTTACCATTCTTTTGATGAAATAAATGATATTCTCCTTCAAAATAAATAAGTCCATTTGGATCTGCTAAATTCCCTGACGGCGTTGAAAAATGATACTGTGGCCGATACTTTTCCGTATAATAATCAGCATTCGCTGCCTGCTTCTTACTAAGACCCACTGCCTTCAAATCTTTATCCCCCTTTATATCTGGTTCAACTTCACTGCACCCGACTAGAAAAATAAACATCCCTATCATCGACAAAATAAGTCTTTTCATTTTCAAATCATCTTCACTCTCCCTAATATAAGCGCTTTCAATAAAAATTCAAGACCAAACCAATTGCATAAAAAAACAATTGATTTGATCTTGAATCTTGATTCTTGATAGGTTGAAATAAAGAATGCCATTGAATATGCTACAGTGCTAGGGGGTGCCTCTCGCCAAAGCGAGTTCAAAGGAGACCCCCATTACAACTCACCCTTCGCCAAATAAAATGCACCTTTAATCGCTGAAAGTCCTTCAATGCCAGGTGTTACAATATAATCAGCTATCTGGTCCTCCAGCTGTGGGAAAGCCAAATAATGATTATTCATCGCCTGCAAATGTTTGTAGATAACGGGCAACAATTGTCTTTGCCTCATGACCCCACCACCTAGAATAATTCTTTCAGGTGATAGCGTTAGAATATACGTCATTAACGCTTGAGCAATATAATAGCCTTCGATTTCCCACACTTCCGGTCGACCTTCAAGCAACACAGCTTTCTGGTCCCATCTTTTTTCAATCGCTGGTCCAGAGGCTAGTCCCTCCAAACAATCACGGTGAAATAGACAATCGCCCTCGAAATGATCATCTGGATGCCTTCTGACCGTGACATGCCCCATCTCAGGATGACTAATTCCATGCAGCATCTTACCATTATTCACCGCGCCCACGCCGATTCCAGTCCCAATCGTGATATAGATACAGCTATCAACATCCTGAGCGGCTCCAAACTTCGCCTCTCCCAATGCGGCAATATTGACATCCGTATCGAACACCATCGGGACATCCAAGTATTCTTTTAACGATGACAGGATATTAAAATGTTGCCATTTTACTTTAGGCGTCGTTGTAATACAACCATAACTTGCAGAGTTCGTGTTAATATCAGCCGGACCAAAAGTGCCCACTCCTAATGCTTGAATCTCAAATTGTTGAAAGAATTCCTGAACTTTCACCATAGTCTCAGCAGGCGTTGTCGTTGGAATTTCAATTAGCTCAATCACATTAAAATCCATATCCCCCACAGCACAGATAAACTTTGTTCCACCTGCTTCAATTGCGCCTAGCAAGACACATTCTCCTCTCCATACATATCATGAGTGACTTGCTGAAATATAACTATTTGTTAACTGGATAGCTCCACCTGATGCAAAAAGGACAATCTCTTCACAGACCTTATCCGGATAAATCAAGCTCGTTACAGCATAAGCACCCTCATTCACGAATATTTCGATAGACGATGAATCTACAATAATTCGCAATTTCATCTTACTTGTAACTTGTAGGTTCAATTCTTGGAGATTCGAAAAGTTTTTCGAGAATGTAATTTCTCCCGAATTCTTTCTATCCAACGTGATATGATTTGTCTCTGAATCTATTGTTAGTAATGTTTTTTGGCTTTCCGTATGGGATAACACGATACCGAACTGCTTCGCGTCATGATTATCAATCTCTAAAACAATCTCCACACTCGGCCTATCCACCGCAAATGTTTTCGTCTCTTCGCTGTTGATTAACACATCTTCAATTTCAACAACTTTTGTAAAGTATGAATCTAGTTCCTTAACAGGATTTTGAACGACCAGTAGTTGATCTCCAAAATGTTGTAACGCTAGTGTTCTCGGCAACGTCATCTGACTTCTCCAACCCTCAGTCGGTACTTGGTTGGCATAGCGCCAATTACTCATCCAGCCCAGATAAATTCTTCGACCATCTTCATTAGGTATATCCGAAAAACTAACACCTGCATAATTATCTTTGCCAAAATCCAGCCACTGAATCTCTTGGTTATCAGCTGTAAAAGTAGAGCCATCAAAAGAACCTACAAAGTATTGCGTTCTTGAGCCACTCTCAAATTGAGGGCTGTCCCCAATACTGACCAATAGCACCCACTTCTTCTCTTCACTATTGTCCACACCTAATTCAAATAGATCAGGACATTCCCAAACGCCATCATGAGAACCAATATTATCTCCAAACTCGCTCTCAAATCGCCAATCTATTAAGTTCGGTGAAGAGTAAAATGTTACCGTTTGTCCTGTCGCTAACGTCATCAACCATTTGGCCGTTTCAGTATGCCAAAACACTTTCGGATCCCTAAAATCTACTTTTGTCGGGTGTTGAAGTACAGGATTCCCTTCGTACTTTGTCCATGTTCGGCCTTGGTCATGACTAAAGGCAAGACTTTGGGTTTGAATAGCCGGCGTTCCATCTGCCTTATCCAAATGATGCGTAAAAATCGCTACAATTCCTGGCTCAACCGGGAAAAAACCTGATGTATTCTGCCAATCTACTACAGCACTTCCTGAAAAAATTGTCCCTAATTCATCTGGGTAGAGGGCAATCGGCAACTCCTGCCAGTCAATCATATCCTGACTGACAGCATGGCCCCAATGCATGGGACCCCATATGCTGTCATCTGGATTGTACTGAAAGAACAGATGATATTCACCTTTAAAATATACCATTCCGTTCGGATCATTCATCCAATTTTTCTGTGGTGCAAAGTGTAAGGTCGGTCTATACTTCTCAAGATTATATGTGGTCACTCACTATTTCCTCCTCTATTAGTTTGAATTCCGGTCATAACCGTCTTGTTTAATTTGTAGCCACGTAGGATATTTCAATCGATCTAGCTCTGCTAAATATTCTTCCCACTCTTCTTCGGATTTCCCAGTTTTAATCCACTCTGCTCGCTTTCTGTGAACATAAGCGAATAAATCTGCTTCGATCGTCGATAGCTCTTTTAACTCATCAAGAGAGAAAAATACTTTTGGATATATATTGTCGGCATTCATATGTGGTACCATTACTTCTTTCATCAAATTTAGTCTCCCCACAGCATCATCCGGCTTTGTCGTAACTGTTCCATAGTATTCATCCAGAATTACTAATGGTCCGCCTATATTTGTTTTTTGTCTTAGCTCAACAGGTGCCGTTCCTTCCAATGCAAGATGTTTTAGCATATTGGCACTTTCGTCAAACTCAAAGATATTTTGTTGCTCTGTATCGCCATAAGTTCCCCAGTTATTTTGCACAGATTGCACCGGATCATAAAGTTGGTCAATCCATTTGGCCGTTAACTCCAAGTTTTTATTAGTACTTGTAATGACCATTTTCCCTCTGTCAAAGCCCATACCATTTGTACGTGCAACATGGACATTTCCTGTCGCATCAGCAAGTGGTGGCATTAGTTCATACTGATCATTGTCGCCAGTAATATTGGCTTTGTCCCATGTGAAATATAATCCATATTTCAGGTCTTTTCCTTTGGCCAAATACGTATTGAAGTCTTGTTCAAAAGCTTCTTCATCAATGAGGTTGTTTTTATATAAGTCAGCAAAGTACATCATTGCATCGCGATAGCCTTCGTCAGCTGCTGTAAAAACGACTTTACCGTCATTGGAAACGACCGTATGATCCCAGTTATCGCCCAAACCAAATGGATTGAATAAAAACGCAAGGTCTTCCCCTCCATGGTTAATGATGAAAGAAAGTGGGATTTCATCGGCTTGACCATTGCCGTTCGGATCATCATTTTTGAAAGCCAGTAACACTTCTTTTAGCTCTTCTGCATTGGTTGGCATATCCAATCCTAAATTGTTCAGCCACTCCACGTTAATCCATGGGAATGTATCAATGGAGTGAATACTTTCTTTCCCTGCACCCAATTCCTCAATCCATGGAAAAGCATAAATATGGCCGTCTGTTGCTGTAATCATGGATTTGTACTCTGGTTTTTCCTCCAATACTTTTTTAAAGTTAGGCATGTACTGGTCGATGAGATCTTCCACAGCAATAATCGTGCCATCTTTCCCTAACTTTTGAAGATCATAATCATTGTAGCCGGCATCTAAAATAGCATCTGGTAAATCGCCACTCGCAACTGTCAAGTTTCTCTTTTCAACAAACGAATCACTCGTATAGTTTTTCCATTCAATATTGACACCCGTTTCTTCCGCCAATCGTTTGTAAATTAACTTTTCATTTGGATCTGTAGGTGCTAAAGGCGAGCTCTGCGTCATGAACTTTAAAGACACCGCTTCTTCCAATGGAAATGTGACATCTTTCAGCTCATAATCTTCAGATGATGTGCCGCTCCCCTTACTACATCCCGCAAATAATAGTCCCGTAATGATTAAAGCTACTAGTGCTTTATTGCCTTTCCCCATACTAAAACCCCCATTTTTTATTTTATTGAGCCTACCATAACGCCTTTTTCAAAATACTTTTGGAAGAATGGATACATAATGATTAGAGGTAAACTAGAAAGAATAATAGACGAGTATTTAATCATTTCCGACATCTTTTTCAACTCTGCCATGGCAAGTTGATCACCAATCATGCCAGGCTGAACTTCATTTTGAATAAGAATCGAACGTAATACCAACTGCAATGGATGCAATTTAGCATCCTCTAAGTAAATCATGGCGTCAAAATAAGAATTCCATTGCCCTACAAAAGCATATAATGCTAGAACAAAAATAATTGGTTTAGATAGCGGTAAAATAATTTTGAAGAATATAAGTAAATCAGATGCCCCATCGATTTTTGCCGCTTCTTGGAGTTCCTTAGGAATGGCTCTGAAATACGTTCTAGCTAAAATAATATTCCAGACACTAATCGCACCTGGCAAAATAATAGCCCATATGCTATTTAACATCCCTAGATCCTTGACCACTAAATACGTTGGGATTAAACCACCACTGAAAAACATCGTGATGAGGAAGAAGATCATAATGACTTTCGTTCCTCTAAAACCCTCAACCGATAATGGATAAGCAGCTAGTATGGAAACAATAACTGTCGCCAAAGCAAATCCAACTGAGTACAGAATCGAGTAAAAAAATCCTCTAATAATCGCTTCGTTTTGCAAAATCTTCACATAGCCTTGCACACTCCAATCGTCCGGATTGAACGATATACCTTTACTTAGTAAGACGTTAGGTTCTAAAAACGAGGCTAACAACACATAGAGCAATGGCAACAGAATTATCAACGTCGCAATAATAAGGACATACTTATTTATCATGAGCAGAAATCGATCTTTTTTCGAATAATTCATATCCCTACCTTGTCCCCCTTTTAATAAAGACCTTCACCTTCATTAAGTTTTTTAACTACGTAGTTCACAAAAACTAGTAAAATCACATTGATAATGGAGTTAAATAATCCAACTGCCGATGAATACGCATAGTCTCCGGCTTGTAGCCCCACTTTGTAGACATAGGTTGCAATAATTTCAGACGTTGGAATATTCATTGCGGTTTGCATCAAATAGGCTTTTTCAAATCCAATGCCCATGATTCCACCTGCCGAAAGGATAAATAGAACAGCCATCATAGGTTTTAATGTCGGAAGATCGATATGCTTTACTCTTTGCAACAATGATGCTCCGTCAATGGTTGCTGCATCATGTAGCTGAGGATCGACATTAGAAAGCGCTGCCACATAAATGATAGAAGCCCAGCCTGCCCCCTGCCAAATACCCGAAAGAATATAGATGGATACAAATGCATCTGGGTCAGACATGAATGAAATTGGATTGTCCATGAAAAACGATAAAATCGTATTAATGGGTCCCGTTGGTGATAAGAAGATAAACAGCATTCCTGTAATGACAACAACCGAGATAAAATTCGGTGCATACAGTATTAATTGAATATTCTTCTTTATGGATGCTCGTTTCACCTGATTTAACATTAATGCCAGAATAATAGGTACCGGAAACCCTAACACTAGGCCGTAAACACTTAGTTTAAGCGTATTCATAAAAATGTCTCCAAAATTAGGAGAAGTTAAAAACTTTGTAAAATGCTCCAACCCTACCCAATCACTTGCCCATATACCTTTCATAGGACTGAAATCCTTAAAGGCAATAATAGATCCATACATCGGAATATACTTAAAGATAATTGTCAAAATAATCGCCGGGGCTAAAAATAAATACAGCATGTAATTTTGTTTCATGTACTGGAACAAACTTTTTTTCTTATGGAATACGTTTGTTTTTGAATCAGTAGTCATTTTTTATATAGCCCCCTTAAATGTTTTCTAATTTATAAGTTAATAATATGTCAAGTACACTAACATGTCAACCGCTTGACATACGAAAAACTAAAAAAACCTAATCTTAAGAAAATTAGGTTGTCTCACTGATTAACAACTGAACAGGCAATACAGTTTCATATGAACCTGAACACTCTGGGTTATCAATCATATCCATTAATTTTTTCACAGATGTTTTAGCAATCTCCTCAATTGGTTGTTTAATTGTCGTGAGTTGTGGTAACAAACTTCTGGTCGTTTTCGTTCCATCATAGCCGATGACCTTTAGTTGCTCAGGCACTTGGATGCTCAATTCTCTAGCAACTTGCAAACAAGCAGCAGCCATCATATCATCACTGGCAAAAATTCCATCTGTTTCGGGACGTTCCGTCAAAATTTTTCTTATCGATAGAACAATATCCTCTTCGTCAAACTGTAATTCATATGTAATCGGATTATCGACCAAATCCTCATAAGCCTTTCGCCTATATTGAGCAGGCGTTTCTAATTCAAGAGGGCCATTAATATGAATAATTGAACGGCATCCTCGATCAATTAAATGCTGAACCGCCAATTTTCCGCCCATGTAATTATCAGAACCTACTACAGGTATTGTCGGTGCCAAGTAATGGTCAATCGCAACAATCGGAAGCTTTGGATACTTATATGTATCAATTCCCCGATTATATGAACAGACAATGATACCATCTACTTGATGTCGAATCAGCATGGTTGCGTAGGCTTTCTCTTTTTCAAGCTGCCCTGAACTATTGCAAAGAATAATCTTATAACCTAAAGAAGAACAGATATTTTCAATATACAACGATAATTCCCCGAAAAAAGGGTTGCTAACTGTCGGGACGATCAGTCCAATAAAATTCGTTCTCTTTTTGAACAGAGACCTCGCAACATCATTGGGGTAATAATTCAATTCTTTAATAGCGTTCTCCACTTTTTCTTTCGTCAGCTCACTAATATACCCCCTATTATTTAACACGCGAGATACAGTAGTTGGAGATACGCCCGCTGCTTTCGCAACATCTTCTAATTTAACTTTCATAATATATCTCCTTAATAAATCATATTTATTCCCAATATTAATTACATCTTAGCATATACTCCTGTCTGGTTAATTGCTAAGGAAACCCTTACGAGCAAAGCCTTAAGATAAAACGCAAAAAAACCGTCCTTCTTCATAAGAGGATAGGTTTTCTTGTTTATGCTGTGATATTCATTTGCTCTTTCTTAAATTCACCAAGCTTTTTAGCGGTATTATTTTCCGTCGGTTTACCAAGCTGATCGATTTTACTAGTCCAATCAGATAGACGATCACGCTTTGCTGTTGTCGTTAGACCCCTAGCCCCATCAAGCGCGATTTCCTGCTTCATAACATTTCTTCGCCTTGCATTGTTTTTTTCAGTGCAGATTGCTTCTAAGTTTGCTCTATGTAAGCAGACAAATTCACAAGATTATTCAATGCTTCACCTTGTAACACCTGCTCGATTTTCAGCTCATCCTTTGAAGACTTTTGCTTGTTTTACCGTCTTCATCTACCCCTATATTCCTCGGCAGTAAGCGTTTAGTTTCCCCTATGAATTTCTCTTAAAATACTATAGCGGACTCGCAACTAAATCCCACTTCCAAGCTTTGATTGGATGGGTGACTGTCACTCATTACACTTGGATTTCTTTTCAATATAAATCCAGCTATAATAAGCAACCCAAAATAGTAAAGGTACGACTAATGTATAATTTTTTTCTTCAGCAGGCAGATAATAAAATGTTGAAATACCCAGTAAAAGGGCTAGCGGTACAAGGGTGAAATATTTTTTTCTGTGCATTTTTATTCCTCCACAATTCAACCATTATTCATTACCTTAGATTGAATATATTGCTTAACTTCATCTGCATGATCAATCTCCCTTTTCGGAAGGATATAGGCACTTACTGAGCTGTTGTAAAGATAGTAATATCCCTCGTCTTCTTTGAAACTTGTTATGCCGGACCAAGTTACTTTTGTTTCTTTGTTTAGGGACGTATCCACTAATCCTTCTTCTGTCATTTTCAGTTGATGATGACCGATTAAACCGTCATTTCTTCCTTCTTTGATCATTTTCTTAGCATTACGGGCAATGAGTTTGTAAAAATGCTTCGGGTAAAAAATAATCCATAGTATACTCATTATGAAAAAAGTGATAAACAGCGGTAGAAAAGGCATGTCACTAATCGCAGCATAAACATAAGAAATAATGATAAAGAATAATGGAGATAAAAACCTTTGCAATGCCAATGCCCGTTTACCAGTTTCAGAATTTTTGATATGATACAAATTGAAATTTATATAATCTTCTTCTGTTAAATTGTAGTAAATTTCCATTGTAGCCTCCTCAATCTTTTATCATCTTAGTGACAGGCACCAGAACTAAGATGATTAAACAAATTACTTTCACCGGTAATTACCCTGACGTTATTTTTCCGATAGTCCTTCAAACTTATAAAAGAAAAAAGCCTATATAATACAGGAATTACGGCTATAATTGACACCCACTTGAACGAGCCAAAAGCAAAGCCGATACCTACTAAAACTGCCATTACAAACAAGAAATTGCCCGAAAAACCATTAAGCGGTTCATTGTCTAAGAAAAGTCCCCTGAACCCTTTCAATTCTTTTACATAACAATCTTCATGATAAGCAACTACAACAAAAAGTATAGTTGCGGTTACTAAATCCCCTCTAAACTTAATTTCTTTAGAGCATTTTTCACAATAAACAGCTTTAGACACGGGTATCCCCCTTTTCAAACATTCCATTCAGCCGTTTCTTTTTCAAAAAACTGAGTTTCGTTTCCGATATGACGATTGCGCTAAGGATGAGTATTGCACCAATGGCCATTTTCCCAGTCATTACTTCGCTTAAAATCACAACTGAAAATGCCATACCCCAAAATGATTCGGTCGATAGAATGATTGCTGCTTTCGTTTCCGTTATAAACTTTTGTGCAGTTGTTTTTAATAAAAATGCGATTGTTGTCGAGAATACTGCCAGGTAAAGGAGTGGGAGCAGACCTTCTGCCTCCATAGAAAAGGTTGTTTCACTTTTGAATACTACAACGACGTATCCAATCACTGCCGCTACCGTCATTTGAATAATCGTTAGCTGGATAGGGTCCTCGTCTTTTACAAATTTAGAGGTATAGAAGATATGGAACGCAAATCCTACTGCGCAGCATAGCGTTAATAAATCTCCTACGTTGACTTCTGAAGAGAATTTAAGTGATAGTACTGCTACTCCAATCATGGCCATGAACGCCCCGCCGAGTTCAAAGATATCAATTTTCTTCTTATAAATGATGAATCCTATAAATGGTACAATAACAACATTGACAGCAGTTAAGAATGCATTTTTTGAAGGTGTCGTATACTGTAAACCTACCGTTTGAAGAGCAAAAGCGATATAGAGAACGATCCCCAATATTGACCCTTTTATCAATGCACTTTTCTTTATCATCTTTAACCGTTTATGAAACACAATCGCTAAAATTAGTGCGCCTACGACAAACCGCCCCGCCAGTATTTGATACGGAGTATAGTATTCCAAGGATACGGCACTAGCCACAAATCCGCTACCCCATATGATTGCTGTGATAATAAGTCCTATTTCTCCGATATATTTCCGCATTTAATCCATCGCCATCCTTATCAATATCATTTATTCAGTGTACCAAATCGGATGGCTGAATGGCGCAAATTATTAAATAAGCTTTCCGATGATAGCTTTCAATTTTTCACTAGTGCTTAAATGCACACTTTCGCCCGCCCACAACGACATAAAATCAGTATTTCCTTGCTTTGCCGCCTCTTTACGAATCTCTTTTGTTAAATCATTCTGAAACGGGTAAGGTGCAATAACTTCCTCGTTCATTTCAGTAATGAATCGATTGCGTATACCGCGTGCGGTTTTGCCAGAGAATGCCTTTGTTAATACCGTACATCCAGCTTCTGCATCCAAAATTGCCTGTTTATAAAGGGGATGTGCGCCACTTTCATCGGCCGCCAGGAATGCAGTTCCTATTTGGACTGCTTGTGCCCCAGCAGATAGTGCATTTCCCATCATTTCTTTATTCGCAATTCCGCCTGTTGCAATGACCGGAACTTGAACAGCTGCGACTACCCCTCTAAGCAATTCATCCAAGGGAATCAACGTTAATTCACCAGCAAAAGACCCACGGTGCCCACCTGCTTCACTGCCTTGTACAACGATTGCATCCATGCCCGCTTGTTCTGCCAGTTTCGCCTCATCCACTGTCGTTGCTGTCCCAATGAGATAAACGTCATTTCCTTTCAACAATCGCACAGTCTTTTCATCCGGCAATCCGAATGTAAATGAACAGACTTTCACGCCTTCTTCTACCACTACTTGAACTTGCCCATCAAATTCAGATTCCGACAGCGTTGCTTCCCAAAACGGCAGACCGAGCTGCTTGCCAATCGGTTTTAGCGCCTCATATGCTTGCCGTAAATACAGCGGGTCCATTTCAACCCGCTCCGGAACAAACAAGTTCACCGCAAACGATTTCTCCGTCCGCTCCTTCACTTCGCGAATAAACTGACGCGTCTCATCGGCTGAAAGATAACCCGCTCCAATTGAACCAAGTGCGCCTGCTTCCGAAGATGCCGCCACAAATTCCGGCGTTGTCACCCCCGCCATTGGGGCTTGAAAGATGGGGTATTCAATTTCTAAACGTGTTGTCAATTTCATTGTACCCGCCCCCTACTCCTCATTTCACCGCTATTTAAAAGAACATTCATTCCATAGCAAGAATTAAAAAAAGATGCAAAAAACAAAGAAGAACATAATAACTCCCCCGAGCACTTTCTGATTATGATAATTCCCACCGTCTTTCATTCTTTGAAGTAAGGTTACGAGATTCAGAAACCCCAAAACGCCAATAATCGATATTATGAAGGATAAAAAATATATTAATTTAAACGACTCCTTTGTTTTAGTTTACTTATACTTCACTCAATCGAAACATATCCCGTCTTCTCAATAATCTCCTGCCCTTGCTCCGACAAAATCCAGTCGATGAATGCCTCAACATGCGGATTATCACTGCCGGCAGTCACGGCATAAAATTCACTTGCTATCGGATAATCACCCGAGCGAATGGAATCGACTGTTGGTTCAATACCTTCCACTTGAAGTAAACGAATTTCATCGTTCCTGACCATTTCTGTGGAATAATAGCGGAATGTAAAGCCAATCGCATTATTATAGTTTGTATAGGCCGATACCTGATTAATGATTCCACCCATAAGGTCAATTATATTTTCAACTGGAGGATCCATGATTGGTACATCGTCCATCAAGTTTTGAAGCGCAGTTTGACTACCACTGTCTTCAGGTCGTTGAAAAGCGCGAATGGCTTTACTTTTACCTCCAACCTCTTTCCAATTTTGAATTGCACCCGAATAAATTCCTTTTATCTCATTCATCGTCAAATCCTGCACGCTATTTTTTGAGTTGACGAAAAAGACAAATGCTTCCTTACCAATTGGCGTTAATTTTAATTCTTTCCCGGCTAGTTTAGCGGACTCAATTTGATCCGCAGAAGGTCCCGCAACAAAAATCATATCTACCTTGCCACTAATAAGATTTTCGTATGCTATATGCGTCATGTTAGACATCACTTCACTGTCATAAATTTGATACGCTTTCTCCGGATATATCGCCTGCGCGAATGCCGCATACATCGGATACAGTGCAGTCGCACCATCAATAATTGGTAACTCTGATTCTAGTTTCAAGGTTGCGGGCTTATCCAACTTCACCGCTTTCGTTCCTTTTTCAAATGGCATATATTGTTGCAAGTCTACTTCAGCATCCCCAACAATGTCCAACGACTGCTTATACAGCCCCGAAATCGCGAAGGATAATCCGACTACTGCAATAGCTGCCGCCAGCCCGTAAAATACTTTCTTTCCAGTTGTTCGCTTCATCAAGCCAAACGTTTTGAATGAAAAAAGGGCAACCAGAAAAACGTATAGTGCGATTACGAGTGGAATGATATACGACATATTCGGTGGAATGTACAAAAAAGAGAAAAACAGTAAAGGTAAAGCCAAAATTATCGCTAGTACACTAATTATAATAATGTTTCCTATAATCATATCTATTTTCAATTTAGCCCCTCCAGTTGTGAAATCTTCTTACTTTTAAGCGTAGTTAAGTAAAACGGCTTCTAGTAAATTCCTTACTGTTTCCGATAGTCATATACATCTATCCGCATATCTAGTTTAACTCCGTTGATTGATACTATAGTGTCATCTATCCAAATATATTCCCTCCTGACAGCGTACGCCACTGGGCGAAAAAGTTGCGTTAGCGGTTCTCCCTTCGGCAGGTGATTTGTATTAATAAAAAATAGTAATATACGAATAATCGAATGATGACAAGTCCCACTAACATCGCGAACGAAATTCTGGTCACCTTCAAAGCGAACTTTATCGCCTTACTTTCTTCTTACATTCTTGACGTAATATGTCACACAATTGTTTCCAGTAAAGAATAGACCCTCTTCGGATTTTTGATAGATCACTTTATAGAAACATATCCTGTCTTCTCAATAATCTCCTGCCCTTGCTCCGACAAAATCCAGTCGATGAATGCGTCAACATGCGGATTGTCACTGCCTGAAGTGACTGCGTACAATTCGTTGGTAATCGGATAATCTCTAGAACGTATCGTTTCCTTTGTTGGTTCGGCACCATTCACGGAGAGTAAACGGATAGCATTGTTTTTCGTCATTTCTGTTGAATAATATCTAAACGTGTAGCCAATGGCATTGTTGTAGTTTTTATAATCGGACACTTGATCGATAACTGTGCCCATGAGTGACGCAATGTCCTCAACAGGCGGATCCATAATCGGCACGTCCCCCATAAAATGTTGGAGAGCTGTCTGGCTACCGCTGTCATCAGGTCGTTGGAAAGCACGAATGTCCTTGTTCTTACCGCCGACTGCTTCCCAATTCGTGATGTCTCCCGCATAAATCCCCTTGATTTCATCCTCAGTCAAACTCTGTACAGGGTTTTTTTCATTAACA
This sequence comes from Sporosarcina sp. E16_8, assembly GCF_017347095.1. GTDB lineage: Bacteria > Bacillota > Bacilli > Bacillales_A > Planococcaceae > Sporosarcina. Next base: position 8,321 of record NZ_JADPRZ010000014.1, on the reverse strand, counting down.
AAGAACACAAAGGCTTCTTTGCCGATTGGTGTCAGCTTTAGCTCTTTTCCTAATCGTTTCGCCACCGCCAACTGCTGATCAGATGGAGCAAGCGCGAAAATAATATCAGCCCTACCATTTATGAGATTACTATAAGCCGCACCGGTCCGATTCGACATCACTTCACTGTCGTGTTGGTCATACTTCTTTTCAGGATACACTGCCTGTGCGAAAGCAGCATAAACAGGATATAATGCAGTCGCGCCATCAATAATTGGCAGATTTTCTTCAATTTTCATTGTCGAAGGTTCTGTAAGGGTCACCGCTTTTGTGTGGTCACCAAAAGGTTCATAGGTGCTCGTATCCACTTGACCATCCTGAACAATCGGCCTCGTTTTATTGTAAATGCTCGGAACTGCGACTATGAGTGATAAGCAAACGACCCCAATGATGACGCGGTAAACAACTTTTTCGTGTTTGCTCTTCCCAAACATTCTCACGAATAATACAGTGCCCAACGACACATAAAGCACAACTAGGAGTGGCAGCAAAAATAATAGTCCTGCGATCCAGACATATAATGCACCAATAAGTGTAAAAGGTAGCAGCAAGCCCATAATTACAATGAATATCACAACGTCTCCCGCTCTCCGAAAAATATCCTTCTCCACATCATGACCTCCTTTATGACATCTAATTTATCGGACCATTCAGCTACAAGTGAACTTTACCACAAAAACCCATTCTCAGTGTTTAAGAATGGGTTTTCGGGTGTTTCGAGTTAGTATACAGCTGATTATTTACCTTACAAAATCTCGCATACCCGTCCAACTTGTCCGTCTTCCAAGCGTACTTTAATACCGTGTGGGTGGAAGCTTGAGTTCGTCAACAAATCTTTAACGACACCCTCCGTCTTCACGCCCGAACGCTGATCTTTTTTCAAGATGACTGCCACTTTTATTCCTGGTGTTACATCTGCACGATTCTGTCCACTCATTTATTACTCGTCCTCTCTTTTTTGAAACATACTTTGTACGACGTGTGCGGTTCCAGTATGCAACTGGCCCTCCACGCGATTAACTTCCCCAATATGGAAGTGTTTTACGAAATAACCGTCGAATTGTTCAAGCATCTGAACTGGAGCACACAGCATTTCTTCGATGCGTGGGCCGCCCGTTCCGTAACGGAGCTGCTCTTTCGTATACAGTTCGCTTATATAGTAGCCGCCTGGTTTTAATGCCTTCTTTATCCCTGCTAACGTACGGTTCATAACGTTTCCCGGGAAATGACCGAAGATGTGGACAATGGCATCCCACTGCTCTTCTTCCCACATCACTTCCGACAAATCTCGGAGCTCAGTTTTTACGGCGACACCTTTTTCATCTGCTAACTGCTTGGTTTTCTCCAGTCCGGCTGGCGCATAATCCCACGCCGTTACGTCGAAGCCGAGTGTCGCCAAGTAAACCGAATTGCGTCCTTCGCCTTCCGCAATGCAAAGTACTTTGCCCTTTGGTAACTGCTGTGCCGCCTCTACGAGAAATCCATTAGGTTCTTTGCCGTAGATATATTCTTCTGTAGAAAAACGTTCATGCCAACTGTTTGTCATTTGTCAGACCCCTTTTACTAGGCTGGTTCTAGCTTACCACATAGTTAGCTAGGTTTTGGGGAGGTTTATGATCGGTACGCCGTGGTTTATGATCGAGTGCCGGGTTATATGATCGGTACGCGGTGGTTTATGATCGGGTGCCGAGTTATATGATCGGTATGCCGTGTTTTATGACCAGTAGTTGCCGCTAACGAGTCAAACATGTTCATCACCTCTATACATCACTTCACCCGCAACAACGGTCATCACAACAGTCGCGTTCACGATTTCTTCATCTGTCACTTGGAATAAATCCCTATCGAGCACAGTGAAATCTGCATCGAATCCAGGTATAAGTTTACCTCGGACATCCGCTTTCCCGATTGTACCTGCACTTCCCGTTGTAAATAAACCTACTGCTTCATAGCGACTCAGTTTTTCATCCGGCAAATAGCCTTCATGGTTTTCCCCAGGCTTTCGACGCGCTGCCGCTGCATAGATGCCAAGCAATGGATCAACCTCTTCGATTGGCGCATCGGAACCACCACCACAAATGAATCCGCGATCGAGCAGCTTTTTCCACGCATAAGCCCAGTCAAGACGGTCCTCGCCTAAACGCTCCATGACCCATGGGAAATCTGACGATACAAACACCGGCTGTAAATCAAGGATGACTGGCAGCTTTTCCATACGTTTGACTAGATCTTCACGCAAGACATTTACATGGATAAGGCGATCACGTTTGCCACTAGGAACTGGGTACTTTTCAATCGCATTGAGCGCTTTTTCAACAGCTGCATCCCCGATGACGTGAACAGCAATCGCCTCTCCATACTTGCGTGCGTGCGCTACTAGCATATCGATTTCTTCATCTGTAATAACTGCCATGCCGGACGTTTCCGGCGTATCCGCATACGGTTTACTTAACAATGCAGTTTTACCTCCAAGCGCTCCGTCGATGAAAAACTTCATCTCGCCTGGCTCTATCCAAGGTTCATTATAAGTAGCTTGCTCTTCCATCAATTGCTTGAAAACAGTTGACCGTCGCAATAAATGTGCGCGAAATTTCTTCTGCTCGCCGATGACGTTTTTGAAAGCTTGCAGCGGATTTTTATAGTCACCATAATACCCAAGATCATCTGTCACGCCTCCTGTCAGCCCAAGTGACAGCAAATCATCCACTGATTTTCGCAAGGCCAGTGTCAATGATTCTTCCGTCGGTTCTGGAATAAGGCCGAGCACAATCTTCTGCGCTCCTTCTTTTAAGTAGCCCGTTGGTTCCCCGTTTGCATCGCGCATAATAACACCATCTTCGGGATCTAGTGTATCTTTTGAAATACCTGCTAGCTCAAGCGCTTTTGAATTTGCGAGCGCTGCGTGCCGGCATGTCCGCTTCAAAAGCATTGGGGAATCCGTCACCTTATCCAATTCATGTCGCGTAGGGATCTTTTTATCTGGAAAGTTATTTTCATTCCATCCTTCTCCGATAAACCATTCGTCTGATTTCAAATCGGGATAAGCATTCATCAGCATATCCATCATGTCATCTGCTGACGATGCCTTTGACAAATCCAGACTCAGTAACTTTTCGCCGTGGCCAATCATATGCATATGACTATCGACGAATCCTGGATAAAGAACGGAACCCTGTAAATCAATTTCATTATCTGCTCGTTCTTTTAAATCCTCAAATGTACCAACTGCACTAATCTTACCGTTTTCAGTGAGCAGCGCCTCAACTTGGTCGCCTTCTTGTTCCATTGTATACATCGTGCCGTTATGCCAAAGTGTTTTCATCCCAATTCCCCCTATCTCTATATTATAGTCTAAACTTTCGGTCATTCACGAGCAATGTTTTGAATATGAATGATACAATTAAATTTATTGACGAGGAGGAATTTAAATGAGATTTACCGTTTACCTAGCAGGGGAAATCCATAGTTCATGGCGCGAGGAAGTAAAGATGAAAGTAGCAGCACTTAAGTTGCCAATTGATTTCGTCGGTCCCATGGAAGACCACGATCGTTCCGATAACATCGGAGAAGATATTCTAGGCAAGCAGTCGAATGCAATCGCCAAAGATGCTGCGGCATCGAGCTTTAATAATTTGCGAACGGAGCTGTTAATGAAGCAAGCCGATCTTGTCATCGCATTATTCGGGGAGAAGTATAAGCAGTGGAACACCGCAATGGACGCGAGTGCTGCCGTCGCATTCGGCAAACCGCTCATTCTTATTCGTGATGAAGCACACCATCACGCACTAAAGGAATTGTCTCGCAAAGCAAATGCAACCGTCGAAACGGTCGACCAAGCTGTGAAAGCATTGCATTATATTTTCGAATGAAGTTCAACCAACAGACGGGCTGCTCCTCTCAAGGGCATGCCTTTTTTTGTTCCTAAAAGGGTTTCAACAGCGATCATAAACCCGACGATCTAGCATATAACCCCCTACCCCATTTACAAAACCTTAACCATTCCTTCATACACCCACAACAATTCCCCTCTATCATATGAATTGTAGTCAAAACACTTTAGGGGGACAACAACAGATGAAAAACATGAAGATACTTGCAACACTCGGACTTGCATGCTCGATTTTCCTAGCAGCTTGCGGCGGAACGGAAGGCAATACATCAGCTAAAACAAGCGAAGGCTTGAGCGGTAGTGTAGCAGGTGACGGATCGTCGACAGTTGCGCCAATCATGGAAGCGATTGTTGAAGAATATGCACAAGCTGAAAAAGACGTTAAAGTCTCTGTGGGTGTTTCGGGTACAGGTGGAGGATTTGAGAAATTCATCGCTGGTTCAACAGACTTCTCAAATGCATCCCGTCCAATTAAAGATGAAGAGAAAGCTAAATTAGATGAAGCAGGCGTTAACTATACAGAACTTAAAATTGCGAACGATGGTTTGACAATCGTTGTGAATAAAGAAAACACTTGGGTCGACTCACTTACTGTTGAAGATCTTGCGAAAATGTGGGCAGAAGATGGAACAGCAAAAAAATGGTCTGACATCAATCCAAGCTGGCCAGCTGAAGAAATCGTCTTTTATTCACCAGGTACAGATTCTGGCACATATGACTACTTCAATGAAGTTGTCTTAGAAGATACTGACCTTGTAAAATCTGCAACACTATCTGAAGATGACAACGTTCTTGTTACAGGCATTAAAGGCGACAAAAACGCTATTGGGTTTTTCGGTTATGCATACTACGAAGCAAATAAAGACTCTCTGAATGCAGTATTAATTGATGGCGTCGAACCGAATGCAACAACAATCGAGTCCGGCGAATACACACCGTTCTCACGTCCACTATTCGTTTATGTTAGCAATGCTGCACTAAAAGAGAAAAAAGAAGTTCGTAACTTTATGGAATATGTAATTGACAATGCTGGCGAAATGGCAAAAGCAGTCGGTTATGTACAACTTCCTGACGCAGACTACGAAGATGCACGTAAAGCAATAGATTCTGTGAAATAAAAGCTGAATACTTTCAAGCATAGAAGCAATTCCGGCTGTCCTGCATAGTAGGGCAGCCATTATCCTTTCAACAACGCTCTCTAAACTAAACAACGTTATCCACTAGGAGGTAAACGGATTGACTTCAATAAAACCGACTGAAAAGTTGCGAACACGCGATGTCATTGCTGCTGCGAAAAAGAATGAGAAGTTCGGCAAAATCATCCCGCACCTTTTACTTGCTGTCACTTCCGTTACTGTACTGGCAACATTCGGGATTATCTACACATTGCTGAAAGAAACATTCATCTTTTTTCAAGAAGTTAAGGTCACCGATTTTATTTTTGGCACAGAGTGGGCACCTTTCTCCAATGCTGATCAGGCGTTCGGTGTGCTTCCTTTAATAACCGGGACATTAAAAATCGCAGGTGTCGCACTTCTAATTGGGGTGCCTTTTGGACTCGCGTGTGCGATTTTCCTCAGTGAATATGCGTCACCTAAACTCAAAAAGTTCATCAAACCAATTATTGAGTTACTAGCTGGTATTCCAACGATTGTTTATGGATTCTTCGCATTAACAGTCGTGACGCCGTGGCTACAGTCATTCATTCCACAACTAAAATTATTTAACGCATTAAGTGCCGGTATTGTTGTCGGTATTATGATTTTACCAATGATTATCTCACTTTCTGAAGATGCACTTTCTGCGGTTCCTGCTTCATTCCGCGAGGGATCTTATGCACTTGGGTCTACCCGATTCGAAACAGCTATCAAAGTCGTCGTTCCTGCAGCTATTTCAGGGATCGCCGCATCGATTATTCTTGCTGCATCACGCGCTGTAGGAGAAACAATGATCGTCTCACTTGCCGCGGGTTCCACGCCGGTATTAAATATGGACTTTACAGGTTCAATTCAAACGATGACTTCGTATATCGTTCAAGTCGCAACAGGTGACGCAGGTTATGGTACAACAATCTACTACTCCATTTACGCTGTTGGTTTCATGCTGTTCCTTTTTACATTCCTAATGAACCGGGCCGCTTTATACATCAAGACGAAATTCAGGGAGGAATACTAATATGGACCGCGTACTCCAGTCAAAAATAAATCGACGGCTGACAAAAGATTCTGCGATGAAATGGCTGTTCGCCGCAGTCGTCGCCGCCGTTCTCGGAATTACATTCTTCCTGTTTTACGGTATTGGTGCAGATGGGGTCGGACGGTTGAATCTTTCATTCTTTACGAACTTCGGATCCCGCTTCCCTGAAAAGGCGGGCATTAAAGCAGCACTTGTCGGCACACTGGCTCTCATGGCCGTCGTTATTCCGGTATCCATGTTCCTAGGTCTTTGTTCGGCTATTTACCTTGAAGAATATGCCAAAAAAAATAAATGGACCGCTTTTATTGAAATGAATATCAGTAATCTTGCGGGCGTGCCTTCTGTTGTCTTCGGGCTTCTTGGTTTAACTGTATTTGTCCGTGCATTATCACTCGGCAACAGTATCTTGGCTGCTGGATTGACGATGAGTTTGCTAATCTTACCAATCATCATCGTAGCTTCCCAAGAAGCACTTCGTTCCGTACCAGACACGCTTCGGGAAGCTTCATACGGCATGGGCGCAACAAAATGGCAAACAATCATTCATGTGATTTTACCGTCCGCAACAGGTTCTATTTTGACAGGTAGCATCCTATCCTTCTCACGTGCCATCGGTGAAACAGCACCGCTTATCGTTCTTGGGATCCCGGTTATCGTTCAATTCCTGCCAACTGGACCGCTTAGTACATTTACAGCTCTTCCGATGCAAATTTACGACTGGGCCAAACGCCCGCAACCTGAATTTGCAGATGCTGCCTCTGCAGGTATTATCGCGCTGATGGTCTTGCTCATCACAATGAACGGATTTGCGATTTATTTTAGAAACAGATCGGAAAAAAAGCTTAAAAATTGATAGGAGGATTAGTATGACAACAACACTCGTTCGACCTACTGATGACACCAAGCTCCGCGTCATGAAAAATGAAAACTGGACAAAGGCCGTTTATGAAACAAACGGTTTGAATCTTTGGTACGGCACGGCACACGCGCTAAAAAACATCGACTTGTCCATCAATGAAAAAGAAGTAACAGCAATTATCGGCCCTTCCGGATGTGGTAAATCTACGTATTTAAAAACACTAAACCGTATGGTAGAAAACGTAGGTGACGTCACCATTTCTGGTAATGTTACATTTATGGGTAATAATATTCTTGGCAAAGCTATGTCTGTGGAATTGCTTCGTTCAAAAGTCGGTATGGTATTCCAAAAACCCAACCCATTCCCGAAATCCATCTATGAAAACGTTGCATACGGCCCGAAGATTCACGGTATCCGTAACAAAGCAATGCTAGATATGATTGTTGAAGACAGCTTGCGTAAAGCGGCTTTGTGGGATGAAGTAAAAGACCGTCTGAACAAAAGCGCATATAGCCTTTCCGGCGGACAGCAACAACGGCTCTGTATCGCGCGCTGCCTTGCAGTTGACCCAGAAGTCATCTTAATGGATGAGCCAACTTCAGCACTCGACCCGGTATCGACGCATAAAGTCGAAGAATTGATTCGCACCATCAAAAACGACGTAACAATTGCGATCGTCACGCACAATATGCAACAGGCAACACGTATTTCTGACCGTACTGCATTCTTCTTGAATGGTGAAATCATAGAATGCGATCGTACATCTACACTGTTTAGCACTCCAACAGATGAACGCACTGATGACTATATCAACGGACGGTTCGGTTGATGCACCGCACTAAAAGGTCCTCTACAATACCAGTGATTCATTCACTGACTTGTAGAGGGCCTTTTGTATTTGTGATGAAGTGCCCGAAATTGTATCTTCGGGCACTATCAATTTCTGTAGAAAGTCATCTATTCATTTTTTCAAAACAACTGCAATTTCCACTTAAACATTATAGGTCCGCGACAGGCAACTAATCGCAATAGGATCACCAAGGAGGAATGAACTGCAATTCCTCCTCAAATCTGTCGTGATTATTTCGCCGAAAACGGGCCGGTAATGTACCAGTGAATATGGGGGTTCACTCCCTTGTCACCAGTATTATTCGCAATAAAATGGTTGATCAACAGACGTGAAAGGACAGTTTCTCTGCTTCATAAAAAAAAGGTTCTTTGTCAAATGACGTTGGTGAAGAATAGTAGCTAACCATAACTTAGTTATTGTCGGGCTATCCTGGAAGTCAGTAAAGCTGATTTTTCAGGATAGTCCTTTTTCATATAGTCTTCCAGGTA
>NZ_JADPRZ010000013.1 GCF_017347095.1 Sporosarcina sp. E16_8 | reverse complement strand
GGGTCATAGGGAAGGCCTCTTTTCTAGGATTGGTTGTGGTGACTTAATTCTACCAAGAAAAGGTCTTCCTTTTTGCATTTATTCATTTACACAAGATATTTTACACTCTCAATTAATCCGTACTGAGTTAATATTATTAAACTTAGAAGAATAAGCGTTACAACAATTTTTGAAACTAAAAACTTCCCTTTGAAATAACTGGACACACAAATTCTCCTCCCTTAATTTAATTCACCTTCGGAATCGCATCCGAAAACTAAAGTAAATACTCACGGTAAAATAATATAAAACTAGGATAGATAAAGAATCTGTTAATACAATCGATAAATCATGACTCCGAATAATAAATCGCCATAAGAAAGAGCTAATTATAAAAACACTTGGGTATAGTAGAAAATATCCCAAAAAGTATATCTTTTCTTTTGTTACTATAATCCCCCCCTCATTCTGCTAATTGGGCCGCATGTATTTTATGGGCGCCAAGTCTTGTTCAATAATAGCGTCCTATTCTCAATAATAATATCCAAGGCAACGCCCATCACTCTCCAACAGAATTGATTTTTTTATTTATGATATCCGAAATCACAAATGAAATTGCAGGCACTAATGGATGCATAATAATCCAATGTCTAAAACCCAGGTAAAGTAATGGAGCGATAAAAGCAAAAACGCCAAAAAATATTGACAATCTAGACTTTTTCTTTATTCCAAGAATAAGCAAAATGAGTGAACTTAAATTTAACACTCCCAAAGATAGGTTTAACAAAATACCGCCTCTTTTTCAGTTAAATGGCCTGTTTGAGTGATATGGGCGCAATCGCTTATACAGTTCTAGCAAAGATATATTCAACTACCTGGAGCTTTGTAGCCCGATTTTTTTTTGTCTTTAAGATTCAAAAAAGCTTCATATCCAAAGGCGACTACCAATCCACTCAAGAAAATTGAACGTGAAGAGAAGAAATCCTCTCCCATTGATATATAATGAAAATAGTTACCAGTTGATAGGAGTAAATACGTGTAAAAACCTAGTATAGCTGCCCTTTTTCAATTCAATGTTTCTCTTTTATTCACAGATTTTAGAAACATCATTTATCTTCCTCGATTCTACGATCTGGCCAGATTGAAGCACAAACCTTATGCGACAACTGCGCCCAATCCTAAAAGTAGATAGTTATGACTTTCGAATAAAATAAGGTCCAAGCCCTGTTTCATGCGTTTTAATAAAGGTCCAGTTGTTTTCCCAATCCATAACATACATGTCACTGGAATCAAGATCCAAGCGATCCCATGGGAAGTCATTTACTTTAAGACTTTTAGCATTTTGAACTAAGAACGCTTCATTCGTGAATTGATAAAAGATTGTGCATTGATTCTTTTTTTGTCTTTCAAATGCTTTTATGGCCTCTTCCTTTTCAAGACATTCCACTTTTTCATAGCTACAAAGATGCCATAAAAATGAATCCAAATATATTTCTATTTGTTCCTCTTTTGTTAGATGACCAGCAAATTTTTCAATCCACTTTCCTCTTAAATAGCGTCCCCACTTCGGTATTTCTAACACCTTTAACTCTTTATTCCGCATTTTCTATAACCTCTCTCGATGAGTATCAATGCTAATTATCTAATTTGCATAACTTTAGAATTCCTATCATTTCTTGTTCACAAAATTGGCCAGTTTGAAGAAGATTGATCTTATTGATAATCAATCAAATTTGCATAACAAGTATAACATTATTACTTCCAATAATTATGATTTCTTATCTTTGTTCATTTAAAAGATGTGAAGTGGTATACAGTCTATCATTCATTCTAATCTGCATGGACAAGTGATGGGCTGACTCTACGAACAACGGCAATGATTTCATCATCAACTTCAATTTTCTATAGCGTGATGGATGCCTTATGTTCTAACGCAGCCATTCGTGATGCCGTGAATATTTCTGCTTCCCTGTCATAGTTCATAACTTTGAACGCAACAGACTGTCATGTCATCGCTCGGAGCTGGTGTAATTTGTCGGCTAACAGTAAATTCCAATGGAATGAACCCACGGATTTTACCAAAGGTTACAACAGAGCAAGGCTTATCGAGAAGCGTTTCAATTCCAGTCATCCACCCCTGTAAAATCGTATTGTTTTGATAAGCACCATAAACCTTTTTCCAGTCGTTATTAAATTCGTTGTCCACTGGAAGGCTTACCGAAATTTAACTTTGCCCATAGGTTTTAATTTCAAACAAAAATATACTAATGATATGGAGTGAATTAAAGATAACTGAAAACAACATGTAGGTTCTAATCGAAGGTTTTGACCTCTCGAAAAAAAAATACCAGCTAAAACCGTACCCCACAACAACTTAGTAACTAGAAATTCCCGTAAACTCACAAATATACTGGTTATAAAAAAATGTGAATATGTATCATAAAACCTTTTTAAAATAAACAAGTGTCATGCCATCATTTATTTTCTTAAGTACACCTGTTTTTGTGAAGCCCATTTTTTCATATAAATAACAATTACGTTTTTCTTCCGCTATAGTAGCCAATTCCCAACTAAACGCTTGTGGAAAATTTTTCTCTATTTGTGTTATTGCTTTTTGGGCAATTCCTTGCCCCTGGTATTTTGGTAGAATAAACATTGGACTGATCCAATAATGAGTTTCATCTTTACACAAGACACTAATAGCGCCAACCAGAGTAGTATCCGATTTTATTTTATAAACTCCTCCTGAAGGGTTGTTTATCCTCGTTATCATTCTCTCGATCGTTTCATTCGCTGGATTAGTATTATAGTCCTTATAAACTTCAAGCAACGGAAAAAATGCATTTACTTGTATATCAAAAATAGATTCCGCATCAGATTCGCTTGCTTTTTCTAATGTAACCTCCATAGTTAGTACCCCATTTCTAAAAAACACAGTGATAGTGATTTAAAAGACAATATAGCCTTTACATCCGCTGTAAATAATGAATACACTACTATTAGCACCCTCTTTTATTAGTAGACGCTAATCTAACATGAAGGTTTCATATCCCGAATAATTAGGCATTTAAATAATAGAAATCAAAAAAGCAATTCAATTTATCACTGAATTGCTTTTTCAAACCATTTATTAACATACTTATTAATCCCGAATAATTCCATGACTCGTTCCAACCAGAACTTCTTTACCAATTTGATTGCGATAAACCATACTCATCGCTATCCTCTTAAATCCATCTTTTTGTTCAACTTCCGTCATCATTAATTCACACGTAATCGTATCCCCTGTAAAAACAGGTCGCAGAAATTCACTGACCATCTCTCTTGCAATATAATCCAAATCTCCTCCTAATTTTGTACCGATACTTGCAGTGAATAGGCCGTGTACCATCAAGCGCCCATTGTCATCTCGCTCCATATGATGTTTCCCCTTATCGCCCGTTAACACTGCAAATTGTAGCGTTTCTTCCTCATTAAATGTTTTTGACCATGTGAAAACAGCCCCTACTTTAAGCTCCATTATTTCCCCCCCATTATTCTGATTAATAAGACCCCTATAAACATAGCATACTTTTAGCTATGAATGAATATTCACTCATTTATTTTGCAAGGATTACTTAATTCATCAACTTAAGAGGATATGATGAATTAGATTGTCCCTGCATTTTCACTATTTTCTATAAAGGACCTAACGCTTCTACCTAATATTATTTACTCTCCCAATCACTCTTCACCATAGTGAAGTTTCAATAAAAAAACCAAGCCATAACCGGTCCAACGATAGATCCAATAATTGCGGATAGCGTCATAGCGATGGAACTATAAGATGCTTCCTGCTCACCCAGTTCAATCGCTTTCGATGTCCCAAGTGCATGTGCTGCTGCTCCCAGCCCGATTCCGCGGCCGATAGCTGTATCGATGCGAAACCAATTCAAAAATGTCGGCCCTAGAATAATACCGGTAAATCCGGCAATCATGACGAATGCAATTGTAAGCGAATTTACGCCTCCCAATGCCGAAGCAATTTGTATGGCTATAGGCGTTGTAATCGATTTAGGTAATAGTGAAACAACGATTTCTTTTGAGAATCCTACCAGTTTTGCAAAAAGTACACCGCTTATCATACCAACAAGAACGCCCGTCAATATACCACCAAGTATGGGAAACATATTCTGCTTAATTAGTTCTCTTTGTTTATATAACGGAATTGCCAATGATACAATCGCAGGTCCCAGCAACAGGTCAACCCACTTTCCACCGAGCATATATGTTTCATAAGGGACTCTAAAAAGTAAGAGAATCAAAATAATTCCAATAGTGGTTGTCAGTATTGGTATGAAGAACGCTTTGTGATATTTAAAATATAATAAGTTCATAGCAAGGTAAACGGCAACTGTTACAAAGACAAAGAGGATAGAAAACAGCATTATTTGCATGAAACCTCCTCCTTCTTAGCGGACTTCTTGGCAAGTAATTGACTTAAAGTACTAGAAATCCACATCGTCAAAAACGTGCTGATCATTGTGATTGGTATCAACAGAAATCCCTTTCCTGCAAATACATGTCCGTAATTCATCACGCCGACAGTCGCTGGTATAAAATATAATGGCAAATAAGATAAAAGGAAGTAAGAGCCTGATTCAACCCATTCAAGCCGAAATACTTTTAATGAAAGAGCCGCCAACAATAGTAACAGTCCAATTATGCTTCCAGGAAGCGGCAAATGAAGGATATCCTGAAGAGAGTTCCCTATCAAAACAAAACCGTATAAGACTAGGATTTGAAGAACTATTATTATGTATTTCATAGACGAATCCCGCCTCCTTTCGTCTCAGTATAAGGATTTACAACTAAATTATCAAAGGAGTTATGAAACTATTTCAAAAATGGAACGTATAACATCTATTCAACCATTAAAATACATAAGGAGGTTTTGTCCATGTATTCATCTTTTGATAATGCTATTTTCACGCTTGGGCCAATCTTTATCGGCTTAGTTGCGATTATTATTTTTGGTGCAATTATCTTTAGTATTGCGAAATCTATCGGTACGTGGAATTCAAATAATAACTCCCCGGAACTGAAAGTACCAGCCGAAGTCGTTACAAAAAGGACAAAGACTTCTGGTGGATCTGGCGATTCATCGGCCAGCACTTGGTATTATGCTACATTTCAGGTAGAGAGCGGTGACCGCATGGAATTAGCTGTAAACGGTTCCCAATATGGCATGCTCGCTGATGGCGATGTTGGCATGCTAACTTTCCAAGGCACGCGTTTTAATGGTTTCGAACGCGTCAATAAAGTGTAATATATTTTTATATTCAAAAAACCCGGCTCTAGATCCTATTTCCTAGGATCCGAGGTTCGGGATTTATTGTAAACAGGACTATTCGCTACCCTCTTTAGGTTTTTCTTTTCTAGGTAGCAGTTCCGGTGTCGAGTCGAGTTGATCAAGGAATGATCTCGATTTTAATCGAATTCCAACTTGCTCATCGTAAATTGTTCTGACGAGCTTTTTCATGAAGTCTTTTGTCGTCTTCTTCAAAGTCAAATTACCTACACGATTGATGGGAACGGTATAAAAGGTCCGGATCAATTTCAATTGATTGGGTGAAATTCGAATCGAATGCTTATCTACATGGAAGCATCGATGACAAATGAAGCCGATTTGCATGAATGAAAAAGCAAATTCGCCTTCAGTCGCCCCGCAATTTGCACATTGATGAAGTATTGGATGGATACCAGCAATCGGCAACATTTTCCACTCGACAAACAATGCAATTGCTTCTGGATCATATTGTTCATTGATAGCGTGAAGTGCTTCATACAACAAGCCATATATACCAGCTATACGCTCATTATCCTCCGTTAACTTATCAATCAATTCAACAACATAACTTGCATAAGCTGTTGCTTCCAAGTCTTCACGGATATGCCGCATCGAATCGATGGGCTCGCCTTGTTCAAGCGTTCCCATTCCTCTGCCAGCACGAATCAGGAATGAACCATGTGTGAATGGCTGCGTCACAGCAGCTAGTCTGCTCGCAGGTTTCTTCGCTCCACGGGCCATCGCCGTCATTTTACCGCCTTCACGAGTAAACAGCGTGACAATTTTGTTGGACTCACCGTACGGAATACCTCTTAGAATGATTCCTTCCCATTTGTTCAGCGAAGCAATCACCTCTTTGTCTAGCTATAGCGACTAGACGCTCGGGTCATAAGTCATTCCAGCTATGCGGCATAGTGCACGCCGCTTCGCCGGACTGCCTTATGCCTGTCGCGTCTTGGCGGCCGCTTACGCTTTTCATTGTCTAGCTTCAGCGGCCAGACGCTCGGGTCATAAGTCATTCCAGCTATGCGGGCATAGTGCACGCCGCTCCGACGGTCTAGCTTATGCCTGTCGCGTCTTGGCGGCCGCTTACGCTTTTCTTTGTCTAGCTTCAGCGGCCAGACGCTCGGGTCATAAGTCATTCCAGCTATGCGGCATAGTGCGCCGCTTCGCCGGACTGCCTTATGCCTGTCGCGTCTTGGCGGCCGCTTACGCTTTTCATTACTTAATACTCGTCATCCCTAAATCCGAATTCCTTCAGATGGCCGGGTTTATTGCGCCAGTCTTTCTGCACTTTTACCCATAACTCAAGAAACACTTTCGAACCAAGTAGCATTTCGATATCATGTCTAGCATTCGTTCCGATTTCTTTTAGCAATGCACCCTTTTTACCGATGACAATGCCTTTTTGGGAATCACGATCGACAACAATTGTCGCCATAACATTGACCATTTCCCGTCCTTCTTCGCGTTCAATCTTCTCAATAACAACCGCTATAGAGTGTGGAATTTCTTCCCTCGTTAGATGTAATACCTTTTCACGAACTAATTCGGAAATGATGAATCGTTCCGGGTGATCCGTTACTTGATCATCTGGATAATATTTAGGTCCTTCAGGTAAGTATTTAATCATCGTTTCAAGAAGACGTTCCACATTATTTCCGTTTATCGCAGAAATTGGTACAATTTCAGCAAAGTCATACTCTGCTGTATACGAAGTGATGATTTTGAATAGTTCATCCGGATGAACTAAATCAATTTTATTGATGATAAGGAATACCGGTGTCTTTGAATTTTCGAGAAGTTCCATTATGAAGCGGTCACCGCGGCCAATCGGCTCATCTGCATTGACCATGAACATGACCACATCTACTTCTTTCAATGTGTTGCGGGCCGTTTTCACCATGAAATCACCAAGTTTATGTTTTGGTTTATGAATCCCCGGTGTATCGATGAAGATGATTTGAGATTCTTCTGTCGTGACAACACCTTGTACTTTATTGCGAGTCGTCTGTGGTTTGTCACTCATAATCGCAATCTTTTGTCCGACTACATGGTTAAGAAATGTCGATTTACCGACATTAGGACGTCCTATGATCGAGATGAATCCCGATTTGAACCCTTTATTGTTGTTCTGCTGCATATGAAAGATCCTCCTTTGAAAATGCGCCTGGTAATAGTTTTGCTACAGTTGTTTCTTCTACGTCCCCATTCAGGTTCGTGAGATAGACAGGCATCGAGCCATCGCAAAACTCTGCAATTACCTGTCTGCATGCTCCACACGGGGAAACAGGTCCTTCTGTATCCGCAACTACCGCTAGCGCTTTGAAGATACGTACGCCATCGGAAACAGCTTTAAAAAACGCTGTTCGTTCAGCACAATTGGTCATGCTATAAGCTGAGTTTTCAATATTGCAGCCGTGATAGATAGTCCCGTCTTCGGCTAACAGCGCCGCTCCAACTGGGAATTTTGAATACGGGACATACGCTTTCTCCCGCGCTTTTTTCGATTCAGCAACTAATTTTTCTACATCCATAAAGACACCTCTTTAATTTAGTTAAACCATTTCGGAATAAATAACATTAAACCGATTATTGCACTTCCAATCGCATACACTAAGACCGCACCTGCTGCGAGGTCTTTCGCTTGTTTCGCGAGTATATGGCGTTCAGTTGTTAGTAGATCGACGACACGTTCGACAGCAGAATTCATCAGCTCAAGCGTCAGCATTCCGCAAATCAGAATAATGACGATGAACCACTCTGACTTCGAAAGGCCCGTCATAAAACCCGCTACAATGACAATGATTGCGGCCATAACATGCACTTTCGCATTCCGTTCCGCGCCTATGCCATAACGGATCCCATTCCATGCGTAGACAAATGATTGAATGAACTTCCGCATTGATCAATCACCTCTCGAGTCCAAATGAAGCGAGAATCTCCTTTTGCCTGCCGAACATCTCAGCTTCCTGTTCCTCAGTTATGTGATCATAGCCAAGAAGATGAAGGAAGCCATGAAGCGCAAGAAATCCAATTTCACGATTAAAATCATGTCCGTATTCCCCTGCTTGCCGTTCAGCTGTTTCCACTGAAATAAGTATATCACCTAAAGCGGTTGGCATGCCTTCTTCAGGAATAATAGCCACTTCGCCTTCCGTTAATTCTTCGAGTGCAAATGAAATGACATCTGTCGGTACATTTTTACCACGATAAGTTGCATTCACTTCCTGAATGTCTGCATCTGTCATGAATGTTACCGAAACTTCCATTTCTCCTGCTAGTTCTTCTTCTTTTGCAGCATGACTTAACAGCTTCCGGATCAAATCCTCGATTTTGTCATCGACTCTAGCTGTTTCGTCCTCAAAATATATCTCCAACATCTACTATTAGCTCCCTTCGTACTCACTTCGGATATTCAATTCGGTTATGGAAAATTCCATTTAACGTTTCACAGATAACTGTTTCCGCTTTCTTCAATTCCTTCATAGAAAGATCGCATTCATCGAATTGGCCATCGTTCATTTTATCATTAACGATAGATCGTACGAGAGCTGCAATTTTTTCTGATGTCGGTTCTTTCATTGATCGTACAGCGGCCTCAACACTGTCTGCAATTGAGATGATTGCGATTTCTTTTGTTTGAGGTTTTGGTCCTGCATAACGGAAATCCTCTTCCTTTACATCTTCCCCAGATTCCTTAGCTTTAAAGTAAAAATATTTCAATGTACTCGTTCCATGATGCTGACGAGCAATATCAATTATTTCTACTGGCATCTTATGCTTTTCAAGAAGTTTCGCACCGTCTTCTCCATGAGCAATAATGATATCCCTGCTTTTTTCTGGTGGCAATGAGTCATGTGGATTTTGACCAGCATGCTGATTCTCGATGAAGTAACCAGGTCTCAGCGTCTTTCCGATATCATGATAATAACTTCCCACTCTGGCAAGAAGTCCATTCGCACCAATCGACTCACATGCCGCATCGGCTAGATTTGCGACCATAACGCTGTGATGATAAGTACCTGGTGTTTCAGTTAGCACTTTTTTAAGCAGCGGGTGATTCGGATTCGACAGTTCGATAAGTCGCATATCCGATAATAGCCGAAAGGCGGACTCAAAAAATGGCATAAGCCCAATTGTAAGTGCTCCTGACAAAATACCCGAAACAATTGCCGCTATCATATAATACACTAATTCCGTCAAATCGTAAGATGACTGTGTCATCAAGAGGTAAAATGCGATGAACATCATATTGGAAACAGAAACCCCTAAGCTTGTCCGTAAAATATTCGAACGTCTGCCATTGTCTCCTAGTAAATACAAGCTCATAATACCTCCGAAAAGTATGTACAATGCAACTTCCATCTGAATGATTGCCGCATAACCTTCTTGTAGCAGAATGCCTGCTGTTGCCGCAGTGATTATTGTCGTCATCAGTGCAAGCCGCTCGTTTGTCAATAGCTTAATAAGCATGGGTGCCAATGCTGTCGGAAACAGGAAAGCCAACAGAACATCGAAATCTTTTTCAATAAGGGAGATGAGTTTCATCATGATGACGAGCAGGAAAAAGACAACTAATACAATGAGTAATGCCTTTTTCTTCACAACCCTATTTTCACGCCATGACAGGAAATGCATATAAATAATTGCACCCACAAACAGGACAAATATAATAAGACCTGCCAACGGTTTCATAGACGATTGATTTGACAATACGCCCGCTAGCTCTAATTGCCTGTATATTTCTTTGTCAATGACCTGCCCTTCACGGACGATCACTTGTCCTTGCAAGATACGGGTAGGTTCGACACTTTCTCGCGCCTGTGCAACCCTAGCCTTTGTCATTTCCTCATGAATCGATTCTGTCTCTACAACAAGAGACCGGCTAAGTGTTACTAGCGTTTGCAAAATTGAAGGCGGAACCGAATCTGTAAGCCTAATTTTCCGTTCTACTTCATAACGGACAGTCGACAGATCCGCCGTTCGTACCGGTTTCGATAATTCCTCACCTAGTACACCGACTAATATGCTTTTCGCTTTCAGTAAAGCCTCTGTACTCAGAGATAAAAGATTAGCTATAGCGTCATCACTAAGTCGCAGACTAGGTTCTTCCTTTTCCAAACTGGTAAGTTTAGTGCGCATTTGTCCGACTAATTCTTTGGAAGACTTAGAAGACATTTCTGAATTAGATTGATCGTGCACATCTTGAGGTTTTACTTCGATTAGAAAATCGAACAAGGACGTTGCGATTGCTTGTCTGTTTTTTACAACGTCTTCTGAAAATACATAGTAAGGGCCTACTTCATTAGCGGCACGCTCCCTATCTTGTTCGGTTTTCACAGTATCCTCAACCGTTTTTAAGGAACGGATTGTATCTGGTGATATTTGAAAAGATTTCAATTCATAGGTTTCCTTTTTCACACTGCCATACATGAAAGTAAAAAGAAGTATGGAGGATAGGCCGATTAAAAACAAGGATAAATAATTGAATTTCAGTGATTTAACTAGTTTCCTAATTGGTTTGAACATTGGAATCTCTCCCCCTGCTTCTCTATAGCTATAATCAGAGCAGCGATGATTCTAAAGAAAAAGCAGTCACTTTCTATGACTGCTCCTGTTCGTATGCTTCAATTATTTTTGCAACAATCGGGTGACGAACGACATCACCTTGCTCTAAGTACTGGAAGTGAATATCTCCAACTTGTTTAAGGATTGATTCTGCAACGATTAAACCAGATTCTGTACCTCTTGGTAAATCAATTTGCGTCTTGTCGCCATTGATAACCATTTTTGATCCGAAACCAAGACGTGTTAAAAACATTTTCATTTGTGCTTTTGTTGTATTCTGCGCTTCATCGAGAATGATAAATGCATCATCGAGTGTCCGTCCCCTCATATAGGCGAGCGGTGCAATTTCGATTACTCCTCGTTCCATTAGCCGATCCGTTTGCTCCGCTCCCAGGACATCGTGTAGCGCGTCGTACAGCGGGCGAAGGTATGGGTCAACTTTCTCTTTCAAGTCGCCCGGGAGGAAGCCCAGACTCTCTCCTGCTTCGACTGCAGGACGTGTTAAGACTATCCGCTTCGCAGAACCCGTCTTCATCGCCAAAACAGCTAGTACGACCGCTAAGTACGTTTTCCCCGTACCAGCTGGCCCGATACAGAATACAAGGTCTCTCGATCGAATCGCACTGACATATTCACGCTGACCGATTGTCTTTGCACGAATCGCTTTACCTTTCATATTCCTTGAAATTTCTTCATCGTACAATTCTGCAAAGTATTCAATTGTGCCACTTTTCACCATCTCAAGAGCAGTTGAGACATCACGTTGATTGATATTAATGCCTTTACGTATTACTTTCAACAACTGTTCCAAAAGCGCTTTAGCCGAATTCCTACTATCTTCAGCGCCACTGATTGAAATCGTGTCGCCTCTCGTCAATACAGAAACGTTTAGCTGCTCTTCAATCAGTTTCATATTCTGATCAGAAATTCCAAGAAGCATTATTGTTTCATTCGGGTCTTCAACATGTAATTGAATCATTTGCTCATCCAATAGGCTCAGTCTCCTTGGGAATCAGTCTTTTTACAGCAATATTATCATTGATAAGAAACAATATTGTCCCACTAACTTTATCATCATCGAATGTCACGTGTAAAACTTTTTCATCTTTAATAATTGCTTTTGAAAAAGATTCCGACAATAATTTGTTTTTTAGTAATGGAATTATAACCGTTTCTTCCATACCTTCAATCAATTCAAAGTGCCCTGCGATTTCTTCCATATATCTTTCTGTCTCAATGAAAGACCATAAAGACCATGCTTCTTCGCCTTGCTGCTTCCACGGTAGGTTAAAAGAATAGTTCACAATTTCCTCGCCCTGTAACTGAAAATTAATTTTTTTCGGGAGGGTAAAGGTGTATTCGACCCAATAATCCGCATACACAGCACCGTCCGCTCCAACAACTGTCGTTTTATCACCTTGCTCCAGTATACCTGTGGCTAGCACGTCCCCTTTCTTAACAGTCTGATGAACATGACCGACCCGTTCCCCCTTTTCTAGCTCAAAACTCGTTATAACGCCTCCTGTACGCGCTACAAGGTGAGACGGGGGTTCTTTCGCTTCAACAATCTTAGTTGTAGGAGGTGATAACATCGGAATAATTGTCAGCGACGTTCCAACACGTCTAAATCTAACCCATGATAAAGCAGGATCATCAAGCATGAGCTCTCGCCGAATTTCACCTTCATCAGGAATTAAAGCTAAAGGTCTTAACAAAACGATAGAGTTTTTTTCGAGTTTCTTTTCTATTCTGTCCACGACTTCCGGTATATCTGATTCAACATCTACTGTCCACAGGAACAATGAGGCAACAAAAGGAATGAGACATGCGATGAGAAAGCGGCTAGATGTGAATAGTCCAATCGAGCCCGATTCAAGATTCGCAATCGAAATGGCTACTTTTAACCGATAATGCCTTCTATTACGTCTGATAGCACGAAGCCCGCTACGATCTGTTCGAAAACGTGCTACCCCATCTACAACTGATAACGATGTTATTTTCGTTCCAATTGTAATAAGTTTTGTGAGGAATCCGGAAAGGTTGCCGTCGCCCGATATTTTGACAGCATACCGTTTACGCATTGAGCTCCGCTTCCTTATCTGCACCTGTGGTCACATTCATAGTAGTAATTGAAGTGAATGTAAAAACAGCAACTTCTTCTGATAACGTTTCAACTTTTAAATCAGTGCCTATCGCCTCAATCCTGTAATCTCCACTCTTAATGATCGCAAAATCGGGGCCAAGCTTTAGCAAAGAATAAGGTCCGTTAATCCGTAATGAAGCGAAATCTTCAATTATAACTGATGAACCGGTCTGAAATAGTCTCTTCAAAATATAAAACCCCCTATCCACATCGTATGATTCGGATAGAGGGTCAATGCTTATCTTTTTGATTTCGGTGGGCCAAAAATTTCAGAGAATACAATGCCTTTCAGCAAGTCATCTTGATTTTTCGGCATTAAATCGTGCGATTGTATAGAAGACACAGCTGGACGTTGACCACCATGTGCAGCTAATCTTCCACTATGTCGATTCACAGATGAATCGGGGCGTTCGATGTGACGATTCGCTGATGAATTAGCACGTTCTTTTCTATCAGCAGTCGGTCTTGCTGGTGGTACTACTACAGGAGACGAAGGAACCGTTATTGGTGCCTGTTGTTGCTGCTTTGATAGCTGGCGACTAGGCTGTTCCGGTTCCGCTCCTGCCATTTCTCTTTGCAATTCACGGTACATCTCTTTTAATTTTGTTGTCGGACCCTCTGAAGCGCGCCCCGTTGCCGTGACTGGCTTAGACTGCGGACCCTTTGCAGGTTCTTTTTTCTTGCCTCTAAATAAAGATCCGACAATTGCCAAAATGATAAAAATGATTAACTGTTCCATTCGTGCATCCCCTTTCCAGGAAATGGCTTCTCAATTATTAGTTCTTCTTAATTTCTGTAGCTTCCTTATCTCCACCAAAGTTACTGATGGAATCACGCATTCCTGTATCTGCCTGGATGTTTTTATAATTCACATAATCCATGACGCCAATATTACCTTTACGTAGCGCTTCTGCCATTGCAAGCGGAACTTCCGCTTCAGCACTGACAACTTTCGCACGCATCTCTTCAACTTTCGCTCTCATTTCTTGTTCATTTGCAACAGCCATTGCACGGCGTTCTTCTGCCTTTGCCTGTGCGATGTTTTTATCAGCCATTGCTTGTTCAGTTTGAAGTTCTGCACCGATGTTTTTACCGATATCAACGTCTGCAATATCAATTGATAGAATTTCAAATGCAGTACCTGAATCAAGACCTTTTGCTAAGACCGTTTGAGAAATCATATCTGGATTTTCCAATACTTTTGCATGGTTGATTGATGAACCAATTGTCGAGATGATACCTTCACCAACACGGGCAACGATTGTTTCTTCACCAGCACCACCGACAAGACGATCGATGTTTGCACGTACTGTAATACGTGCTTTTGCTTTAACTTCAATCCCGTTCATTGCCACACCAGCGATGAATGGTGTTTCAATAACTTTCGGGTTAACGGACATTTGAACTGCCTCTAAAACGTCACGACCTGCAAGATCGATAGCCGCAGCACGTTCAAATGTAAGCTCGATATTTGCACGGTGTGCAGCGATTAGGGCGTTGACAACACGGTCGACATTCCCTCCAGCCAAGTAATGACTTTCAAGCTGGTTAATTGTTACATCGAGTCCAGCTTTATGTGCTTTAATTAGTGGATTGACAATCCGGCTCGGGATAACCCGGCGGAGACGCATACCAATCAGTGTGAAGATGCTTACTCTTACTCCTGCTGCCATGGCAGAAATCCATAGCGCTACAGGGACGAGTGTGAAAAATACGGACAATACTATTATTGCGATAACAACGATTGCTACAATACCTATTAAACCTGCTGAACCTGCGATTGCTGGCATTATTCATTCTCCCCTTTCTCTTTTGATTCCCTTACTACTGTCCGGGAACCTTCAACCTTTACAATGATAACACTTATTCCTTTGCCGATGTAGCTTCCTTCAGAAACGACATCAATTCGCTCGCCATCAAGCTCAATTGCTCCAGATGGCCTTAGCGGTGTAGATGTTTTAGCAATGCGTCCAAGTAATTCAATCCTGTTCACATTCGAAACATAACCGCTTTCCGTATCAGTTGTATCCATTAGTACAACCTTGTTGAGCAAGTGCAATTTTTTACCGAAAAATTTCATAATAATCACCATCCCTATAACAGCGATAGCAACCGCGATAAGGACAGAAATCGCCATATACATCGGATTGCCGCCCGCCATAATAATACTTCCAATAATTGCGAGCGATCCAATGACCCCTGCTATACCATGCGGCAGGAAGATTTCTGCAACGACCAGACCCGCCCCAATAAGGAACAAGATAATCGTTTCGTAACCAGCAAGCCCCGCAACAAGATGTCCGTAAAAGAATAAAACCAACGAAATTCCAGCCATTGTTCCTGGTACACCGAATCCCGGTGAGTATAATTCAAGTACAAACCCTAATCCTGCAATCGATAAGAGGATTGGCACTACAATCGGGTGTGTGACGAAACGTGCAATGCTCTCAGCAAATGTTTCTTTTGTTGAAATGATATCCGCATTTTCAAGTCCTGTTATTTTTAGCAACTCATTGAAGGACTCAACTGTTTCGTTACTGTAACCGACTTTTTTTGCTTCATCCGCTTTTAGCGTTAGCAGCTTCCCTACTCCAGCCCGATAATCAGGTAGATTAATTTCAGGATCTGCCATCGCTTCTGCATATTTCGGTTCTCGGCCTTTTTTCGACTCAGCCGCAGTTATCATATCTGCAACCCAAACACTGTGAGCTTTGACATCCGCCGCATTTCCCGCAGAATCGATTACTTGTGCGGCTCCCATTGTTGCGGTAGGTGACATATAGATTTCATCAGCATAAAGCGCTATGAATGCACCAGCAGAGATTGCTTTATTATTAATGTAAGCGATTACTCTTAAAGGACTCTCATCCATTAGCTTAGCGATTTGGTCAGCCGCATCGGTAAACCCACCTGGAGTATTAATTTCCAGAATGATAGCCTTTGCTCCAGCCTCTTCCGCTTCTTCAAATGACCGCTGTAAAAATGCGTATAATCCCTTCTCAACAACGTCCTCAACTGGAACTTTATAGACTTTCGAAGTTGCCGCTCCTGTTTCTAAGAGTGGGAATGCGAATGCCGATACGAATAAAATGAACAGGATAATTCTTCCTATCATTTTATGCATAGTTTTTTTCACCTCTCTCTTTATAGATTCTATTATATCTCTATATACGTTTAAATTGCTCGGAAGTTTCACTTTCCCTTAAATAGTTTTGTTTTACCGCATATACAAATAAACCGGAAAACCCATAAAGGATTTTCCGGTTTACCAAATTTTAGTTTTAAAACAAGGTCGAACTCATCACCACAGGAAATCAGAATTTACGTTTCCTTGCAGCTTCAGATTTCTTTTTACGTTTTTCACTTGGCTTATCATAAAACTCACGCTTTCTTACCTCTTGTATTGTTCCACTTTTGGATACAGTACGTTTGAAGCGGCGAAGAGCATCTTCAAGCGATTCGTTTTTACGAACAACAGTTTTCGACATATCTCTTGTCCCTCCCTCCAAACACACTTCTAGAACATGACCAAGTGCCATGTACTCATAAATTATACCGCGGATTTAACTATAGGTCAATATAAAACTTTTAAATTAATAATCAGATTTGGATTCAAGGCCCTGCATGATTAGAACGCCTGAACTGGCGCCGATTCTTGTAGCTCCCGCGTCAATCATTTTCTTCATATCCTCTAAGTTTCGGACACCACCTGACGCTTTAACACCCATTTCAGGTCCAACAACAGCTCTCATTAACTTCACATCTTCTTCTGTCGCACCTCCCGTTGAAAAACCTGTCGATGTTTTCACGAAATCAGCACCTGCAAGGACCGAAAGTTCACATGCTTTCCTTTTTTCCTTATCGGCTAAAAGAGACGTTTCAATGATGACTTTGACAATTGCTTTTCCTTTTGCAGCGTTAACTACCGCTTCAATATCTTTTCTCACAGTTTCATCATCACCACCGCGAAGAGCGCCAATATTGATAACCATATCGATTTCATTTGCACCGTTTGCAATTGCATTCCCAGTTTCAAACGCCTTTACTTCAGAAGTTGAAGCCCCTAGAGGAAAACCAATCACTGTGCATACTTTAACAGGTGATCCTTCTAGCGCTGCCGCTGCTGTTTTCACCCAGGTCGGGTTTATACAAACTGATGCAAACGTGTATTTTCGAGCTTCTTCACATAACGTTTCGATTTCATTTTTCTTTGCGTCAGCTTTCAATAATGTATGATCAATGTAAGTTGCAAAATTTGTATTCAAATGAATTCCTCCTTGAGTCGTCCGTACTTCTCACATCATATCAAGAACAAGTCGTTTCTGCACCAAAAAAGCTGTTTCAACTCAAAATCAAGTAGAAACAGCTTTTATAGAAACCTTAAACATGCTGTGTTTCTTCCTCTATAACGCGGACAAACTGACCTTCGCTATATGGGTAACCTGCTTGTCCAATTTTCACACGAACAATTTTGCCCACCATTGATTCATCGGCAGTGAAAACAACTTTCAAATAGTTGTCTGAATAGCCTTCATATAGACCACTTTCCGGGTCAAGTTTATACTTCTCTTCTGGAATGACTTCAAGCACTTCATCCTCAAAAGTAGACGCATATTGTTTCGCTAACTGATCATTCAATTCAATCAAACGGTGAACACGTTCGTTTTTCACTTCTTCCGGAACCTGATCTTCCATTCTAGCGGCAGGAGTACCCGTTCGTTTTGAATAAGGAAAAACGTGAAGTTCTGAGAATCCATGATCACGTATAAAGTTATACGTTTCCATGAACTCTTCTTCCGTCTCACCTGGGAAACCGACGATGACGTCCGAAGTGATTGCCAAGTGCGGCAACGCTTCACGAAGTCTGTCCAGACGCTCTGCGAAAAACGCCATCGTATACTTCCGCCGCATACGTTTCAGAACCGTGTCTGAACCAGATTGGATCGGGATGTGTAAGTGGCGAACGATAGTTGTTGAATCACGCAGGACATCAATCACTTCATCCGTCAGTTGGCTCGCTTCAATCGAACTAATGCGAAGGCGTTTCAGTCCTTTGACTTGTGTTTCAAGGTCACGAAGCAGTCGTGCAAGATTGTAATCTTTCAAATCTTCACCGTAACCACCCGTATGTATACCGGTTAATACAATTTCAAGGTAACCCGCATCAACAAGTTGTTGCGCTTGACGAATTACTTCTTGTGGATCACGTGAACGCATTAGTCCACGCGCCCATGGAATGATGCAGAACGTACAGAAGTTATTGCATCCTTCTTGGATTTTAAGAGATGCACGTGTACGATCAGTAAATGTGGGAACGTCGAGCTCTTCATAGATTCTGTTTTTCATGATATTGCGGACAGCATTGATTGGCTGACGCTCCGAACGGAATTCATCAATGAGCCCAAGGAGTTTCGTCCGATCTTGTGTTCCGACAACGATATCTACCCCTGGAATCGCCATAATTTCCGCAGGAGACGTTTGTGCATAACATCCTGTTACACAAATAACTGCGTCCGGATTTTTCCGAACAGCGCGACGGATGACTTGCCGGCTTTTCTTATCACCGGTATTCGTCACTGTACACGTATTAATGACATAAACATCAGAATTTTTTTCGAAATTCCCGCGGTCGTAACCGGCATCTTTAAAAAGTTGCCAGATTGCCTCGGTTTCGTAATGATTCACTTTGCAACCTAGCGTATACAGAGATACGGTTTTCGGAAGCTCGTTGTTACCCATATTTGTTTTTCATCCTTTCATTACACTCAATAAAAACATGACTTATCCTATAATATCACAATTATGCAAAATTGGTCTAACCTTTCAGGTCATCAATTATTAACGATGGTTTGTTAAATTGGGCACAACGCAACCTTATTAGAAAGAAAAAATGGTCTGCAAACTTCAAAAAAGTCCTGCTTGTTAGTCGATACTAGAAGAAAATGGCGAACGTATGAACATGGCTTACTTCGAGAGCAAAGTTATAACTTATTAAAAAACTACCAAGGGATAGTCGTAAAGAATCCAATTATCCGGAAAAGGAAATTGGTTAAATCCGATTCCGTTGTGGTATGGATCATGTTCAAAAACATGATTACTTATTAGTGTGAAAAACGGGACGGTGTACTTGTCAGAGTAGGGTGAAATACACAACATTAGATTGTTCTTCCTCCGGTGAGTACTTTAAAAGGGAACTTTCCATCCCTATGCAACATTGTACAAACGTCTGGGAAGACCTAGATCCGTGACCACGGTGTCGGCCTAAACAACTCCGAGGCCGGTTTCAATTTACGTCCATGGATACTATTAAATCAGCACTTCCGACAATCTTTGTGTAAAATTCATGTAATATTTTTTAAGTGTATACTTTTGTCCGCTTACTCTTTCGGTAGAGTAAGCGTTTTTTTATACAACGGATTTCCCGAAATGTTCGGCAATCAGCAATATAAATAATATGTTTTGCAGCATTGTATTCTTTATTTTGAAGTCTCCAAAACATGTTTAAATATGTAGCTAGATGCTTTGAATTCATGAAAAATACTCCTGACTCAAGTTCCTGTAAATGCTTTTTTACTTTCTGAAGATATAGCCCTTTAAGCTTCCCTTGATCAACTTCTATGCTAATTATTTCTCTTCGCCCACCCAGTCATTCAGCCACCCAATTTCTTCCTTTGACAAATTCCCTTCTTTTACTTGCCTATCTACTACCTTCTGCCAATTCGAATCTTCCCATTCTAAATGGGCTTCCCAATCACGCATAACTTTAACCGCATTTTCTGTTTCTAATTGTTGTCTATTTTTAAAAGGAATTATAATCGCCATGTTCCCCACCTCTTTCGATAAGATCTGTTCCTTCTATTATAAACGTTCAACTTGAAAGAATCAAAAAGCCTTGACTATAAAACAGTACGAGGTTAGTCATTAGTACATAGAATTATGTATAATGCGAAGTTTGGAACAAATGTATCTAACAAAAGAGAGGTAGATGGACGAATTGGCAAAGCAGGATACCTCTTACAAATCTGATGTGATATATGCCTACCTCGGCAGCGATCAAAAATTATACATAGACATGGAGAAAGATTATAATACATAAATATTCAATATTACCGATTAATTTTTGTGAACTGTTGAACTCTATTTATCTAAAAATACTCAATAAAATAGGGACTGAACCTCAAATTTCAGTCCCTTTAGAAATAAACCATTGCCGATTTTTGTAATTCCTTCAAAGAAAATCAGCATTCCACAAGGCATAAATCCAGATGTGTGCTGCTTCTGTCAGCAACATTTTAGCCATCTGATCGGTTTCCTGATTGACCTATAGAACGGATTTTCTGAGCTGTTTGTTCGCACTGCTGGATGCATTGCTGGACATCGTTTACCGGAGTTCCCGTCATGAAAACTCACCATAATTCTTTTTAATATTTTATTTTGCAACTGTACATGCTCCGTCGCATGCTCACATTAGCGAATGCACATCTCCATATGTACAGCTCCCTGAGCCAGTATATCTCTAATACCAGCTTTCGGAACACCGTTGATGGCTGTACGAAGCATATTTACTGTATTCGTGCAATCTGTAATACATTGTTGAATTTGCTGTTTCGTTGTTATTTTATCACCTCCTAAGTCCCTCCTTGGATATTATGCGTATTACAGGGATGACTTATGTGTCAATCTTCTGATAAAGCCCATTTCCAACAGCCATCGCTCGATATCCTTTGTTCCAAAAGTAACCATTGTTTAAACACAGCTTAAGAATAAATGCTTGCTGTACCCGTTTTTACGTTTTTTCTTACCTCTAGCACTTCTAATACCAATCCAAATATATGCCCCTCCCTGTAAGAAGACATTCTTTGATTTCTTACAGGGATGTAAAACCAAGAAATCGACCTGGAATGTCTTTCAGTACAGAAATAATGTTAACAACTACAACCATTTTCTTCCTCTTCCATGGTTGTCTTTTTGTAATCTTTTTCCCGGGATGAACAACAGCTTTCTTCGACTTTGGGCAAGTCTATTTTTTGACTGCTTTGACTTGGTGAACAACAACTTTCTTCGACTTTAGGCAGATCTTTTTTTTGATTGTTTTCACTTGGTGAACAACATTCTTTCATATTCACTCTCACCTCCATTCTTATCTTATCTTTCCTCAATTAAATGGATTTATCGGTTGTGTTTTTTTACAGTACTGGTTTTTACAGGAATTAATGATACTGCCGTTAAGTGGGTGAGGTATATCGAATGAATTGTAGGTCCAAGACTAATTAAGTGTAAGGATTTTTTTTAAGGATACATGAAACAATTAGAATAATCATGATGGAAAGGGTTTCCTAAAATTAAAACAAGAGGAGACTATCATCTAAAGTGGAAAATCATGGTAACTGGATGTTCCATTGTCATGATTTGCATCATGCTTCAGCCGGCATGGTCACACAAGTAAACTATGAAAGATTTGAACCTAGTTTTACGCCCAATTCAGAAACAAATAACCAGCCAGAATAAGGTAATCAGGATATTAAAAAAGACTAATGCGGCTAGGAACACTAGCCGCATTAGTCAAATTATCAAGAACATGTTTCTAAGCAGCTCTTTTATTTTACATTTTCAGTAAAAGTAGATTGAACCCCTGTATAAAAAACAACGTATTACAGGCACTAGGTTGGTAACACTAAATCAGACACTTTTCTAAGGGATTTTTTGCGAAAAGCGATGGACTTACACCTCTTAGTACCTCATTTTAACCTTTAAGAATTATAAGTATTCCATTGCTTGTTTTGGTTACATCTCCGTTTACAGCCTTAGCGATATCGAGCATAATTTGTTTTTGCTCATCCTCATTTTGAGCTTCTACAACAAATGAATTACCTCCAGAAACTTTGTGATGGGCCAATGTTACAGCAGCAATAATGTTGTACGTTTCCTTCTGGGTACTCTCTCTTCCCATCTTTTCACTCTCCTGACGTTACATTCGCATCCATAAGTGCATGACTTTTCTTAACTGATTCAAGCAAAGGTGTTTTTTTTACTGCTTGTATTAGCTTATTCATGTCACGGATAAGCGGGACGATAACAATTATCGTCTTACCGCTTTCAAAATCTTTACGGGCGTAGTGATATCGTTTGACACCGATTGTACGTGTAGCTTCAAATAAAATGGCTTTTCTTTGCCCGAAATTGTCTAAGGTAATCCGATAATGATCTTCATTTGGTTCAATAGTCACTGCAAAAGCTTCTTTCAGAAGCATCTTTTGCGCATTATCCGTTCCAACTAAATTGCTAACAAAAATTCCATCGACAAGCAATTTTGATTCTGTTACTTCAATTTGGGCTTCTTTGATTATTGCGATATCCCCAACTTTTTTACCTTTAGAAAATCGCTTCAAAAGGAATAAAATGATAAAACCCGTGATTGCTCCAAGCCCAACATCTAATATCAACATTGGAGCCTTGTAAATCTGCATAGCAGCAGCCGTAGAAATCGAGACAACTAATGCAATATAATTACGAGATTCAAATGTTTTAGCTATACCATCGATATACGCGTCTCCTCTAGGTGTAAATTCAGTATTTTCTAATTTCCGCAAGCTTTCCTGTTCGGTTTTTCTAACATCCCGGAACTGTTGAATAGCTAAAGATAAGAATGTTACCGCTGTCCAATTACTTGCCATAAGCGCCGGCACAAACACCGCACCCAGCGTGGAAGCAATGAAACCAATAAAAATATGAATCATATAGCCATTTGGATACGATGGATATTGTCTATAGTCCTCTTTTAAAACTAAGATCCTAGCTAACGTTCCCATAGCCATTGCTGTCAAGATTAATGTAATATTATCCGTTGAAATAATCGATTCTTGACCGCCCATTAACGAACCTCCTTGCAACTTCTTTACTATTAGTTAGAATGGACTTGTTTTTGAAAAAGTAAACCTAACTAAGACAGATTGGGTATTTTTGCACAACACCTCGAATAAATAATTTCAGAATTACCAAAAATCCGTGTATCACCTAATGCCAAAAGGGCGCGATTGTGTAACAAAAAAACTCTGTAACCTTAAAAAAGCTCAGATTTAAGTCTGAGCTTTTTTTTATGCTATTTTACTGTTGATCCGTTGTTAAAGAATATATAATTGATTTGTTATTTCTATTTAAATTGTCCTTTTATCTCCGGATACCGAACCTGAACTCGTTGCTATAAATGAGTGCTTCTCGTTTTTATTTCAGATTTCAAACGCTGTAAAACTTCCTGCATCATCAAAGTCTTTTACTTGCACTACTTTGTCTGAAAATTGCGCTACTGTATTTGCATTACATCCTATTACTAAGGAAAGCACATTGAAGTCTTTTTCTTTCTTCTTCTTATTGAATGTCTCAAGAAATGAACCTTTCACCTTGTCCTCTCCATCGGTAATGAAAACTAAATCAGCTTGATTAAAACGACTTTCCCTAATTACATTCATCGCTCTGTCCAACGGAAGCGTAAAATCAGTGCCTCCACCTAAAAAAGTTTGAGCTAAATTGATCATATCTGCACTTTTTATTTTCCCTCTTTCATATTTAAAGATTTGTGTACGAGTAGAAAATAGGATTAAACAAAAATCCCTCTTCTGTTTCCTTGCAATAGACATAAGCGCTAACGTAAACCCTTTTGATTGGGTATCTAACTTGTGCATGCTGCCTGACTGATCCAGACAAAGTACAATTGGACCTTTCCCTAATACCTCATGCCCTTTCTGTTCATATTGCATCGTTTGACCTTCCATAAAGCGACGTAGGAAGTCTTTCTTCGTTATTGGATGTATGTACAATCCTAGTTCAATTGGCAATAACCGTTCAATATCGCTACCTAACGTAACCCCGCTTCTTTCCATTGATTCGCTATACTTGGATTTCTGCTTGTTACGGGCAATCTGTTTAAATCGACCAGCCCAATCTGCAATTTCTTTCATTTGTGTATTAGATGCAATTTTCTCTGCTAATGAAATTTGGTCCCACAAAGGAACTTTTTTCAGCTCTGCATCGCCACTACCAGCACTTGTGCCATCAAGTAATGATTTCAAACTATCTTTCGTTTGTTTGGTTTCTTGCATAGCTTGTGCCATTGCTTGTGAAAAGCTATAGCTGTTATTTTGTAACGACAGTTGAAGTTGGCTATCTAAGTCCGACATCGCTTCTTTTAAGTCTTCTTGAAGTTTCTCATTACCATTTCCAGTTCCATTTTGTTGCTCCTGCATTTGAAGTTGTCTTTGCATTGCCTGTATTTCTTGCATTTTCTTTTGTAGGTCTCCATCTTGTTCCTTTTGTTCTTTTAACCATTCATGCGTTTTCTCCCCGAATTTCACAGTTCCAATGGCCGACGATAAATCATCCAGTCTAGTATATTTTCTGTAGTATTCAAACGAATCATCACTCATAATTTGTTGCATTAGTGACTGATTAACTTTCAAATCTTCTGGAATATCATCTACAGACAACTCAGGTTTCATTTTAAATAATGAAGCCCAAATATCGGCAAGTAACGGTTCAAACGTAGGTAACTCTCCATCAACACTTAACCTTTGAAGACCTTGTGACATAGCATAAATTTCATTGAAACGTCTTTTATCGAATGCATCTGTATTCAACACAGATTGATTTTCGTCTTTTACTTTTGTTAATTTCACTCAAAACACTTCCTCTCATTTAAAAAACAGAAATGCCAAGGAATCATTCCTCGACATTCAACTCCTCCCCTTACTTTTAAAAAGGTATTTCAATAGTAGATCTTGTACTTGAAGCATCAAAATCCATCGGCTCTAATATTCGATCTAGAATCTTTTGTTGCATCATCTTCACTTTATTAACTAAAGGATATATATCCTCATCCCGACTTTGGTTATGCTTTTTCAGCTTATTTAACTCAGCAACCAGTGTTTTCATTTTTTGGGTAGCTTCCACTCCGGCATCAGTAGAAGAATCCGACTGTATGAAAGAATATATTTCATTTGCTTCCTTCTGAATTGCATCTAGTTTTTGCGTAACGACATCTTGTGCGTGACTGCGAACAATTAAAGAGACATTTTCTTTTTGATCAATCGTTTCCCAAAGCGCATTTTCAAGAATGACAATATCATCAACCTTTACAACCTGTCTTTGGTTTATCAGAGCCTTTGCTTGAAGCACCGATAAAGATTGTTTAAAGCGTCTGTCAGAAGGTCGTATTCCTTCATCACGCAATTCATTCCGGATTTTTGAAAGAGTTTCATATACTTCGTCTGGTATTTCTACCATGTCCGCGAAGAATTGAAGCTGAACTAACTCTTCCATCGTCATAGAAGGCATGACTTGATTTTGACCAGTCCCCTTCATCATCGAGACGAAATTCATTTCATCGGCAATATAGTCTAGTTCAAACCGAAGTAAGAAACGGTCAAATAAAGCCTCTAACCCTTCCCCTTCATCTGGGTATTCATTCGAAGCACCAATAACTGAGATCAAGGGTACGTGTACTGGCGATCCGTTATTATAAAAGAGCCTTTCATTTATTAGCGTCAACAAACTGTTTAGAATCGCCGAGTTTGCCTTGAATATTTCATCCAAGAAAACAAGATTCGCTTCTGGCATTTTAGTTGCAGTATTCCGCTTGTATACACCCTGTTCCAGGTCTTTTAACGACAACGGACCAAATACTTCTTCTGGTGTACTGAACCTTGTCAGCAGCCATTGAAAATACTCGGTTCCTTGCACAATTTTGGCCAACTCAACCGACAATGCAGATTTCGCAGTTCCTGCTGGTCCAATCATGAGCATATGTTGCCTAGAGAGTAGCGCAACAAGAATTCCCTCGACCTCGTTCTCTCGTTCGTAAAACTTTGAATTAAGTGCCTGTCTGATTCCCTCTAACTTTTCGAAATTAGTGTTTGTCATTTTAAATAACCCCTTTGATTTATAGTGTAAATAAAAATAGGAAGCCGGCTAATTATGCAACCGTACATCCCCTTTTAAGATAACCATTTAGATTTTTGCTGAAAGAACAAATAATTCCTGTTCTCTAATCGATAACTCTCGCATTTTCATCTGCAACTCTTGTTCTTTCAATTCATTTGAACGTTCAAGCTCTTGGGCAATTTTCTTAATGGATTGCACACAATCAACAATATCTCGCTCGTAGAATTTTCTTCCCATTATTGTTTGATAAAACTCCGGCATTATGATCGCTCCATTCCTATATTCTTTAAAGATCCGCAACCATTTTTGTAACCGCTGCACGAATCGAAATAATTTTGTTTTCTAGCGCTTCCGCTTCATTAGCGACAATGCCTTTGTAATTTCGATAGTTGGCAATAACAGATTTCGCATTTTCAATAATCTCTTTCACTTGTCCTTTTTTTAGCCTAGAACTTGATTTACAATCAATCAAAATCAATTCCAAATGATCGTTAAGCTTTGTGTTTACCATTTGCCTGTTGTCAAATGTATTAACAACGGGTATCTTGAATCCTTCACTATTTTCTAGAGAGGATGTGAAGTTCACGAGCTGCTTCAGACCTTCCGTATGCGAATCCGGGACAAAATAAACGCCTCCATTTGGACGTACAGGTGTTGGTGCTAGCGATTGAAGTATTTTACTCACCATTACTCTTATTTGTTGAGCTGAATAATGGTCTTTATAAATATTAAAATTACGCTCTGCTTCAAAGCACAGCTCTTTTGCAATTTCATTCTCCGTAATAAACGTCAGAGAACTTTTATGCTTATCCAGTGTGATAATTCCCGCTTGACTGTTGTAATCAAGACGTTTACCGGACTGATTCACTGTTTCCACTACAATGTTTCTTTGCACATGGCTCTTGTCCGAGAACACTTCACGTATAAGGAAGTTCTCGAATACGCCAGCGTGTCCAGTAGATTTTCTAGTCTCTATCTCTTTAGTACTTCTCCGGAAAGCATCAGCTGGACGAATCGCATTTGGCATCCATTCAACAGGCAATCCTGATTGAACAAGTCCCCGCTCTAAATCATCCATTTTGACTAATTGCTTGCCAACTGAAAACCACATCAAGTGTCCTAAAATACCGTCTTGCTGCTTGTTTTGAACAGCTGTCATATTATCAAGATTAATTGACATACCTAACAACCCTCTCTATTTTTGTATTTAAAATAAAAAAAACACATTAATACCTAGCAATTGCTTAGTAAATGCGTTTTAAAATAACCCGTTTTGTGCTAATTCAATAAACCTTCTTCAATCCCCCTCCATTATCATTTTAAATGAAAAAAACCGACTTCTCCTGAATAGGAAAAATCGGTTTTAATATATATCACGCAAAATGCGTAAGTATTTCTTTTGACATGCCTAAGTAAATTTTTGACGTGTAATACGTCTGCCTAACATCCCCTTTAAGAAGGAGTACAAAGGCTGAACATTTGTGCCGGATCACTTTACCAAAAGACAAAAAGTATAACGGCTTTCACTAGTGGAACAGTGACTTAATAACATAAGAAATATACTTTTACTTTAACAAAACCCGGGGCTGATAGCAACTTCATTGAAAATTACGGTTTAATTTAGAACTTTCGCTATGGGTTTCCACAGTAACACCCCGTTAATTCAAGATATGTTTTCAATACATTAATGCGTCTTTGTACTATCTTCATTTAGCAGATAGTTCACTTTCTGTTACCCATTTATGATTTGTAACTTTTTCCCCACCGGTAGTAGGAGTATAATCAATCATATAAACAGTTGTTTTTTCGGCCGAATCAATTACTGCTCTTGCTCCTTTCATCCCTTTCATATGGTCTGCCTCTATAGTTACTTCAGTTCCTGGTTCAAAAGTTTTGTCACCGGCATCTTTTATCTCTTCTTGGATAACCCATTTATGATTTTCTACTCTTTTTCCGCCAGTTACCGGCGTATACGATATAGCGTAAGCTGTAGTATCATAAGCACCCACGATTGTTGCTACAGCACCCTCCATACCTTCCATATGATTTGCTTTAATAATTGCTTCGCTTCCGACCTTATAGGTTGGATTTACTGCCACCTTCAAGTTTTCAGGGACTTCACCTGAGCCAGAATGGTTCACTTCCATCTTCATGACTTCCTGTTTGGATTCATTATTGTTGTTTGGGCCTTTCTCGTTGCTAGTGTTATTTCCACATCCACTTAAACCAATGATTATAGCGGCACCTAAAAAAAGTAATTGTTTTTTCATTTGATTAACACTCCTATTCTTAGATAATACACAAATAGAAAGAAGCTATTCCTAGAAATCCAAATTAATTTCTTGAAACAGCCCATAGCTGGTTACATTTTCTGCATATCGCTTAAGCCACCATTCGTCGGCATGCCTCAGCACACTTTCTGCAAGATTCAGCACAACGTTGGCAATGATCGTGATCATGTTTAGCACATTCTTGCTCGCAACGTTCGCAAACTGCTGCACAAAGTTCTAAAATCTGTTTAGTAAATGGACTATTGCGCGTCATCGCTTGTGCTGTATACGCACATATATCTGCACATTCACGGTCCAAGCGAATGCACTCGGCCATCATTTTCATATTTTCTTCTTTTAAACATGCGTCAAAACAGGTATTACATGCCTTTAGACATTCTAAACATGCTTTCAGGCATTCTTCGTATTCCGTATTCATGGACTCACCTCCTGCTATTTTTACAATCAGTGGTATTTTCCCCTTAAAAGTCGTTTTAAAACTAAAAATAAAAAACTCCTTAAAAAGTCCTTATTTCTCTTTATATGTCAGGTTCCAAAGAAACTGATTACTATTCTCTGTGCCAGTAATAATCACTTAGTACATCCGCTAATGCTTCGGTAGTCCGATTAAGTTCTTCTAACGTATTATCGACGCCACCAATTTCTACAATAACTGAGTTTGGAGATACATCTTGGTTATAAACTCCGTTCCCTTGACTGCTATCTTTTTTAAGTATTCCTTTTGACAAACCCGGATAATGAGTAGCAAGAAGTTTATCCAAGCCTTCTGTAAACAAAAGATTGCTTGCATAATTTTTATGTCCAGTACCAACTACAAATAACAGACGTGCAAAACTTTCTCCATTCATTTCTTTAGTGGTAGAATCTTTACGCAATGAATCACGATGAACATCCAAGAAAATTTCCAAATCTTTGTTTTTCGCACGTGCAGAGCGTACAAGTTCCCCCGATAACTTATAAGAACTGTTAAAGTCTAACCCTCTTATATCTAATTCTTGTACGATATCAGTTGAATCCACTTTCGTCCCTACTCCTCTTTTCTCCAATGCCCTCCCAAGCATTTCACCTACTAACGTAATATTCGCTCTCGAGTGGTAAGCATCCTTCGGTTTATCAGTGTCTTTAAAATACGGTAAAAAAGATTCCCTACTATGGGAGTGATAAATATAAATGACATCCTTTCCAAAAGTAGAGTGCAAAGAATCTATCGGGATTATTTTGGGTGATTTCATATTTTCAAAAATCGCATCGAAACCCTCTCTGTCAAAGCTTCTATCTTTTAAAAGGTCTTTCATAGCAGGTTTGAATTCATCTCTATCTGGTTGGTCCAAATTAATTTTCGGAATATCTATTCCATTGAATGTTCCGTCAGAGGATTCGTTTATTTTCCCAAAAAGCTTAGGTATACCTGACGGGCCCTTCAACGTATCCATTTTTAAATCGGATATAAAATACAATTTATCCGGCAAAGAATTTCCTTTGATTTCTTCACGAAAAAAAAAGAATGTTAGAAATAAGACTATGAGCAACCAAATGAGAAATAGAATGGTTGCTATATATAGTAAAGTTATTAGTAGAGGCCTTTTCTTCTTATCTTTTTTATTGGATTTACTGAGTATTGGAGACATTATGTAACTCACCTTTATTAAAAAGCAATGAAACATTGACTTTTTTATTTTATTATTTATTTATGCAAATTTTAAAACAGCCAGTGTGGCTAATGCACACTGGCTGTTTACATAATGAATTACGTCATTTTACAATATGCTTTAGCGTTAATGTCACGGACTTCCACATATTATTGGATTGAGTTTATTCCACCTTTA
The DNA here is from genome assembly GCF_017347095.1 of Sporosarcina sp. E16_8. GTDB lineage: Bacteria > Bacillota > Bacilli > Bacillales_A > Planococcaceae > Sporosarcina. The sequence continues at coordinate 40,974 of NZ_JADPRZ010000013.1, read as the reverse complement.
CCTGTCCCATCATGCCGTTGTCTTCATGTTCAAGAATATGACAATGGAACATATACACACCCTTATGCTTAAATTGTATAGCTATTTTCACTCTCTCATCTGGTTTTATGGAAATACTGTCCTTCCATCCTCGTTCATTTTCCGGTGGCTCTTTTCCGTCTCTTGAAATTATTTTAAATTGCGTTCCATGAATGTGGAACGGATGGATCATTCCGCCCATCATGTCCGGTTTATTGTAAATTTCCCATACTTCAGTGACTCCTTGCTGTTGTGTGAAATCAATTCTTTCCGCATCAAATTTCTTTCCATTTATCGTTACCTGGTCCATCATCCCAAAGAGTTCCACTTTTTTTGTAACTGGCATTTCCATCTCTTCTTCTGTCAATGAAAAATTATTCATCTCTCCCGGAATCCTGCTAATTTTTCCGCTTTGATCAGAAACCTCAAATGGTAAAAGGATAGATCCATCTTCATTTATTAGTGCCAAGTCAATTGTTGTATTAAGTTGTGAAAAATCAACAACTATTTCCACCCGTTCGGATGGTGTTAGTGTAATTTCTTTCAGTGCAACCGGTTCATTTAAAAAACCACCATCCGTAGCGATTTGAACAAAGGAATCCCCTGTATTCAATTTAAATGTGTAATTCCTCGCATTCGATCCATTTAATAAACGGAGACGTACTTTCTCTTTGTTTACAGTCAACATGGGATTCAACGTCCCATTGATCAATAACGTATCTCCAATAGTACCATCATCATTCAATACAGCGCTGAAATTCAATTGCTTCTCGTCATCAAATGTTCTATCTTGAAAAATCAATGGAATATCATTCTTCCCATAGTCATTTGGAAGTCCAAGACCCTTTGAATTGTCATCTTCGATATAAATCAATCCTGCAAGTCCATTGTATACTTGTTCAGCAGTTTTCCCTTCTGGATGAGGATGGAACCATAACGTTGACGCTTCTTGTGCCACTTCAAATTCGATAACCTTTTCTTCTCCCGGTTTTAAAGAATTATGTGGCCCACCATCTACGTCCCCCGATACTTCCAGCCCGTGCCAATGAAAAGTCGTCTCCTCATCTAGTTCATTTATCGTTCTAATTTTAACTGTATCACCTTTATCAAAACGAAGCATCGGTCCTAAAAACGTCCCATTGTAGCCATACGTATTTGTTTCAACACCATCAAATATTTCCGTTTTCCCTTTTTGTGCTCTAACTGTGTATACGACTCCTTCCTCATTATCACGTTCAAGCATGGAAGGTATTTTCAGTTCATTTTCCCCTGTTGAGTTGTTTAAACTTACAACCTCGTCATGGCTCATATGATCATTTCCCATCATGTCTTGATCCATAGATGAGTGATCCATTTCTTCCATGTCTTGATTCATAGTTGAATGATCCATTTCTTCGTTAGGCTTCGAATTGTTACTACCACAGCCGCCGATAACCAATATACTAATCGCCAATGCGGCAATCTTTATCTTTATTCCCATCAATTATTTCCCCTCTCGTCTGGATTTTTTCTTTTTTAGTGTAACAAGAAAATATGAAAAAACTATGCACGAGAAAGGTATGTATGAAAATCGTCATAATTATTGCAGAGTCTTTGTATAATTGATGAGAATTCCAAATTAAAGGGTGTTGCAACAACAGAACAACCCCATTCAAAACAACCAAACAAGGAGTTACCGATTAAAAGCTTAAAAAAATGCTAGTGGTGGTTGTAATGGCGGGCTTTAATTAAATCGCAAGAGCCCTTAATGACTCCAATGTGGGTCATTAAGGGCTCTGTTATATCATCATTAAATCCTGTATTGTTTTTTTTTTAGGCCCGTTATACAAAAGCATGTAACTAATGCAACGAAGGAAACAAACAATGCAAATAGTAATCCAATAAAAGCCATGAATGTATCATTTTCCGGCGTTCCAGGCCCAAGATTAGCTATCATATAAATAAAAGTGAGCAGCAGGAAAAGATAAAAACTACTGCCGATTGTACTCATGATTAATCTTTCTCTCTTTCCTTTATTTCCGGCATTATGAATTGCTATCCACAAATATATGCTTACGAATGTTGCTAATAGCATGATTACCAAATGGAGAAAAGGAATATTTAGGACTCCCAATAAAAAAAATAATGATACCGCAACACTAAACAATAAAGCATTAATGAAAAATAAAAATATGCCACTAAGCCATTCATTCTTAAACCATCTTGCGTTCGACAATTTTTGGACTAATAATGTGTTTGTACTGGGCATTTGAATGAAAGCTTGTTTGTTAAGCAAGAAAATAACTATCAAAAGAGAACCCAGTACCAATAATATTGACATAAACACCTACTCCTTTACCTGTTTTTCGATTATTATAATTTTTAATAATATATTCAAGCATAGCCCCTTTTCCATTCCTTCTCAAAAATTTGTCAAACTCCTTTCTCTATCAATTGTAACGTCATAGTGTTCTTAAAGTTTCGTTACATAATTTTTTTTAAAATGGTGCCTTCGCGCCTTTTGTAAGGTTGTATGTTAAATTGAAAGGAGCCTATGCCAACTCTTAAAGGAATCGGCATTGGCTCTTTTTTGTTATTCTTCTCTTGTTAATTTTTTAAATTCACTTTTTGTAGACGCAATGCATTCAACACTACCGATACCGAACTGAACGCCATTGCTGCCCCCGCCACCCAAGGGGCTAATAAACCAATTGCCGCGACTGGTATTCCAATCGTGTTGTAGAAGAAAGCGAAAAACAGGTTTTGCTTAATATTTCGCATTGTTTTTCGGCTCATGATAATTGCATCCGCAACACTATTTAAATCCCCCCGCATCAGTGTAATGTCAGCTGCTTCTATGGCGATATCCGTTCCAGTACCGACTGCCATTCCGACATTTGCCATGGCAAGTGCTGGCGCATCATTGATACCATCCCCTACCATCGCTACATTCTTGCCTTGTTCCTGAAGCTTTTTAATCTCTTCACTTTTCTGTTCCGGCAACACTTCCGCAATTACGTTAGACAGACCGACTTGACGGGCAATGGCCTCTGCGGTACGTTGGTTATCACCCGTAAGCATGATGACTTCTAGACCAAGCTCCTGCATTCTTGCAATCGCTTCTTTCGACGTTTCTTTCACTGTATCGGCGACTGCAACGACACCTGCAAGTTTGTGATCCACAGCAATTAGCATCGCTGTTTTCCCTTCGCTCTCTAGTTTTTCCATCGCTGCTTCCGAATCCAAGATTGCGATGTTATGTTCTTTCATCAATTTTCTTGTTCCAACTAACACTTCTCTACCACTTACTTCAGCCCGAATTCCATAGCCCGGCAAAGCTTCAAAATCAGTTGTTTCAAGAAGTGCAATGCCTTTTTCTTTTACGCCATTAACAATCGCCTGTGCTAAAGGGTGCTCGGATTGGTTTTCAGCCGTTCCAACCAATTGGAGAACTTCCTCTTCGTTAAAGCCGTCAGCCACCGAAATATCTGTCAAGGCAGGTTCGCCTTTTGTAACTGTTCCCGTTTTGTCTAAGACAACAGTATCGATTGACTGCGTGTTTTCCAAATGTTCTCCGCCTTTAAAGAGAAGTCCCATTTCAGCGGCTCGACCCGAACCTGCCATAATCGAAGTGGGTGTCGCCAAACCAAGTGCACATGGGCAAGCGATGACCAAAATAGAGATGGTCGGAATGAGGGCTGAACGGAAATCACCCGGTGTAACAGCAAAATACCAAATAAAGAACGTGACAATCGCGATAACGACTACTACCGGTACAAAAACTCCTGAAATCCTATCGGCTAAACGCTGGATTTCCGCCTTAGATCCTTGTGCTTCTTCGACCACTTTTACAATCTGTGCTAACGCTGTGTCTTTCCCTACTTTTGTCGCTTTTATTTGCAATGAACCATTCTTATTAATGGTTGCGCCAATCACTACGTCACCGACGACTTTATCAACTGGAATGCTCTCACCTGTGATCATCGATTCATCAATTGCGGAGCGCCCTTCGATGATTGCTCCATCCACCGGAATCTTTTCACCAGGTTTCACAAGGATTGTATCTCCTGCTATGACTTCCTCAATCGGCACCTCTTTTTCTATGCCGTCTCTCAGAACGCGGGCTGTTTTAGCTTGCAAGCCAAGAAGCTTTTGAATTGCCTGACTTGTTTTCCCTTTTGCACGAACTTCAAATAACTTACCAAGTACGATTAATGTGATAATGACAGCAGATGCTTCAAAATAGAGCTCAGGCATTCCAGTGCTACCTGCCATTTTCCATTCCAGCGTAAGATAAAGGCTATAGAAATATGCCGCGCTCGTACCGAGTGCTACCAATACGTCCATGTTGGCACTTTTGTTTCGAAGCGCGTTAAAAGCACCTTTATAAAATTGAGCGCCGACGATAAATTGAACCGGTGTTGCAAGCGCGAGTTGTACCCATGGGTTCATTAGAATAGCAGGCATATAGATGAATGATAGGAATTCAAAATGAGCAACCATCGTCCATAACAACGGAAGCGTCAAGATGAGCGAAAAGATGAACTTTCTGTATTGCTTTTTGATTTCCTGCTCTTTATGATCCATCTTGTCTTTACCGTCTTGCTTGGGAATCAATTCATAGCCCATTTTCTTAACAGCCGTAATCATATCAGCCGTTTCGACCTGTTTACCGTCATATTCAACCGAAATCGTTTCCAACGCAAAGTTGACATTTGCATTGGCTACTCCATCCATCTTACTAATTCTTTTTTCTATCTTCGTCGCACATACCGTACATGTCATGCCAGAAATATCAAAAGAAGCTTTTTCTTGAACGACACTATAGCCAAGTTTTTCAACTCTTTCCTTAAACTCATTGACATTCGTTTTATCCGGGTCGTAGACGATTGTAGAACGCTCCAATGCAAAATTGACATTTGCTCGCTCAACGCCTTCTATTTTGGAAAGCCCTTTTTCAATTCGGTTTGCGCATGCAGCACAAGTCATTCCATTAATTTGTAGCGTTTTTTCATTAGTTGCCACTTATTATCACTCCTATACGTAGTAGGGGTATACTCATTCGAAAAAGAAAGACCATACCAGAAGGTACGATCTTATCCACCGCCTTCTACCCCCATATGGTAGAAGCGGAAGATTATTAGTTGACTAAACCCTCTAACACATAATGCACGAAATCAGACGATGTCATACCCTTGCTCTTCAATCGTCTCCTTGATCTGATCCAAAGTTGTTTCCTGATTGTCAAACTCTACGGAAACTTCACCACTGCCAAGATCCACCTTCACGGAAGAAACACCTGTAAGATTGCCAACACTTCCCTCGATTGAACCGACGCAATGATTGCATGACATCCCTTGTACTTTTACTATATCTTTCATTTTGACGACCTCCTTTTTAGTTATTATTCCAAATTTACTATACCCCTGTATAGTATGTCAATTGAAAAATTTTTCTATAGCCTATTATTTCGTCATCGTTTTCATAACATCCATCAATTCCTTAATGGCGTTTTCACCGTCTTGCCCCTTAATCGCATTCGCTACACAGTGGTGCGTGTGATCTTCAAGCAAGGCCAAAGAAACTTTATTCATTGCTGATTGGATGGCACTGATTTGATGTAAGATATCCACACAGTAGCGATCATTATCGACCATCTGATGGATACCCCTCACTTGCCCTTCAATTCGTTTTAACCGGTTGAGGAGCTGTAGTTTATTTGGTTGAACCGTTGTTTTGTTTGGCTCCTTCATAATTCACCCTCCTTAACAAGTACCTATACCCCCTACCCCTATATTAACTCTTTTCTTATTGAAGGTCAATTTATTAATTTCCGCAACTTTTACTTATTCCTATTATTCATCATTACTGTAAATCCAATCATTAATCACATCGAGGCCCAATCCCTATTGCCCTTTTCTTTAGAACCCGGAATAACCTCTTCTACTACTACAAATATCATCGCCCCTGCTGCAAAACTTAATGCAAATGGGAGGAGTGTTGTCATGAACGTAACCGCAAGAACTCCTACCACGGCTGATATAGGCTCTACCATTCCTGAAAACTTTCCATATGAGAAACTTTTCCGACGAGATATACCATCTCAACGGAGAGGCATTCCAACAGCTGTACCTTCAGGTAGGTTTTGAATACCTATCCCAACCGTCAAAGCGATTGCTGCTGCCAAAGATACGGATGGAAAACCCGCAGCTACAGCACCAAAGGCAGCGCCGATCGCAAGACCTTCAGGTATATTATGAAGTGAAATGGCTAGAACGAGCAGTGTGCTGCGTCGCTAATTTTCAGATTTTATCTCCTCTGCTTCTTTCATTAGGGAAGTAAGAAGTAAGATGTAAGTGTAAAATAATCTTATCAGCCCCCCATAGAAAAAAAACACCCAATAAAAATACAAAGACTGCTGGAAACCATGAGGGCAAAGAACTACTTTCTGCCATTTCAACGGCAGGCGAAAGCAACGACCAAAAACTCGCTGGAATTATAACACCTCATGCAAAGCCTTACATTCCATCCATTAGCTTTTGGTTTACAGTCTTTGTCGTAAATACTAAGGCAGCCCCAATTGCGGTCATTCCCCATGTGAATAAGGTTGCAATTAGTGTCTGGGTTACCGGACTTAACGTTGCAAAAAATTCAATCATTTTATTTCTCAGTTCACAAGAACAATAAGATTTGTCATTTACATAACCTCTTTCGTTATCTATAATAATAAAAATAATCATATCATTTAATGCTCAAATTTTCCGCCAGGGCAACATTCCACATTTTAAACTTCAGGAACTGATATCTTTTTTTCTATCAGAAACATAAAATTGACGTACATCTTTTATAGTATATGTACGCCAATAGCTTGTCATAAGAAATTATTTGTATGAAATTGCAGTGAATACAGCTGCAGCAAATTCTGCACGAGTTGCTTCTTTTCCTACGTTAAACCCCGGTGTCTGAAAGACTTTTGTCTGATCAAGAGTCTTCAATGCATGAATTGCTTCTGAGGCCCAGTGACTTGTTGGGACATCATCATAATTAGATGCGACTTGTACTTTCCCATCCAGTTGTCCTTGGAGATAAAATGCTCGATTGACGATGGCTGCAAGATGTGCACGTGTAAGTTTGTCGTTAATACCGAATTCACCTGTTGCAAATCCTTGAAGGATTCCAGCTTCATTCAAAGCCGCAATGTCAGCTGCAAATTGGTGATTTGGCGCGACATCTTTAAATGTCACTTCGGTTGATGCTTCTAATTTAAGCTCGCGATTTATCATTACAGCTGCTTGTCCACGAGTAATTGATTTTTCCGGTTTGAATGTGAAGTCTTCGTAGCCAGTTATTACTCCACTCTCGTTTAATGCAATGATTGCCTCAAAAGCAGGATGTTTTTTCGATAGATCTTTAAATGCTTCACTCATCTGATCAGCAGGTTTTACCTGTACAGGTTCAAAAGCTACTTGGGTGTTTGATATACGTTTTGCTCCTGCATATTTAGGAGCCCAATAAGGATTTGTCTTTAGATTTGCTTTTAGGACTCCATGGCTCTTAGCCGAGATGAACTCGTTGTTCCCTAAATAGACTCCTGTATGTGAAATACCTTTTTTATATGTATTTGCAAAAAATACAAGATCCCCAGGTTGCAGATTTTCTTTACTAATTGTAGTTCCCACCCTAAACTGATCCTCTGATGTTCTCGGTAGGCTCATGTTGAAATTATTGAATACATATCTGATATAACCCGAACAGTCAAATCCAGACGTAGTTGTCCCACCGAATTTATATGGCGTACCAAAAAACTTTTCCGCATACGCTGCAATCTCATTCGACGTTGCCGCACTAACTTTATTTGTCGATATAAAAGGTATTGTACTAATAAGAAACACAGCCATTAGTATTTGAATAAATCGATTTCTCATTTTCCACCCCAACTGTTTTATTGATGTCTCTTTTTTTGTTCGACATCTTTATTTATCACTTCCTGTATAACTTTAGCATGGTAACTATGATTATTGTTTTACAATCACAATACATTCGCATGACAAAACTAAGGATTAATTAAGGAGAATTAGTGCAATATTTTAGCACTTAATCTTGCATTTACGACACGCAAAATAGAAAAAATCGCCTAGATTCATAATCTAAGCGATTTTTTCTATGCTCTTGTATCTTGAAACTTGCAATAATCCCCTAAAAAAGGTATTAATCTATTTCTATATGATTTAACTTACAATGAGCAAACCAACCATACCAGACTCCCTATGTCCTGGAACTGTACAAATGAATTCATAGACTCCTGATTCAGTCGGAGTAAATGTCAATGTCTTCGTACTTTTTGGTGAGGCATGGAGATGTATCACGTTTTTTTCTGTTCCATGATTATGCTGGGGTCCATTATCAATTGGTAGGGATGGAACTTTGATTTCAATGTCATGTTCGATCTGATCTAGGTTTGTGAGAGTTAAATTGACCGCCCTGTCTTTCTTAACATTAATTTCTTTTGTTGAATACTTCATATCAACGGTTTCTAGAACAATCATTTGGCTTTCACTATCTAGACTTTCAGTTGACGTAGTTGTCGCTGAATGATGACTTTTTGATAACTCTAATCCTATTGTATTTACATATTTTTCTACAATCAAATTACCCCCTATTATATAAACAGCCATAATACTTGAGAGTGAAATTGGTTTTAATAACCACTTTTTAGTATGTATTCTCGAATTTCTTGGTGTTTTCAAAATAGCCATAATAAAAATTGTGCTTAGGGATAGAATTAAAAATAGCTGTATCAAACTTATTGACTGATCTACACGAATCATCTCGCCTAGCATTGCCCCCATCATGCCGCCCATTAAACCAGCCATTATTCCTTCCAATACAGAGAGGATTCCAAAGCATAAACCACATAATGAACCTGCAAGCACACCAATAGCCATTGAAAGTATCGTTGAAAGGAATAGGTTACCTTGATAAGTAACACCTAATAGAACACCGGCAGTCAAACCTACATTCATCCCAAAGTACATTGAAATCATCATTCCTTGCATCGTTCGAAATTTTCTTTTCCAGATTATCGCTACTATAACGACTACAAGTGTTAACAAAGCAAGTGAACCTAATACAAATAATTGATAGTTCCCCACTAATCCCCCACCTCTTTCTAAATTGAAATAATGCTTTTGTTCACATATTGCATGTAATGGTTATATACCTTGTAAGGGTATGTAACATGACCAATCTTCATGAATCGTTCACAGGAGTAATCGTGCGTTTCTTTAATATAGAGAAAACGAAGATTTTGCATAATTCATGCATATTTAATGGTATATGGACGATATACCTATAACCTGGTAATTATGAAAGGAGCAAATCGCATGACTAATCATTCACATGGTCACTACTAACCGCAAGAGCATATTGCAAAAGAAGAACACTTGACTCACAAAGAACAACATGGTCATGAAGGTCATCACAATCATCACACCCATATGGTAAAGAATCTCAAAGAACGTTTTTACATCTCATTTCTCGTAACGATTCCTATTTCGGTCCTTTCTCCTATGATTCAAATGTTTCTTGGCGTTAATTGGCGTTTTAACGGAGACATGTACATCCTGTTTGCTCTATATTAATGTCTTTGAGTACAGTTATTGTCGCAATTAATGGTCGATTGTTAAAAATTTGATTTAGAGGTAATTCAAAAACTCGATAGAATAACATTCTCCATCGAGTTTTTGTATACAAAGAAGCTATCACTTATATTTTATTAACTTCCCATTTCTTCTTTTCAAAATTATGTTCCAATTATACTTTAAGAAATTTACGCACTGACATAAAACTGCCCCAAACACCTATAAAGATTCCCATGAATAGGATTAGTCCATTCAATTGGAAAATGAATGGTGTCGTGTTTAGCAATTGTAATAGTTCTCCTTGCAATTTCTGTTCCCAATACTCATATAGTTTGAAATAGAATATGGAAATGATGAGCATTGGAGCGATTGCCCCCAAAATGCCAAGCCACATTCCTTCCAATAAAAACGGAATACGCACGAAGTTGTTCGTCGCTCCGACTAATTTCATAATTTCAATTTCAGTTCGTCTAGCAACGATTGTTATACGGATTGTGTTTGAAATAAGGAACATCGCCGTAAATAACAGTGCCAATATCAGAACCAGACCGACGTTTCGGCTCATGTTCAGTACGTTGAAAAGTTTTTCTACTTTATCTTCGCCATACACGACTTCATATGTATAGTCGTATGTATCAATTTTCTTTGCAATAGTAGCAGTCTGTTGCGGGTCCTTCGCTTTTACATACAGTGCATCGCCAAGCGGATTGCTCTGTTTATATAAGCTAAGTTCGTCACCAAATGATTTAATCATCTTGTCCAACTCTTCATCTCTAGACGAAAAGACCACTTCGAGTATACCTTCTGTCGAACGGACTTTTTCTACTAACACTTTAATTGCCGCCTCGTTCGCTGCAGGATCTGCAATTACTTTAATTTCCACGTCATTCTCGATACTTTGCGCAAGTTGGTTTAAATTCATCATAATTACGATAAATACACCGACAAGCAAAAGAGTGACAGTAACAGCACTGACTGACGCAAACGTCATCCAGCTGTTACGGCGAATGCTTTTGAAACTTTCGCGTACATGCCGACTAAGTGTTCTAGCCTTCATAGTACTCACCCCCGTATTCATCACGGGTAATGAGTCCGCCTTTTATCGCAATGACACGGTGTTTGATTGTATTAACAATTTCCCTGTTATGGGTGGCCATGACAATCGTCGTACCACGAGTGTTGATCTGTTCGAACATCCTCATGATCTCCCATGATGTTTCAGGGTCAAGATTTCCTGTCGGTTCATCTGCAATAACAACTTTCGGTACATTGACGATTGACCTCGCAATAGAAACACGCTGTTCTTCTCCGCCTGATAATTCATTTGGAAACATCCGCGCTTTTTGCGTAAGTCCGACAAGCCCAAGGACGTCATTCACTTTTTTTCGAATCTCTGCTGGTGATTCTTCAATTACCTCTAGTGCAAACGCAACATTCTCATAAACATTCAATTTAGGTAAGAGCTTGAAGTCTTGAAAAACAACACCAATCTGCCTTCGCAAATAGGGAATACGCTTATTCCGCAATGTTGCTAGATTTATGCCGTTAACAATAACATCTCCGCTTGTTGGTGCTTCTTCACGATACATCATTTTAATGAATGTCGACTTACCAGCACCACTCGGACCGACTACATAAACGAATTCTCCTGGGTCGATTACGACGTTAAGACCATTCGCTGCAACCACGCCATTGGGGTATTTCTTGTACACATTTTTCATCACAATCATGATAAGAACACCTGAATTTTCATATCCTTCATACACTTTCCCCCTATTTATTTGTCCCTATTTTATATTTTTATCAATGAGTTGAATATTATCCATATTTCCCATGATAGTTGCCTTAAATTTCGCTGTCCTTATTATTAGGTTTGATAAAGGATGACTTTGAAACTACATCAGAATCCCATAAATCCTCCAAAAACCGGACTAAGCCATATGATAATGTAAGTCAACCCATCGAAGAATAGGAGCACACCAAGTGCAATCATAAAGTATCCCCCGACCTTCGTAATTGTCCGGTTGTGTTTTTGAATCCAAGAAACCCGTGTTATGAAAAGGGACAGAAGGAAAAATGGGATTGCGAACCCAAGAACGTATGCACTCATATACCATACACCCGAACCTGGATTTTGGGAGGCAATCATAAATACAGCCCCAGTAATCGGTCCGGTGCATGGGGTCCAGCCTGCAGCGAATGCGAGTCCTATAAGGAACGTACCAAAATAGCCGGCTGGACGATTCTTAAATTGTAATTTCTTCTCTTCCATTAAAAACTTGGGCGTAAAGAAACCTAGTATCATCAAACCGAATATGACAATGAAAATTGCACCAACTTGTCGTAGAAGATCTTGGTACTGGAAAAAGAACGTCCCAACAAACGATGAACTGTATCCAAGAAAAATGAAGATAACTGAAAAACCCACTAGGAAAAAAATTGTATGGAAAATCCCGCTTTTGTTGAACTTTCTTTTATCGGATTTAAGGTCATCAAGCGACATCCCCGTAATGTAAGAAATAAAAGCAGGATATAGCGGCAGTGTACAAGGCGATATGAAATTAAGGAAGCCAGCACCAAAAGCAATAAATAAATTTAAATCTGTAAACATCTATGTAATCTCCTTTTTTGAACAATTCATCAGAACAAAATCGTCCTTAACACCACTTTTAGGTGTAACAACCATGATGATTTAAATCCCCCAAAAAGTGATTGTATCTAAAACGCCAATAACTACAAGTACAAATCCAGCAAAACGTTGTATAACTCTTCCTACTTTCATGCTTCGCTTCATAATTAGACGCTTCGCATCGAAAAGCCATATTAATAAGAACAGGAATAGAAGAGGTAGTGAAGTTGCAATACCAAAAACTGCTGGCAGGACAAAACCATACGAAGCCGTCACAACAACGGGCATAAGCCAGAGGAAAAAAATGACGAACATGGTCGGACAGAAGGCAAGTGAAAAACTAGCTCCCAACAAAAAAGAGCCAAGCTTTCCTTCCCGCAACTTCATAGGAATACGCATTGTTATGCGTTGAAGAAATCCTAGTTTAAGAACACCCAGCAAAACAAGTCCCGTCATTATAATAAGCGGGCCAATCGCTTTACGGAACAGAGGGAAATACGCTGTCATTGTTGTTTCAAACGATTGGCCAAATAGCCATGCCAGAAAGCCAAGGGAACTAAAGACAGCAATTTTCCCGGAAATAAAGGAAAGAATTTCTACCCAATCCGTCTTCAATTGAACTGTACGATTCCCATAGAAAGTGATTGCGCTCATATTCCCTGTTAATTGACAGGGAGCAACAGCACCTATTAAACCCAACAAAAGCGCATAGATAAGCGGATCATCTGCAAATGAATGTACAAGAATCGTAAGCGGTTCACTAATTTTTTGACTGATTTTCGACATCATTCCATACATAGATGAAGCACCTCCAAACTCCTTATTTTGCTAATTCACCGCTTTCTGCGAGCGTCTTCCAATTGAGTCCTTCATCTTTTGTTAAATAAATATCATTATTGTGCGTAGCGATGACAATTTCTTTTGGGTTATTAGGATTCACCGCGATAAAGGCAATTGGTTCAATCTGTTGATTATTTGGCAACTGAATTTCTATTTCTTGATCACTATCTAATGCAAATGATGTAAGCATCACTTTTTCATTTTCTAGATTCGCATAGAATCCACCTGCGTCAGTCAATGTCACATAAGTGACCATTTTCGCTTCATTGAACAAGCTGAACTTTTCGCCATAATCTTCCGAGAGGAATAATCCCTCTTTACTGCCAATAGCAATCATTTCCTTACGTGTGGGATGAGCGGCCAAGTTCGAAATAAATTCGGAATTGAATTCTTTCATGGAGGATTCTTTCCAAGTGGTACCCTCATCCGTGGAATAATGAAGTCCTGTGGACATCCCTTTTGTTGGTATTTCATTCAATACATAAATTACTTTCGACTCATAGCCAGCCGCAAGGTAATGGAAATCGATTTCTCCGTAGAATGCTAATTGATCAAAACTTGCCCCCTTTTCCGTGCTCTTGACAAGTCCGAGAGGGTTTTTATAGTTAGATCCTGGTTCAGGATGACCACTCGAGAAAAAACCTTCACGTATTGCCTGAAAACCCATATAATCGTGCTTTTCACTGTTTGCTTCTTTCCATCCACCTTCGCCATATTCATATAGTCCATCATGTGTTGAAATCACAATTTCAGGTCCACCATTTATATAGCCCAAGCCATGTAAGTGTTCAAATTTACTATTTTTCACTTTATCAAATGAATATGACTCACTTTCTTTGTTACAGGCCGACATGATGGCGACCAATGACATCAATCCCACTAATATTTTAATTTTATTCATTTTAACAATTCTCCTTTAGTTCCACTTGTATCCGATTCCCCATACTGTCTTTAAGAATTCATCAATTGGGAATCCAGCAGTTTTTAATTTATCCCTTAAATTACGTATATGTGAGTCTATTGTACGGATATCTGTGTAGGTGTTATATTCCCATGCAACATGCAATAACTGTTCCCGTGTAAAAGTTTTTTGGGGACGTGCTATCAAAGCTTCAATAATATAGAATTCTTTTAGCGTAAGTTGCACTTTCAGATCATTAAATTGTAATGAATAGGTTTCTTTATCCAGCTTAAAATCACCGTAAATAATCTTTTCCGTATCTGATTCATCATCAGGCAGACGACGCAATAGTGCATTTACTCTCGCAACCAACTCCCCCTCATCAAATGGTTTCGTAACATAATCGTCCGCACCTGTGTCTAGCCCTTTAACCAAATCGAGTTTGTCGGACCTCGCTGTCAACATAATGACGGGGACGTCGGAGAATTTACGTATCCTTCTGCATACTTCCCATCCATCTAAATCCGGCATCATGATATCCAATAGGACAAGGCTAATCTTCTTGTGTTTAAGTATCTCAATCGCTGTCTGTCCGCTAGTCTCTTTAATACATTTAAACCCATGCGGAATCAGAAACAATTCAATTAAATCTAACATCCTCTTCTCATCATCAATTAGTAAGATCGTCCGCATGTTATCCTCAGGCCTCCCATTAAATTATAACGGTGAACGTACTTCCTTTCCCAAGGCTACTTTCCACTTGAATACGGCCACCGTGGGCTTCGACAAGTTCCTTGACGATTGCCAGACCAATACCTGATCCCCCGGATGTACGTGAACGCGATTTTTCTACGCGGTATAGTTTCTCGAAGATAAATTCAATATCTTCCGGTGGAATTCCAATTCCGACATCAGTAACGGAAATGACTGTTTTCCCCTCTTTTTTATACACGTTTAACGTTACAGTTGTATCTTCTTCTGAGTATTTGGAGGCGTTGTCCAGTAAATTCAGGACAATCTGCTCCAATCGTAATGGATCAGCCTGGATTTGGAAATCCTCGTCACATAGTAAGTCAAGACTGAGTTTCTTCAGTTTATAAGATGGTCCAACTAACCTATGGAGATCCTCAAAGAATGGACGCACCCAAAAGGATTCCTTTGACACCGTGAAAGTTGTCTCATCCATTTTCGCTAAATCCAATAAATTTTTAACGAGATCCTTCATTCGGTCCGACTCTTCTGCAATTATTGCAAGAAAGTGCCTGCGTTCCTTCTCGTCCACCTCTTGTCTCATTGCCACTTTTGAATACCCAATCAAATACGTTAGTGGTGTACTTAATTCATGAGCAATTGACGCCAGAAATTCATTACGTTCAGTTTTTAACCGTTCCAAATCACTCGCAAGTTTTTGGATTGAGCCCGATAACTCACCTAGCTCATCATTACCAACAAAGGGAAGACTTACGTCGAATTCTCCTTTGCTCAATTTTTCTGTCGCTTCCTTCATACGGATGAGCGGGCGTGTAAGGAATTTAGAAAGGGCCGCATAGATGATGAACAGCGCGATTACGCTTGCTCCTCCCGCCAAGCCGAAGTGTAAGTTTTGCTTACTAACTAACCGTTCAATAGAACGAGTACTTTGAAACATTACAACGTATCCGGAATGAGTAGAATCTACTTTATAAGGATGAGCGCTAATAATATACGCTGACTCTTTCCAGTCGGAAACCAAAATCCTGTCTTCATCCAAGTCAAGATCCCTTATTAGGGAAGAGTATTGTTTTATTATCGAATTGTTTTCATCGGAGCTACTGGCTATGATTTCTTGGCCATCTGTGATAACAACTTCCCGCTCACCATTTGTCTCCATCAATGCGATATGTTTTAACGTCATATCTGAATAATTGTCTTCCAACACGTCCCGGTGATTTGAACCGTTCGCCAATAATCGAGTGTATTCTTCATCAATCCTTGCATGGATGATATTCTGATGGAGATAAAAGATTAATGATGTTTCCATTATAAGCACAGTAATAAAAAAGTAAGCGGCCAGCTTTATAGAGATTCTGTTCATCTGAACACTCTCTCCTCTCAAAATTTAGTATAGAGAATAAATATGAAGAAATTATGCAGAGAGAACTAAACATGACAAAAGGTAACGATTTTTTTTAACGAACATGACAGCTTTGTGTCTGCATATTTTTTTGATATATCTTTAGTATAGTACTTATCATATCAAAGACATTTCAAGCATACTGTTAGCGGCTTGTAGGGTCTCGAAAGGGGCAACCGAAAGATGAGTAACAATAAGAAAAATCGTTTTATCACGCGCTTATTCGTTCTAACAGTGTTGGCTGGTGCCGTTGTTTTCACAATATACAGCAGCTTCACAAAAGAACAATATGATGTATTGAAGGTCGGGGACGTTGCACCAGATTTCGCATTAGTCGACTTAGACGGTGAAAGTCATCAACTGTCGGGTTATAAAGGCCAAGGTGTGTTCTTAAACTTTTGGGGAACTTGGTGTGCTCCTTGTAAAAAGGAAATGCCCGCGATGGATCGGCAATATGAGGTTTATAAAAATCAAGGGGTTCAAGTATTAGCTGTCAATATCGCAGAGTCTGACTTGAAAGTTCGAACATTTGCCGAACAATATGATATGACTTTTCCCACCCTCATTGATAAAACAAAAAGTGTTATGGGAGCGTATAGTATTCGTCCGTTACCTACGACTATTCTTATAAATCCAGATGGGAAAATTATAAAAATCATTACTGGTGAAATGAGCGAAAAAGACATTCAAGGATATATGGAAAGCATTAAGACTAAATAAAGGATTTTTATGAACATAAACAAACAAGGATATTCTTATAGCCGGGCAGTTTTTTTATCAGTTGGGAAAGATAAGATAGTCAAGCAGTTCTTTCTATTATCCTTACAGTCAATCCAATAAATAATAAAAAGGCAGTTCCCGAAGTTGAGAAAACCAACTTTTTGGGCTGCCTTTTTCTTAGTTTCTATAGCATACTCATTCAACAGCATTCCTCATTTTTCTGTAGCACTTGTGATACAGCTTTTCCAATAACGGCTGATGTTCTGTTCAGTTCTTCTTCATTATTACCAATCCCACCCATTTCAACAAGTACGAGCCGCGGATCAAGATCTTGGTTATACTTCCCGTCTACACCGTGTCCTGCTTTGAAAACAAGAGGCCTAGTTATTCCCGGAACAATTTTCTCTAATTCGGCTGTCAATCTTTCGACCAATTCCTTATTTAATTTGAAGTTACTATGCTCACCGCCAATAACAAAAACGATTTTTGCATACTTTTCTCCTTCATACGTGAGTGTCGTTCTGTCTGCTTTAAGGGAATCGCGGTGAATGTCGATTATGATGTCATAATCGACGTCTTCCAACGCCTTTTGTACATACGGCCTAATCACATCATACGACTTACTATAAGGTATCCCCTTCTTACTCATTACCGCCGCAGTATCGACATCAAGAATTTCAGTTGATATTCCATTGAATTCCAACTGGGATTTTATCGTTTCATTTAGCTTCATAATATTCGCTTCCGGATGAGAAACCGCAATTTTCCCATCATGTTGTTGAGTGATAGGTTCAAATGCTTCATGTGAATGTGTAGCAAATAAAAGCGCACGCATGCCTGTTTGGATTTGTTGTTCCGGTTCGATGAGATTTGTCGCATATACTAATTGCCGGTTATTCAATGGAGCGACGACTGCTACTTCTTCTGGGGTTTCACTCGGGATCTGTTCTAAGATAACTGGAAATATGAAAAGAAAGAAGATAAGTGCACCCCAAACTTTCAACGACTTCTTCATAGGCATTCCTCCGTCAGCTAATATATGTAGCACAATGTCGGATATAGAAGTCTTTTTAATAATTAAAAGTTCTTCCATTACAAGTTGGATTGTAATGACCGCATCTTTAAATTCTTTATTGTTATAAATTATTAAAAGCAAGAAGAACGCCCCTATTACTGTTAATCGCTTTTTTTTAACGAAGATGCACATCACGAATTTTACCTAGGTAATTTTAAGAGATAAAGTTAAGAGGGTTTTTATGACCAGGGATTTACATAATGCTAATAATCTATTTTGCTTTAGTTTTAAATAAGTGAATGTTTTCTAAAGCTGTTCCAATTCCAATAGCTACACAATCGAGTGGGTCATTAGCTATTAGAGCATGTATTTGAGTTTCTTCACTAATAACTTTATCCAAATTACGCAACAAAGCTCCGCCACCCGTTAATCTAATTCCATTGTCCATAATGTCAGCAGCCAGTTCTGGAGGTGTATTTTCTAATGTGTTTTTCACTGATTCGATAATGGAATAAACCGTTTCGCTTAATGCATTCCGAATATCATCTGCCTGAATCTCAATAATTTTTGGTAGACCGGTTAGTTGATCCCGACTACGAATTTCCATACTCGCAATTCCTTCTATATCTCCAACAGCGCCAATTTCCATTTTAATACTCTCGGCGGTCCGTTCACCTAATATTTAATTACATCTTTTTCTAATACATCTAATGATTGATTTATCCATTTCATTACCAGCTGTGTAATGCAAAATAACAGTACATAGTATTGCAATATGATGATGCAGAGAAATGCAAAGAAAAATACATACCGATTTGAGCAAGATTTTACATGGAGAGGCGGGCATGATAGCCTACATTGGCAGAGCCAGGTCCTAGTGGTGCCTGGCTTCTTGGCTCGTGCATCTTGCCCGTAGAGGCTCCATGTCACATCACCATGGAGTCTGCAGTATACTTTGCAAAACTATGTACGAATCCTTTGCAATTCTCTGTACTTCGTTTTTGCAAAATACACCAGCGACACGTATGGAGTGGCTAATCACAATTCCGCCCAAAGAAATGACCGCGACTTCCGTTGTACCGGCGCCAATATCAACAACCATGCTCCCAGTTGGTTCCCATACTGGTAAACCAGATCCAATTGCTGCGGCAAACGCCTCTTCAATCAAAAAGGCATCCCGCACCCCTGCTTGTTTAGCTGCATTGATGACAGCACGTCTTTCTATCGTTGTTACCCCAGATGGTATACAAACTATTACATACTGCTTATTGCGAAGAATACTTTGGTTTTGTATTTTTTTTATAAAATGATTCGTCATCATTGCCGTAGTTTCATAATCCGCAATAACACCTTCTTTCATCGGACACACGGTCACAATGTTTCCCGGAGTACGACCAATCATATTCTTCGCATCATTTCCGATGGCAATAATTTGTCTTGTTTCAGTTTTCATCGCAACAACGGATGGTTCCCGAACAACGATACCTTTCCCTTTAACAAAAATAAGGGTGTTTGCTGTTCCTAAATCAATTCCAAAACATCTTGCACCCATACCAAACATAGTTTTTTCTCCTTATCCTTCATCTAATTGTTGAAAATCCAAAAATATTTAGCTCGTTTTCTGCCTTATTTATAGTTTTTCAAAAATAAAGGTGCAGCATTTACTCTACTTTAAAAGTTTGCAGGAAATATGGAGAATGAGAATCTATACTTTTTCCGTTCTTTTAAAATGTAGTTAAATTTCATTAATAATCTGATTTGGGCAATTATTAAAAATAAAAGTGTGAATCTTAGTCAATACATGAAGTAATAGTGTCGCAAAGGTAGATTGCGAGTAGAATTCCACCAAATTTTACCAAAAAACGAAGTGACTTGACAACAAAAAAGAGTCCACTTTATTTAGTAACGAGTTCACTTCAGGGGGACAATTGATAAAAAAACATAAAAAATAACGCCTATTTTAACGACCAAAAAAGCATCGGTTAGCACCGATGCTTTTTTTTTTGAAAACGCTTAATAATTCCACTAAAGGTGCGTTAGTAAATAAGAACTCTCTAATTCCATTCATCATTCAACCCACCGTAATGGTCTACAATTGTTCAAATTCTTTTATTTTATTTCTTCCTAAAGTCATAGGTATCATCAATAGCAATTTCTATACCATTAACAACAATCGTTTCATTATTTACCCATCGGACTTCTTTAACATTTGGCATCACTAGAAAAATATTCTTTCTCAAACCAGTTTTAGAATCTTGAAGCACCCCCACATAGGTTACATCGTTATGGAATATTAGCCCTCCGTTAAAATAAACCGTTATACTTTTCTCTCCATCTGGTGAAACATAAATTCCTTCTGCATTTTCCTCATTCACCTGAATAATACTTAGCCTTGGGTTTAATACCTGATACATAAATATTATGCCAAACAAAATAGTGACAGCAATAACCATTAGTAAAATCTTTATTAACTTACTCATTTTTCTCAAACCTCTCCATAAAATCATTCATATTTGTAGTTTCATACAAAAATTCATTTATCTTATGGACGTAATCAGCACAAAAAGGTTCGAATTTTCTTTCCTTTTAGACTAATTAGGTTTCTAATATTCCTTATTCAATTATTGCCCGTTAGTTGAATACAAAAAACAACACTAGCCTTTAATATAGCCTATATTTCAATGCAAAGGCAAAATGTCTTTTATTTTTATACGATAATGGCTTACTTTTCAGCATATATAACATCCCTTAAAATCGCAGTATAAGCTTTTTGTACAATGACCATTGTACATTGTAAAGTTCTTGCTAAACCTGTTGCGTTTTTTAATGATGAAATCATATGAATGGCTAGACACCAAAAAGAATGGGACCTATCAGCTATTGCGAAAAGGTATGTGATTTACCATACTATTTTGTTGTTTTATCCCACAGAAGAGAACCCGTTATTTATTTAGAGGTTCTCTTTCTTATTAATATACTAATAATGATAACCGATGAAATTCCTAAGATCACTTTGCCCTGCCAACTCCAATTGAGAATTTGCTGAGTAGAGTATGCTTCTATAACAAGAGCAGGTATTTTTCCAAGTGTACTGGCTATCGAAAAATTCCACATTCCAACGTTGCTACCCGCACTCGCCAAAGTAACTAAACCTGATGGTACAAACGGGAATACCCTTGATGCTAAAATTAGTAAAAAAGCTTCCATCCCTTTAGTTTGTTGTAATCTATTTAAATGTTTATTGTTAATAGAGACATTAGTTTTCACTTTGTTTATACCTTTTCGATATAGGTAAAAGCTTATCATTGCTCCCAAAGCCTCTCCTAGAATAGATAAAATTAAACCTTTTCCAAATCCAAAGAAACTGATATTTGCCGCCGTTATAAATACACTTGGTATAAAACCCAAGACACTAATACTAATATTTAGAATGATACTTATCCCAACAGCGAGTAAACTATTATTTTCAAAACATTGCAGAATCTCTTCTACCATAAACACCACCGAGTTTCATAAATTGTGATAACCGTTTATTTTCTGCATTCCAATTGTTTGTTGAAGGTTGATGTCATCATTGTTAGGAATAATCCGCTCTGTGTCGTGAATATTATTAGAATATAAAGGGCGATTTTCTAGAAAATGAAAGACAGTATTTGGTGGACCACCGGTAATAATATGCTCCCCATCATACCTATATTAATGTTATTGAGAATTGCAATTTCCACTATTCATACGACCTATTGTGATTATTAGGAACGAATTGATTATCCATACTTTTCTCCAATTATTAGCTTTGTAATTTAAAAACATATTAAAAAAATGGTTCGTTTAATACCGGAAACCGAAATGTTCAATACGACTTTAAAGCATTTTGAAGATGTTTATTAGTATATCTTTTAAATGTGCAAAAGCTTTGCAAAAGAGCCAGTTCATTCGATTAATTTTTAGTTGCAAAATGATTTCTTTTCTTATATGATGAAAAATGCAATTAATTTAAACCGTAATGGTTACTATTTAAAAAAGGGAGGACTTTATCTAATGAATAAAAAACTGTTTATCATTATTTCTTTATTCACAATGGTACTGCTTGCTGCTTGTAGCAATATAGGAAATGAGAAAGAGAGTGAAAACCAACTAACTGTTTACACAACCGTATACCCACTCCAATACTTTACAGAACGAATTGGTGGCAATCATGTCGATGTGAAATCAATCTATCCGACAGGTGCAGAAGAGCATACTTTCAAGCCTACACAAAAAGAAATGATGACTCTTGCCGACTCGGATTTATTCTTTTATATCGGACTTGGTCTTGAAGATTTTGTAGAGAATGCCGAGAAAACGCTGAAAGATGAACATGTGAAAATGGTTGCCACATCTGAAGCAATAACAGAAGAAATGCTTGGTGGGGAGCATCTTGATGTAGGACACGAACATAATGACGATGACTTCGATCCACATGTATGGATGTCGCCCATTTTGAGTGATGCACTTGCTTATTCAATTAAAGACGCCTTAATTGAACTAGCTCCCGATAAAAAAGCAGATTTCGAGAAAAACTTTGAAGAATTACGGGATGATCTACTTAAATTAGATCGGAAATTTATAGATATGGCATCAAATGCATCAATAAAAACATTCTTCGTTTCACACGCTGCATTCGGTAATATAGCCGAAACGTACGGCCTTGAGCAAGTTGCAATTGCTGGTTTGAATTCACAAAGTGAGCCTTCTCAAAAAGAATTGACATCCCTTGTCGAATATGCGAAAGAACAAGATGTGAAGTATGTTCTCTTCGAACAAAACGTGTCCTCAAAGCTAACAGAAGTAATACGAAAAGAAATCGGGGCCGAATCACTTATGCTTCATAATCTTGGAGTATTGACGGTTGATGACGTGAAAAATAAAGAAGACTTCTTCTCATTAATGAACTACAATATTCAAACGCTTGAGAAGGCTCTAAGCGATAAATAAGTTAACAAGGGCTGTCCTACATATCGGTAATATTCCGTCGTATAGGACAGACCTTGATTTTTTTAGTATTCTTGAACTATTTAAACCAACTCTTAATTATAGACACCGTCTACATGCTCTCCTTTCCCCCACTTTCCTCTGCAAAATTACCGTCACCAATTTATTCAAATGAACAAAAATCTGCTCGCGTATGCTTTAACTGTGATAATGTATTCCCTTCTTATTCATTACCGTAGAAGTATCGACATCAAGAACCATAGTTGGTATTCCACTTTTTCCTCTTACACTACTTTAATCACATACGGAAAGGCTGTGACTTCTCCATCAAATTTAAATTCTGCCCATAATTTATATAACCCCGGTTTATCAAATTGTGTTTGAAACAAAGTACTCTCATCTGAAATGGGGTGAACATGAATAAAGTCTTCTACTTTTTCATCAATAATTACCACATGACCTAATGCTCCTAAGTAAGGTTCAGGTATAGCGTTTTTGATGTTAAAATTAAGATTAAGTTCCTTTCCAGTCTCAAATGTATCATGCTGGAATTCAACTATTACCCCGTTAATCTCTTTTGTCCCTTGTTCATCAACATTTAAACCAGTACTCAGATTATGACGATCAATGTTATCATCTGTTGGCACGGTAATCCCTTTAATAGTGTAATTTCCCCTTTTAGGTCTAATGTCCACAAAAGCCTTATAAGAGTGACCTGTTAATACAATATCGATTTCATATGCTTTATCATTCTTTTGAATAGGGTGTAAGTGAAAGTATTCATTTAAATCTTCACTTACAATAATAAGATGTAGTAGTTTCTCGTGATTAAGCTCTAATTCCGGTACGTTTCCCTTATCATCTTCTAAATGCAATTTAGCAACCATATTTTGATAAGAAATAGTTACCTGAATTTCATTTTCCACTGTTGTATCTATATGATTTTTATGATGTTGTTCCATTTCAAATTCCTCCAATTTTATTAATAGTTATTAACGCATCCAGACATAGTTTCTTTTGATGTTTGAGGATGACATTCATCTTCAGCATCCTTTTCAAAAGAAATCCATTTACCACGTTTGAACTGTATAGTTAAAACCACAGCCCTAAAAGCAATATCTATACCAATTGCAATCCATACACCAAGAAGTCCCCATCCAAGTTGTATTCCTAATACATACACAAGTAATGTTCGAATTCCCCACATACCAACGGCTGTCAGGTACATTGGAAACTTCGTGTTATTCGCTCCTTGAAATGCACCAGTAAGAATGAGTAATAAAGCAAGGAATGGTTGGAAAACACCCGATACTTTTAAGGAGGTTCCAATATTTTTAATTACCTCAGCGTCATTTGTAAATATGCTACCTGCCCAGTCACCTAAAGTAAAAAGCAGTACGCCTATAATAGTCATTAAACCAATACCTAACCCTGTACAGAGGATTGCATATTTCTTTGCCTCCGCTACGTTTCCTGCGCCAATTTGCTGTCCAACAAGAATGGTTGCCGCGGTAGCAAAACCGTAACCAATCATATAAGATAAAACTTCCACGTTTCCTGCAATTTGATGAGCTGCAAAAACATTTGTGCCAAGTGCGACAATGAATCCAAAGTAAACGATTTGTCCAAGCCTCATGACAAGCCTCTCACCAGAAGCAGGGCCTCCAAGAGATATTAATTCCTTTATGTGTTGCTTATCTGGTTTCCAATAATCCTTCCTAAAGGCAAGAACGGGTGTGCGCTTTATATAATAAACGAGAGCGAGACTACCAATAATTCTTGCAACAACAGTTGCTATAGCGGCTCCGGTAATACCCATTTCAGGAATTAACCAGAACCCAAAAATCAAAATATAGTCCAACACGCCATTTACTATGTTAATTAAAATACTGACTTTCATTGGAGCACGTGTATCACCAGCTCCCCTTAAGACCGCACTTAGTACAAACATTAAAGACATAAATACAGAGGGGATAGCTACGATTTTAAAGTAAATAACCCCTGCCTCTAGCACATTATCTTCTATTCCCATCAGCTTTAATAATGGTTCTGCAAAGAAAATAGTAATAATTCCCGTCAATATGCCAAACAAAATAGCCAATATAACCGATTGTTGGGCAATATGCCGAGCTTTTTCTGGCTGTTTTGCTCCAATAAAATTTGCAATTCGTACATTAGCTGCAACGCCAATTGCCATAAACAAAGCAAAATAAATGGCAAGTAAAGCATTAGTGACACCAACTGCTGAAACTTCAGCAAGGCCAATTTTCGATACAAAGTAAGTATCAACAAAGCCAAGAATCGTCTGAAATAAATTTTCTATCACTGCTGGCATTGCCAGCACTAAAATAATCTTAATTTTATCCTTTGTATTTTCTAAATTAGGTATGGTAACATCATTATTTTTCACGATAATCCTCCCAAGATTATTAGTATTACCGTTAATATGCTTCTTAACCTTTAGATTAAGAAGCATATTAATTGAGATTAAGAATCTGATACCAGGCATACAAAGGTGAGGATTGAATTATGAAAAGAACTGATTGAAAGTGGCCTTTTTTCGCTAAAAGATTTATCAAATAACTGGTGGTTATGCGGAGGATGACGCGCGAATCAATTAACAAAGGGACCATCTTCCACACAACTCCTCAGCACAACTAAGATTGCTTCTCAACCGAGTTTAGCTCGTTTTGGGATACAATTTGATGCACAATCCTTCAAAAGTTTATAACTGGAGAATCATCCGTTGCTCGATAAAGTACATCGTTATAGAAAATCCAAAGCAATTATTTTTAATTTAGGCAGATCCTTATGGAAATCAGGAATCCGACATTTTTGGAAAGACGACAAGTTATGTTCAGTTTCAAAAACTTATAAAACAAATGAATTTTGCTAAATGGATGGTTGATTGAACAGGCGTGAATAATTCAGGTTAAACTACATCTTTTCGATATTAGAAATCTCACGCTATCCTGGGATTGAAAGGTGAGCATTATAATATGGTAATAGAACTTATGATGAATGCCTAATCGTCTATGTAACTAAACTCGTCCTTTTCTAAACGCGACACTAGGGGTTCCCAAAGATATCATTTTGAATCAATTACACGTAACAAAACTCTGACCATTAATCTATGTTCATTAACCTGCATCACTCTTTCTTATATTACAATCCCCCTGCTTTCCGCTAGTTGTCGTATAGAATCTCCACTGTTGTAAGCTAGATTCATTATTAAAGACGATCCATTTTCTCCAATATATCTTTTTTTGTAGGGTTCGTATATAACATCGTCGTATGAATATTTGAATGCCCGGCTTGATTCGCTACTTCATGAATACTCATACCTTTCTCAATCGCATTTGAACAGAAAAAATGTCGAAGATCATGTGGAGTAATATCTTTTCCAATTTTGGCTGAATACGTATTAAACAGCCTATTCACAACAGTACGATCCAACCTTCTGTTTCGATTGCTTGGGAAAAGGATTTCGCAATCTATTCCTTTCTCTTTTCTGTCCCGCAGCCAAGACTGTAAGGCAATCTTCACTTTCTCTCCCATAAAAACTGTTCTAGATTTATCTCCCTTCCCGTCTACAATAAGTATTTCACGGGATACCAAGTTAATATCAGTTACTTTTAAATTGAGTGTCTCTGAAATGCGTAATCCGCTATAGGCTAGAACAGTTACGATTGCGTAATTTCTTGCTTTCCCACTATCTAGTACTAACTGACGAAACATTTCTGCATCCTGAAATTCAACTTTTGCAAGAGATGCATACTGCTGCTGAACTTTAACAAAATCACTTTTTTCAATAACTAGATCCGATTGTTTTTTGATATGAATTAAAAACTCGTTGAATTTAACTAAACCACTTAATTTTGTGTTAATCGTTTTAGGACCTACTGTTTCAATTGCTTTAAGATAGGATATATATTCTCGCATATTTTCCCGGTGCAACTTTGTAAATGAAACACCTTTTGATTCATCGAACCATTTAAAATATCCATTAACGGATTGAGTGTATCCTTTGATGGTATTTTCACTTAGGTCACTTGAATTTAAATATTCCTGGAAAGCTTCCTTCATAATATCACCCCTGTAAATTATGTTGCATTTATTTTTAATCACAATTCATAAATTATGTTGCATTATAACCTTAATAATATCTAATAAAACACAAAAATACAACATAATTTATATTATGTTGTAAAAGGAAAATGCTCGGTGTTTGCTGTGAGCGTTTATATATATCAAAACAGTATCTATAATAGAATATTGAATACGATTAGATAAAATACGATAAATTAATATAATCCAATGGCAATGCCCTTAGATTTAGCAAGGCAATCGATCGTAAAGCAACACTCATTTATGTAAGCGTTAAAGCATGGGGACCCTTACTTTCTTGAATCAGTTCATTTAAAGAAACCAGCTGAAGGGCTAGATTTCTAGTTTCCTCTTTAGGCCAGTCCTTTTTTAAGCCATACATACATACATACATTAGTGACTGATGTTATTTTCAGCACACCAGGTATCGACACTGGATTCACTACTTGCATTGAATGAATCAATGCGGGCATGCCACATATCGTTTGTCACTTATCCCACAAAACCTCCTGACTTTTGATTGTAAGTTGAATATCAGAAAATAATTCAAAGGTTAAAAGGTGCGCCTGGTTTGGCGCTTATCTTCCATTTGATGATTACACCATGGATACATTTGATTGTTTTTTCCAAAAGCATACACCTTTTATGTATTCTCATTAAAAATGACACTTAAATTGTCGATGTGTAAGGGCTATCTCACTACTTTTTTTGTATACTATTCACAAAATCCGCAGATAAATTGTTCTCGTTCGCGTAGACATTGATAGTACGCAATATTTCTAAACTTGCCCCAATTAATAATTCCCATTGGCTATTGGATAACTTTATTTCATGTTCTTTTCTTTTTCCATGAACAAGAGAATTTCTAAGGCCGTAGAACCATTCGCCTTCCTTACCTTCTACTATGTCTGGAACAATCGCTCGAATCTTCTCTTTAACCTCATCAGATAGTTTATTAAAAATCAAGCCAACACAGTAGCTTTCCGTAAATTTGTATTGCAGATTGCTTGTAATGAAATTATACGTCTCCCCAATACCAAGGGTAGTATTCATACTTTTTTGGAGTTCTTTAATACCAATCGCCCTGTATAAATATTCAATGCAGCGGTAAATATCCATGAACACGTCTTTCCTATACGGATTCAATAGGCTTCGAAGTAAAATAGTATAATTTAACGTTTCATAGTTTTCGATAAATAATTGTTTATAAGTCTCTAGGTTTTCCACATTCAAAGCGACTTCCCTATTTCGACTATATTCACATACAAAATACCCTGTCAAATTCGTCAGCGGTGCTTCTGAGAATGAAAATTGCTTATCCAAATGAAACAGTTTAATTTTCGGAAAATAACTCATAACAGTCTCTACATCATGCCCTATATAGCCCGGCGTCTCCTTACTGTAAAAAAGAAGGGTTTCTTCCAATTCATACAGTGTTGTAATAGTAGGCTTGCTATCTAGATCGCTAATAATACGTAAAAAGAAGCCTTTCGATACGTCCACAGCGTGAAAAAATTCCGCCTGTGCTTCTTCCGACCCTTGATCCCCAACAATCGCAAAATACAAATCATCTTCTTTTTCTATAAGGCAAGACTCAACGCCATTTTCAAGCAGTAATTTATCAATAACATATGAACGATTACAAATTTGTTTTTCTTCATCATCTAACACAATCCATTTTGGTTCACGATCAAAAATTCTTGGATAGCTTTCCATTAAAGCATAAAACTTTCCGAAAAGTAATTGATTCATTTCTTTAAAATTTGTCGTCCGTGTCATCTGCCTACTCTCCAGCAAGGTGTCAGACTATCAAGATCAAAGTTTCTGTTTAATAATAGTTCAAAGCTACGCGTGAAAAATTTACGCTGGAAATCACCAATCCCTTTGTTGACGATAATACTTTCATTGAGTGTCATAATATCTATAAATTCTTTCAGCTGTTCTTCTTCCATACTACGTAGTTTCTCCAATAACACAATGAACTGCATCCGTACCGTTTCGTAATTTTTCAAATAACGTTCTTTGCTGTAATCTTCTCCAGGTAAGCCGAAAATACGCTGTGCAATCGCTGCAATAAACCCTGCCTTCAGCGTTTGACTCGCAAATAAATCTTTTCCATATTTGAAATGACTTTCCTTGTTGACACTCTCTTCAAATGAAAGCGGAAAAACAATTTCATCGAATTCAATAATAAGCTTCAAAAATTCCGCAAAAAAATCACTCATATCATTTTTTGACGTTGCTTTTATAAAATCAAGACGTGTAAATTCATCCGCCAGCGCTTCCTTTGCATCCACTTTCGCTTCTCTTGCCCCGAACACTAAAAATAGCTCAATCACTTTATCACCTTGATAAATTCCAGCACTTGTTCTACGAGTACCTTCATCTACTTCAATCACATTCAGTTTTTCAACTTTCTCTTCAATTTCTTTTAAAAGTGGATTATAAACCGTTTCCATTTGCCTCTTTAAATTCCAAGGTATTTGACCAGTATTTAAAATAAGCATACGATATATTAAACTACTCATACTTTTAGCAATCCAAAACTCTACACGCAACTCCCGTTCGAGCACCTCTTTATGAATTTCACTCGCTTCCATAATTGATGTCGTTCGCTGCATACCGTCAATTATGGAAATATTTTTCGGGTCGACATCGAAAATTCGTTTTTTTAGTTGTTCATAGTCAGTTTCCTGAATATATTCTTCAATTTTACTAAAATTATTTTCACCAATTTTTATTCCAATTACGACAGGCGGTAAAACAGTTCCATCTATAATATCTTGCTGCATTCGTTTTCTGATTGCCGTCGCAGACTTTGTTTTCAACGGAGCACGCTGCCCACCTAAATTTCCTTGATGTTTATAGGAGAAGTCGATATATTTCAAGTAATCTTCTATTTTCATTTTTATCATGAGTGAATAACAATTTACACGTAAGTCTTTAATAATATCCAATTCCGCACTTCCTTTTTCAGATTATTTGATTTGAATTAAATAGCGTTAATTTTGAATAGTGTACTCCATAACAGTGAATCATTCAAAAGACCCCCTTCTTCAATAGATAAAAGGTTAAAAATATTTACAAATACTCACAACTCTCCAACTCACGTATTCTGATTACTGTTTATTTTTAAAGTATGAAGCACTTGTATTTAAAACGTTTGTATAAATTATGCCCTTCTTCAGTATCTACTACACCAATTTCAACAAATATAATTGGCTCCCCCTCTATACAACGCAAAAGCAATCGTTACTATATAAGTTCTTTGATAGGGGTATGCTCACTTTCTCAATTGCCAGCAAAAGTTCTTGCAGGTAACCTGACCGAAAAATTATTTATTCTTTTTGTTTATATCATTCGTCTTTTCTGTATGTTTCATTTTGATTTCATCGTTTAAGACCGCTAGTTGACCAACCCTATTATCAATATAATCCCCATTGGCATGGGCTATTTCTGCATCCTCATTAGTTAACGGGTTTGTTATTTCTTGATAAACCAGGCAGTTCAATTCAATATCCTTTAATAAATATAAAATATCATAATAGATTTTTATTCCTGTCCCATTAATCTTCGAGTCATCAAGTAATTCGATTTGGGAAATTAAATTTCTAGTATACATTTCTATACTTCCCGCCTCAGTTACTTGATGAATATTTAAATTATTAATTTTGGAAAAGTATTTGTCGATTTCATAACTAATCTTTCTAAAAACCCTTGAATGATTATCGAATTTCAAACATTCTTGCTCTTCAAGAATAATTTTTTCCTTGGAACGATTAGATAAATGTTGACTATAAAAAGTAGTTATACTTCCAATTATAACACCAATCAAAGCAATAACCCCAACTAAGATGGTTTCGCTCAATATCTATCCCCCCCATGAAATATAACAAGAATAAGTATTTTCAGGTTATCATTAATTTTCCTAGCTCCAGCTCTTCCTTCACTTTTGCATTCTCCACCACATAAATATAAACAAACTCTTCAATCCCAATATAATCATCATATTGAATGACCTTCGCCAAATCTGCCAATGAATTTGTAACAATAATAAAACGTGATTCATCCATTGCACCTTCACTTGTGAAATCCACGAGACCGAACGCTTTTCTCTTCTGAATACTTAATCTTCCGCTTCTGTACTCATATTCCTTTATACTTTCGAATACATCATCGGGAATTAACCGTCCACTGCTTTGTTCCATAGGCTCCAAAATCAGCTGGGCAATGCGTTTAATTGGCTGTAGTTGAATACTACGCTCCCGTTCAATATCATCCAAACGCTCGCTACTACGTTCTTCGAGATCTTCAATTTGTGTATATGTTTGGTTAATCAAAGCACTATTTTTATTTTCTATATTATTTTGCTCGTATTCAAAAAGACGACTTTGGAGTGTGCCCATTTGTTCGTCGAATGATTTCCGTAAATAAATGCTCTTTTTATTAATGTAATCATTCCGTTTCATTTGGACTTCTTGCAAAGTCCTACGCGCTTCAATAATCGCTTCTCTTTTGAATGTCGAATCCTTTGCACTGTCGGTATCAATCATTTCGAAATCAATATTAAATAAACAATACGGATCTACTTGAATCCATTCTTCAGATTTTCGTTTTCCCAGTAAAATTATTGAACGGTTTAATTCTCTGCCGGTACCATCTACAACACTTACTTGGTTTAGCTCAACTATAATTCTTTCACTGACATATGTTTTTACACGACAGACTGGAATTGCTACCTGTTGTATTTCAGTACCGCCTAATTCCAAAGCTAGTTTAAATATAGGATGGTCATTTTGTAATAATGGTGTTTCTGCCGATTCTTTATCAGGTTTTAGTGCAAACCTAATTGACTGATCTGATTTCAGCGAAATTCGACGTCTTTTTGCTAATTCACGGACATTTTTCGGAAACCTATCAATACGACCGATTGCTCCGTCATTGGAAATGTTCAGCCGAATTCTTGTCTCTTCAAATTGCTTCACCGCGAACTCTCCATATACTCTTGAAGGTAAGCTATTAATAGACAGCTCTTGATATTCCCTACGCATCCCTGGCAGGTCAAAACTATGTTCGTCCAACCTTTCTTGCTTGGCTAAATTCAACAAGCGACTGTGTTCTTCTGACAATGTTTTCTCCATTTTATCAATCAGTTCATCTAAATGTTCCCTACCGCTAATAGCTTCTTCCATCAAATTCGATAGATCCACACCTTGTTCTTTTAATATTTCACCGACAAAGTCATACACTAGCTCTTGTCCTAGGTCAGTCCTCATTTGCTCCATCTTTTCTAGCAAACGAACTAGCACATCACCTTCACGAGTGTTGATTGCGACCAAGTTGAAAACAAACACTTCATTTTTTTGACCAATACGGTGTATTCGTCCCATCCTTTGTTCCAATCGATTTGGATTCCACGGAATATCATAGTTAATCATTTGATTACAGAATTGAAGGTTTATCGACTCACCACCCGCATCTGTAGCTAGCATTACCTGTAATTCGTTACGAAACTTTTCTACTTCTATCCCACGTCGCTCCATAGAAAAATCCCCTACAATTTTTGCTACTTCAGGAACAAAATTGAGTAATTTACTTTCTAAATAATAAAGTGTATCTTTCGATTCCGTGAAAATTAATATTTTCTCTTCCTGCGCTAAAAGGCCATTGGATCCAAAAAGAGTTTTTTCGAGTTCTATATATTTTCGTTCGACGTCTATCTGGCGAATATTATAGGCTTTATCAATCAAATTACTGAGTACATCAATCTCCACTTGTAATTCAGCCAAGTCGAAGGTTTCTGCTTCACCTTCCAATTGACTTTCCAAATCTTCTTGTTCATCCGCAGCTATGTCATCAAAATTCTCTACATCTACTTGTTGTTCTTGCTGCTGAGTATAGAGTAGCTCTTCTAGTCTCCCTTTTCTACGTACAAGTGACAGGTAAATGGCCTCAAGTGAAGAGCTTAATCTTCGTTGTAAAATCATCATCGCAAATGCCACGTTTGGTTTATTGTTCATTCTTGCCCTATTAAAATGCTCACTGACGTATGAAGTAACATCCTCATACAGCTCTTTTTCTTCCGAGCTAAGTTCAAAAGACAATGTTTTTGTTGTTCGCTTAGGAAAAATCGGTGTTCCATCGAAATTGACCATCGATTCTTTTAAACGACGAATGATAAATGGATTACTTTTTTCAAACATCGATTCGCTACTATTTAAATGTGAGAAAATATCATGATCAACTAAACTCATTAAATGTCGAAAGTTTTCTTTATCTCCCTTATGTGGTGTTGCTGTTAATAGTAGACAATGCTCTGTATGCCTTAACAGAGCTTCACCAAGTTGGTACATTTTTGTGCGCTGTATTTTTCTTTTCTTTACCCCATGTGTATACGCTGCCATTTTATGCGCCTCATCAATAATTACTAAATCGAATTGAGATTTCAGAATGAGGGATTTGATTTCTTCCCTTGAAGCCCAATAAACAGAACTTATTATCTTGTCATTTGCTTCAAAAGGATTAACTTCGTTCGAGCTATTTAATAGATTGCGGGTAACGATTGTAAAATCTTCATTAAATTTCTCTTTCATTTCTCCCTGCCATTGTTTAAGAACAAGCGGTGGAACGAGAATAAGTACCCGCTCTATACTTTGTCTAGCCAATAGTTCCCGAATCAACATACCAGACATAATCGTTTTGCCTGCACCCGGATCATCTGCAAGCAAAAAGCGAACTTGTGGAGATTGGAGCATACGACTATAAACTGCTTCTATTTGATGCGGTAACGGTATAATCTTGCTGTTCCCCCTAGCCCTTGACTGAGAATAACGTTCTTCCGCTTTTAACACATGAAATTGAAGATAATGCTGTAAGCGGTCTGAATTAAAGTATGTATCTTTTTGTTGAATTTTCTCAAGCTGCTCCAGTTGAAACTGTTCTAAATAATGATCATAAAACTTATTTGTTTTTCGCCCAATGGATTCTACAACATACAAATCATCGTCAATTAACTCACAGTGTTTTATCTCGACAATCTCTGGCCAAAAAGGACCTTTTATTATTTCGCCTGCTTTTAGCATTAAGAGAACCCCCTTCGGTGGAAGCCTGTTCATCATAAACAGGCTTCCTGGTTAGTACAGTGCATTGTACATATGAATGGTAAATGGTGTTTCCGTATAGAGTGTTGTTATGTCGTCTTCAATAGTCATTAATTTCAACGTACATACTTGACCAGATTCATAATATTTTTCTACCATGTTGAATGTTAATGTTTCTCTACGTTCATGGTTATCTCCTGTAAAATTGAATGTACACTCAATTTCGTCGGATACACGTTCATCCTCAATGTAAAGTGCAGCTTTCACAGTTCTCGGTAAGTAACTTATTGATACCGATTGTTCTTGATAAAACGGGACTTGAATACGGAAATTAGTAATAATCCGCTTAGGCATTGCCACACTAATATCAACCAAGTCTGCTTGGCTTATTCGACGGTAATCAATGAGCGGAATGACTACTTCTTGTGGCATCGCACCACCATGGACAAACTGCAAACCACCACCACCGATAAAACGGTTCACACCTTTAGCAATAACGACTTCGACATTTTTCAAAGGAGTAAATAGGTCATTTAGTTTGACCGCGCCAGCAGGTACTTGAAGATTCTTCCCGATTGCAAAACGCCGATTAGACTCAACAATATCTCCTTGTACCGCTTCCACTTTCACATCCATTCCGATTTTTGAATACTGGAATAAGAATCCATGATCGGCAGTAACAAAAATACGTTTCGCCTGTAAACGAGATAAACGATCAATCGCTCGTTGCAACAGCTCAATCGCACGTTCAGTAGCAGCATATGTCTCACGCTCAGATTTTATAGAATCTCCTGTCGCATCGATAATATCATGATATAAATACACAACACGCTTGCCTTTAAAATACTCGTCCGCTTCCTTTGGAGACCAATCCAGCATCTCATCTAAACGATACGCCACAGCCGATTCATGTGCCTGTTGTAAAACCTTCGTTCGATTTGCTAGTCCATTTGTCGGCAATCCATCTGCCATTACTGTTTTATTATCACTGATTGATAGGGTGCGGTGGGGTAATAGAGAAGCCATACCAAGCTGTGTATAAGACGGCAAACTGCTCATCATCGGTGAAACTGTAGCTGCTCCATTTGCACGCTTATTTAGACGCTCCGTTAACTCTATACCCACTTCAAAGCGTAGCGCATCGGAAATAATGACAAAAACACGCGTAGATTCTTTATCTATAATAGGTTGAATCGTTTTATTGAAGAAGAACTGCTGCTTTGGCAAATTTATAGCCGTTTCATTTTCCAACACATGATTCGTTTCCTCTACAAGCTTACGAAGGTAATTATTTTCATACCAATTCGTTAATAACTCTACTAACTGCCCTACATATTCACGGTGCTCAAGCTGTGTGGTAGCCAACATAAAACGACGATATGCTTGATCGACTAAGTAGAGCTTTTCGGTATATTGCACATACAGATTCTCGCGTGTATCATACTCCTTCACGTACGTTTTATATTCTGTTAAACGAACCGCTTCCAACATCACTTGATAAAGACCCGCAATAGAATCCTGTCTTCTTGCCCAGTGCGTCTTCAAACGTTTTTGAAGACGATCATTCCAAGCAGTTAAATCTGATGTTTGATGCAATAATTCAGCTGTTACCTTCTCAATAATTAATACATCAATGAGTGGAAATGTCGAAATCGCATCATATTGTTCTACAGGAAGTTCTTGCAATAATTCGCGAATTTGTAATGTATTTTCAACGTTCTTCACATACATTTCAAGAACTTGAACCTCACTCTCTTTCGCACGTAACCAGTCATCAATAAAGAGCGCACAAGCATTTCCACGTGTTGTCGCATACTTTTCACCAAGCGATGTAAGTTCAAATAATGCATTTCGTTGAAAGTGAGCAACTAATAAATATTCTAGCAAGTGCTGTAAAGATTGATGAGCCGTATTTACTCCCATACCAAAATACTCTGTTAATAAAATCCACATGCGCCCTGTACTGAAATGTTTCTCTATATTTTTATACACCATATTTGTTTGTTCATCCAACCCATCAACAAGCAAGTGGCGAGTAATTACAGCCATATTGGCCACCGGCGAATTTGCTAGCACCGCCAACATGCTGTACTCGATATCACGCTCACTCGCATTTGGAGGTAATACTTTTTTAAGTTTGTCTTTGCGCCCTTTACTTTTAAAGAATGATGGGTAGCGTTGAATCATCGGACGTAAAATAGAATCATTTACAAGCAATTGTTCAGCCAAAATTGCAATCTGATCCGCCTTAAACTCTATTCCGTAAAGCTGCATATCAAGTAAAAGATTATCCTCGTCCGCTAGTTTTGCAAAAGGTGCATATAATAAAAAGGAATCATCCTTATGCTCAATTTCTATGTCTATTTTTAATGAAAAGAAATTGTTTGTCGTTAGTACCCTGACCTTAATATCGTCTGCAGCAAATGCTTCTGTTAAACTAGCCAGTGTTTCCTGCGCAGAATCGTCATACCAGAACACAATAGCACGTGCTTTTTTGCTCTTCTCATCTACAATCCGTTCCCGTAGCATTTCCACGATATCCATAGTGTCACCTCATCTATTAATATATATGTGAATAGTATACCAGTAAATATCAAACTATTTATAAAATAGCCGCATGCACAAAGGCATGACGGCTATTCGGATTAACAGGCATAGTTATTTTCTTTTTTCGGTAATCTTTATTTAATCTTCGCAAGAACCCCATCAAACTTCGCATAATTGACTTTTACACCATCATCTAAATCAATTCCAATTTGGTCATTCGCATATTTAGCTAACTTTTTATCGAATTCAAGCAACTCTTCCAGACGTTTTTTAAAGAGATCTTTTTGCTTTTCCAAATTACGTTTTTCCGTCGCACTTAAATTTGGATTCACAAGGCGAATATCTAGTGCATCGATTTCATTATTGTATTTCGCTTGAATCTCCTGCAAATGTTCAAAACGGATCGTTGCCATCGTATCTGGTTGATAACGATGCATATAAATGAGCGTACGCAAGCCCTTCTGTTTTCCAGAATCCACAAGCCAATAAATCGGGCGTTTTTGATACGGCTTGCAATGATCCGTGAAAAACTCATCCATAAAGTAACGACGCAAACGTGCTTCCGCATATTCGCCCTTCTTCATCTCAAGTGCCTCCGCTAACCATTGTAGATTGTCATCCACCGTATCCGCTTGAAACGCCACAGCCAAAAACTCACGCAAACGAGCAATGATATCATGTTCAAAATACTCCGCATCCGTAAACTGCAGAATGCCATACTTATTTGGCTTAAATGAAGCATACTCCGACTCATCCCACTCCCCTCCGGCATAGGCTAAACCTTCCACCTCTAAGCTATAACGACCTACTGTGCAGCCGATAAAGTAAGAAAGAAAACTCTTCGTATCACGCACTAATTCAGCTTTGCGAATCGTTATATCTTTATCTTCTACATCAGGCATTAGTTCATCTTTCAAGCCATAAATTTGAATGAAAATACGATTCAACTCTTCTTCATTCGCTTTTAGTTGGTTGAATTGAAATTCAGTGTGCTGTTTCCATGCCGAAAATGCGGATTGAAGATTAACTGTTGCGAATTTTAATAAAGGATGTTTTATAAAGTTCCATGACATTTCAAAATTGTCCCAATCGATTTTTGATGTGGAAATATTTATAGAAACCAAACTATCTACTGTTTCAATAATATCTTTTTCAATTATAACTGGTAATTTCCCAATTGGTCCTTCATGATAATCTAATGTAGGAGATAAGATTAACAACAAATTATTTACTATAATACTATTTAATAATCCCAATAAATAATTAGTGTTCTCGTTTTGTTTAACAAAACAGACTGAACCTTTTGTTTCAAATAAATGTCCAGCTGGACTGAATCTCATTGATAGTTTTCCGCTCGATATTGTTGTTACTGACACGGCTTAATGTCCATCGATTGACGGTAACCATTGTCCAATGATTGCTAAATTAATGTCCAACGTAAATTAGAGAAAAAGGGAACTATGATAGTTCCCCTTCGATCACTCGAATTACCATGCGATCATCTATAATTCGTTGACCATTTTGTGCTCCATACAGTAGACAGTGAGTTGCTAATTTGTTAATGAGCCTTGCGGCTCCTCCTGAGTACCGATGAATCTCTTCCAATGCTGCTTCTGAAAAGATGTCCCTTTCTACTCCTGCATAGTTCAAGTGTCTCATTACATAACCATCTGAATCCGCGCGGTCCAGATAGACGAGTTTACACTGAAGGTCAATTCGCTGCCGAATCGCAGTGAAGGACTGTAACCTGAGCCGATCCCAGAGTTCGCTTTGTCCGACAAGAACAAGCGCCATCGGGCTTTGTGCATCCATTTTGAAATTCAAGAGAAAACGAACTTCCTCAAGCATCTCCCGGTCGAGAAGATGCGACTCATCTACAACGACGACCGGAATAATACCATGAATCCCTTTCATCAATTCTATTTCGCGGTGAAGTTGTCTTTTTGAATCGCCCCTATAAAACTTCGCTTCGCAGCCCAATTGTTCCAATAATCCTTTATAAAAATTTCGAGGGGTGAGCTTTGAATCAGATAAATAGAGGCACTTGTATTTAGCTTCGTCCAACTGAGACGAAAATTGTCTAATAATTGTTGTTTTTCCAACCCCACAATCACCTGTCATGACGACAAATAGTTGTCGCTTTGCCGCATATTCAAGACGACCAAGAATCTCATCTTGCGTTACTGATCGATACAATTCCTTCGGAGGAATGTCACGTGAAAACGGTGTATGAGACATTTCGTAAAACTTCTCAAACATCTGTATTCACACCCTTGTTCACATTCCGATAAGAGACGGCTGGAGGCTGTATTTCTTGTCTAGATTCACGTTGTTTTTCTGCTGCTCTTAATAGACGTGATTTATCCACCGGAAGCTTCTGAAGAGTTTCGGGTAATTCTGGCCGTTTTCCAGTCTGCTCCCCTATAACTAATTCCGTAGCTTTCCAAGGCGAATATTCTTGATATTCAATGGTTAGCTCAGAGACATCCGCTGGATCATATAGAACATCAACCTTGCATCCAACAAAAGAAATTCCAACTTCATACTTTTTATCTAGGAAACTGATACAGCCTGACTTATCTACTTTACGGGCTTCACAATGTAGGAAAGCATCTATCAATTCTTCCGACGAAATAAATCGGAGCGCTTTTTGATCGCTTCGAAAAGCACTCATTGGACTTACGTTTTCACCAAGGGATGTGTGCGCCTTATGTTGATAACATTCACTTAACCACACTTCCAAAAGCTCATTAAGTTTATCCAAACGATTCGGCTTTTCTAAAGATACTTCACTTAGAAATGAGTCAATCGTTCGATTAAAACGTTCAACTTTCCCGGTTGATTCGGGCGAATATGGTTTTGCGTAAAGGAGACGTGTGCCCATTTTAGAACAGGTCCGATTCATCCATTTTGTCCGATACTGTTTTCCGTTATCGAAATAAACGGATTCAGGCACACCATGCTTTTGAATTGCTTGGCGAAAAGCATCCTCGATGGAATGCGAATCTTGTAACGCATAGAAAGATGCATGCACTACAAAGCGTGTTGCATCGTCTATAAAAACCACAAGATACACTTGTTTTTTTGTCCCAGCGGGACCGATAGGAAGGTAAGGGCCATACTTGATATCTGAATGCCATAGTTGATTACGATGCCGTCTTTGAAAGCGACGTGTGGCAGTCGAAGTCTGTCTATACATTTTCATCTGTCTAGAGCTGTATCCTTTTTCAGATAATCTCTCCTGGAGCGTAGATCGCTTCAACGCTCCAACTTCTACAACGCCTTCCCACTCCAGTATCTGAATAATTTGTGAGACGCTTCGTCCAGGTACTTCTCGACGCAACAGTATCGCATGTTCTACTGCTTTATTGATCGCATCTGAAGAAGCCTGCCCTTTTCGGGGCGCAGGCCTCAATCCCATAAATCCATTCTTATGATAGTTGGCCACATATCGCCGTAAGCTTCGCTCAGAAAGACCACAAGATTCACTGATTTTCATCCTGAGTTCTCTCTCTTTCGCCGGGTCCAGTCCATCTTCGAGTAACGGTGCAATCAATTGATACTTCGAAGCGGCCATTTCCTCATCCTTTTGTTGATTTTTCAAGGGTTTCATTCCTTTCGGTTTAATTACCTTGAGTGTAAATCAATCTTTTCAGGACAAACAGGCAAAACGGGTATGTAGCCAAAAATGATGATTTACTACCGGTTGGACAAGACGAGCCAGCCAATCAGGAGCATCACCTGTTAAACATCCGATTCGTTCCAGTACAGATAGTGAGCGGTCGGACAAAACCGTCACTAGAGTAGACTCAAGTTGCCTTTGAACGAGTAGGGAAATAATAATTTGAATCCAATACTCCACCAATTTTGAAAACCAGGATATCCAACGAGCTGTCGTTAACTCATCCACTTCAAGAACCAATGGTTCAAACCCCTCAATACATCCTTCTATAACGAAAGCTTCGTAACGCTTATAGGGTATCAATAGATCCGGGAGTTCATGGTGAATTTTCCAACATGGTTGACATCGCAATCTTCGGATAGAGTAGAGATTTCTTTCACCTGTTTCAATTCTTCCCTTTCGTATACGGCTGCCAATAACTTTATAATCAAGCTCTCCGCAACAAGGGCAAGGCACTTGTTCTGTACTGGTAACTGAAAACGCCTGTTTCAAAGTTTTCAATTAAGCGATAATCTGATATAATAATCATGTGTTTTTGGGGACGTCTTCCGTATAACCACTTCGAATGGTTATACATAAATGGAAGACGTTTTTCCTTTCTGTAGACTCTAATGGACAGTATAGCCATCAAGCCTTGGACAGATAACCCCGTCAACAATTGGACCTTTGAATGCAGCATTAACAATATTTATGCAGTATCAAATAAGGCAG
>NZ_JADPRZ010000012.1 GCF_017347095.1 Sporosarcina sp. E16_8 | reverse complement strand
ACGTTGGACATTAATTTAGCAATCATTGGACAATGGTTACCGTCAATCGATGGACATTAAGCCGTGTCAGTAACAACGGGGGGAAATAAGTATGCAATGGGTATCTATATTATTAATCGGTATTGCCGCAAACATTGATAATTTAGTAATAAGTGTTTCATACGGCTTAAAATTAAAAAGAATTCCTTTTCTATATAATTTCATTATTTCTCTAATTTCTATTGCATTTGCGTTTTTTTCCATATCGGTGGGGAGCTATTTATCCAACTACTTTTCACAATCAATGGCCAACTTTACTGGCGGTTTCTTAATTACTGCCCTTGGTATATGGTTTATTGCCCCATCACCAGACTTTATTATAAATAAGTCCATACAAACAGAAGGCACAGACCCCGAATGTCTAAGATTAGATCAAACTATGAAAATAACTTTAAAAGAATCTACTTTTCTGGGGTTTCTCCTTGCCTTAAACTGCTTAACAATTGGTTTTGGAGCAGGAATTACTGGATTCTCTCCCTTTTTCACTTCCATCTCTATTGGTGTATTTTCGCTAATTTCAATTTCTCTAGGTTTTAAAGTCGGTAATAACATTGGCAATACACTATTCGGCAAGTACTCAACTAACATTGCCGGACTCTTGCTCATCGTAATTGGCATTTATGAAATGTTTATCTAATTATACTTACTCGATATTGGTGCAAATAATTGCTTCATTATTTAAAACAAGTGTATCGACGGTCCTATTCGCAAATTAGATAGTTAAATAATAATCCATCACTATAATCCCCACTGTTTAGCCTATTTCCCCATTCGTCAGAAGACTCTATTTTTAAATCGAATTCCCTAGAAATATATGGTACACTTAACCTCACTAGATTGAAAACGCTTACATAACTTATCAGCTTCAAAAGGAAGGAGTTTTATGATGCTTGTACTCCAGCAACGACAGGAACAGAATCTGTTAATGACATTCGAGTTAAGACAAGCAATTGAAATACTTCAATACTCGACGTATGAACTTGAACAATTTATTAGACAACAAGAGCTCGAAAATCCGATTATAGAACTGAAAGAAAAAAACACATATGAAGAGAGAGTGAATCAGCGGTCATCCTCTTTCGTATCTTCTAAGATGCCGGATGATCTGTTCCAGTGTACCGATAGGAATATGCGGGACACACTATTCGAAGATGCGAAATTCATTTACCCGGACGAACACACCCAAAAGCTGTTAAAATATCTCATTTATAATCTTGACGACAATGGTTATCTGCGTGTCCTTGAAAAGGATCCGGATTTCTATCTAGAATTTGACGAATTTGATATTGACAAAGGAATTTTTTTACTTCAACAAGTGGGCCCGGTCGGAATAGGGGCTAGAGACTTGAAGGAATGCCTACTTTTACAAATTACATACACATATCCCGATTGTAGGCTAGCAGCCTATTTAGTAGAACATCATTTAAACTTACTAGCCGACCATAAATGGAATGAAATCGCCTCACAAATGAAAATCGAAATGAGGGAAGTAAAAGAACTTTACGATTTCATACAAACACTTAATCCGAGGCCTTGCGCATTGATTCCCAATTCTTCAACTGAATATTTAACGCCCGACATTATCGTTGAATCTAAAGATGATGAATTGGTTTTCCATTTGAATGATGGCTATTTACCAGTTATTCATATCAACAAAGAGTACACGCAACTTCTTCATACGAAAAATGATGTCTCAAAATATATCCATACTCAATATAAAAATGTGGAATGGCTTCTTAGCAGTATTGAACAGCGCCGAAATACGATTATTAAAATTGTGCAAGTCCTGTTAAATAGACAGGAAAGTTTTTTTATAAATGGATTCCCTTCTTTGAAACCATTAACGCTAAAAGAAGTTGCAGATGAAATTGAGATGCACGAATCGACTGTCAGTAGAGCAACTACCAACAAAGTCATTCAGACAGCATTTGGTTCTTTCGACCTTCGAATACTGTTCACTTCAAAGTTAGAAACTGCAGATGGCATTAGTATTTCTCAAACGAAAGTAAAAACACTTTTAAAGAATTTTATAGCTCTTGAAAATAAATTCAAACCCTACTCTGACCAAAAAATAGCAGAATACTTTACTAGAGAAAAAGGTATCACAATTTCAAGACGCACAATCACCAAGTATAGAGAGGAGTTAAATATCCCATCTTCAAGCAAACGGAAAGATATTCAAGTGTAGGACAATACTTCTTTATCCAAAAAAGCACAGAGCATTCTTGACTGATTTGTCAGGAACGCTCCGTGTTCATTTTAGTTAACTTCTATTGCGTGTTCTTCATGTTCATGTAATTCTTTATCATCTTTTACGTGAATTTGAATTTTGTGTGCACCCGCTTGTGCAAATGTGTAAGAAGCTGTATATTCACCGGCAACTTCTTCCTCAACATCGACCCAGTCATGTTTATCCGGATTGGCTTCATTCCAAATTTCGTAGCGTACTTGCGCTTTTTCAAATGGTTTTCCATCTACTTGCAAGTGAACGACAAGTTCAGTAGATTCGCCCGACTTCATATTATCAGGTTCCATGAAGTGCATCGAAAATCCATCAGCATGCCCATGTTCGTGTTCAGCTTCGTCTTCAACAGCTTCTTCATTATTTGCACCGTTACCGACCGTCACTTCTTTTTTCGGCATTGTATGCAAACCTCTAGCTGTTACATGTACTTGAACGTGGAAAAGGCCGTCATGATCAAATGATGTTTCTGCCGCGTACAGACCGTCTTTGTCATTCTTCGATTCAATCTTGACACTGTCGTCTTTTTTTCCTTCTTCCCATACTTCAAATTCAACTTCATCAGCGTCATCTACTTTGTCATCGCCTTGTGTAACAACTGCTGTCATTTTTATTATGCCATTCACATCAACTTGTTCTGTCACTGATAGCTTCACATCGAGTGGTAGCGGCACCCCTGTGTCGTCCTCTTTTACCGTTTCTTCTTTACCGCACGCCGCCATCATTGTCAGCATGAACACTCCTACTAACAAACCAAATTTTCTTTTCATCATGATTCCTCCATTGTCGTTTTACTTAACGTAGTTCGATATGTTCGTTATGATTATAATAGATAAGTTAGAACTAATTGTGAAGTACTGCGCTTCACACGTTTTTCACATCTTTTAGAGAAAATAAGTACAATGAGCAATCTATAATTGAAATGAGGTTTTATCTTGAATTCATCCACCATTATGATTATAGACGATGAACCGCAAATGAGGAAATTGGTTCGAATGTTCCTCGAGAAAGAAGGTTACACTGTCATCGAAGCAACGGACGGTGTACATGCACTATCATTGATAGCCAAAACAGATCCGCAGTTGCTACTCGTAGATGTAATGATGCCCTACATGGATGGCTTTACATTCGCCAAGGAAGTAAAACGTACATCGACGATTCCACTCATCTTTCTATCAGCAAAAGGGGACGAATGGGATAAAATACAAGGCTTAAAACTTGGCGGCGATGATTATATTGTCAAACCATTTTTACCAGGAGAGCTTTTGGCAAGGATTGAATCAGTTATGAGACGATCTTATCAAAATAAAGCCATTGCTGATACGTTAACTATCGGGCCGCTCGTTATCGATATCGGAGCGCATAAAGTATCATTGAATGGAAATCCCTTATCATTAACATTAAAGGAGTTCGGTATGCTCCATGTACTTGCTAAAAATAAAGGCCGTGTCTATTCAAGGGAACAACTGCTACATATTGTCTGGGGAGAAGAACATCAAAGTAGCGAGCGCACTGTCGATACACATATCAAAACGTTAAGGCTAAAAATGGGAAATGACGGAGAGCTGATTGAAACAGTCTGGGGTATCGGCTACAAATTCGAGGTGTGAAGATTGAAGAAACTTACATTAAGCAAGAAAATAGGCGTGGTCCTGATTTCCAGTATCGGGTTTACAATTCTCTTCTCCTTTTTTTTCATCCATTATCTCTATTCT
This sequence comes from Sporosarcina sp. E16_8, assembly GCF_017347095.1. Classification (GTDB taxonomy): domain Bacteria; phylum Bacillota; class Bacilli; order Bacillales_A; family Planococcaceae; genus Sporosarcina. Next base: position 68,039 of record NZ_JADPRZ010000012.1, on the reverse strand, counting down.
GAATTGTATCTGACAAGTATCGAAGAATCCATTGTCTACCAGGGGAAAAGAACAGCTTCTCATTACCATTACGGGGAATTAAGTGATGAAATCATCGATAAAATTCAATGGTATAACATCGTTTCTGAATACGAAATTATCGTAGTGGATAACTTAGAAGATCTCTCCTCCTATTTCCCTTATGAAATCAATTATGAAACACTTGTCGATGCAAGTGACCTTGCAGAGTTAGACAAAGGTGCCTATGTGCTAAAAGAGGGATTCGTAAAGGAATTGAACAGTGAAATTCTAGGCGCTATTTTCCCAATCATGGGCGTGGATAGACTCATCGGTTTTATCTATATTTACGTACCTCTCGCGGCCGTTCAAGATGTATTCCGAGGAAGCATTCCAATACTGTTGATTGTTGGCAGTTTATTTTTCTTCATACTCTTTCTAGTGGTCAATCGTGCATGGCGTTCTTTATTCAAACCTTTGCAAGACCTTCAGCGACTTTCTTTTGAAGTATCTAAAGGGAACTATTCAAATCGTATCCAAAGCGAGCGCGACGATGAGGTTGGCCAATTGACGAAGGCGTTCAATTTGATGAGCCTTTCACTCGAACAGCAGGAAGAACGTAAAAAGGAATTCACGTCAAACATCGTGCACGAACTCCGGACACCGCTCACATATATTAGCGGTTACACGCATGTTCTTAAAGACAAAATTTATTCATCGCCTGAAGAAGCACAAAGCTATTTGACAACGATTGAAAAAGAAACAGATCGATTGACCAAATTGATCACTGATCTTGTGGAATTAAATCATCTCCAAGAAGATTTGTATACAATTGACATGCAGCCAATTGCTATTGCTCAATTATTCATAGATACAGTTGGTTTGTTCACTATTCATATCGCTGAAAAGGAATTAAATCTTGAATTGACTATTGAGGAAGAACTTATTCTGACAGGAGATCCAAAAAGAATTCAGCAAATCTTTTACAATACCATAGACAATGCCGTAAAATATTCCGCCGTGAATGGCATCTTGGCTATTGAATTAACGAAAAATGATACATTCCTTCAATTCCGAGTGACAAACGATGGAATACGTATTGACGCCGAAGATCTCGAACGAATTGGGGATCGTTTTTTCAGGACAGATAAAGCCCGGAATCGGACAACGGGTGGAACAGGCTTAGGGCTCCCCATTGTAAAAGAAATCATTCGACTGCATGGCGGAACATTCGAGATGACTAGCGACGCCACGGCAGGAATTACCGTAACGATTCGATTGCCAGGCTTATCTATTGACGAAAAAGAAGAGGTGTAATTTGAAAAACATACGCTATTTGTTCATTCCCCTTGTCATTGCAGTATTGCTATCTGCTTGCAGTTCTGAGCCTCGTAATGGAAAGGTAATTGTCCCTTTTTCTTATACCGACCAAAATGGACAGCCATTTGGTACAGATGAATTAGCAGGGAAAGTCTGGATTTCAGATTTTATTTTCACTAAATGTAAAACCGTCTGTCCTCCGATGACGCTTGAGATGGCGGATTTGCAAAGGAAATTTGAGGATAAAGGAATTCAAGTCGAATTCGTATCGTTCACTGTCGATCCAACAATCGATTCACCATATGTGTTAAAAGAGTACATCCATCAATTTACGGACGATGAAGCGAATTGGCATATGTTGACGGGATATACGCAGGAAGAGATTGAAGTTTTCGCAAGGGAGCAATTTCAAACAATTGTACAAAAACCTTCCACATCCAATCAAGTCATTCATGGAACTAACTTTTATTTGATTAATCAGCAAGGTAGTATCGTGAATGAATACAATTACGTAGATGCATCCTATGTTAAGGATATGATGAAGGATATCAAAAAGATTCAAAGATAATAGACAAAAACACCCCCTTAGCATTTTCCGCCTAGGGGGTGTTTCCTTGTTAGAAATATAGTCATTATTTGCTCAAACGACTCTTTAGTACACCGATAATAGCTGGTAGAACAGACACAAAGATAATTAATAACAGAACAGTGGAGAAGTTATTTTTGATGATAGGAATGTTTCCGAAGAAAAATCCTGCAATCGTACATATTCCCACCCATAGAGCTGCGCCTATCACATTATAAATGAAAAAGTAGCGATAATTCATACGACTAGCCCCTGCAACAAAGGGTATAAATGTACGAATAAAAGGCATGAAACGAGCAATCACTATCGTTTTACCGCCGTGTTTGTTAAAGAAATCCTCTGCTTTACTCATTTTCTCTTGATTGATGACTCTACCAATTAAGCTTTTAGGCTTAATCGCTGTTCCAACCTTTTTACCAATTTGATAATTTACAGTATCGCCAATTACAGCGGCAGTAAAGAATACGATAAGGAGAAGTACGATGTTGAACGCCCCCATTGCCGCAAGAGCCCCACTTGAAAATAGTAAAGAATCACCTGGTAAAAAAGGGAAAATAACAAGGCCGGTTTCAACAAAAACGATTAAAAATAATAGCACATACGACAGGGAGCCAAAATTCCGAATAATTTCAACCAAATGCTCATCAATATGTAATATGAAGCTGATTATGTTTTGAATTATAGTCATACATAGACTCGCTTTCGATAGTATTGGTCATATTCACTGACGGAAACAACCTTATTCATCATACTTCTTTCATTGAAAGTTGTCACGCAGCAGAAAAAAATAGCGATACACCACCGAAAGCCTCCCAACGAACTCAAAGAGGCCATACTCATACTATTATTTCCGTTTCCAAAGTATTTGCATCATAGCTCTGACAGGCTCATCCACTACCTACTCATATCTTTTCTGCGTTCCCGCAAGCAACAAGCACAATGGATAATACCTTGGTCGAGATAAAAACAGAAGTTTTCTTCATCGCATCTACCTCCTTATACAGTCCATTCCACATCTAGGATCATTTGTACATACAAAAAACTACCTATTTTGGATATCGATAAATACCTGTTAGGATGGGAATAATGATAAAATGAATTTTACTAATGGAGGAATCTCAATGAATGAATCGATCAAGCAAACGGTTTCTACTCTTAGCTATATTTCAGTCGAACGAATTATGGGTTGGTACGACCAAAAAACGAAGCGAACCGTGCACAACATCCATTTATATACTGATTCAATTTCAACTTCAAACAATATTTTCAGATTAGAGCATGTCCATGATATGTCCTATAAGCCATTCTCCAGCGGAACAGGATTCTTCTATTTGCATACAACCCAAGGTGTCTTTACCTATGAAGTCGAGACAGATCCAACCTATTTCATTCGGACGTATAAAAATTTACGTTGAGACTCAACTCTTTCAAAAAAATGTTTAGTACTTACATTTTAATGGTATATAAAGAAAGAGTACAAAAAATGGAGGGATTTTTAATGACTGTTAAAAAAACTGTTGAAAACGCCATTCAAGCAAAAAAAGAAATTGAGGAATTGGTTACACAAGGGTATACACATGATGACATCTATATTTTTGCACATGACAAAAAGAGAGCCAGTCACATAACGGATGCGCTAGATACGGAAAGCGTAGGTATGAAAGAACAAGGTTTCTTGGATGGTATGAAGAACATGTTCTCTTCCCGCGGAGATGAACTTCGTAACAAGATGGAAGCTGTAGGTCTATCCGTTGCAGAAGCTGCTGATGCTGAGCAAGAGCTTGACCAAGGAAAACTAATCCTAATTGCGAAGAAATAACCTATAAGTTCATGAATCCCATTCCTTTTATCAGAGGAATGGGTTTTTTTATTGCTTAGGTATTTATTAGATTATGAGTTAGTACAAGTTATGGATTTGCTGTCTAGTCACACGGGCTGTGTATTATATATGATTGGATATGACCGGTCGGGCGACGCTTAACGGCGGTTAGTAAGGAGATATGATTGGTCGTGCTTATACTTTTGTTTTTTTAATGCTTTCATTGGCATAATCACCCCATTATTCGATATGATGAACAATGAAAGTGGGTGCGGTTTATGATTAACAAGCTATGGAAGATTGGCTTTTTCACTGGACTTACGAGTTACGTTCTTCTCATAGTAGGTGTACGAACTGTTTTGGGTCAAACGCTTGTCTTTACAAACTACTTAACATTTGGCCTTTTTGGGCTAATCATCGGTGTCTTTTCATTTTTACTGCTGTTTTACAATTTGAAAATTGCTTTCAGGATTTTCTTGATTGGTGTGGTTCTCGGTTTTGCAGAGTTTTTCCGCAGCTTATTAATGAATCCGAATGGGATAGGTGATGTACTCGGAATCTTGTCATTGTTCATCATCTCTTCCTTTGGATTGGGACTGGCATTTATTGTCCAGTTCATCGTGATTTTAATGAAGAAAAAAAGCTAAGAATAAAAGCGCAGGCGCAATTTCAGCCCCGACAAGCGTTGAAAGGCCTGTAGTAAAGGCAGTCTTTTCCCTTTAGCTAGAGGACAGAATCGACTCCAGCGGCTGTGTGCCGGAGTCGAGTCGATAAAAAGAGTGTGCAACTCCTAGTTTCGCTAGGAATTGCACACTCTTTTTAACTGTCTTAGACGGCTTTCTCTTTCTTAATCTGTTTACTTCTTAACTGGCCACAAGCTGCGTCGATGTCTGTACCATGTTCAAGACGAACTCCGCAATTGATGCCTTTTCTTTTAAGTGTTTCATAAAATGCTTTAATATCTTCAGGTGTGCTGCGGCGATACTGGTCATGTTCGTCAACAGGGTTGTAGGGAATCAAGTTGACATATGACAAATGGCGTTTGTTTTCAAGCAGTTTTGCTAATTGCTGCGCTTCAGCAACATGATCATTCACATCATGCAACATTATATACTCAAACGTAATTCTGCGGTTTGTCGTTTCCAAATAATAATCGATTGAATCCATCAATTGCTCAATCGGGAACGCTTTGTTAATTTTCATAACACGTGTACGCAAATCATTATTCGGTGCATGCAGAGAAACAGCTAAGTTAATTTGGATATTTTCTTCTGCGAATTCCTTAATTCGTTGCGGATTACCACTTGTTGAAACGGTAATGTGACGAGCACCGATAGAAAGTCCTTTTTGGTCATTAACGACGCGTAGGAAATCCATCAAATTTGAATAGTTATCGAATGGTTCCCCGATTCCCATAACAACAATATGGCTTACGCGTTCTTCTTGCTCTTTTGCATCAAGGTGATGCTGTACTTCCATGATTTGCTCCACAATCTCTCCAGCAGTCAAATCACGACTCTTTTTCAACAGTCCGCTTGCACAGAAACTACAGCCTATATTACAGCCGACTTGTGTCGTTACACAAACCGATTGGCCGTAAGGGAATTTCATCAACACGGTTTCAATCAAGTTGCCATCTTGCATTTTGAATAGGAACTTGATAGTGCCATCTTCAGACTCCTGTTTTACAGTCTGTTCCAGCGAACGTATAACAAAGTTCGCTTCCAGTAAATCAATACATTCTTGATTAATATTCTTCATGTCTGCAAAGTTTGTTACACGTTTTTTATATAGCCAGTCCCAAATTTGTGCGGCGCGGAACTTTTTCTGTCCTTGTTCCAATAACCATTCTGTTAGTTGTTCGATTGTAAGTCCATATATCGAATTTTTCATTAGTTATCCTCTTTTCAGAAAGTGCAATTCACATATTATACTACATGAAATTAGAAATTGGAACAACTAATTAAATTACCTGAACACTTTTGGATACATAAAAACCTCCGGCCCTTTCCACATATAGCGGAAAGGGCAGGCGGTTTTTAATTTTTATGCCGTTGGTTTATCCAGATTCATAAGAACATTGAAACCAAAGCAGAAGATTCCAATCAATATCGCTGCCCAACCTGCTGTTGCGATTGGGAAAAACACAGGACTCACACCTAAAATGGCCAATGCAATCGCAATCATAATAACTGGCAAGCCGATATTATGAAGCCAAAAATGCCATTTTGCCAAGCTAGTCTTCCCCATATTCGGATACAGATGATAAAATACTCCTATGAGTGCTAATGACATCCACCCTAACAAATTGATGTCTACATGCACAGAAGTCAATGTAAAGATGTGTGTGAGCGACATATAGAGCCCTAATGAAATCCCAAGCATGAAATAGACGACAGAAATCTTAAGAAGTGTTTTACCCACTATCCCCTTCCTTTCTCTATTCTTTATACAACTGACATCCCTAACTCCTTACACCGTTCTATGAACCACTGAATTCAAATGTTATGTGTTCAATTATGTTTCTTAGCTACACGTTAATAAATATGACTAGGCATCCTCCATATACCCTGGAGGATGCCTAGTCTGTGAACACTACTTATTTAAACTTCATCGTACTTCATTCTTTGCGGCTTTGTCCTTCTTTATTTTCATGACAAGCGTTAAAATATTCAATAAGCTAAGTACCATAAAAAAGATTCCAAAGCCAATTTGCCCATCTGCAAATCGCGTAACTGCGAAATAACTCATGAATAATATAAGTGCAATATCAATATATTTCGATCCCATATCGAAGACCTCCCTTGTTTACACAAGTATAGCAGTTTCGATGCACTTTTCATTAACTCTTTTCATCTTCGAATCTAACAGTTCATTACAAATTCAAGATGTTACTCAATTTCTCAACTAATCGTTCCATTTGTTCATCTGTTCCAATTGTAATACGTAGATAGTTGTCGATTCCAGGCTTGTTAAAATACCTAACTAACACGCCTTCTTTTTTTAATTCATTGTAGAGAAACTCTGCTGGAACAGTCTTATGTGAGGCGAAAACAAAGTTTGCTTGTGAGGGTAGTACCCCGAAATCAAGCTGTTGCAACGTCTCGCTCAACTTGTCCCGTGTTGCAATGATTTTCTGGGTAGTTTCCGTGAAATACGCTTCATCCTCAAAAGCCGCTTTTGCCCCTACCAGCGCAAGGCGGTCCAGCGTATAAGAATTGAATGAGTCTTTAATACGAATCAATGCAGCAATTAATGAAGGAGCTCCCATTGCAAAACCAACTCGCAAACCGGCGAGTGAACGTGATTTGGATGTCGTCTGGACGACAAGGATATTATCGTATTTGAGAATGAGTTCAGTCGCTGATTTTGATGCAAAGTCGATATATGCCTCGTCGATGATGACGACTTGGTCAGGATTATTTTTGACAATCTCTTCAATGTGCTCAATTTCAGCATAAATGCTAGTCGGTGCATTTGGATTCGGTAAAATGACGCCGCCTTCAGACTGAAAGTATTTATCCACGGGCAATGTAAAATCTTTATTCAACGGAACTTCCTCATAAGGAATATCGAATAACTTTGCATAGACCGGATAAAAACTATAGGTAACATCAGGGAAGCGGATTGGTTTTCCAGGCTCAAAAAATGCCATGAAGGAGAATGCCAGCACTTCATCCGAACCATTACCGACGAATACTTCTTCAGCAGTAAGTCCATATTGCTGCCCTATCGTTTCCCGTAGCTCAGTCGCCGTAGGTGATGGATACAACTGAAGGTTGCGTCCCATCTCTTGCTGGATTGCTGCTAGCACTTTCGGACTTGGAGGATACGGATTTTCATTGGTGTTTAGTTTCACAATGTCCTTTTGTTCAACCTGCTCCCCTGGAACATATGGGTCGGTCCGTTTCACCATAGAACTCCAATATTTACTCATCTCGAAGCACTTCACTTTTAGGTCGTCTTTTCCGCAATTCGTTTTTGACATCTTCAACACTAACACCTAACTCTTCCATCAATACGAGTGAGTGATACGTCAAATCAGCAAGTTCACTCGTTACTTCAGCTTTATCACGGTTTTTTGCGCCAATGACAACTTCAGTTGTTTCTTCTCCGACTTTTTTCAAAATTTTATCCAAGCCTTCACGGAAGAGATAAGATGTGTATGATCCCTCTACAGGGTTGACACGTCGATTTTTTATTTCATCCGTGATTTCATGAACGATTGAGCGAGTCTGTACTACCTCATCGAAAATCTGCTTGTGGAAACAAGTCACTTCTCCCGTATGACAAGCTGGGCCCAGTGGTGTAACTTGCACCAAAATTGCATCACTATCACAATCCAGTGACAAGTTTTTCACAATTTGTCGATTGCCAGATGTTGCCCCTTTGTTCCATAGTTCCTGTCTTGACCTGCTGAAGAACCAGGTCTCTTTCGTATCAATCGTCTTCTGCAACGACTCTTTATTCATATAAGCAAGCATCAATACATTCCCTGTCCGGTCATCTTGGACAATTGCTGGGATCAGTCCATTTTCGTCAAATGATAATGTGTCGATTTCTAGTGTCATAGTCAGTCATTCCCAACAGATGTATTTTGTTCAGCTAGATATGTTTTTAATTCGCCGATATTAATATCTTCGAAATGGAATACGGATGCAGCAAGCGCAGCGTCGGCTTTTCCTTCAGTCAATACAGTATGGAAGTGTTCAGGTTTCCCTGCTCCGCCGCTCGCAATGACAGGAATGTTGACTGCTTCCGCAATCGCCCGCGTCAATTCGATATTATAGCCACTTTTCACGCCGTCTTCGCCGATACTATTAACAACAAGCTCGCCAGCACCCAGTTTCTCACCTTGAATCGCCCATTCGATAGCATCCATACCAGTATCCTTCATGCCTCCATTAGAGAATACTGACCACTTAGAAGGGCCTACTTCATTGACATCCATCGATAGTATAATCCGTTCAGAACCGAATCTTTTTGCCGCTTCTTCAATTAAAGATGGATTGCTGAGCGCTGCACTGTTGATAGATACTTTATCCCCACCAGCATCGAATACCTTTTGGATATCTTCGACAGACCGAATGCCTCCACCGACAATAAATGGTACGGGTACTTCTTTCGCAATTTCTGCAATGAGGTCAAGGAACATGGCACGGTTATTTGTAGAAGCGGCAATGTCGTAAAATACAAGTTCATCTGCACCGTCAGCTACATATTTCTTTGCCAATGTAAGTGGATCTGCAACTTCTTTAACTTCAAGAAACTTTTTCCCTTTTACGACTTTCCCGTTATCAAAATCCAAACATGGTATAATCCGGTTGCTTGTCATCCTCGTTGTCCCCCTAATACTTTTTCTAAAGATATTTTACCTTCATATAAAGCTTTACCAATAATTGCACCGTATAAATCGAGTTCCCGTAACTGAACGATATCCTCTTCCGTGGAGACACCACCTGATGCAACAATGTCAATAGAAGACGCTTTATCCATCATTTCTAGTTCATTGAAGTTAGGCCCTTGCATCATTCCATCTTTCAGAATGTCTGTATAAATGACTGTTTTTACACCAATTTCTTCTAGTTCATTTAACAGGTCAACTGCCAATACATCACTTGTTTCAGTCCAGCCGTCCGTTGCAACGAATCCTTTTCTTGCATCGATGGAAACTGCGATTTTATCACCGTATTTTTCTACAGCTTGTTTTAAAAATGGTTTGTCTTGAATGGCTGCCGTTCCGATAATCACGCGGCTAACGCCTGATGCAATATGTGCGTCAATGATCTCCATCGTCCGGATTCCGCCGCCTACTTGAACCGGTATTGATACGCTTTTTGCAATCGCCTGGATGGCTTCGAGATTTAATGAATTACCTGTTTTCGCTCCATCTAAATCGACGACGTGAATGTAGTCAGCACCTTGTTTTTCCCACTCCAAAGCCATCGCTGTAGGTGAATCATTATAGATAATTTCCTGATCATAATCGCCTTGGATTAGCCGAACACATTTACCATCACGTATATCAATTGCCGGAAATAAAATCATTATTGTTCCCCCTTATATATGAAGAATCTCATTGAATTCGCTGCGGCGCTCGGGGATGCCTCCCGCCCTAAGCCAAGCAGCTTCGCCGCCAGTCTTATGGCTTCGGCTACCCCTTTTAAGGCGCCTTCGCTTAGTTTATATAGATATTTTCATTGGTTCACTATATAGGTGCTAAAAGGAGATGTTTTTATAGCATTCCCTTCGTAGAGGGAACTCCTTTTACATCTGGATTAATCGCACTTGCTACGCGCAATGCACGTCCGAATCCTTTGAAAATTGATTCGATAATATGGTGACTGTTTTTCCCGTACTGCAAATTGATATGCAATGTCACTTTCGCATGGCTTGTGAACGCTTGGAAAAACTCCTCAACAAGCTCCGTGTCGAATTCCCCTACTTTATCTTTCAAACCCTCTACGTTATAAACGAAAAATGGACGCCCGCTAATATCGATAGAAACTGTTGATAATGCTTCGTCCATAGGTGTTGACACTGTTGCATAGCGCTCGATGCCTTCCTTTGTTCCGATGCTTTCATAAAACGCTTGTCCCAATACGATGCCGATATCTTCGACGGAGTGATGCTGGTCCACTTCGATATCACCATCGCAATCAACAGTTAAATCGAATCGACCGTGATTTGTGAATAGCGTCAGCATATGGTCGAGAAAGCCAACTCCTGTTTTAATAGTTGTCGTTCCACTTCCATCAATCGCAAAGTCCAAGTTAATCTTTGTTTCTGCTGTCTGTCTTGATATCGATTTACTACGCATATAAGTTCGCCTTCCTTACTCGAATTGAATTTGCATGGGCTGTTAAGCCTTCCGCATTCGCAATTGTGATAATGTCTTCGGATACGTCTTGCAATGCTTGCTCTGTATAATGGATAATGCTCGATCTTTTCATAAAGTCATAGACACCTAACGGCGATGAAAATGCCGATGTCCCGCTCGTTGGCAATGTATGATTCGGACCTGCCATATAATCACCCAGGGCCTCTGGTGAATAGTTCCCCAAGAAGATTGCTCCTGCATTGTGAATGAATGCCAATTGCTCCATCGGATTTTCCACCATTAGCTGTAAATGTTCCGGCGCAAGCTTATTGACGAAGTCGTAAGCTTCCTCCAATGAATCAACCACAATAATACGCCCATTATCAGCGATTGAAACTTCGATGATCCCTTTCCGATCTGCTTGTTCAGTTTGCTTCACCACTTCTTTTTGAAGCGCTTGGGCAAATGATTTACTCGTCGTTACGCATACCGCTGTTGCCCGTTCATCATGCTCCGCTTGCGATAACAAGTCCGCTGCGACAAATTCTGGGACAGCGCTATCGTCTGCCACAACGCAAATCTCACTCGGTCCTGCAATCATATCGATGGCTACGTCACCAAACACCCATTTTTTCGCCCGGGCTACAAACGCATTTCCCGGCCCAGTGATTTTCACTACTTTTTTCACCGTTTCAGTTCCATACGCCAATGCTGCAATCGCTTGTGCACCACCTATTTTATAGACGATATCCACACCAGCTTCTTGCGCCGCTACTAGGACATGTGGATTCACTTTGCCATCCGCTTGTGGTGGTGTCACCATAGCAATCCGTCCGACTCCCGCAATTTTTGCCGGAATGGCATTCATGAGAACAGTCGAAGGATAAGCCGCTTTTCCGCCAGGTACGTATATACCGACACTGTCTAATGGCGTCACTTTCTGACCAAGTACAATTCCTTTTTCCTGATTGATAAACCAAGATTGTTCTTTTTGAACCTCATGGAACGCGGTAATGTTTTGCTTTGCTTTTCGTAGCGCAACCAAAAACTCTTCTGTAATCAACGCCTGCGCCTCCGCAAACTCGTCAGCTGTCACAACCAGGTTGTCCAGCCGAACACCGTCAAACTGTTCCGTAAAGTTGAATAACGCCTGATCACCTTCTTTACGAACTGTTCCGATAATTCCAAGCACAGTTCGATCAAAATCGAGGTCATTCGTTTGTACTGCTGATTGCTGATTTTTCTCTTCTTTATATTGTTCTAACGTTAAAACTTTCATAAATTATCACTCCAATGCAGCTTTTAAGTCCGAAATGACTTGCTGGATTTGACTAGTTCTTGTCGCATAACTTGCTTTATTAACAATCAATCGTGCACTTACATCTGCAATTGTCTCTAAGACGACCAATCCATTTTCTTTTAGTGTCTTGCCTGATTCAACAATATCAACGATAACATCTGCCATACCAATAAGTGGTGCCAATTCGATGGAGCCATTCAACTTGATGGTCTCAATTCGAATGCCTTTGCTGTCAAAATAGGCTTTTGTCACTGTTGGATACTTTGATGCAACTGTCAGCAACGCACTACTTGGAAATTGTTTATCCGGAAATCCGGCAACAGCCAGCTGGCATTTTCCAATTCCTAGATCCAGCAGTTCATAAACATCGACTGGATCCTCCATAATCGTATCTTTACCGACAATCCCGATATCTGCTGCTCCTTTTTCGACGTAGGTTGGAACATCAACTGCTTTCACGAAAATAAGTTTCACTTTATTTTCATCATCATAGATAACAAGCTTTCTGCTTTTATCATGATACTCTGAAAAACGGATGCCTGCTTTTTCAAAAAACGCTAACGCTTTGTCAGCAGTACGCCCCTTCGCCATGGCGATTGTAAGATGTGTCATTTCAATTCAATCCCCCTACGAGTAATTCCAGCAACGCTTTTAAGTCCGTAAATGGCGTAACTTTATCTTTATAAAGAAATGAATTACTTTCTTTCTCCAAACGTATCGAGTAAACACTCTGTCGTGGATCTGCCTGTTCTTTGTGCTCTGAAAATGACAGCACACTATAATTCCGTTCTCTTAATTCATTGGCGATGGCAATTGCTTGTTCCAATTGGCTATCCGCATACGTTATTTTTACATCGATTGGAAAGCGGGATGTAGCTTCCCTGCTGTCTGTCGCTTTAACTAACGATTCAATTTCACATGCAAACCCAATCGCTGGAAGTCTTGCTCCAAACTCGTTTCCTAACTCATCATAGCGCCCACCCATTAAAACAGGTTTCCCAAATCTTTCGACATACCCCTGGAATATAACCCCTGAATAATAACCCATATGATTAATCAATCCCAAATCCATGACGATATACTGTTCCAATCCGTACATTTTCAATATACTGTAAACATCCATTAAATAATCGAGCGTGTCCTGCATTTTTTCGGTCAAGGCAATTCCTGTTGTCCGTTCACTCACATCAACTGGGTTACCATATAAAAACGGAATCCGTTCGATTACTTCCCTTATCTCATCGTCAATATCCAGGTTTTGAAGAAATGGTCCAATTTCCACAACATTTTTCGCTTGTATCAAGGACTTCAATTGATCAATTTGAAGTGAAGTAAATGGTAGGTTCTGGACAAGTTCATTGAAAAATCCAGCGTGCCCTAATTCTATTTTAATATCATTGAATCCTAAATCTCTCATTAAGTGACAAGCTAGCGCAATTACTTCTGCATCTGCTTCAGGAGAACTATCGCAAAAATATTCAATGCCCGCTTGCGTACGTTCAATGCTGTCATTTTTATCGAATGGCTGACGGAATACCTCTTGTACATAAAAATAACGAAGTTCACTTGAAAGGCCCGGGAAATTTTGCACTAGTTCTCTTGTGATTGGAATCGTGACATCGGGCCGCAATACCAATACTTGCCCTGTATGATCGATTACTTTAATCATTTCATTTTGGTTGATTGAACTTTTTACTTTTGAATATAAATCATATTGTTCAAATGCCGACGTTTTAATTCGTTTATAGCCGTATGTGGTAAAACGCTTATTGATTGTCTTAATGATTCTTTCAAACTTTTCACTATCACTTAACATTCGTTCAGGATACACTTCATTTCTAACCATTTCCAACACCCCTTACTTTACTGCTTTACTAGACTAAAGTTATTTAGTACTATAAAGGTATACCAACGAAATGTCAACAGGAGGAATGATTATTAATGTTCGATTATCACATGCACAGTTCGTTCTCAGCAGACTGCCCAGTTTCAATGGAAGATATGATTGAGGGAGCGATTCAAAAAGGATTAACTGAAATTTGTTTTACTGAACATATCGACTACGAATATCCCGATGATACAATCGTTTTTGACTTTGACCAAAAGGATTACGCAAGCACATTGATTGAGATGCAGAAGAAATATGAAGGGCGTATTCGTATAAAGAAAGGCGTTGAAATTGGTGTACAGCCACATATACTAGACAAATACGACGAACTTATGGCTAAGGAAACATTCGATTTTGTTATCTGCTCCATGCATACCGTCGAAAAAAAGGGGTTACACTACGGAGAGTTTTTTGAGAATAAAACCATAGAAGAAGCGTATGGTATTTATTATGCAGAGTTATTATATTGTGTAAAAAACTATAAACAATTTAACATCCTCGGTCATGTCGACCTCGTGAAGAGGTACACAAAAAAACCGTGCCCAAACCCTTTTCATAATGAACTGTCCGAGATTTTCAATGTCATTATTCCAGAAGGCAAAGGAATTGAGTTAAATACTTCCGGCGTCCGCTATGGATTGACAAACGGCATGCCAAGTGATGATATTTTGAAGCTTTATAAACAATGCGGAGGCGAAATCATTACACTTGGTTCCGATGCACATAAACCCGAAGACATTGCATTTCAATTCAGAGAATCACTGCAATTGTTGCAGTCGATTGGGTTCAAGTATATCACTTCGTTTGACAATAAAAAACCTACTCTTCACGCAATTAGTAATATGATGTGAATTAAGTAGTTACATTTGAATTTCTTTGGATTGAACGACTACAATGCCATTACCTGGATGTGTAGGGATGCGACAGGCAACTAGCCGCACTAGGCCGCCCTCAGTAAATCTGTCATGAATAGTTAGCCGTAAGCGGGCCGGTAATAGTCCAGTGAAAATGAAGATTTCCAAGCCCTTCTCACCAGTAATTTATGCAAATAACAGGTTAATCAATAGATGTGACTTTTCTTATCTTTAAATAAAACAATCCAGTACGTCTCTACTAACTAGAGACGTACTGGATCTTTTTTACATTCCTATTACTCTGCTTGTTTAAATATAGAGATAAAGTTAACAACCATTTTTGCAGCTTGCGCACGTGAAGTTGAGCTACTTGGCATGAACTTCCCTTCGAATCCAGTTGCAACATCTAGTTCATGAAGCATTGAAATAGCATTTACTACTTCCGCATTATAGTTTCCGAAATCAGAATAAGGTGCTTTAGTAGAGGCCTTATATGCTTTTCCTGTTACGCTTCCATATGCACGTTCAATCATTAAAGCTAATTGTGCGCGAGTTACTAAATCAGTTGGGTTAAAGTTTCCTTTATCCCCTTTAATAACTCCATATTTATAAGCGGCATTGATGTCAGCTTTTGTTTTATCTGCATAATTACCAATATCGCCAAATGGAGCTACGTCCTCCGTTTTTAAACCTAATGCGCTTACTATTAATGAAACAGCTTGCACACGTGTTAAGTTTTGATCAGGTTTGAATGTTCCGTCCGCGTAACCACCAATGATTCTAGCAGCTGCCGCCTGTTCAATATAATTCTTCAAACCATGATTCGCAATATCCGAAAATACTATTGGTGTTGGTGTTGGTGTTGTTGGATCAACAACGGGGTTACCTGCCTCAATCCCTGGATTAGCTGTTCGCATGTTCGTCCAGAATTGCTCAGTCACTTTTTTATAGCCAGCTTCACTCAAGTGGATATTCTCTGGATTTGGAAGGTAGGTTTTGTAGTCTGACGCAATTACTTCACCTGTTGGCACGAAGATTGCTTGCGTTCCCACTAGCCCTGTTGCAATAGCTTTATTCAACATATCTAGTAGCTGTTTGAGTAACGGTTGGATGTCTTCGGACATATAAGGAAACGGATTATAATAGCCCATGACATACACTTGCGCATCAGGATTAATTTCGTTGATTTGAGCCATAATCGATTTGTAATTTGTACCTACTTGCTGGAGCGTTATCAACGCCACTTTCTGATCGATAGTGGCTTTACCTGTCACCGGATCTTGTTTCAAGAGCGGTAAAATATCATTTGCTCCGGCGCTAATTGTGATCACTTCTGCATCTTTGATGGCCTGCTGAAGTTTGGCCGACTTCTCTTCAAAGCCAATGCCGTAGATATCCTTTGTGACGTTCAGTTTAATATCATTTAAAACGTCTGTTGTCTTATATCCTGGATACGAGAAGCCTTTGTTATACGTCTTCAAAGCCCCTATCTCCCGAATGGACTCCGCTAAGAAATCTGCATAGCCTTTCCCTAATTCATTGTTTGGAGTAACGCCTGCTGCCAACGAATCACCTATAGCAAGATAATCGATTGGTAGTGCCCAAGAAGGAGCACTCGTATCTATTTCAGCTGCTGAAAAATGGTACGGCACTACAATCATTTGGATCATAAGTGCAACCACAAAAAGCAATCGAAATTTGAACTTCGTTTTCACCATACTATGCCTCCTATTTTATGATTTGATAAATCTCTTTCCTTCGTAAATTACTACGTCTACGACCTCCCTCAAGAAAAGTTGTGAAAGAAAGAATGATTCCATTAACTAACGCTTGTGCGCTTAGGGGTAGCCTACGCTGGATTATATGCACTATTCAATACTTCAACACATATAATCTATTAATTCGTCATGTAAAGATAGTATTCCTTTATCCTAATTCGATGAATAGAATTATCAGTAAAACATGACAGGATTATTCTATAGTTTATAAAACGCATCTTCCTAATAAAGGGGAATGCGCGGTTATTTCCCTACAACATACGTCTTCACAAGGGCAATACGCTCCCGAAAAACCAATTTTGTCGCCACTACTTTCGGCGTTTCAGCCGACACTGCATCTGAATCAAGACCAAGGCTAGCCGCAATTTTCCGCGCTCTCGCCAGGTGATAATCACTTGTAATGATTGTGACCGATTGAATTTCAGACGGCAATATTTTTTTCGAAAATAGTATATTTTCATAAGTTGAAGTAGATGCTGATTCTAAAATAAGCCGTTCCTCAGCGACGCCATTCTCCGTTAAAAACCGTCTCATTGCTTCCGCTTCACTAATTGGCTCATCCTGACCTTGCCCGCCCGATAAGATTATGGTCACATTTGGATGTTCATTGGCGTACTCTAGCGCAGCATCCAAACGATACTGCAAAGACAGCGACAGAGCATCTTTTTTCACTCTAGCACCAAGTACGATCGCATAGTCATTCGTGCCATCTGCTACAGGTTCTAATCCCTCGTCTATCCATTTACCCGTTAGCCACCATAAAAACAGACTACCAACAGTAATTACGATAGTACAAGCAATAGCTATTTTCTTCGATTTTCTCAATACAATCACTCATTTCAACTGTTCTACAGGAATTTTATTCTCCACCAATAAATTCAAATAAAACGGATCTTTCCCGATTGCATAAACTCGATCGCAAACGGTAGTAATTTCGTCCATATCATGAGATGTGTACATAATCATTTTACCTTCATTTTTCGCCAAGCTACGCAAATATGAACCTATCTCCATTTTGGATTTCAGATCAATACCGACTGTAGGTTCATCTAACAACAAGAAAGCCGGATCATGGAGCAGGCTGATTGCTAGATTCAACTTCCTTTTCATGCCTCCCGATAGAGAATGTACCCCTTCTTTCCAATGCGTCAATTGCATATCTAGACAAAGTTTTCGACATTCCTCTTTTGTGCGTTTTTTCCACGACAACTTTTCAAAAAAAAGCATATTTTCTTCTACTGTGAATTCCTCCCAGATAGATATGTCTTGAGGAACATAGCCGATTATGCGCCTAATTTCCTTTATATCAGTCACATAAGATAGTTCATCCAATTGAATATCACCTTGTGTCGGCTGCATAACCGTCGCAAGGAGTTGAAGTAATGTTGATTTTCCTGCACCATTTTCCCCAACAAGACCGACAATTTCTCCAGGTTTCATTTGAAAATTCACATTTTCTAAAACGGTCTTTTCCTTGTACTTTTTCTGTAGCCCCGTCACGTTAAGCATTTACCTTCCCCCCTTTTTGTACCCACCTGGCAAACAGGACAGCTAAAATGAAGAGCCATATCAGCGGTATCGTCCCATTCAGTAACGATTGGACCGGACTAAGTTCTTCAATCCACGGCCACTTCCCCGTAAGCCCATAGAGCGGTATAATTGACCCACCGATTACAATCAGAAGCAGTGCAATCCCCAGACTGTATATATAGTACATAAACAATTGCTTGTTGACGCTTGCAAGTAGAAACGCAAGCAAATTTATCGTCAACCTAAAAGAGAAAAGTGAAATCAGAACTCTGATTGTCAATGCTTCCTGGAATAATGACGAAAAAATAAATGCCGTGACAAGATCCATGAAGAAAATGATGACCGTAAAAAACAATAACGATCCACTTGCATACTTTTCATAAGAGATTTCCGTGAATAACCAGCGCTGGCGCATCGATGGTCTATTTTCTTTTAGCATCCAGTCGAATAGGAAAAATGTCGTGATAATTGCAAAGAATGCCCAAACACCCCATGCTTTCAGTAGCGGTAATACTTGTTCTTCAGTGGTATTATCCTTATCATAATAATTAAAACTCGATTGGAGTAGCGCTTCACTTTTTTGTCTCTCGCGACTTCTCTCAATAATTTCTTCATAACTCCACTCATCTTCCATATCGTAATCTGAGAATAATTGTTTGATGACAAAAGCTGCTTTTGAACGGGCCGCATCTTGTTGAGCATAAGATGTAATCGTTTCGACGACGGCTTGATAAGCGAAAGACCGATTGGAAGAATATGCATCGATGAGCTGATTTCGCCGATTCGCGAGTATATTACCCTCATAGCCTTCGCGAATAACGAACACACTATCCAGCTCATGCTGTTGGAGTCTATGCAGTGCTTCATCCAGGGGCATCAACTGGGTATGGAGAAGCTCCGTACTCGCGATATCGTCGACTAGACGAGCTGCCATTTCGGTCTGTTCTTCAACTACAAGGGCTATCGGCACTTTAGTCTCCGCTTGCCAAGTCTCAACTCCTTGCATAATTAGTACTGTCATAACGATCGGGAGAAGCATCCAGCATATATGACTTCTCCATTCCTTCTTCAAACGCATCCAGCGGATAAACAAAATATTCTTCATCGGGTCCACCTCTCTTTTCCGACTGTTGATAGCCAAAGCAGGAGTAGTCCGATAGTAGCAAGGACGGTCAGCGTTGTGAAGTTTGCATAGTTTCGCCCTTCTAATACAATATCAATCATCCAATTCAAGCTAATGTATGAAAAGATATACGGTAATAGGCCTTGAATCACTTGCGGAAAGTAGAGAGTCGGTATAACTGCACCACTTGTAAAAATCAGTAGCAAGGTATATAGGCTTTGTAGTAAAAGAACGATTTTCCGAGAAGAAATTAAAACATCAATTAACGCTATGCCAACTAAAAATAACAGGGCATAAAGAATAGTGAACAAGCCAAAACGTAAATAATCAGTTAGAAATAGTTCAAATCCACCAAACTTATTTACGATGAAAAACGTTACTGCCGCAACGATGAGGCTATATCCTAAAGAGACAAGAATTCTGGCTAGGATACGTTGCCACATGGTTACACCGAACAATTTCATCCGAATTAGCATCGAGGAATGCTCCTCTTTTCCTAAAATAGTATAGATAGCGAAAAGCCAGACTGACATGGTTATTAACCAGCCGGACAATATGTAATAGTGAGTCGGAGAAGACGTCGCCACATTTGTAATCACTTCTTCATCAAGTAGCTTATCTTTCCCTAGTGTGTACAAACTGAAATCCATAAACTGTTGAAACATCATTTTTTTACGTTCTTCTTCGGGCATATCCGTTTTCTTTGCGTACTCATTAATGGTCAGAATAGTCGACTGGGCCACAGAAATGTAGCGCATCATACTTTCCACTAACTCTTTCACAAGAAAACTATCTGTTGAACGTGATGGATTCCCAACAATCGGGATTATCACAGACTCCCCTTCATACAAATCCTCCGTAAACCCGCTTGGAAATATAAAATAGGAACTGATTTCATTTTGCGCCATCAGCTTTTCAGCATTGTCCTTCGTTATCGACACAACTTGGATAAATTGATTATCCGAGGCTGTTTCTTCCAGTAGTCCGCTAAACAGTATCGTTTCCTGCGTTCTGTCTTCATCAACCAAAGCCACCCGGATTGGCGAATCTTCTTCGGGCAGCAGTAAACCAGCCACCAGGAGCAACAATGAGCCAATCAAAACAATTGGAAATAGAAAAAGAAGAAGAAGTGTTGCCCACCTCTTCTTCAACTGTTTATTATATTGGTGCATGAAAAACAGTATTCTCCTTATGGATAGCAAAATAGTCACTTCCATTCTATCAATTTCGCCTTGGCGTAATTGCGTCCAGATTTTGAATCGAACTTGTGCCCGCAGGACGCAGTGATCTTAACCAAAGTTCTACAATTCAGCCGGGGTTTGGACCCCGGCTGAATGCAGTTAAAATTCGCCTATTTCACCTTGTAAATCTTCCATAAATCCAAACATCCAATCTTGGACCTTCACCATAGCGTCTTCAGTAAACGCTTCTAATTCATCTTTATTCATTTTACCAATATTCACAGTGTCTTCCGTTTCAACTGGCATATCTACTTTCTTCACAACTTTTCCTTGTTGCTTTAAAATCAAATTGAACATATTAACGCCCATTGATTCTTCACTGAAAGTAAATTCATGTTTCGCTTTCATTGAATCATTTTCGTGCGTTGCGCTACCTTTCCAAATAACAGCAGGATCCACATCCCCATCTGTAAAGCCAAGTGAGCGAGTGAATGTCCGTTTTTTATCTTTTAGTTGTTCTTTTCCTTTATAGATGAACTTCATATCATCCATAGTTAATGTAATAGAATCAGTTGCTTTTTGATCTTTCCAGCTTAAATCGCCTTTGATTTTCACAATGTTTTCATCACCGAAGGAATCTTCTACGCCGACTGTGAAGTCCCATTTTTGCCCTGCTTTCTCTAGCAACTGTGTTCCGCTAATCATTAACGTATCGACATCAGTCTTATCTTCTCCAACACCCATTGCGAATTCACGTTTCACAATTTTGTTTGAATGGTGCCAGATTGTAGATTGCAATCCGTTTGGTAGTTTTATCGAATCCACGCCTTCAATCGCTTCATCAAGTCCATTTTCAAAGCCATCCATAATTGTTGTAATTTCATTATCGGATGTATCCCCAGCAAATGAAGTAAGTTTCATTTGTTCTTTCAGTATCGTTTTAAGTTTTTCATCTGATTTCGCTTTTTCCAATAAATCTTTCAGTAACTTTTTCACTTGTTGTTCTGTAAGATTCATCTTGATTTTTTTTGTTTTGATTTTTTTATCAAATACGGTAAGTTCTTCTTTTTCACTTGTAAATGCTTCTTCAGGAATTCCCTTAATAAGATACGCAATATATTCTTTTTCGACATATGTACGAGATTCTTCCGTCATCGAAAAGCCGTCTTCGAATAGCTGAGATAAACCTAGATTTTCATTTCCTTTATAATCTGGATCATTTTCTCGCATTAACTTCCCATAATCCTTATCGTCGAAGCGAATAAGTTCATCCATGAATGGCAATGAGGCCACGATTTTCTCAGTTGTCACAAAAACCGAACCAAAGTTCATGTTGACGCTGCCTAGTTCTCCCCTTAGATCCACTTCCAGCTCTTTCTTAACTGGATCAAAGACTTGTTTACTGGAAACTTTAGCGCTATTGACAATGCTTTGTACTTCTTGCATTTCATAGTCAGCGGATGGATCATTCCATTCGCCGGATAGGTCAAAATTTGATTCAACCGGCTTTTCCTGTTGAACTTCCAACCACCTTAGTTCATTCTTATAGCGGTCTTCTAAAATAGTACCCATTTGTTTAAACGTTTCTGCTTCTGCTAAAAGATATTGCACTTTCGGTGATTTATTCACCAAGAAAAATGCCGATACGCTACCGCCCACAATGACCAACGCAGTTAATATTATAATCATTACTAACTTGGGCGACTTGTTCTTCATTACTTTCTCTTCCATATTATCTCCTCCTAAATTTGAATTATGAACTAGAAATGTTTTGCTGAAGTAGAATTTTTTTCATATTCATATTTTTTCATACTATCACAGTCTATGTCTTTACTCAAAAAAAAGTTGGAAAAATTCACCTTTTGCTGCAATTAGTGATATTCGACTAGTCTCTTCTCCATACCAAAAGAATCATCCATTTCAAAGAACCATCTACCCTAAAGAGTAGATGGTTCTTTGAATGGATAGTGCTTATATTTTCACTGTTTGCTTCTTGTTTACCATACTGTGAACTTCTGTAGGTAATCCCCAAAGCTTGATGAACCCAACCGCTGCAGACTGGTCAAACGAGTCATCAGACGTATACGTTGCAAGGTTCATGTCGTAAAGTGAATTCGGTGACTTTCTGCCTTCAACAAGCGCATGCCCCTTGAACAGCTTCACACGTACTGTTCCATTGACGTATTGCTGTGTTTCTTTGATGAATACTTCTAATGCATCTCTAAGAGGTGAGAACCACAAGCCGTTATAGATTAACTCGCTCAACTTTTGTGAAATAATTGGTTTGAAATGAGCCAACTCTTTAACGAGTGTCAGATCTTCCAATTCCTTATGTGATTTCAATAATATAATTGCTCCTGGACATTCATAAACTTCTCGTGATTTGATACCAACAAGACGGTTTTCTACGTGGTCAATTCTTCCTACTCCGTGTTTTCCACCGATATCATTTAGTTTCATTATCAGCTCGCTAAGTGGATATAGCTGACCATCAATACTTACAGGTACACCCTTTACGAAATCAATTTCAATGACATCAGGCGTATCTGGCGCATTTTCAATTGAAACCGTAAGACCAAATGCCTCCTCAGGTGGTGCCGCCCAAGGATCTTCCAAGATTCCACATTCATTAGCACGCCCCCATAAATTTTGGTCGACGGAATATGGGCTTTCGAGATCGATTGGAATTGGTATATTTTTCTCTTTTGCGTAAGCAATTTCTTCTTCACGCGACCAACTCCACTCACGGACAGGAGCGATAACTTCCAATGATGGATCCAATGCTTTAATTGCCACTTCGAAACGTACTTGGTCATTCCCTTTTCCTGTACAGCCGTGCGCAACCGCAGTAGCATTTTCTCTATGTGCCACTTCGACAAGTTTTTTCGAAATTAACGGACGTGAAAGTGCCGATACGAGCGGGTATTTGTTTTCATAATAGGTTTGAGCTTGAAGGGAAAGCAACGCGTACTCCTGTGCGAATTCCTCTTTCGCATCAATTACATAACTGTTTACAGCTCCAACCTGCAATGCTTTCGCCTGGATGAAGTCCAAGTCTTTTCCTTCCCCGACATCAAGACAAACCGCCACTACATCATACCCTTGTTCCGTTAGCCACTGTACCGCCACAGAAGTATCTAGTCCACCCGAATATGCTAAAACCACTTTTTTCTTAGTCATTATTAAAATCCCCTTCCACTTACTCGCCTGTATGATTATGCAATAACTTGTATTTTTACAATAACATATTTTCAAATTAACACAATAGTTTTGTTGAATATTTTTTGAAATTGAAAAGAGTACACAATTTTTAGCCTGTGTACTCTTTTTAAGGGATTGTCATAAGCTTAACTAAGACCATGGGCTACCATTGCATCTGCTACTTTTAAAAATCCTGCAATATTGGCTCCCATTACGAGGTTACCGGGATGTCCATATTCTTCTGCTGCATCTAAGCAGCTCGTATAAATATTTTTCATAACGGTCTGAAGCCTTTCATCAACCTCTTCGACTGTCCAAGAGAGGCGCATGCTATTTTGGGACATTTCCATTGCCGATACCGCTACGCCGCCTGCATTCGCAGCCTTCGCCGGACCGAATAACGTTTTATGCTCGTGGAAAACCGCCATCGCTTCCAGCGTACAAGGCATATTCGCACCTTCCCCAATTGCTATTACACCGTTCGCAATCAGTATACGTGCAGCTATCTCATCAATTTCATTTTGCGTCGCACAAGGAAGCGCAATATCACATGGAATTGACCAGATTGCAGAACAATCATCGTAATACTTTGCTCCCGGATGTTCTTTAACATATTCTGAAATCCGTTTGTTCTCTACTTCTTTTAAACGCTTGATAGTATCAAGATCGATTCCATCTTCATCATAAATATAACCGCCTGAATCACTACAAGCCAGTACAGTAGCACCTAACTGCATTGCTTTTTCAATTGCATAAGTGGAAACGTTACCCGACCCGGAAACAACAACCTTTTTACCTGCAAAGCTTAAACCTGCTTCTTTTAACATCTCTTCAACAAAATAGACAGTTCCATAACCTGTTGCCTCTTTACGCCCAAGACTACCACCATGTTTTGGATCCTTGCCAGTGAATACGCCTGCTTCATAACCGCCTTTCAAGCGATTATACTGACCGAACATATACCCAATTTCTCTCTTACCAACCCCGATATCCCCTGCTGGAACGTCGGTATCAGGACCAATATATCTGCTCAACTCCGTGATGAAGCTTTGAGTGAAACGCATAATCTCACGGTCTGATTTACCTTTCGGATCAAAGTCAGAACCACCTTTACCTGCACCAATCGGTTGGCCTGTTAACGCATTCTTAAATATCTGTTCAAATGCGAGAAACTTCATGATGCTACTGTTTACAGAAGGATGGAATCGGATACCACCTTTATACGGTCCAAGATCACTGTTGAACTGGACACGGAAACCACGATTTACATGTACTTTACCTTGATCATCTTCCCATGCAACACGGAAAATGATGATGCGTTCCGGTTCTGTAATACGTTCTAAAATACCATTTGCTATATAGTCGGGATGCTTGGAAAAGACAGGTCGAAGAGAATCGAAAATCTCTCTTGTTGCTTGTAAAAACTCTTTCTCATCTGGATTTCTTTTCTTGATCAATTCATAGACTTCATGGACATAATCATTCGCTCTTTTTTTTCTATCATTGTGAGTTTCATTCAACTTCGTCATTTTACACTCATCCCTTTCTTGTATAAATTAAAGGTGGAAGCCGTTAAATCCATACTTCCACAACTGAATGATAGTTCAAAATCATTTAGTCATTTTTTAGTATTATCGCTGAAAACATGAATATATACAACTTTTTATCTATTGCTGAATAAGTAATTATACATCATTATGTCATATTTATGTATGAAAAATAAAAATATTTACTTTTTTCTGAAGAGAGAGTATTATTTAGTTATTCAAATATCTATTGATGAAGCATATACTTATCAGTGTAGCTGTCAAGAGCTATTAGAAAATTACAACTAGGAGAAAGAAGGTTAGGTCAATGAAATTTAAAAAGATACTCCGTACATTTGTTGGTGCGAATATAACGCTACTAGCGACTTTCGTTTTCCTACCTGTTTTACTTTTCAATCCGGATGTAGAATTTCTGACGAGTTTCATCAATTATATCAATAAAGAGTAAATAGATTTAAAAAATGAACCGCAGGTGCTCAGGCACAGCGGTTCATTTTTTTCAAGTGATTTTTCGAATGGCGAAATTGTCTTCCAACAGCAACCAGTTTTGCGGAAAAGCTAAGCCTAGTTTCCAATACATAATCCCGCGTAAGTTGAACTGCTTGATCAAGTCGAATTTAGCTTGAATGCTACGTGCATCTTCAAACCAAACTTCATGACGTACCCCTGTATCATCCGTGTATCTGAAATGCGGTGCCTGCGCCACATAGTCGTATTCGATATCGACTTCTTGATTTGTCGCAATCAGGATCGCCTGTTGAGGGCTTAAAGCCTTGGCAGCAGATCCACCCTGGCTCGGATAAGGTGTCGACCAATCGTAGCCATATAGATTTTGGCCTAAAAATATTTTTTCACTCGGAATTTGACTGACGGCATACTCGACAACGTCTCGAACAGGCCCGATTGGACTTACTGCCTGTGGATCGCTGTACGTATAGCCCCACTCATACGTCATGAGTGAAACAAAATCCACAATCTCCCCGTGCGCACGATAGTCATGAGCCCCGTAAATTCCTGTCCTGACGTCACTTGTCATTGGTGCGAGTGCGCTCGAAACTGTGAACCCTGCTTGGTGGAATCGATCTCTCGCATTTCGCAGAAAACGATTATAAAGCTCACGATCTTCTGGATGTAATAACTCAAAATCAAAATGAATGTCCTTATACCCGATTTCATTGGCCACTTGGATGAGATTGCCGAACAACCGATTTTGTGCCGCTTGATCAGTAAACAATACATGAGCAAGATCTGCATTAAATGCAAAGTTCTCCAAATTACTTACTACAAGTGCATTCGCTGCCCCCGCAGTACTCGCTATATTTGGAATGTCATCGATCGAGGGTGCTTTCAATGATCCGTCTCGTTGCGCCTCGTAACTGAACATAGCTAAGTACGTTAGTGCATCGACTCTTTGTTTAACTTCATCAATCATTACTTGAGTTACTGGGGTCCTAGGCTCTACATAGAGTAATGACTCAGCCGACTTTTTCGGCCGCGATGGAATGTAAAGACGTTGTCCCACCCGCAAGTTTTGCGATGGCGATAGTCGATTAATTGTTGCGAGCTCATTAACGGTCAAACCGTACATTTCGGCAATGACATAAAGCGACTGACCTGGCTGAACCCAATGATAGCTACCTGTAATCGGGATGACTAACGCTTGGCCTACAACGATACGTGATGGATCTGGCAACTCATTAGCTTGTGCAATTTCTTGATAATTAATGCCGTAAGCTTGAGCGATTCCATATATACTTTGACCTTTTTGAACCACATGAATCTGCATACCTATCATCTGCCTTTCATTAATAAAAATGCCCTCTACCCTAGACTATTTTTGTTAGAAGGAGATTATGCTTAGTTTGTTTTGATTTAACAATTTTCACGTATAGCTTCCACGTGATTATCCATACTATTGTTGATGAAAATCAATAACTATTAAGGAGGAATTTATACAGTGACACAAAATCCATTCGGCCAAACGGACAATCAAACTCACGAGAATATGCACACGGGTAGTGTTACGCAGCAAATGAATCATGGCGGTCATGAATTATTTGACGTACATGAGGCATTATCTGGGACTGTCGCATGTCTGAACCAAGCAATGCTATTACGAACACATGTGAAAGATCCCGAGTTACTTGATATTTTGGATCGCCAATACCGCTTTACTTTAGACGCATACAACATTACGGTTGAATGTTTCAAGACCGGACGAAATCCCTCACATCCAACTGGAAGATATGAGATGAAACAGGGCAATGACTTCGTGTATGGCATGAAACCGTCCCAACCGAAAAAACCGATGCAGTCCGAGGCAGACATATCGGATGAAATCATTTCAGGCTTTCTACTAGGCTCTGCAAAAGCTGGAGCATCCATGAAAACAATGGCTGCCACTGAAACATGTAACCCCGTCGTACGTCGCGTACTTGCCGACTCTGTACCCAATTGTATAGAAATGGCTTATGAACTGGCGATTTACCAAAACAAACACCATTATTATCAGGTGCCACAACTCGCCGCACAAGATATGCAACAATTATTGAATTCATTCGCCTCTTCACAAGGCCAACCGGGAATGCCGACTAACACTTTGCAGTAAATAACTGAAAACAAAAAATCAGATGCCCCCTCGAAATCGAGTGGACATCTGATTTTTTTATTACTATATATGTTGAACAAATAAATACCTATAATAAACTGAGCGAAGGCTTCCCCTAGCGCCGCAGCAAATTCAATGGGGCTCTTTATTACAACCTATTTACTCAAGCACGCAACTCATTCCAAAATCGAGTTGACGATATGTTTTGGTGAATTTTCAAAGAAGGATAAGTAGTGCATCGGATGACTTTTTGGAAAAAGTTTTTTTCTTATTGCATGCGAAGTCATACCTTGATTGTAAAGGGATTGAACTTCTTGTCGTATGCTTTCCAAGTAATCCAACTTCTTCTCAATCGCTTGTCTTCCAAAAACTTTGATCCCCGCATGAGAGCAAATATACGTTTCAAAATCATACGTCAATACTTTCCTTAATGACATAATAATTTCCGGAACAGATTCAAATGCAAACAAACTTTTAGGTGTCGGTTGTATATACAAATCACCGCCAAACATCCAACCTTTTTCCTGATTAAACAACGCAACATGGTCATGCGCGTGACCAGGTGTATGGATGACATTCCAGTTGTAGTTCTCTGTTGTAATCATGTCATTCAATTCAATCGGTTGAAACGGTTCTCTTTCACCCCAAAAAACTTTACGATAAAAAGGTAACTTCATATGCTTTTCACAGTCTTTAATCCCTAATTCATGAATATAAATCGGGACTTTCTTATTTTCTTGAAGCCAATATGCCAACCCCGTATGATCTTCGTGGTGGTGTGTTAAGATTACTTTCGTCATATCCCACTGTTCAAACAAGGGGATGAGTTTTGCTTTCATTTTCGCCGGTCCGGTATCAATTAATAACCCATCTATCATAAAAATGGAAACGGTCATTCTTTGCTTACCAAATGAAAGTACCATCTCAGCCTGTTTTAAATCCTCATAAGATGTAATTTTCATGAACACACCAACCGATCATTTTGACTTCGCAATAAGTTGAGAAGGTACATCGGCCTTGAAACGGACTAGTTCTCCAGTACGCGGATGTAAAAGTGCCAAAGCCGTAGCGTGAAGTCCAATCCGTTTGATTGGATTAACGGTAGATCCGTATTTTTTATCGCCAACAATTGGGTGACCAATATCCTCCATATGAACGCGAATCTGATTTTTACGGCCTGTTTCCAATTGAACTTCAAGTAAAGAGTAGTTACTATTTGACTGTAGCGTTTTGTAATGAGTTACAGCATGTTGACCGCCATTATCAGTCGGATTTGAGTATACTTTAAATGTTTTACTTTCCTTTAGCCATGATGAAACCGTTCCTTCTTTTCTCCTAACAGCACCTTCAACAAGTGCCGTATACATGCGTTCTTTCACGACTTCATTCCACGCGGCTTGTAATCCATTTTTTACTTCTTCATTTTTCGCGAACAACATCACACCCGATGTATCTCGGTCTAGACGGTGAACGATATAAACTCGGTTCCGTGGATTGGTTTCTTTTACATAGTCCATTAGCTGTCTATAAGCGGTCATGTCTTCCGGATTTTTTGAAGCGACTGATAGCAGACCTGCTTCTTTATTAATAACAATAATATCGTCATCTTCATGCAAAATAGTTACACCGACCAGCGTTTCCTCTTTCATTGCCGCCCGATTTTTAAGAATTTCAACACTTTGTCCAGCTTGAAGTGGATGATTATGTTGTGTTACCATCCTGCCATTAACTGTGACCTGTCCACGCGTCAGTATAGATTTCACTGAATTACGGCTACTAGACATCATCTCCAATAGAAATGGTAATAACTCCATTGGTTCTTTCACTGTATAAACGGATGTATCTTCTTTTCTACTTGCTGAATTCTTATGATTTTTTTTCATAATTAATAAACTCCTCACTCTCACTTCTTATTATCCTCAAATTGCCTCTACATTACAAACGCTGTATGATAAAATCAAGGAATTAATTTCAAATAGCAAAAAAAAGGGGGATTTTTATGCGAGTTGCGATATTCGATTTTGATGGAACACTGTATTCAGATGAAACTTTTCAACTACTAATGAGCCATTTAAGATACCACCCCGTCCATCATACAAATTATAAACGTTTTTACCGGGCCATCCTTCCACCTTATATCGGCCACAAGTTGAAACTAGTTCCGGAAGCCAAGATGAAAGAACGTTCCATGCAAATCTACTTGAATGCACTTGGACTAATGTCCATTAAAGAATTAGATGCCTACTTCGGAGAATTAACCGATCGGGTACGAGAAGGCTTTAATCCCGATGTCATTGCGCGTTTGAAACAGCACGCTACTGAAAATGTACATATCATGCTTGTTTCTGGTGCATACACATCGCTTTTGCAATCCGTCACAAAGGAGTTGCAGTTCGACACAATTATCGGTACTGAAATCCCCATGAAAGAGGGAAAAACTGATAATCGAACGCCACTTTATCATATACAAGGTCCACGAAAAAACGAAAAGATTCAAGAAGTACTACAAGGGTTAGATATCGACTGGAAAAATAGTTTTGCCTACGGAGATAGTTTTTCCGACTTGTCTGTACTGGAACTAGTCGGGAACCCTATTGCCGTTCGACCTGAACCACGATTAAAAGCTATAGCTAAAGAACGCGAATGGGAAATAATTTAAGTATCAAAAGCGCAAGCGCATGTTCAGAGGCGACAGGCATTAGGCGGGTACAAGAAGGCAGTCTAAGTTCGCGACGTCGTGTCGCAACAAGGAGGGATGCAATTCAATCCCTCCCCACTGCATGACCTGCATCCTACAGGCCCAAGCGGCGTTCTTTGACCGGGAAGGATACAGTTCAATCCTTCCTAGCCGGACCGACTTATGACCCGAGCCTCTAGGCGTTGGAGTCTGGACGTAATCAAAAGCGGAAGACGCCTATTTTCTAAAAAAAAAACGTACATCCGTATTAATGGATGTACGTTTCTTCAATATGTTCAAGTTAAACTTTTACACAACAAATCCTTTTTTAATTTCCGAACAGCTGGATGGATGATTAGTATAAATGTTTTCACCCTCTTTTCGCCCCGTTCTCCAATTTACTGAAATCTAATAAATCCATTAATTCGATCACGCTACTGATTTTTATCATAAAATATATTTTCATCATAAACATTGTAGCAAAGCTAATGTAAGCGCTGCATTTTCTCATTTTTCTAATTGAACTAAATTTTCTGTCTTGTGTTATTCTCGCGTTTATGGTAAAAATTTATAACAGCAGTTAAAAATACGAAGTGGAATGAGGTATGTTTAATGACGAGTCGTTATCAATCTTCTTTAGAAATGCATCGAATTCATACAGGCAAAATGGAAACTGTATCAAAGGTTCCACTTGAAAACCGTGTGGATCTTAGCCTAGCTTATTCTCCTGGAGTAGCAGATCCTTGTTTAGAAATCGCAAAAAACCCCTATGCAGTATACGACTATACAATCAAGGGAAATCTTGTGGCGGTTATTACTGATGGAACTGCCGTGTTAGGCTTAGGTGATATAGGACCCGAAGCAGCACTTCCTGTAATGGAAGGGAAAGCGATGCTGTTAAAAAGATATGCTAATATTGACTCGTTTCCAATCTGTCTAGGCACTAAAGATGTTGATATCATCGTGCAAACAATCAAAGCCATCAGCCCGACGTTTGGTGGCATCAATTTGGAAGACATCTCTGCCCCGCGCTGCTTCGAAATTGAGAAAAGGTTGCGTGAAGAGTGCGATATCCCTGTGTTTCATGATGATCAGCATGGTACTGCAATCGTTGTTGGCGCAGGATTATTAAATGCGTTAAAAGTCGTTAAGAAAAATAAGGAATCTGTTAAAATAGTCGTTAATGGGGCCGGTGCTGCCGGGATTGCAATAGTGAAACATCTCAAGAATATTGGATTTGAGCAGATTGTCATCTGTGATTCAAAAGGTATTATTTACAAGGGCCGCCCGAATGGTATGAATCCGACTAAAGATGAAATCGCCGAAATTACAAATCCCAAGGTCTTAACAGGCTCGTTACAAATTGCTATGACGGATGCTGACGTATTCATTGGTGTTTCTGCTGCCAATATATTGACGTTGGAGCATATTGGCTGCATGAGCACTGACCCGATTGTCTTTGCTTTGGCCAACCCAGACCCCGAGATCACGCCCACTTTGGCTAAAGCATATGGAGTTCGCATCATTGCAACCGGCAGATCCGATTATCCTAATCAAGTGAATAATGTGCTCGCGTTTCCTGGTATTTTCCGAGGGGCACTGGATGTCCGAGCAACCGAAATAAATGAAAGCATGAAACTGGCCGCAACTTACGCCATTGCATCATTGATTCATGAATCCGAGTTACGGGATGATTATATTGTTCCTGACCCTTTTGATGAAAGAGTTGTAAAAGTCGTCACACAGGCGGTGAGTAAAGCAGCGATTGAGTCAGGTGTATCTTCTCTTATGTGCGCCGTTCGCTAATTATTGAACACCAAATTGAAAAGCGTCAGGAAAAGTTTTATCTTTTCCCGACGCTTTTCCTTATTTTCCATCTTCGGACTTCATATCTACATGAAGACTTCCATCTGTTTGGACTTCTGCATAAAATACATTTCCGACATTGCCAATACCCTGCTTTTTCAATTGTTCGTACAACCATTCTTCCGTCAAATTTAGCTCCGTTAAATTTTTATCCGTAATTTTACCTTCTGCTATTACTTCAGTCGGTATATATTTAGGCACAGGTGAAGGAGCATTTACATCTTTTTTCGTTGCAGCTTCTTGCCCTGCTTTTTTTAAGACACTTAACTGTCCGTTTGTTTCAAGTATCGCATAATGAACATCTTTGATTGAAAAAATACTTTGTTCGCGAAGCATCATACTTAAATCATTTAAATGGAGACGCAACTTTTTCAAAGAATCTTCAACTATTTTCCCTTCATATACAACGATAGTAGGCTGATCATCAAGAATAATACGAGCCTTTTTCGATTTAAATGCAATGTAACTCATAAGCATCGTCAGGAATGCCCACCATATCATTGCTACGAGTCCATCCAAAAGTGGGGTTTTGGATACTCCCGCGATTTCCCCCGCTATAGAACCTATCGTGATACCCGTTACATAATGGAAGAACGTCAGCTGGGAAATTTGTTTTTTCCCCATAAATCGCGCAAGTATAAGCAGAACAATAAATGTAACCGTCACCCTCATAATCATTTCCCAAAAGTCCACTTCAAAAAAGTCTTCCAAGTTCACACCTCCGCTTTACATGGAGTATTCCACTATTGCCCAGTGCCTATACATCTAAGTGACTAGGTGATTACTGATAAAAGAAAAGAGAGCTCCGCCAATAGCCATGAATGACTTTTGGGAAAGCTCTCTCTATTTTTAAATTGCCTGTATTTTGTTCTTTTTCAATATTCCTGCGAGTAGGGCTGTAACTAAAGCACCAGCAACTATCGCTAATGCATATAGCAACACTTTTCCAATTCCACCATCGACAAGTCCCATAACGAAAACGCCGCCATGTGGTGCACGTAAACCAATATCAAATAACATCGTAAGTCCGCCAGCCAATGCAGCTCCAACTACGGATGCTGGGATGACACGCGCAGGGTCTGCCGCAGCAAACGGGATTACACCTTCCGTTATAAAGCAAGCTCCAAGGACGTAGGCCGTTTTCCCTGCTTCACGCTCTTGTTTTGTAAAACGTTTTTTGAACAATGTCGTTGCAATTGCCATGCCTAGTGGGGGCACCATTCCCGCTGCCATGACCGTCGCAATGAACCCGAAGTTTTGTGCATCAAGCATTGCAATGCCGAATGTGTAGGCGGCTTTGTTAATCGGACCTCCCATATCAATTGCCATCATTGCACCTAATAATATACCGACTAGCACCTGGTTTGTCCCACCAAGCCCTTCTAAAAATGCTGACATACCTGTGTATAATTTAGTTAATGGAGGATTGACCATCATCATGATTAGTCCAGTGATTGCAATGCTGAACACCGGGTAGAACAACACCGGCTTCAATCCCTCGAGCGCATCAGGTAGTGCCGCAAACGCCTTTTTAACGAGAACAGTTACATACCCTGCTAAGAAACCGGCAATGATTCCGCCTAGGAATCCAGAACCACCACTGACACCGTCCACACCTGTAACCGTAATGGCAATTAACCCACCGACCATACCAGGAGCAAATCCAGGGCGGTCAGCAATACTCGAAGCGATGAATCCCGCTAACACCGGGACCATCAGGAAGAATGCATTTCCACCGCCGATTGTATTTAGCATTGCAGCGAATGCATTGTAATCTGCACTATTTGGATCACTTGAATTAATACCCCAGAAGAATGATAACGCAATTAAAATTCCACCACCGACAACAAACGGAAGCATGTTAGACACACCATTCATCAAGTGTTTATAAAAGCCACTTTTGGTTTCGGATGTGTCACTATCATCTTTGGACTTTTCATGTTTATAAATTGGAGCATCTTTGATTATTGCACGATTCAGCAATTCTTCCGTTTCATAAATCGCTTTTCCGACCTTAGTCTGTATGACCGGCTTCCCATTAAACCTGGCCATTTCTACTTTAGTATCCGCGGCAACAATTATGGCATCCGCTTCAGCAATATCTGCGTCCGTTAAACGGTTTTTCACACCTGATGAACCGTTCGTTTCCACTTTAAGTGAAATGCCCATTTCTTTTGCTTTATCAGTCAATTTCTGTGCCGCCATGTAAGTATGCGCAATCCCCGTTGGGCATGCCGTAACGGCAAGTATTTTCGTTGTAGGTGAAAGGGTTGTTCTAGATTTATCAACCTCTTCAGGTCCTTCCAACTCGATTTCCTTGTCATTCACCGCTTGCAAAATTTCAGATTTTGACGAAGCACTTAAAACTTTCTCTCTGAAATTCGAATCCATCAAAAAAGTAGCTAACCTTGATAGCGCTTCCAAATGGTCGTTATTTGCTCCTTCACTCGCCGCAATCATGAAAAACAGATGAGCCGGCTGTCCGTCCAGCGATGCGTAGTCGATACCTGGTAAAGATCGCCCAAATGCGATTCCCGGAACCTTCACTGCAGCTGATTTAGCATGTGGGATTGCAATTCCATCACCGATTCCTGTTGTACTTTGCTCTTCTCGGGCCAAAATATCTTTTGTAAATGCCCCTTTATCAATCAAATTTCCTGCAAGGTCGAACTGATTGATCAGTTCAGTCAATACATCCTGTTTTGATGTCGCTTTCACGTCCAAAATAATCGTAGCTTCAGTCAATAATTGTGTGATTTTCATCATATTCATCCCCTTTATCTAATGAACTAATAAACACTTGATCCAGCAATGCTTGTACATCTTTTTTTCCACAAAGATCCACTTTAAATGCGGTTGCACTTCCACTCGCGACACCTTGCTTGAATGCCTTGACCGGATCCGCCTCTTGCGAGAAGGATGCTAGAAACCCGGATACAAGTGAATCACCAGCCCCCACTGTATTTACAACTTTCCCTTTTGGCGCTTCCGCAAAAACAGCAACCTCTTTCGTAACAAGCAGTGCTCCTTCCCCCCCCATCGAAACGATGACATGTTCGACGCCTTTTCCAACAAGCCTCCTTGCGTAATGCTGCGCTTGCTGTTTGTTTTCGATTACCGTATCGAACAATTCACCAAGCTCTTGCGCGTTAGGTTTAATAAGAAATGGATTCATGTCAATCAAGTATTTTAACGCAGGACCCGATGTATCTAGGACGAACCGGACGCCATTGTCATTACAAATTGTTGCGATATCCTTAAAAAAGTTTTTCGCTATTGATTCAGGAAGACGACCCGCAAGAACGAACCAATCACCTTTTTTCATTTTCTGCACTTTCGCAATCAATTGCTGTTGCTGTCCTATTGTTATATCGGGACCAGGTCCATTTAACTCAGTTTCTTCATCGGCTTTGATTTTCACATTGATACGCGTAATTTCTTCCGTTTGGATAAAGTCCGTATGAACCCCTTCTTGATGAAGAAACTGTTGAATATAATCACCTGTGAACCCACCTACAAAACCTAAAGCGATATTGTCAACCTCTAATCGTCGTAACACACGGGACACGTTAATTCCTTTTCCACCTGGATAGTAATATACTTCTTTAGACCGGTTCAGTTTACCGCTCCTGAATTCGGGTAAATAGGAAGTATAATCAAGCGAGGGTGTGATTGTGCACGTGTAAATCATGATTTCTCCACCTTTACTGTCGTCTTTTGTTCCAATAAGTTGATAGCTTGTTTTTCGAAATCACTAACAATTAATACGGCTTTATCGAGGGGCATAATTGCAGCAAAACTTACTTTGTTATATTTCGAATGATCCGCCACGACATATGTTTTTCTCGAGAGTGTGGCAGCAAGCCTTTTAACAGCGGCTTCTTCCGGATCCGGCGTTGAATATCCTATTTCCAGATGGAAACCGTTGACGCCAAGAAAGCATTTGTCAAACTGATAATCGCCAAGCGTTTGAATTGTTTGAGGTCCAACAAGTGCACGTGTGCGGGATTTTATATAGCCCCCCGTCAAATAAGTCGTTATTTCGTGTTCCATCAATAAATCAACATGTGTCACTCCGTTCGTCACAACGGTCACTTTTTTATCCTTTAAATAAGGAATCATCTGTATTGTGGTAGTTCCTGCATCAAGAAAAATGCAATCCCCTTCCTGGACAAAAGAGGCGGCATAATTGGCAAGCTGAATCTTCTCTTGAAGGTTTTTGGAGGATTTATCCGAAATACTAAGTTCTTTTGTGATTCGCTCGCTTATAGTAGCGCCTCCATGTATACGATCCAATTTGTTAAGGTCTTCAAGATCGTTCAAATCTCTGCGAATTGTCGACTCTGATGCGGATGTTGCATCAACCAATTCTTGAATTTTAACGGTCTTTTTCTCGATCAATAAATTCAAAATCAATTCATATCGTTCATTTGTCAGCATATGAACACCACCTCTAATTAGCTGTAAACTCATAATACTCGAAATCTCTTACACAATCAATCATATTCTTTCAGAGCCAGTCAATAACATTCATAATACAGAAATTAGCACCAACAATTAGGAGGAATACTCAATGATAGAAAAACAATATACAATTTTAGGAACTGCTGGTTTACACGCTCGTCCAACATCCGCTCTCGTTAGTGCGGTCAGTTCTTTTAAATCGGATATCACACTGGAATACGTAGGTAAAAAAGTGAACCTGAAATCTATTTTAGGTGTTATGTCACTTGGAGTAGCTTCAGGCACTACTATTATAATTGCAGCGGATGGTGAAGATGAAGCAGATCCAATAGCAAAAGTCGATGCAATTATGGAATCTGAAGGCCTTGGAAAGTAATAACAACCACGAGTTTTGACATTTGCAAAAGACCTCTAAATTAATTTCATCAGAAAATGAAAAGCCACGAAAGGTATCAGTTACCATCCGTGGCTTTTCGCATATTGTTTTCTTAATCTAATTTCACTCTCAGTATTGCACCTGTATTCGCATCAATTTTCACTTCATACTTATAACCATCCGCCGTTCTAATGTCAATTTCATATACTAACATTCCATCGTCATAATCCAATTCTGCTTTCACAACCTGGCCTGGAACTCGTTCTAGTGCAATGGCCATCGCCTGTTCTATTGTAATCCTCCGGTATTGTGGGTTCTGATAATGTTCATGCCAATGTTGATGTTGATTTTGTCGATTCTGATTCGTCACCCATTCTCCTCCAATTCAATTATCGCGGTATCCTTAATATTCTATTCAAGGTGGGCGAATATGTGCTGAACACCTAAACCTATAACTGAAAAAACAACTAAGCAGGTCCTCAGTACATGATTTATACTTGAGGCCTACTTATTTGCGTTCATATTTTTCATCATTTGATAGCCATACCTTTCAATCAACGTTTTCCTCTTGTTCTTCCTGCTTTTGACTCAATATAAAACGCGGCGAAACTTGATCCGATTTAGTCAATATTTTGGATATATATGAAGACGTCATGCTGTAGCTACCTTCTATTTTTCCCGTTAAAAAGTTAGTTCGTTTGAATAAGGCAGAGCGTAGATAAAACAACTGTCTTATCACTTTACCAAGCAATCCTTCTTGGTTGTCCAATCTACTAATCACTTCTTTTTGCACATCATTTTGTTTCAATATTTGCTTGGACAATAGCTTTTGATAATCTAATTGTTCATTCATTTTTACCATGATTTCCTCATTTGCAGTATTCATCGTTTCCATACGAGTGACCATTTCTTCATTTGACTGACTGACCTCATTCACTTTTCCGAAGAATTCCCGATTCATTATTCGCTCATGTATCAACGTACGTTGTAACATTTCATTTTTAAGTTCTACTATTTTTAACGATTCCATAACATCGTTCCCAAACGCTTCATGCCTAATATCATTTTCCTTAATTTCATTCAAACGATTATGGATTGATTTCAATTGATTGGATTGTGAATTCTTCTGTTTCTTTAGTAATGTTTCCATGATATTGAACTGATCGCCAACTAAATGAGTCGCTTCACTCTGTTCCTTCATCCATTCCGCTAACGGATCTATCTTATAGTGTTCTTGATTCCTCCCTAAAATGTCTGCATTATTATTAAAAACATTCGGGTGCCCATTTTTGTTAATAAACAACCCCATCGCTTTAAACCCCCTCGTCGTATTAGCTTATGCAATTCGCGACAAAAGGGTCATTGAGTAGTTATTCCCATTCATAAGGTGTTTCTTGATACACATAATAATTAAGCCAGTTCGAGAAGAGCAGGTGGGTATGCGAGCGCCATGTATTCAACGGTTCTTTGCTTGGGTCATCATTTGGAAAATAATTTTCCGGGATATCAATGGCAACTCCTTTTTGTAAATCACGTGCATATTCTTCTGCCAGCGTATCCGCATCGTATTCTAAATGACCTGTGATCATAATATGTTTATTGTCATTAGAGATAATGATGAATGCCCCTGCGTCCTCTGATTTTGCAAGCAAGTGTAGACGGGGATCATTTTCTATCT
Organism: Sporosarcina sp. E16_8; assembly: GCF_017347095.1. GTDB lineage: Bacteria > Bacillota > Bacilli > Bacillales_A > Planococcaceae > Sporosarcina. The sequence goes on along the minus strand of NZ_JADPRZ010000012.1, from coordinate 29,426 downwards.
CCTCTGTTGAAACGGATGTATAACGTGAATGTGGCGCTTTAAATTCATCATTAAAGCCACGTGCAAGATTAATCGTTGGGTCGGAAAGTCGATGCGTAAAAACACCTGAGCACTTTTTCGGCAATTCAAATTTCCCGATTCCATAATGGTGATAGAGTGCCGCTTGGGCACCCCAACAAATATGTAATACAGAAGTCACATTTTCTTTTGACCACTCCATAATAGCTGTTATTTCTCTCCAGTAATTAACGTCTTCAAACTCCAAATGCTCAATTGGGGCACCCGTAATGATCAATCCGTCGAAACGACGATGTTTCACTTGTTCAAATGTCGTATAAAATGCATTTAAATGCGTTTTACTGACGTTTTTCGAATCATGTGTGGCTGTGTTCAAAAATGTAACATTTACTTGTAGCGGTGTATTTCCTAATAATCGTAGAAGTTGCAACTCGGTTCTTTCTTTTTCAGGCATTAAATTTAAAATGGCGATGTTCATAGGACGAATATCTTGGGATGTTGCGCGTTCTTCATCCATCACGAATATTTTTTCCTTCTTCAATAGTTCTCCTGCTGGCAATTGTTTCGGCACGTTGATTGGCATTTGTGGTCTCTCCCTTTTCACTTTGGCTTGAATCTTATTAATCAACATAAAAAACCCATTTTTCTATAAGACAAGAAAAGAGGGTTTATTTTGGGCTCTCTGTTCTTATCTCTCAAGAAAAAAATCTTGTTGGAGGTAGCACCTTCCTGACAATGTCAGAGGTTGCTGAAGCTTCATAGGGCCATATCCCTCAGCTTCTCTTGATAAGAATATTCAATTATTTACTATTATACTATTAAAACCACTATTGTAAACCGTCTTTTTTGATGACAATCATCGAAATAAACATATTCATTTTAATTTCCACGTTAATTCAACATAAAAATTGCTGAATAATATCTCTTTAGAAAGCCATATTAACAAGGAACTGAAAAACTGAAAGGAGTTGTTACAATGGGAAGAGATGACAACAAAACTGGCGGAAATAACGCACGGTCATTACCACAGACGCCGAAAAACCAAAAAATAAAACCGGCTGACATGAAAGAAGAAATGGCCCGCGAGTTTGCTGAACTCCGTTCCCTGCAACCAAAACGCGAACGAATGAACGCAAATGATAAGAAGAGAAAATGATTACCTTTGTCATGAACACTAACTAAAAGAACAAAAGCCCCGCACTAGTATCATGCTGGTGCGGGGTATTAGTTGTTTTCACCTTTCATCCGATATAATCGATCGGGATGCTGCCTTCCTTATCTACTTCTACATTCCACGCGATAATTGTTGTACTGTCCCTAACGTTCCGTCTTTCGATTTCCATCAATAACTGTGAAATACCTTCATCAAGCTTTTTTTCACTCAGTGTAGCAACAAGATTTGACAGGTCCGAAAAAGGTGCCCCTGGGCATTCCACTAAACCATCAGTCGTCAAAAAGATAAGGTTGGTCCCTTTTCTCAATTCCCTCGTCCCTGACGTGTAGCATGGTACTGCTTGCTCAAACGTATTCACTTGGCCAATCCACTCGAAGAATTGCCTTTGGTTAAGTTGAAATTGGTTCAGGGCAATCAGATCGGGATGTAAGGCGTATACTAAGCAATCTCCGACGGAAAACCACCATACATAATTTGCTTTCCTGACAACGATAAGACAAGCCGTTTCTCCCTTGACACGCCTGCATTTATTCAGAATTTGCTCCGATTGAAAAATTTCAAGTAATTTCACTTCCAAACACTTAAAATTCGGATGACCCTTCATTTCTAAAATCCCTACAAAATCTTCTTTATGCTGTTTGAGTGTGTCAATGACAAGCTCCGCACTTTCGGCACTATTATGTGCGTCCAAAATAGCCGCAAATTCCCAATCTTCCTTTTGCCAAATAACGCAGCCATCTTCATTCTTGGTTTGTCCCGCTGAAGAATTACCTCCAAAACAACCAACCACCACACGATTAATCCACCTAACATCCCGTTCATCGACGAAGTCCTTTTCACTTCCAACCCAAGAGTGATTATTCATAAACGCTCGACCAATCGATACGGTTTCACTTCATAACATTCATAAGCAATCGTATTGCTATTTCGAGCATCATTCACACTAGATGCAAATTGCAGGCGTTTTATCCAGTCTCCTACTTGCTCTTTATCAAAGTCAACAAATTGTACGTCTATCGTTTCAGGAGGTTGTGCAGCTGGTACACCTGACATCGCTCTCCCACGAAAAACCATACAGATGACACCTGACGTGATATCTTGATAAAGGCCTGTCATATCACCGATTTCAGCGTGGATACCTGTTTCTTCTAGCACTTCCCGTTTAACCGCCTCTTTCAAGGTTTCACCAAGCTCAGGCCGCCCACCCGGCATTTCATATGTATCATTTCGGTGATTGTTCCGTACAAGTAATACGTGTCCTTCCTCATTGACAATGTAGCCATTTACAACAACGATTTGTCTAGATTGTCCATAATCCCCCGTCGAAGTGAAAAATTCTTCATTTGATGAAATAAATAATGGAGCTAATGATTTTCGAAAATTTTGCGCTTCAGCATGCATTTCCGATGCCCGGATGCTAGCATCCACTGTTTCATAATGAGCCCTATTATCGTATGACCACATCGTCATGATCTCCGTCTGTTCTTCATTGACCCATCGTCCAATCAGCTGCGCTCCATACGACAGCTGATTCGGAAGCAAATAGGTATGGAAAAAGTGGGTAAACGTTTCGTACATCGCTGATTCAATCGTGTACGTTTTTCTGCGATATAGCATTCGATTATTCCCCCAATACAAATTAATTTTCAGCGAGCCCTTTTCAATAACCAAACTAGACCTAGTGTAAAAACAGCAACTAGTGCTAAAGTGAATTTGACATCAATGATTGGTCTGAACTTCACTTTTTCCGCATCAATCTCATAGACACCTAGAGGTCTGACGGAGATATGCCCTCCGCCCCCTTCTCCTTGGGCAATTAAAGATTCTCCTGTTTCACCAGAGTATCCGCCTCCCCCGCCAACAATATAATTAATCTTTGCTACCGGAAGGACTTTTTTGTTTTCAAAACTAATCGGCTCACCATAAATCAACGATACGTCTTGTTGCCGTGAAAACTTGTCAAATATCCGCGCAATAGGTGAAAGGTAACCAGAAGATTTTTTAGTTCCCATGTCTTTCCCACTCCCTTAAATTTTAGTCGTGATTCAGTGAGTTTTCGTTTTTTTTAGCGTAAAATAGTATCCATCTACTTTACGCTGCTCTTTCAATACTGAAATTGCACTCTAACCGTAGCGCTAGTCGTAATCTGCCCTTGTTCAATCGGTGTGGAGCCAGTCATTTCTTTCGCCGCAAATGTTCGATATGCGATGGGTTCCGCTCTTAATTCCTCAACAATTTTAATTGGATGGGGGTCAAGTTGTAGCTGCATTGTCCCAGCAATTGTTTGCGCTTTGGCTAATGCATTTTTAAGTGCTAGGCTCAATGCTTTTTGGTATTCCAATTGTTCATTTTCAACTTTGAACTGAATATTTGATACCCTGTTTGCGCCGTTTTGGACAGCCACGTCTATTACATTTCCAACTTGATCAATATCTGTGATTTTTACTGTAATCGCATTTGTAACTTCGTATCCTCTAAATATTTGTTCGCCTTCGATATAGTTGTATTGGGGAACTATAGTGTAAGAAACCGTTTGTATATTCTCTCTGTCGATTCCTAATTTCAATAACGAATCAATAACCTGACTCATCTCATAAGCATTTTCCTTTTGTGCATGGTTCAGTTGTTTGTTTTCAGTACTGACTTCCAACTGGATTTGAGCGATATCCGGTGTTATTTTAAGACTCCCGATTCCTGTAACAGTCATAACCCGTGGGTGCCGGCAGGCTATTTGTTGGGCATGAGGATAATACATATGTCTCCACCTTTCCTGAGCATCATTATGCTATCTTAGATAGTATGCAGATTGTCTCGAAAAGATAATTGTGGTGGCACTAAACCGAGAACTGGACGACTGATTACTTGAACTGCAGGACTAACAAAGATACATCCACTTTTCTAGAACCTTAAAAACATCGCTGTTCACTTTCTTGCCGATTTCCTTCGAACTCAAAATCATATAAACTGATTTCAAAAAGTTCTTTACTGTTCTCTTAATATGATAGGCGTCAATCGATCCATTATTGTCATCCATTTTAGTTTCGACCATCCCGGTCATTCCCTCAATCCATACTTGTATAACCTGTTCAGCATCTTGATGCTTTATTAATGAAGCTAGTATTGTAGCTAACCGTTCTTCCTCCTCATCCAAATAATCCACTTGTCTGAACAAGGAATGTTGAACTGCTTGAAGAATTCGGCTGATATCCTCTTTTTTCAGTAAGGGATGTTTCGCCAAGGAGTCCAAAGCATCTGCGCCATGTGCAACAGCATGCGCCCACCCATTCCCGTGGATAAAACCTCGTGTGTCTTTTTCTTCCATCATATAACGTATAACCTGATTCGCTGTATACTGAACAAGTTCAGGATTCACTACTTTCTTCGCGATGTCATATTCAATAACCGCAGCAATGACAAGTGAAGAAAAGGAACGCGTAAAAACTGAATCAGTTCCAGATTCACCAATTCCGAAAAATAGATAATCTTCCTGTATGACCGCTTCCAGTAGAGCCTGTATCTCTTCTGGATTTAATTGATTGGAAAAAATCATTTTTCCAAAGCTTTGATAGATTAACTCGTCTCGTAAATAACTATCCGAATTTCCAATTTGCCTTAACATCTCTTGCCTAACTTCCTTCGATAGCTTTGGCATTCTATTATCGAGATAACTTTCTAAAGTTGTTGCTAACATCTCTATTCCCACCTCTATAATTAGTTTTAAATACAAGCCTTCTCCCTACCTCACTGGTCCTTCACATCAATCAGCGTAAATCGTTCGCAAACAAGAAGCATATCCTCAGAAAACTCAAGTCCATGATTCTGTAATTCACTTGTGAAAAACCTCTCATGAATCGATTTCCAATCTTCATAGGAGCCTTCCCCTTCGGAAATCGCAAATTCCTCCGTCACTTTATTCAGCTGTACGAACGATACTTCAACAGTCTTAATAATGGCAACCGGCTGTTCACCTTTATTTAAAATAATGCTATAATCTTCTGTCTTCGGAAATGGCTCATCTTCGACCCCATATATAACATGCCCTGAACATGTAGCTGTCTTTTTTCCATCAATTACAAGCTGTGCTAGCTCATCAGGCAAACCACCAAACATCCATGCGCTAACAGAAGTAGGTTTATCTTTGCCCTTCCAAAATTCATCCCAATAAGTTTGTGCTGCTTGAATCACCTTAAACGACCTCCTATTTGCTATCCAATCTACTAATCTCAACCTTGTCCCATACAACTTGCCAATTCTTTTCCCTAATTCTTTCTTCATAAATCTTCATCTGCTCTTTCTGCCCACAAAAAGAAGGGGTCGGTTTTACTCTCAAATTTACAACGTCTTCTATACCATGAGGGGCTGTTAATATGACATTGTTTTGGACATCTAATTTCACTCCTAAAGCTGTTGCTGTTTCAGGAAACTTTGATATCGCATCAACAGATGAACTATAGGGTGATATATTATAAATACTATGCATTCTTGCCTGATTCTTAACTGACCACGGGACAGTAGGCAGTAGCCTTATCAATGCTTTCTCGTATTCTTTCTCCACACTCTTCTCAATACTTTTTCGATCATAATAGATTACGTCAATATCTGGAATCGTCGTTCTTTCATCGATACCGTGCTGCACATCCCAGATTTTAGATCGAACAAATCCCGCACATATCCACCAATCAGGCAAATTCAATGACTTGGCGCATTTCAATAGTTTCATCATCCACTTGTCTTCTTGAATTAAAGCAATAATTTCTCTTTCAGTTGTAATTATCATGAACTACTCCTTAATCAATTCACACTGCTCACACACTCTTATAAAGATCTGAAATCCAATCTTTATGTTTATCCAGGACCTTCCAACGAATAAATTCACATTTTTCTGTTCCACATTTCTATGTATTTGCATGTGTTTTACTATCAATCCAGTACTGCTTACCATCAACACTTCGAATCATGAAACGGTAATCTATCAGAAATCGTCTAACTGTCGCAAAATCAAGGTAAATCGTAACCAATTGATCATTTATCTCTTTTACCATATACACTTTATCCACTTAAGATTGCTTTATTATTTCTTGGGCAATATTGTACATCCTTTTTCTTTACTTGGAAATACGTTAAATATTCCTTGTAAACCGTGTATAAAGTAGTTTTTCAATACCTTTTCTCGTTCTATATCTGTAATAAAAAAACGTTCTCCCATCATTATCTTCCTTTCAATATAACTAGCTGAGCTAACCTTAACGCATGAGAAGTCCATTAATCTCTTCCGCAATATGCTCGGCTCCCACACACGGTTATACAACTATAAATCACCAGCTATATCACCCCATCCATATGCGATTTCACTCAATTTATTTCCCGCAATTTCGATTTCTTCAGTATCAATTTTCTTGCCACCTAGCATTTCATAAAAACGGCATGCTGGATTCTCATCTATCGCCTATATGAGCATCGAGTTCATTTTCTTCTCTTTTAAGTCATCCACGACAGACTGGACGAGTAATCGCCCAATTCCTTTTCCTTGGTATTCCTTCAAGATATAAATCGCATATAATTCCCCTATAAATGCTTCGTATTTCCCAGTGCGCTCTTTTCCACCTGTAGAAAATCCGATGACTTGACCATTCTCATTTTCTGCTATGTATACATTATTCTCATTTATCCCCTTTTCCCAAGTCAGCTCGCGCTGCTCGTAGGAAAGATTATCTAAAAAAGTATCCGGCACAATTCCTTTGTATGTCGTTCTCCAACTATCTACATGGACTTTCGCTATTCCTGCCGCATCCTCAATCTCTGCTTTGCGAATTAACATTCCAATCCCCCCCCCGAAATTCGACCATTTAAATAAGAATCGTTCCCATGCAAGGCACAGAAACGATTCTACTAATGCCTATTGCAACTTCATCAAATGTGTCGTCTCAGAAGCAGAGTCATCCAATTCGAATCCGTTGGCCCTATAAAAAGCATCTGCTTTTGAAGATTCGGTCCGCACTGTTACTTCTTTGAATGCATCGCGTGAATGGTCAACAATTTCTTTCAGTAAAAGTGAGCCTACACCTTTCCGCCTGGCATCATCTAAAACGTAAAACCGCTGCAAACGTGCAACTTGTGTATCTTCGGAAAAAGGCGATTGGTTTACTCCACCAATAGCTACTACCTCCCCGTCTTCATTTTGAACGGACAATAGCGCTTCACCCGGTTTGTTGAACGTATTTGTTCCATCCTCATAATCATTGACTAGTCGTGTTAAAAATCGGTACCCCTCCGTTTCGCTTTCCTTCACTAAATGAGAGATATCAATTGCCTTTAAATCCTCAACTTGCTCCACTTTGTACGTCATTTCTATTCCTCCTATCAATAAATTGTTTGCAACATACAGTCTATTTCGACAAATGAAGTAAAAAAACCTTTATCAAAAGCAAAAATGACCTGTATGCGAATTTTTCGCAACAGGTCATTTTTTTCGATTTCATTTCACATCGTCTTCATCATATTGCGCTTTAGAAAAGCCACGGCCGAGTATTTCCGACGCATTCAAGAAGATAACAAATGAGGTTGGTTCTTGTGTTTGAAGAAGTTTTTTGAAGTAGACGGCTTCCGATTGTTCAACGACGCAAAGAATCATTGTTTTTTCTTGATTGGAATACCCGCCTATTGTTTTAATCTTCGTTAATCCGCGATTGATATCATTTTTGATAATGGCTTGCACTTTCTCTTCTTTATCAGTAATAATGAGTACCAATTTGGTCGGCGATGTTTGCAACTGAACAAAGTCAATCACCTTACTCGTAACGTAAATTGCTATCATTGCGTAAAGTGCAAGTTCAAAGTTGAAAACAAATGCCGATGTTACCACAACTAATCCATCTACAAGCAACTGTGAAAACCCACTCGAAAGGCCAGTATATTTCTTGACCAATTGAGCGATTAAAGCAGTACCGCCCGTAGAACCGTTTGCCCTGTAGACAATACCGAGACCAACACCCAGCATAATCCCGCCGTAAATAGCGCTTAATAATGGATTGTCTGTGTAAAGCTTCATGTCCGCCGAGAGCCAAATGACAAACGGAACAAAAAACGTCCCAACTAACGTTTTCATACTGAATTCCTTGCCGACAAGCAAGACCCCTAGTATTAGTAGCGGAATATTAATGAGCCACTGAACGTAAGCGGGATTGAATTGGAAGAGTTCATATAGTATTGTACTAATCCCCGAAACGCCGCCTGCTGCTAGCCTCGACGGTAACAGGAAAATATTGAAGGCTAGACCAACGAGTGCAGCCCCAAAGATAATCTGTATATATTCAAATAAGACCGATTTTCTAAATTTTTGTAGTGCCATTTTTCATGCTCCCTCTCTATCACCTCTTCCATTCTAACAAATAACGAGCTATAATATCGTTTTTTTCAAAACTGACTTTAATTATAAATAATAACCAAATGCTTCATAGCCAAAATAGAATGATAAAAGCGCTAGAACACTAAAAACGGCGCTTTCTACCTTACTTCCGGTTCTTGTCGTCAATGGAAATCGGACTGTCATACTGAGTGGGAAAAGCAGTTTAATACCATTTTTCGTCGCCATGTCTAATACGTAATGACTCACCATTCCCGCTAAAACCCCTGCCTTCACAGCTTCATTTGGCAAAAATGAATTTAGTAACGTGGCGATGATGACTAAGAACAACAAACTGTGTGTAAATGTACGATGGCCGAATAGCATATTTATGAGTTTCGAGATCAATTTAAATTTCCTTCCGATTTTACTGCCACTGTGACAAATGTCAGGAAGTAACGCGCCAACTATCCCTGCCCCAAGCATGATAATTGGATCATAATTTGTAATTTGTGCATAAGCAAGACTTGCTGCAATGCCGCCTACGATGTGTGTTTTCCCTGTCATACTTATTCTCCTCTTTCATCAAAAATCTTTACGTAACTAGTTTGAACACCTCGTCACTAAAGCAACAGGATTCTATGAGTTTCTATTGTGGAATTTGAACAAGGCGCCGGTTCGCTTGTTTACCCATATTTCATTTTTCCCATCTTTTGTTGTAGCCAACAATGATTTCACTGATATCAACATCGATATCGATTTTCACTCCCCAATCCTACCTCTATCATACCAAACGAACGTTCTTTTTAACATAGTTTCAACATATTTACTCCATACTTAAAACCAAGAACGCCCATTACTGAATTCACGAGTGTTCTTAGTTTGTTCAGAAACATTGTCGCGAGACTAGGGACGGAAACCATTCAACTATTTTGCAATGGTTTACCATCAATTTCATTTGAAATTTTGCATTGGATGATGTACACTATATTTACAAGCTGCGTTGTGCGTATAAATATTAAGTTTTAACCCTTAAGCTGTAATCGGGAGTTTTACCTAGATACAGGAATGGCATACCCAGTTCTTTTAATAACTGGGACATACAGGAATGTTTCTGCGAACACCCACTTTGAGGAGTGGTGGTTTAAAACTTTCTAAGACCATACGGCAAAGGCGGCTGTTATTTTAATAATTCAAACGAAACTGGTTTCCATTGGAGGCTAGTTTTTTTTATAGCTTAAGAAACTATTAAATCACGTACTGTGGATAAGCTGTAACATAGAGATTTCACGTCTAGACTCCATCGCCTAGAGCGACAGGCGCTTGCGCTTTTGTTATTAAAAATTCGAAGGGGGCGGACATCATTCTCAAACGATTGGTGGTCACGGGTTATAAACCCCATGAACTCGGCATATTCGATGACAAGCATCCAGGCGTCCGTTTTATAAAAAAAGCATTAGAAAAACGGCTCGTAGCCTTACTGGATGATGGGTTGGAGTGGGTAATCATAAGCGGTCAGCTAGGGATCGAAGCATGGGCAGCCGAGGTCGTTATTGATCTAAAAAAAGAATATACAGATTTGAAATACGCGGTTATTACTCCTTTCATAGACCAGGAGAAAAACTGGAATGATATGAAAAAAGAAAAGTATCATACCCTTATCGCTAAAGCTGACTATCATACGAGCCTTACGAAAAGACCCTATGAAGCTCCGTGGCAATTTATTGAAAAAGATAAGTTTTTCATGCGCAATTCTGATGGAATACTCATTGTCTATGACGAAGAAAATGATGGCTCACCAAAGTTCGTGAAAAAAGCAGCCGAAAAGTATGCGGAACGTTCCGATTATCAAGTTCTAACAATCAGCGCGGACGACTTGCAAGTGATTGCGGAAGAAGAGCAAATGAATGAATGGCAATAAGGTTTCCGATTCCTTGACACTTTCAGTACTGCATGGTATGATAGTTCCGTTAACAATAAGGTAATGCTTAAGATTTGAATATCTGGCATTCTACGTACTGTTTTTGAGAATACTTATTCACACTGGCGCGACTAAAGGGTCGCAAGGACGTAAAAGTAGGCAGGGTTTACGTTGCTTAAGTTAGAAAGCACCCAGTGGAACAATGACCGCGGCTCTGAAAGCTTATCCTTTCTATGGAAATTATTCCCCGAATTATCGGGATGAAAAATTAAATTCAAAAATATAGTGTTACCTGACAAAATAAAGGGATGTCCTCAATCGAGGGCATCCCTTTTCTAATTTCATTGTCTAGTCTGGTTAAAATTGCGTTGTTGTTCAATACATATTACACTAACAAGAAAAGAATGGTGGTCCTAATGATGGATATTTATGCTCATCGCGGTTCGTCCGGAACACATCCAGAAAACACACTTTCCGCCTTCTATGAAGCCGCCAAACTTCCTATTTACGGCGTGGAATTTGATGTTCATTTGACAAAAGATGGTGAACTGGTCGTCATTCATGACGAAACAATCGCTAGGACATCAAATGGTAAAGGCTTTGTAAAAGATATGACACTTGCGGAGTTAAGGTCATTTGATTTCGGTAGTTGGTTTGCTGATGAATTCCGGGGTGAACCTATACCGACTTTACATGAAGTACTCGTAGTTTTCTCGGAGACTTCTCTCCATCTGAATATCGAACTAAAATCGGATATTTTCCCTTACGAGGGGATGGCGAAGAAAGTTGTTGCAATGGTTCAGAGGATGAAACTCGATTCGCGTGTCGTTATTTCATCATTTGATCATGAGGCTGTTCGAGCTGTAAAAAAAATTGCACCGCACATCGAAACTGCCGCTTTGTTCATGGAAGTATTAGTCGACCCGCTCGATTATTTGCGTACTATCCCTGCTGATGCACTCCATATTTCATTACCATCCGCTGTCCGTCCATCTATGAGAAAAGTTATAGAAGACGGAGTCACTGTTCGTGTCTTCACAGTTAATGAAGAAAAGTACGCGAAAACACTAAGGGAAGTCGGTGTAACCGCACTATTTACTGATTACCCAGAGAAAATGATGATTTATTTGGATAGAAAAAGCTGACAAGTTGCCAAGCTTTTTCTATTCAATTATTCTTTCGTTTAAACGTTAATTACAATCATTGGAATATTATTTAGTTCCCCTTGTTAGCACACGCACTAATAAATCTTTCAAATATTCGTAAGGAAACAGCATCCCCTTTTGCCGATAATGCTTCAGGATGCCATTGAACGCCAAATACGAATTGTTCGTCCGTACTTTCAATTGCCTCCACAATTCCATCACTCGCTACACCAGTAACTTTGAAAACTGATGGTACATCTTTCAGCGATTGATGATGATACGAATTCACCTGAATACGTTCACTCCCCGCAATCGATTCAAGTAAACTTCCTTTGTCCACTTGAACATAGTGTGAAAGATGCGTGTTGGGTGCTTTTTGAATATGTTGAAGAATTGGGCCATCGTTTTGTTTTTCAAGATCTTGATACAATGTTCCACCAACTGCGACGTTCAGTACTTGAAGTCCTCTGCAAATGCCAAGAATCGGTTTCCCCGTTGTGAGCATTCGACGCGCAAGTTCCAGCTCGCTTGAATCTCTGCTTGGTGAAACGTCTCCAAGATGCGCATGTGGCTCCTCATTAAACAACATCGGATTGATGTCATTTCCCCCAGACAATAGAAGACCATCAAGCATTTCGACCAGTTGATCAACGTCTTCCTCCAACCCCACTGGAACAATAATAGGCAATCCACCCGCCCGAATAACTGCCTGTACATATGTGTTTTTTAATATATTCTTCCCGTCTTCCTCAAAATCTGTCGTTATTCCAATAATGGGTTTCATCCACTTATCCCCCTTATAACTAGTATATTCTTACATACCGGTATAGTTTGCACATGCCCTACCCGCTTGTCTTCCAGAAAAAATACAGCCCCCAAGGAACGTACCTTCCAATGAACGATAGCCATGAACACCGCCGCCGCCAAATCCTGCTACTTCACCCGCGGCATATAAACCCGGTATTGGAGTCCCAGTCTGGTCGAGAACTCGGCCATCTAAATCGGTTTGTAGTCCACCGAGTGTCTTTCGACTGACGATATGTAAACGTACCGCAATCAACGGTCCTTTTTTGGGATTAAGCAGTTTATGAGGAGCCGCTACCCTTATCAGCTTATCTCCAATATAGTGACGTGCACCGCGCAATGCTGTAATTTGTAGATCCTTCGTAAACTTATTATCTATTTCCCGATCCCTAGCAATAACTTGCCGTTCGACGTCGTCTACCTTCAACAAGCTTTCTCCGGTCAATTTATTCATCCCCGCTACAAGATCTGAGAGTGTATCGGCTACAACAAAATCTTCGCCTTTATTCATGAATGCTTTTACCGGCGCAGTTGGCCCAGGCAGGATCCGCTGTAGCACTTTCCCGATACTCTTCCCAGTCAAATCCGGATTTTGCTCAGACCCGGATAACGCAAATTCTTTCTCAATGATCGATTGGGTCAAGATGAACCATGAATAATCATAGCCAGTTGCTCGGAGTGCTTCAAGCGTTCCTAATGTATCGAATCCCGGAAAATTAGGAGCTGATAATCGTTGTCCCTTGGCATCTAGCCATAGGGAAGATGGGCCAGGAAGAATTCGAATTCCATGATTTGCCCATACCGGATTCCAATTTTTTATGCCTTCCGTATAATGCCACATCCGATCCCTGTTGACAACTCGGCCGCCAGCTTGCTCCGTAAGAGCCAGCATCCGCCCATCCACATGTTCAGGAACCCCCGAAATCATATCTTTCGGTGCTTTCCCAAGACGGGGTGGCCAGTTTTTTCGGATCAATTCAAGATTTGCCCCCATACCGCCACTTGTCACCAACACCGTTTCTGAATAAAATTCAAAATCACTGATCACTTCTCGGGAACTCGCTTCACCACGAGCGACTGAACTAGGTACAAGTACAGCACCACGTACTCCGACCACTGCCCCATTTTCCGTAATCAATTCGTCGACACGGTGGCGTGGCAGATACTTAACTAACCCTTCATCCATCGCAATCCGCATTTTATCCTCAAAAGGCTTAACGATTCCAGGCCCTGTTCCCCATACAATATGAAAGCGCGGGACCGAATTACCAGGTCCTTCAGCTAGATGCCCACCGCGCTCCGCCCACCCGACAACCGGAAAAAAACGAATGCCTTGCGAATGTAACCACTCTCTTTTCTCAGTTGCAGCAAAGTTGACATACGCTTCAGCCCACTTCTTTCCCCAATAATCTTCATCCTCATCACGGTCAAAACCAGCCGTTCCCAACCAGTCCTGCCAAGCAAGTTCGCGCGAATCCTTAATACCTAACCTCCGTTGCTCCGGTGAATCAACTAGAAACAAACCACCAAATGACCACCACGCTTGTCCGCCAAGGGAGGCTTCTGGTTCCTGATCGAGCAATAGCACTTTCTTACCGCCACTTGTAAGCTCTACCGTCGCAACTAATCCTGCCAAACCAGCACCAACAACAATGACATCATATTTCATCGCGGAGCCTCCCCTTTTATATTAAGACGAAAGACTGTTAATAAATTCTTCGATTTCCGTTTGCGATTTGCGGTCCTTGCTCACAAAACGACCCGCTTCAACACCGCTATGGAATGCGATGAAACTCGGAATCCCAAAAATATCAAGGTCTCCACATAGATCTATAAACTCATCACGGTCAACAAGAATGAAACTATATTCCGGGTAATCTGCTTGGATTCCAGGTAACAACGGCTCAATTACTCTACAGTCGGGGCACCAATCTGCGGAAAACATGAACATTGTTCTCTCCTCATTTTTCAGTTTATCGAATTGTTCCATAGATTGTAGTTTTTCCATTTAATATCACTCCTATTTTTTAGTTAGCTAACACGATTTAATTATATCATTAACCGATAAACTATTTACTATTTTCAGTGAACTATAGTCGTATATCACCCACGTCATTCTCTTATTTAAAACTCCACATGCACCATTTCCCAATATCGACAAAGCCTATTCGTTTATAGATGGAGCCAGCAGTAGGATTATCATAGAAAAGACAGAGCATCTTGCCCTCATTGAGCAATTCCGCGCAAAGAATAGACATGCAAAACGAAGCTAACCCTTTTTTCTCGTATCCCGACAAAGTACCAACACCAACAATCATGGCAGATTGGCTGTTTTCTGCTGTGCTTGACGCGGAACTTATTATTCGCCCATCTTCTTCAATGAAGTACGTACGCGCAGATTCAATACTAAGTGACTCACGCTTACGTTCAACACTGAACGTACTCGAAGCAAATTCAGGTATTCCATACATTTGATCGATGATTCGTTCCGCGTCATCAGGTATTGCTTTCTTCACTTCCATTTCTGCGGGAACTTCTTGCAAATCCTTAGCTTGTTCACATTTCGCATAATAGAGCACACGTGGATTTGACGGTTTACTAGTCAAATACGGTTCCAATTTAACAACAATCGCCTCAATCCCAGAAATAAACTCATACTTTTCATCATGATTAATAATTTCAGCAAACCCTTTCGCATCAAATTCCCCCGGTGCATATACGATGAAATTGCCATCATATTTTAGTAGGATCCCCCGAAATTCACTCTCCTCGACGAAGTCGCCCCATAACTTTTGAATAGGATTGTCAAACCCATACGCTTCAATATCTCCTATGATAAATAGATTTTCTGCTGGCTTCTGTGAAACGAAATGCAACGTAACTTTCCTGTCTTCTTCCACAAGCTGTCTGATCATCTGAATCATCCCTCTTCAAGTTTTATCGCTTAGCTTACCATATAAGACTTTCACGATGCAATAAGAAAAGGACCTTGTCAACTTAATGACAAGGTCCTTTTCGTTTCGTTAATGGCTGGGAGAACCCTTATGAAGCGGGGGCGGAATAATCCACCCTTTCTCTTTGTTCATTCTTAATAATTTAAAACCGAACAGCATTTTATCAGTATGGAATTTCCCGAACATCATTGCAATGTCCTCCCGCAGGCATTGCCCCATCACTTGACTGCAAGACACAAGTGCTTGTCCGACGTTTATCGAAATGGCACCGCTGATTTCAGGATCCATAAACCTTGCACCAACCGGTATATCTTCTGCTTTCGCTTTCGGACGCTCCGGCAATGACGGTGGGAGTGCAATTCCATTCTCTTTTAAAATGTTTTCAAGTTGTTTGTTTTCTGATTTCATCGTATTTATTGCTTCTTTTAACAGTTCGATAAGCTCCTCATCACCTGCATGATTAACAAATCCTTCATAACCACTGATTAGCCCATTATTTGCCCCAACATATGCCCACGATCCTAGTACTTCACCATAATGCAACGGTTCATCTTTTGGATTACCATTTAAAATACCCAATTTACCTCTCCTTTGCTCTTCACTTGTGTAATGGTTTTCAACTGTATTATGTGTTTGAAAAACATTTATATACATATTTTCACCTATGAGTCACATTTAGATTACAGGTGAAAATCAACTAAATTCAATTTTGAATTGTTTTCCTAAAAAACGCACTTATGAATAAATCCAATTGGGGAATTCTATATATATGTATTAAAAGGAGGTTTTTTCGTGCGTCACTGGTTTGTCTTACCAATGTATATACTTGCATTGTCTTTGCTATTCTTAACCGTTGTTTCAGCAAAAGAAGAGCCTACACAAGAAATGATTCTAGATGAACGAATGCGTCTATATCTACAGTTTGAAAACGTTACTGTCCCTTGGTATTACTTAGCGGCAGTTGATCAATTTGAACGCAACATCCAACAAGTTCGAACTGATATTCCTAAGAAAGAAGGACCCGTCGCCATTCAGTTTTCAGACGATTATTGGACAGGTCCACTTAACCCCGACAAAAAAGATACTTCTATTGAATCAATTGCCTATTCAGATGGAATTGGGCTTGATGGCAATGATGACGGGTTAGCCAATATAAATGATGCAGAAGACGTCCTATATACTATGGCAACTTATCTAAGCGGATATGGGGAAGCTGAAGAGGATTTTAATTTGGCTTTATTGGACTATTACGAACGCGAAGACACAGTTAAACAAATTTTGGCGATTGCAAAACTATATAAACACTTCGAAACATTGGATTTGGATGAACATGCCTTCCCCGTTCCAACCAATTACAATTACAGTTACCGTGGCACATGGGGTGCAAGCAGAGGATGGGGTGGCAGAAGGATTCACGAGGGAACCGATTTGTTCGCCGGATATGGTACCCCCGTTCGAGCCACATCCTACGGAGTTATCGAAATAATGGGGTGGAATGACTTTGGTGGTTGGCGGGTCGGTATTCGCGACACCCATAATACGTACCACTATTTTGCCCACTTAGCTTATTTTAATAAAGATTTGAAAGAAGGAGACATCGTTGAACCAAAGACCATCATTGGTTCGGTGGGCAGCTCAGGTTATGGAAAGGAAGGGACATCCGGTCGATTCCCTCCCCATCTCCACTACGGGATGTACAAATATAACGGCCGGACAGAATGGGCTTTCGATCCGTATCCGTCGCTTAGAGTTTGGGAACGACAAGATAAGCAGAAATGAAAGAAGTAACAAAGACAATGTAAAAGTGGGTATCTTAAAAGGTAAACGAGAAAGGCGAATGTTTGATGTTGAACTATTTAAGATTTAATGTCATCTTGCTTTTATCTTTATCCATCATCACTTCACAAACAGAGAGAATGTCTGAAATAGAAGTAATTAGGGGCTATTTTAATGATCTAAATGAAAGTCGATGGACAAATGTAGACGAGTGGTATATTAAGGAAGTAGCAAATGAAATGAAAAGTTTTATGGATGATAAAGAAAACGAGGAAAAAAAGGTAGGTTTACTCAATAGTAGAAAAGCTCGCTTATTAAAGTGGAAAGAGCTACCGTATAATTACGCTGAAAATTATATACCAAGTCGAAAATTGGAACAATATAGTAATAAAAAAGCATTTTATGTTGCTGTTGATTATAAAGTTTATCACGAAAATGAGTATCACATAAATGGAGTTAACTACTTTTTGGTGGTTCTTGTATTAGAAGATAATAATTGGAGAATAGCATTAACTCCACTCGTTCCAGTAAATTCAATTATTTTCGATGGTTACGGATTTGGAACTGAAGATGAAAAAACCTTCGATGTAAGAAGATTGAAATTCCATATCAAGTAATTGAAACGAGTAACTTATTACTTCACTAACACTCCACTTACTGCAATAAGGATAGATAATGCTACATCAAAAAAACGCTCACCTTGGAGCGTTTTTACTTGCCATTTATATTACCAATTTGGTGTTGTAATACGCTAATTAGTATGAAATTCACTTTAATATTGGCAATTATTATCTCCGTCAATCGAACCCGTTATTATAATACCGATGCTTTTTCTATTGAATACGTTTAATAACACAATTAAAGTGCGGTGGTTGTCAAGATAGTTGTCGCATATTGCTCTCGGCCTAGATTAGCTATTTAGTCGACTATCAATTAATTTCTTTACCGCTCTTTTCAATTCGAATTTTCTCTTTCATCGGATTCAATGCGACTGATTCATGGGGACGCCAGTTTCGTGTTGATCCTGCCCATCGTTCTGGATGTTTTTGTTTTGCGAGCGTATATACTTCATGACGTTTTTTAAGCACGTCAATATGCTCACCTGTGTGACGTTGTTCTGGCGTAACGAAGTTTATTCCACTATGCTGATGATCATACGTATGCCAATGAACGAACCTTGCGGTCCACTCCCGAGCTTTCTCGGCTGTTTCGAATCCGTTGAATGGGAACTCTGGCCGATATTTCAGTGTCCGGAAGATTGCTTCTGAATACGGATTGTCGTTACTCACCCGTGGTCTAGAATAAGAGCTTTGGATGCCTAATGTTTCAAGTAACGTTTGAAATGTCGCTGCCTTCATCGGACTGCCATTATCAGAGTGCAGGACCAACGGAGCCCCATGTATTTTTTCTTTCACAATGGTTTTCTTTATTAATACTTCAGCGTGAGCAGCGTCTTCCGTTTCCCAAACTTCCCATCCAACAATCTTTCTGCTAAATAAATCCATGATTAAATAAAGCTTATAATAAAGACCTTTAACAGGCCCTTTCAACCACGTAATATCCCAGGTCCAGACTTGATTTGGGGCTGTAGCTAAATAACTTTCGGGTAATTTCATTTCGGGTCTTTTACTTCGTCCGCGATGCTGCTGCATCTGCTCTTCACGTAAGATACGGTACATCGTTGATTCAGAAGCAATGTAGATGGATTGGTCTGCCAGCTTCGGTACGATTTGTGAAGGGGGTAAGTCCACAAACTCTTCTTTTTTGACGATATTCAATAGATCTTGCCTTTCTTCTTTTGTAAGCTTATTTTTCGGTTCAGGACGTAGTGCATGGGGACGTTGATCTTCCTTTACGCCACCATCAGATACCCAGCGTTCATATGTACGTACACTAATATTCAGCTCTGTACATGCGTGTGCTAATCGGGCACCGTCGCGATTAGCTTCCTGGATTAGTTCAACCGCGAGCTTGCGATCTGAGGGGGGAATCATTCGTCCTCTAGATCCCCCCAGATCGCTCCGGCCTTTTTTCTTAATAGTAGTAGCGCTGCTGCTTCTGCCAACGCCTTTTCTTTTTTGCGCAGATCTTTTTCAATCTCGGATGTACGCTTTTTCTCTTCTTTCAGCTCCTGAGAAAGTCGTTTGGTTTGATTTATTTCACCAGTATTTGCGCTCAGCCAAACGGAACGCCATGCATCGATCTGTTCTTTATATAAACCTTTTTTTCGGCAGTATTCTGCTAGTTCTGCTTGGTTCATTGCGTATGTTTCCAGCACAACTAAAAACTTATCTTCACTACTCCAGCGATCAGAAGTCTGTCCGTTTCCCGGAGTTGCATTTCCACCAATACGTGCTTTGTTTCTCCATTTATAAAGGGATTGTGCTGAAATTCCAAGCTCCTCACTAATACTTTTAACAGATTCGTTATTTGGGGGCATCATTCTAACAAGGACAGCGTCCTTCATTTCCTGTGTATATCTAATTGTAATTTCGTTCTTCATGTCGCACGACCTCCATCTATTATTTAAAGTATAACAGGAGAGTTCCTTACGACAACTAGCCTAACAGAGGGGGAGTGCCGTTAGTTGAACAAGATTTACACTAACCTTCGTTAATTACACCGAATCGATTTTGTTTTCCCGTCCATGAACTAGCATCACGCCACCTAATACAAGTAGCCGAGATCCAGCTACTTGTATTAGGTGTATTGTTTTCGCGCTTTCATTCATTTTGATTAATCCAATAGAATAAACCGTTATGAAAAATTAATGTAGCATCTCAAATAATTGAGTCATAGTTTTCCTTACTTGGAAGAATACAGAACTAGGCTACACCTTCAAATAATAATTCAATTGCAGAAGGGTTACAAAACTGCCATCGGAATAGGATTTGTACAATCGTATCAAGTGCAGATGGTACAGCCATTGACAGGTCCTCATCCACACATCTTTCAGTCTACATATACAACTCCTTTATCCAACTATCATGAAACCATCCAAACTTTTTAATACACTTTCAATATCCTTAACTTCTATCCATTCCATTTTCTACTTTCCACATCTCCTATCCAGTTTATTTCTCCGTACGATTCAATCTTCCTTTCTTCGAGTAAGGGTGAGTTACTTGAAGATAGGGGCATTACCATAGCTTCATTAATTCATCTGTTAGCTAAAAAAGCAAATCATTTTTCACCCTTATTAGTTTTTTCAAACAAATATAGAATTAAAAACATACCAGCTAAAAGTAAAGGTAATCCAATAATAAAATATATATTTTTAGGTACTTCAAAAACACTTCTAAGATAACTAAAAAGAAACACCCAAAGAGCTAAAGTTATATACTTCCACCAATGTCTCATGAATAAACCCCTTTCACTATCAGTTCTATTTCCTTTCTTTCTAGCCTAACATAGAGCTTATTATTTCAATGTAAAGGCAAAATCCCCTCACTGATCATAGGAGTATAGCTTACTTTTCAAGATATATATCGTCCTTTCAAATCCCTTTATACGCTTTTGGCACATTTTATACTGGGAGATTCTAACTATAACTGTTACGTTTTTTAATGATAAGTCCATAAGAATGGCTATACACCAACAAAATTAAAACCTATCCGCTTTACCGGATAGGCCTATGATTTCCCCATTAAAAAGAACCCGTTTCAATGAGTTTCTAAATTAAATCCCAATCTCCAACGTTTTAAACAAGAACGAATACATATCCGTCTGTTCTTCAATGATCTTAACAGTTGGTTTACCCATTCCATGACCGGCATTCTTTTCCACTCGTAGAAGAATCGGGTTATTCCCTTGTTGTGCTGCCTGTAATGTCGCTGCAAATTTCGTCGCGTGCCACGGAACTACACGGTCATCCGTATCAGCTGTCGTCACAAGTGTCGGTGGATACTCGATACCTTCTTTGACATTATGAAGCGGAGAATACTTGTACATGAACTCAAAATGTTCTTTGTTTGTTTCAGCATTACCGTAATCGGTCACCCAATAGCGTCCCACAGTAAATTTATGATAACGCAACATATCAGTGACAGGAACGAGACAAAGGGCCGCCCCAAATAGATCAGGTCGCTGGGTGATGCAGGTCGCGACAAGCAATCCACCATTACTCCCACCCATAATGGCAAGTTTTTTGCTATTCGTATAGTCTTGTTCAATCAACCACTCCGCCGCAGCTATGAAGTCGTCAAAAACATTCTGCTTTTGCCCCAACGTCCCGGCTTTGTACCACTTCGCACCGAACTCCCCACCACCACGTAAATTCGCAACCGCATACACGCCGCCCGCCTCAATCCATATACGTTGCGATGGAGAAAAAGCCGGAGTCAAGCTAACATTAAAACCGCCATAGCCATACAATAAAACAGGATTATCGCCCGTCAATTCCAACCCTTTTCGATGCGTCAAGAACATCGGAATACGCGTACCATCTTTTGATGGATAAAATACTTGAGTAGTCTCAAAACCAGCTGTTTCAAACAGCTCCGACGTATCAAAGACAGTATTCAATTCATCCTTTTCAAAATCATAGCGTGCAATGGTTGTCGGCACCAAGTAAGAAGTGTAGCCTATGAACATCGTTGACGCTGTTTTCTTACCGGTTACGCCAGATAGTGAAATATAATTAGGAAGAGACACTTCTTTTTGCAGTTGTCCTTCCAAATCATAAACACGTAGTTTGTAATGGGCATTATGCAAATAGCAAACGACAAACTGCTCGTTAATGATTTTTGCGAATGTAAGGACGTCTTCCTGTTCAGAAATGATATCAACCCAATGCTCTTTCCCTGGTTTATCCAAATGAACAGCAATAATTTTTTCCTTAGTAGCATCATAATTTGTTGTGAAGTAAAAGAGCTTCCCTTCATTTCCAATAAACAAATATTCCCCATCATCGTCTGCCAGTAAATGAACAAATCCTGCATCGGCTTGTTCATCACGATAATAGATACGACTCTTATTTTCCGTCCCTTTCCATACTGATAAAATCAAATAACGATATTCATCAGAGAGTATTGGATTAAATGATAACTCTTTATCCTCAGCGTCATCATACGCCAAAATGTCCTCAGTTTGGTCTGTACCAACCGCATGCCAATAAACGCGGTTATAGTTACTCTCATCTTCTGGATCTACTGTCCCCGGTTCTGGGAAACGATTATAGTAAAAACCACTTCCTTCTTCATTCCATGCAATACTGCTGAACTTACACCATTTGATAACGTCAGGCTCGTCTTTGCCCGTCTGTAAATTGCGGATTCGAATTTCCTGCCAATCACTTCCGTTCAATGAAACACCATAAGCCAATCGATTCCCATCTTTCGTAAACGCAAGATTCGTTATCGCGGCCGTCCCTTCTTCATTCAACGTATTCGGGTCAATAATGACCTCAAGCTCATCTGACGATAAATCATTTGTCCGATAAAAAACGGCTTGGTTTTGTAGGCCATTATTTTTATGAATATAATAATAGTCCCCTTCTTTTTGTGGAACGGAGTATTTTGGATAATTCCAGGATTTCGTTAATTTCTCTTTCACTTTTTCCCGTTCTGGATACGTTGCTAGGTAGTTTTGCGTCGCTTCATTTTGCTCATCAATCCAAGTCCTTACCTCTAAAGTTGCCGGTTTTTCTAGCCAGCGAAAAGGATCTGCAACGTCAGTGCCATGGTAGTTTTCGACAATCGTATCTGCCTTTGTCATATTACCCACCTCATTACCCCCTATAAATGTCATCATCTATATTTTACCATATGACCACCATCATTAACTAACTATTCTAAACAAAAAGCCGCCAACCTACTTAAAGGTTGCGGCTTTTACTTATTCAGTCCATCATATCTGCAATTATTTCATAAGAACGCAATCGATCTTCATGACTGTATACTTGCGTATTGATAATTAATTCGTTCGCTCTTGTTTCTTGAATAAAACTTTCAAGCTTGCGTTTAACCGTTTCAGGACTGCCAACAATCGTTGTACGAGGATCGAGCGTTTGCTTAATAGAAGCTCGTTGCTGTGGTGACCAAAACTCATCGATATTGTCTACGGGTGGTTTAAGTTGTGACGGCATCCCCGTAGTGATACCAAGGAATTGAAGTTGTTGTGAAGTTGCTAACCATTGTGCTTTTTCGTCCGTTTCCGCTGCGATGACATTGATACCAAGCATTGCATACGGTTCCTTCAAAAACTTGGATGGCTTAAAGTTTTGATGGTACAACTGCAATGCCTGCATAGTATAGCCAGGTGCAAAATGACTTGCGAATGAAAATGGCAGGCCTTTTGCTGCTGCAAGTTGTGCACTAAAGCCGCTCGAACCGAGAAGCCAGATGGGTATATCGAGTCCTTCACCTGGAAAAGCACGAACACGGGCGAATCTGTCGGTTTCAAAATAAGCTTGAAGTTCAGCTAATTGTTCCGGGAAATCGTCACCAGTGCTTTGTAATGTGCGACGAAGTGCATAAGCCGTTGCTTGATCAGAACCTGGCGCACGTCCAAGGCCCAAATCGATTCGTCCCGGATAGATTGATTCCAGTGTACCGAACTGCTCAGCAATAACAAGTGGAGCATGGTTAGGCAACATAATACCGCCCGAACCTACGCGGATCCGTTTTGTCGCACCAGCAATATGACCGATAAGTACTGACGTTGCAGAACTTCCAATGCCCGGCATGTTGTGATGCTCAGCCAGCCAGTAACGGTTGAACCCCAATCCCTCAACATGCTGTGCCAATTCCGCACTATTTTTGAAGGACTGTGTTGCATTGCTGCCTTCATTTATTGGAGAGAGGTCCAAAACGGAAAGTGGTATCGAATTGAACTTTTTTATTTTATCAGCAACCAAATCTACTCACTCCTAATTTTGTTCTTATAAGAAAGAATACCGTTCATTGCTAGAATCCTCTAGCAATTGGACTCAGATAAACATGGTTTCAAATAACATGGTGCTTGACATTCGATTTTCATTTGTTATGATTAGTTCTAATTCCATAACTAATCTAACTATTTTGATGGAGACACACTTTATCTACTGAAATCTCAAGAGAGCTGATGGATGGTGCAAATCAGTGATTTCGCAGTAAAGTAGCACTCCGGAATAGATAAACTGAAACGTTTAGTAGGTTTATCCGTCACATGCGCGTTAAGCATGCTAACCAAGACTGTCTATTTCTTCAGACAGTAAAAAGGGTGGTACCGCGTGAGTATTTCAGCTTTTCGCCCCTTACATTTATTTGTAAGGGCGAAAGGCTTTTTTCTATTCCCAAAATCGAGAGGAGAATGAAAATGTTACAAGATCAAATGCTACTACGAATTCCGGGACCGAGCCCCATCCCGCCAAGTGTACAACGAGCGATGAGTCAACCAATGATTGGCCACCGAGGACAAGAGACTTCGAATATGCTTAAAAGTATCGCACCGGGTCTTCAACGAATTTTTGGTACGACACAAGATGTTGTTATTTTAACAGGCAGCGGAACAGCTGGTTTGGAAGCTGCTGTTGTCAATATTGTGAAGCCTGGTGATGAAGTATTAATCATTGTAACAGGTGCATTCGGTGAACGTTTCTCAAAAATTTGTGAAGCTTATAATATCACGGCTCGAAGCCTTCATGTCGAATGGGGACAAGCACTCAATCCTCTAGAAATTAAACGTTATGTACAAGACCATCCAGAAATCAAAGCTGTTTTTTCTACATACTGTGAGACTTCAACGGGTGTATTGAATCCTATAAAAGAGTTGGCACAAGCAGTTCGTGAAGTGTCAGATGCTTTAATCGTCGTCGATGGCGTTTCCTGTGTTGGCGGTGTTCAAACGAAAATGGATGATTGGGGAATCGATGTCCTGGTGACAGGTTCTCAAAAAGCATTCATGCTACCAGCTGGGCTAGCTTTCATCGCAGCAAGTGAACGTGCTTGGAGTATCATCGAAAACAATCCACAACCCCGCTACTATATGGATTTAATTAGATATCGCGACAATTTGTTAAAAGATACGACCCCTTTCACACCTGCACTATCATTGTTATTCGGCTTAGAACAGGTTCTTCAACTTATCGATAAAGAAGGCGTCGAACAAGTAAATGCACGCCATATGTTAATGATGAACATGACGCGCGCCGCTTTCCGGGCATTAGGGATTCCTTTATTAACAAGTGATAAAGATGCCTCTCCTACCGTCACGGCGGTTAAACCCGAAGACTTCGACGCAGAAGCGTTTAGAAAAGTGATTAAACAAGAGTTCGGCTTAATAGTAGCAGGCGGTCAACAGCATTTAAGCGGCAAAATATTCCGAATTGGCCATATGGGATACTGTTCTCCGGTAGATGTCCTTCAAACGATTAGTGCGATGGAAATCGGCTTACTCAAAATTGGCAAAGAAATTGAATTAGGAAAAGGCACTGCAGCTGCACAACAAGTCTACTTAAACGAAGGAGTGTTGGTCTAAATGACTTTTAATATACTAATAAGCGATCCGTTAAGTGAAGATGGTATTTTCCCATTAAGACAAGCTGAGGGCTTGAACATCGTCGTCGACACAACTTGCACACCTGCTGAATTAGCAGATAAAATTCATAACTACGATGCTTTGCTTGTTCGTAGCCAGACACAAGTGACACGCGAAATCATTGAAAAAGCAACGAGGTTAAAAATCATCGGGCGTGCTGGTGTCGGCGTCGATAATATCGATTTAGACGCAGCGACTGAACACGGGATTATCGTTGTCAATGCTCCGGATGGCAACACGAACTCTGCTGCTGAACATACAATTGCAATGCTGATGTCCCTTGCACGCAAAATTCCGCAAGCCTTCAATTCATTGAAAAACCAGCAATGGGACCGCAAATCATTTATTGGCGTCGAATTAAAAAATAAGACACTTGGCGTAGTAGGTCTTGGCCGCATTGGCGCGGAAGTTGCGGCAAGAGCAAAAGGCCAGCGAATGAATGTCATTGCCTATGATCCTTTCTTAACAGAAGAGAAAGCGAAGAAGATGGGTATTACTGCCGGAACTGTTGAAGAAGTACTGAGAGCAGCAGACTTTATTACTGTTCATACTCCACTTTTGAAAGAAACGCGGCATATGATCAATAAAGAAGCCTTTAATTTGATGAAAGACGGCGTTCAAATCATTAACTGCGCACGCGGCGGTATTATCGACGAAGATGCATTATATGATGCAATTGTATCGAAAAAAGTCGCTGGAGCTGCACTCGATGTTTTTGAAACAGAACCATTTGTTGGCCATAAACTGCTGACACTTCCTGAAGTCATCGCAACTCCACATTTAGGTGCAAGTACGATTGAAGCACAAGAAAGTGTTGCAATTGACGTTAGCCGTGATGTTGTCACTTTCTTAAATGGCGGTGCTGTACAAAACCCAGTTAATCTTCCTTCTGTTTCGAAAGAAGCGCTGGCTAAAGTTGAGCCGTTCTTTGACTTAGTAGAAAAGTTAGGTGTATTCCTATCCAATTTAGCAGAGGGTGTTATCGAGGAAGTAAACATTTATTACTCAGGTCAACTTGCTGAATCTGATGTCCGTCCTTTGACACGTAACACGCTGAAAGGTCTATTGAAACGTAATCTTGGCACACATGTCAATGATGTTAACGCGAAGTTTTTGGCGGACCGTATCGGCATCAAGGTCAATGAACATAAGACATCTACATCGAAAGGTTTTTCTAACTTAATTACTGTGGAAGTATCGACAATGAATGGAGTAAGACGTGTTGCTGGAACTTTACTGAACGGTTTAGGTGCACGCATCGTCAAAGTCGATGATAACCTTGTTGATGTAACACCTGATGGCCATTTACTATTCATTAAACATAAAGACCAACCGGGTGCTATTGGACGAGTCGGAACATTACTAGCAATCGAAAACATTAACATCGCAACGATGCAAGTTGGCCGGTCCACTGTCGGCGGCAATGCAATCATGATGCTGTCTGTCGATAATCATGTTGAGAAGGCTAACGTTGAACGCTTGAAAGAGCTTGAAGATATCTTTGATGTTATTGCGATTGATTTGTAAGCATAATTTTGGTTTATTTAAATATTTTATATAGCCGGTACTTAACAATTGGAATGTTCGTCCAACACCGCTATGTCGCTTGGTGATGGCCTTACGCAATAAGCCCGCAGAAGATCGCTGTCGGTCTTATTGCTTCGGCGCCTGCAGGATGCGGGTGTGCAGCCTTTGCCGCAGGACGCGGCGATTTTGGGCTGCCTTTCATTAGTGTCGCTCCTTCACTAGATTTGTTCGTTATACGGGTGAAGTATAGTGCCGAATATATAGTCACTAAACAAATGGATAGAGTCATCAGACAACATCTGATGACTCTATCCATTATTCTTTTTAGAAATAGTGCGTGAACAAATAAACTTTCAAACGCTCAAAATGACTACGCCGCTAACTTTTCTACAACAGTACCAGATTCCGTGCCTATGAAATTAAAAATAAAAGGGTTAACTAATTAGTTCCACAATAGATTATTTATATTTATTAAAAGACGTTCTTTTTGGCATTATGGATTTAATAAATTTGATATCTTTTTCATTTACCATGTCCGCAAAGTATTCCGTTCCGTTATGTTCAGAACTGAAAATTGAAGTTTTTTTTTTTTAGAAAGATTGAAAACCATTTGATGTCACTATTTCGGTTTAAATTAGTAAATAAATAATCAAGCATCTCCACTGTTTTATTTCCTTTGAAAATAGTCATTCCATTTTCAAAGGAAATTTCATAGGATTCTTTGACCCTTGATTCCATTTCTTCTATCAAAGCCCTTTCAACACTCCAGCAGTGGATCTCAATATTGTCCGATTGATCCAAAAAACATTTCATCAAAGGTACCCAGTAATCATTTTCTCCATTCTCTTCCACTACCGGTATTTCAAAATGTAATTTATAATTCATTTTAATAATCCCCTTAAACGCGTTTTTCATTCCCTGAATATTGGACAAATAAATACCTATATAAGCTGAGCGAAGGCGCCTTACATGGGTAGCCGAAGCCATCAGACTGGTAGCGAAGCTGCTTGGCTTAGGGCGGGAGGCATCACCTAACGCCGCAGCGGATTCAATGGGATTCTTAATTTCACCCTATATAGTCTAACCAACGCAATAACCAGAAATAAAATACCAATAAACAAAAGACTAGCGAAAATAATTTTCAAACCGCTAGTTGGAGAATAAGACACGAAACCACTTAACACCAAGAATAAAACACCAATAGAAGTTAGATAATATGTGAATCCCGTATAGTTACTTTTGAGTAAAATATACCCCATAAGGATTATGAGATATGTACCACTTAACAACATTAGCAAAGGAAATAAAGGTGCAAATTTAGCAGTATATAAAAAATAATCAATGGGTAAAATATTGCTTGTGTTCTCCACTTGTCCATTGACTATTCCAGAAAAAATCGCGGTATGCTTCCATTCCCAAGAATGCTCTAGTAGTGCGCTACCTTCATACCACGTGGCCCCAGTAGAAAACAGTAACAGTATTGATGCTAAAACCAATTGGATGACAACCCAAAAAGACACTTTCTTCACCTCAAGTATAAGTTGAAAATTAAATAGCTCAGAAATATGAACGTTTTTTGATGTATATATACTATCCTTATTTTACTAAAGCACCCGTTAGTTGAACAACAGGTATTATTTTATTCTGCCTCAGCACCATTTGAATACAGTTCTTTATCTACTTGTATCCATACTTTCAGATCACTTCTTTTTGGGTATGTTTCGATATATTGATTGTTATCTTCTAATAATTTTATACCCTTTTCAGTTAAACGAGCGGGATGTAAAGAAAAACTATCATCCACTCTCAGTACTCTTTCTACAAATCCTTTGTGTTCGAGGAAAAGGACAAAATTCTCAAACTCTTTTTGAGTTAACCCATAATCAGATGCACATGGTGTAAAAGTTTTATCGTTGATTTCTTTTAAAACACTGTAACCTACTCTCAACTATTTGAACCCCCTTTATCATTCAATTCACTTTTACTAATTATCTCTTTTATATAGTCTATTTCCTCAACTTTTTATGCATATAATTATTGAACTAACCTGCGTGTGTAATGCAAAATAACAGTACATAGTATTGCAATGTGATGATGCAGAGAATTGCAAAGAAAAATACATACCGACTTGTGCAAGATTTTAGGTCGAGAGGCGGGCATGATAGCCTGCATTGGCAGAGCCAGGTCCTTGTGGTGCCTGGCTTCTTGGCTCGTGCATCTTGCCCGTAGAGGCTCCATGTCAAATCAA
>NZ_JADPRZ010000011.1 GCF_017347095.1 Sporosarcina sp. E16_8 | reverse complement strand
AATTGGTTCAATTTCACTAAATAATATAGATAAAACCGCCCCTGACATATCTTTAACAGCAAGCCCTACCACGCTTACAGCTACAGATGTAACAATCTCGGCGTATATTCGCGACCTTGAGAAGGGAAATTTCAAGACACCCGAAAGCACTAGCATCACACAAACACATACATTTACAATTCCGGGTTTGAAAAAGTTAAACAAAGCTTCAGTAAGTACCGGAAATGTAGAAGTAGTAAATGTAGATGGAGATAAAGTGACAGTTAATGTATCTGGAGGTGCAAGGACTAGACAAGAGCAAACTGGGGGGGAATATACACCAGCAGATACCCAATACGTGACTGAACAGACAGCCGCAAATTATGATGTCGGGGGATATAAAGGAACTCTAACACAGTATGTAGCCAGTGGAGAATACTTGAGCGAAGATACTAAATATATCCCAGATCATCCGACACCAACTTTTGATGTCGGTGGGTATAAGGGAAATCTAACGAAATACTTGTATAGTGGTAAGTTAACCCCAGGTAGCGAAAAAAGTATTAATAGCTTCCTAACCCCATTTTATAGTGACGCACAGGGGTACTCGGGATGGTTAAGTGAATGGGTATATTATTATCCTTTCTTTATGACTATCGAAGAATATAATAGTGGAGTTAAATTCCCTAACAGTATAAGTATGGACACAATATTAGATTATGCTTATGCAAATGAAAAATGTTCAAACTCAAACAACCCATTGAGGGGAATACAAGCCACTAAATGGGCTGGTGGTTCACCGACTGTTTATACTCCGGGTTATAACTGGGGTAATTCATGCGGAGGTATAGCCTATGAGTACTTTTTCACAAACGGGGGGCATTTCTCAACAGGTAGGACCGTTATGTCACAAACCTACCAATATAGTCTATATTCTGGGACAGTAAGACAACCTGACACAGATACCAGAATCTATAAATATCGAGGGGATGTTACTAGACCTGTAACCGACACTAGAGTGTATAAATACCAAGGTAATGTAACAAAACCAGCAGTGGATACACGAACATACGATGATTTATACCAATATGAAATTACATTAGATTTTGAGAAAGTTGTCCCTGTTCAAAAATGGGCTAAAGGGGAACAATCTAAGGATTATTTTAAATCAAATGGGAAGTCGTTTTTTGAATCCGCGTTTAAAGTAAGTGAAAATGCAATTTATACTGTTTACGCAAGTGATGTAGCTGGTAACGATGCAGTAGAAACGATAACAATCAAAAACATTGATGATATCCCACCAACAATTAAATTAACAGCAAATCCTACAACCCCGACAAACCAAGATGTCACGATTACTGCTGAAATTGAAGATTCAAGTGACATTCAGGTTAAGAAGTGGATGAGTGGGTATCAAAATATATCTTTCTTTAATGAAGGTGGAAATGAATTCTTAGACTCTTCGTTCAAAGTATCGGTGAATGGTGTCTACACTGTTTATGCAAAAGACGAAGCGGGCAACGAGTCTATTCAAACAATTACAATCACCAACATTGATAGAATACCACCTGCAACACCTATACTTTCCGCATCAACATCAGGTCCGACAAACGGAAATGTTTTTGTCACCATTACCTATCCATCTGATGCAAGCGTCAAGCACTATCGGATTAACGGTGGGGCTTGGACATTGTATACGTCCGCTGTACCTATGACTGATAAGGGTATAGTAGAAGCAAGAGGTCAAGATACAGCTGGCAACTGGTCAGAAATCGGCTCAATCACGATTAGTAATATTGACACTAATGCCCCTGTCATCAAATTGACAGCAGATCCAACTACGCCTACGAATCAAGATGTAACAATAGCGGCGGACATTAAGGATAATGAAAAAAGGAAGGTTAACACGTCAGAGAGTATAGTGAGCACTCAAATAGAAACGTTTACTATCCCTGGATTGAAAAAGTTAAATGGGGCTAAGGCTGATACAGGAAACGTTGAAATTGTTAGTGTAGACGGAGAAAAGGTTACTGTGAAAACTTCTGGAGGTAACCCATCAGGACAAAAACAAACAGGTGGAAGTTATATACCTGAAGAAACAAAATTTGTAACCGGACAACCAAGTTCAAGTTATAACGTTGACGGATATAAAGGTAACTTGCAAATGTATTTATATAGTACAAACAACATTCCGGGACCGAGTAAAGTATTAGTAAACCAATACTATGGGGAAGGATGGGCCACTGCACTCTACACTAATACAACATGGGAGCCAATGCGTATAACTAGTATTACACAACACTTCAGTCAAGGACCTACACCCTATAGTGATGCTGAAGGATACACTGGAACAGTACAAATCACAGCGTACCCAGGTGGTGATAATTGTTATTCTCATAATTATGGTGTGAATATGCAGTGCTCGATTGCCTACAGCCTTTATGCAAGTGGCACTGTCAGTAAACCAGGAACAGTTAGTAATGTATACAGATACAAAGGTAATGTAACAAAACCTGCAGAGGATACAAGAACTTACACAGACACTTATAAATATGAAGTGACGTTCGATTACGAAGCTAACGTACCTGTACAAAAGTGGGCCAAGGGTAATCAATCTGTTGAATTCTTTAAAAATGGCGGAACGGATTTGTTAGTTCCGAATTTCAAAGTAAGTGAGAATGATACTTATACTGTTTATGCTCAGGATTTAGGAGGGAACGAAACAGTCGAAACTATCAATATCGGTAACATTGATAAGATTCCGCCTACTATTGTACTAAGTCAAACTCCTGAAAGACCTGTTAATGTAGACATTACAATACGGGCTGATATTACAGATAACGTTGAAATTGCTGAGAAAAAATATGCTGCAGGAACGAGAAATGCTGAATATTTCGCGACAGCCGGTGAGATATTACCAGGAAACAAATTTATTGTTACAGATAATGGAGCATATACAGTTTATGCTCGGGATACTGCCGGCAATGAAACGGTAGAAACTATCACAATTAGTAACATTGATAGAGTTGCACCTGGAAAAGCGACATTTTCTATAAATCCATCAACCCCAACAAATCAAGATGTTCTTGTAACGATTTTTTATCCATCTGATGCATTTGAGAAGGAATATAAAATTGGGGAAAATGGTGCTTGGAGACTGTATAGAGAACCAGTAAAATTGGTGAACAATAATACAGTGTTTGCTCGTTCAAAAGACAGAGCAGAAAATATGTCTGAAGAAAGTAGTATTGAAGTCACAAACATCGATAAAACACCTCCAACAATTGTTTTGACGGATGCAGCTACTGAGAGCCATGTTGTGATAACAGCAGATATTAATGATGTTGGGAGCGGTATTGATGTGAAGAAGTATGCTGCTGGAAGAAGGGCCGCCTCATACTTCGAAACTGAGGGTACTATTTTAAGCGGTAACATATTCAATGTAACGGAGAATGGAACATATACCGTGTATGCAAAGGACAAGGCAGGCAACGAGACGGTTCGTACAATCGCCGTAATAAAAATGCCGATTACTTCGCCAAATCCAAATCCAAAACCCGATCCGATTCCTAATCCGAATCCCGGGACGTGTGTAAGCGGTCCTAACGGGAATGCGTCAGGCGGCGGTCTTTCATTTACAGGATGTTCACCGGAAAAAATTAACACGGTAACAGTGCACACGCCAGTCGTTATGTACGCGAGAGCTTCAGATGATAAAGAACATGACCAACGAACGAATCCACCGGAACGTTCAACACCAGCAAATCCAAACAAGGATCGACACGCGTTCATTCTTGATCGTCCGTTTACAGTTAAGCTTCCAACAAGCGGTCAGCATTTGGATGATGGACTTGCACCAGGTTATGGAGAACGAGATTTCTTGAAATATGTAGAAGAGAAAGAAGTCAAGTTTCCGTTTGATGTTTATACGGAAACAAAAGAAGGTTTCTATCCGAAAGGCACATGGATAAAGATTCCGAAAAGTATTGAAGCATCGACGTTCTACTTACCAGTGTGGGTTCCTGAAGGTCCCTATACTGTTGAATATCGTTCAATTGCAATTAATGCGCCAGGAGCTAAACCGCAAGATGTACCGAAAAATAATCTATCAGAAGGAATGCAGGAACATCATGCAAACTTAAACCTAGATTACCGTACTCCGGATGAAGTCATGCAGCATCATATCGCATACGATACAATCGAAGTAGATGTAGTTGGTAGGTTGTACGATTTCCGTGTTACCGACATTCTTGATTACCAATGGGGTTCTGTCTTCCGGAAACAGGAAGGATTAATAGAGCATACAGGTAACAACTATTGGGTAGGTAAGAATGCGATTGATGGTGGGCTTCGTGGCAATGAAGATCCTTTCGCATTGCCTATACGACAGGGCAGCCATCCAGAAGGATATAAGAACGTTGCTGTCAAAACGGGCTATCAATTCAAATTCGACATGAAAACCAAGGGCAACATGTGGAATGTGGATGATGCAATTAGAATTACACCATCGTTCTATTTTGTGAATAAAGATGGTACTGGCCGTCGTCCTGTCGATATTTACTATCATACTGATGCCAAATACTTCACTAAAATCGGGTCTGAAAAAGATTTGGAATACAGAGAAGTTAAGTTAAATGAGCCTCTTCGAAATGTGGAGCAGAAACAGCTTTATGACACATCTAAGTTTACTTATCGTAATCCAGATGAATATGGTTTCCGTTCTATTGTAGATGAATCGTTAGAATCAACATTTATTCGAAACTTTGAACGCGACTATTCGAAAAGAGCAACTAAGACCGGTCCATATGGTAACCAGATTCTTAACTGGAACCTCCGAACGTTAATTGGACCAGATGAAAACCAAGTGCCATCTGGCTCAATGGTTTCACCTAAAGATGCCAAAGCGCGAGAACAGCAGTGGTACGGCGAATACAGTTTACCAGCTGATATCTACGTGGTTGATCCGCTCCTTCATCCTGATATTGCGGGATATGGCGTTGAACATCGTCTTACGAAGAAGTCACCTATTTTTCTTCAAGACGGCTATGTAATCGTGAATTTCAACATTGAAACGATAGATAATAAGAATACCGAAAAACCACATTTGCAGTATCATAAAGGTCCATTGGCGAATCAGTGGAAAATGGAAGGGTTTAAATACAATTTCATCGATCCATATGATCGTGATTTTAAATTGATTGATGGAGATGTCATTTTCTATCATGGTGATCAATCGAGTTATGATGATTATAAATCGTCCGTAACACATTAATGTGTAGTATGACAAAAAAGATCTTTACTTAACAAAAAAGTTCTTTCCTAAATGCCCCTAAAGTAATAACTGCTTTAGGGGCATTTTTCTAAAAGAAAAAAGTTATGTTACAGTGGCCAGGGTATAATAAAGCCAAGCATTTTCAACAGCTATCTTGAGCGCGAACTTCTAAATAAGAGAAGCCTCTACACTCATTGTTAAAAGGGGAATCCTATTCTGTCACCATATGAATATTGGTTGACAACCAACTAATCCTTTCGTATGATTAAAATAGAATTTAATTAACAAATCACTCGAGGGAGAACCTCACGTGGATACCTTTTCAGGTATTTATGTGAGGTTCTTTTTTTGTATTTTACATCATGAAAGCATTGAATTGTAGGTTCAGAAGTCAATTTTTTCTCATTCACTGTTTGTGTGATATTAAAATGTACTGAAGGGAGTGTCAAGGCATTGAACAAGGAAGACGTTGCTAGAAATCAAATACTTTATCAAAGAAAAATTATCCACGAAGAATATGTTTTTAACAAAGAAGTACCAAGAAATAAATCGATAAGGGTAAATAACTCTGTGACTAATACCGTAAGGGTGGACCTAAATTCAAAGTGATCACCCCATATCAGATATGTATTCACATCTATCTTCTTTATATCAGGTAGCAATTTTGCAGCTACTTTGTTACACAGTCGATTGGGTTAATTGAAACCCTTCTAAATTTTTTCTTTCATTAGCTGGAGGCGGCATACTTGGATTTATTATTGGCACGTATTTAGATACCGCAATTGCATATAGGAAGCAAACTACTCAAGAATTTATTCGGATATGTACAGGTAACATAAAATCAAAATCCATGAAATTTAGGTTAAGGAGGAAATAGTGAGTGTTAAAAATAATTGATGCAATTGAAGTAAGAGCTTGTGGTGTATTTAAAGATACTCATTCAGCAAAAAAATTTAACCAAAAGATAGGGGATGCTTTACAACTCCATCGATTACGTACAACTTTAAATTTAGCAGAGTTTAAAACAACTTTTTTTCAACTAAATGCTGACGGTGCTTATCTTGAAAAATGTTGTGGAATTGGAAATGTGAAAATCAAAATCACGAAATCGCCGTTCCACGCAGTACAAGGATTTGCAAGCTGGAATACAGAAAGGAACAAATACGTTGATTTAATTGAGAAAATTGATAACTGTGAAGTTTGGAATAAAGAAATTTATAAGGTGTCTTCACTTTTAAGTTTAAGGGAAGTTGAAAATTATGCCGGCAACCCGTTTAAGTTCATATTCATCAGAAATTTTGGGGCGGTAAACAAAAGCAATATTGATGAATTTAGAAAGTGCTTTGCAGAGTCAATTGTACCAATCGAAAATAACTTCTATAACTTCTCATAAATTTCATATTAAATTGGAGCGGTAATAATTGATGCTTAATAATACACTAGACCTCATTTTAATAGTTCTTTGTAGCTTTATCATGACCCGTGCATTTCATGAATGGCTTGAATATGACCATCCTATTATGAAGCGAACTGTTTGGTATATACTGTTTCCCTCATATCTAGTTTTTCTTATATTTGGCGTAGTTCATCTTTTCCTGGAAACACCAAATATAACTATTTTATTTTTAAGGGATATTGGATTCTCATTTTTCATCTACTCAGGAATACTCTATGGAATTTTACTAGTAGTTTTGAAAAAGGCTATTAGGACAACTAATTAGTATAATTGCTGGTTATATTGGATTGTTCATTTATCAATGCAGGAAAGGTGGAGACATAAATGCAAAAATGTAAGTGCGGATTGAAAATGAATTATTGGTTTAATGCGATGGAAATTCATCACAACTTATGTTTTCAATGTGATAGTTGTGGCCGACTTTTGAAAAGAGTTTCTTACGGCACTCAAACAAAGAATCTGTCAAACTTTTATGTACCTCTCATGTTATTCTCGTCAATTTTTTTTACGACAAAAGTATGGCTTGAACCATAAATCGATCAATTGTAGAAATTCAGGGACACCCTAATGCTTGGTGAAGGTTCGCATTCTAAATAAAACCAATTAAATTCTCCATTAAATAGAACCAAATTACTAAAATAGAATTTGAACTCTGTGAAAATATAAAAGTTGTACTAAAAGGTATTTATTCCTTTTAAAAGGAGGTAGAATTTTGCGATTATTTTTCGCTAATCGATTAAATTATAGGTGGAAGAGTACCTTCTTGATTACAATACTACTATATTCTTTTGTCCTCAACACGCCTCTAGTATTTGCCGAAGATATTACAAACTTACAAGGTGAAAAAAAGTCATTAGATGAAAAGAAAAAAAACATACAATCAAGTATCCAGGGTAAAGAAACATCAATGGATTCGAATAAATCGAAAATGGAAGAATTACTTTCTCAAATCCAATCCATGAATCATCAAATTGATGATTTGGATAATGAAATTTCCCCTCTTGAGTCTGTGATTTTAAAGGCCATAGAAGAAATCGAGACCTTGCATAACTCAATTGTTGGTCTAGAAAATAAAACTGCTGTACGAGACATAGTGCTACGAGAGCGTGTACGTGCGATACAGGTAAATGGTGGTTCTGTTAACTATATTGACGTACTTATTGGAGCAAATAGCTTTTCGGATTTCATTGATCGATTCACTTCAGTCACAATACTACTTGATGCAGACCGTAATATTATGAAGCAACAGATGTCTGATCAAGAACAACTGCAGGCGATTCGAGAAAAGCTCGATCAAAGACTAACAGCTCAGAGAGACAATAAAGCTAAATTACAGGAAAAGCGTTCTTCCCTTGATTCATTAAGAGCTGAAAAAGACCGGCTCATTGATGATTTGGAAGTTGCACAAGAGCAATTAAGGAACGAAAGAAATGAGCTACAAGAAGAGTATGAAGAAACACATAAGATGAGTTTAGATGTTGAAAAAGAAATACTTGAGGAACAACAGCGTATTTTCCGCGAAGAGCAAAATCGCATTACGTCTTCATTTTGTCAAGCCGATGGTGAATTAGATGAGGGGGGATTCGTTAAGCAGTTTAACAAAGCAGGCGTTCTAATAGGGAACGAGCATCTGTTCATTGAGATTGCAAATGAATATAACATCGATCCGGTAGTAATGGCAGCTATTGCATTCCAAGAAACGGGGAACGGAAAATCAAATGCAGTTGTTCACTATAATAATCCAGGGGGGTTAATGGATCCAAGTAGTAACTGGTCATCATTACTTAAGTTCGACTCACTTGAAGATGGATTGAGATCAATGGGGAAAACGTTAAACCGCCTCATACATAAAGAGGGACGGGACACAATCCAGGAGTTAGGGAGTGCGTATGCTCCGCTTGGCGCCGCCAACGATCCACTTGGACTTAATGAATACTGGGTTCCAAGAGTGACAAAGAACGTCGAATCATTTGGTGGGCTGACAATGAATTGCGAAGCTAATATTGTGGACTACTATCCGAATTCCTCATCGACAACTGGTACTTGGACAAGCCCAGCGACTGGAAGACTCTCCTCCCAATTTGGAATGCGCACGCATCCTATAAAAGGAACGGTTAAGCAGCATAGAGGTTTGGATATTGCTAACAGTGAAGGTACCCCTATCGCCGCTGCAGGCACTGGAGTTGTTTCCCAAGCGGGTTGGCATAGTACCTATGGGAATATGATTATGATAACTCATGTAGTAAGTGGCGAAGTGTATACGACTGTCTATGCCCATTTATCTAATATTAATGTAATCGCAGGTCAAAATGTCAGTAGGGGACAATCGATTGGTAATATGGGGAGTACTGGATTGTCTACAGGTCCTCATCTTCATTTCGAATTTCATGTTGGATATTATTCAGTCAGCGGGCCAAGCGCCGTAAATCCATTACGTTATGTAGCATTTTAATGCTACTGCAAGAGAAGAGGATATGGTTAGTTTCTCCGTTAAGTAGGAACTCTTCAATTTGTATAATGAAGTATCTTTCAGCAACAGGCGGCAATCGTAAAAGTCGCCTGTTTTTAATTTATTCTTTCCAGTGATGTACGATGAACTCCGTTACCGTATCCTGAATCTTGAGTGCACTATCCTTCACTTCGTCGATCATATACGATAACAATGAAGCCCAGGAAAACTCTTCTTCGTACGGATTATCGGTGTTAATATACTTCAGTACCTTCTTCAGTTCCTTCATTCGTTCTTCATCTATATTTTCTTCTAGGTATCCCCGTACAAATTCATTAATATAATCGCCATCTCTCAAGCTGGCATCGAGTAGCAGCGCGCAAGCTCTGGCAACTGAACAATTCAATGCATACGCTAGTACAGCAAGTTTTTCAATCATATCAGCCTTGAACTGTGTCGATAAACGTTCTGTCTCACCGGCGGGCATCCTCTTTTTTACAGATACTCTGTTTATGTCACCTAAATATAGTGTATTGTCTATACGAACAGTTCGACGAAAGTTCTGAGACAAATAACTAACAACTTTCTTTTGTCCGATTCCATTAATACAGATCTTTTCTATAACACTCCAAATCGGTGTATTTGTAATAAAAGATAGTCGTTCAATTGTATTAGCAAGAGCGTTTAAAACAGTGGGTTTTACGTCCGTTTTTTTGTCAC
Organism: Sporosarcina sp. E16_8; assembly: GCF_017347095.1. Taxonomy (GTDB): domain Bacteria; phylum Bacillota; class Bacilli; order Bacillales_A; family Planococcaceae; genus Sporosarcina. The sequence continues at coordinate 62,303 of NZ_JADPRZ010000011.1, read as the reverse complement.
TCCGTACTTTCCTAATCTTTAGTTGCCCTTTCCCGCTCAATTAATTCCCTCCTATCTTCATGATATCCTTGGGACACTGTCTTATTGTCCCAAGGATAATACCACCATATGAGAAGTGGGGGAGTCTTATGTATACTAATCAATCATTCTGGCCATATTGAATGTGACAGGTTAGGAGGTGTACGAATTGACCAAGAAAACTGTACAGGAACATGCGAAAGGCATTCGAGATAATGCGAAAAAATATGGTATTCCACTAAAGAAGAAACCAAAGAAGTGAGTCAGGAACAAATCCCGACTCACTTCTTTGTGATTCTTACTCATCTGAAATAAAAAGCTAGTAAAAAATAAATAAGACCTAGAATTTTATCTTGTGTATTTCAATTAAATCAAACATAAACGGAATGTATAATTCACCTAATATTCTTACAGTCGTTTCATCTAAAAAACCATTAGCTAGTGAAGTCATCTCTAAAAAATCATTTCCTAAAAATGCTGTTTCACATTCCATATTTTTTAATTCATCTCTATAAAGTTCGAAGTCATTAGCATACAATTGGCATATGGAGACACGTCCAAGATGATTAAAAATCATGCCTAGTACATTATTAAGTGGATAAATATTATCTGCAAAATTTTCATTTGAAATATGCTGTCTAGTTCCATTACGGCATTCCAAAACATATTCTAATACGGTTGTATTTCCAGTGAATGTTTCAATGGGCTGTGTTAGAGAAAAAGATATTTTGTCATCAATAGAGTCTACTCCTAACAATTTTAATAATTCTATTTGTGCAGCATGATACTCCGTAAAACCACGATTAGCAGCATATAACCTAAGGTCCTTGGCTGAATAAGTGATTACATCATACATATGAGTAAACTCGTGAAATATAATATAATCTTGGTTACCTTTAACAATATCCTTACTAACCTTTAGAGTGTGTTTATCAGATACAACATCATAATTATGAGATGCAATAACATTGAAGTTAGTCTGATTTGATTCATCTTCAATTAAAATAAGTTCATAACTAGGCATTTTTTCAATATCCATAAACTTTTTATAAGATGTAAGAGATTGAGTAAGATAACTTTCTACAAGCAATTTTTCACGATTCATAAAGGATACCTCTTTTCCATACATATTTGCATACAGTAGTAAGCTCCTCTGAATTTTAACATAATACCCCGCTTTGGTTGTTAGGTTTCCTCTCATTTAATTCCATCCCTACTTCAAGATATCCTTGGGACACTGTCTTATTGTCCCGAGGATAATACCACCATTTGAGAAGTGGGGGAGTCTTATTTATACGAATCAATCAATCTGGCCATATTGAAAATAACAGGTTGGTGGTGTTCGTTTTGTTCGAGAAAACTGTTCAAGTACACGCTAAAGGCATTCGAGATAGTGCGGAAAATATGGTATTACACTAAAAAAGAAACCAAAGAAGTGAGCCAGTACTAATTTTTCGATTCACTTCTTTGAACGTATTTATCGTGACAGGCGTTACGAATAACCATTACTTGCCGGGCACGGAATGTAATACATATGTAATACATCAGGATTTAAACTGCAATACTGAGGAACAGTTTTGAGAAATACCTTTAGAAAATTAAATATAGAAAAATACTGAAGGGCTAATTTATAGCTCTTTTTTCTGGGGATATTTATTAGCTGCGATTATTAAATTTGGTTAAATTTGTTGTTCCTAGTTAGCATTCGTGTCGTTCATAGACGGTTTATCTCAATTGGAATTATACAGAAAAGTGGGTAAAGTGCTTATAGGAACACCTACATGGTTCTATTTGCGTAAAATGCTGTCTTATAAATTAAATACGTGAAATCTATTTTCCTTTGTTGATTGAATCAATTTCATAATGCGTACTTTTAAAAAATCGTTGAAAGACAGAATTTCAAATGATTTCTTAAAAAAACGAATGAAATTGTTGATAATGCAATAGATATCTGAAGTTGGGTAAGTCGTCAACGGCGAGTTTACATGCGTTATACGCAATATGAACCAAGTAAAAAATAGACTTTAACTTTCTCACCTATCTTAATGTTATAAGATTTTCGGGGGATAGGGGGCAGCGCCACCTAATGAGTTTGGGTGATAACATAACAAACAACATAAAGACAAAGTAGAGATAGCAAATTTGTACTTTATGGGGGAACGAGGGAACACTTCCTAGCTATATTTTTCTTGAAAAAAAAACCGCCTATAATTTATGAGGCCACTGAAAAACTTACGTTTTTAAATTTTACAAGACGGATTGAAATGTTGCCTTTTTCTTTAGTATTTCTCACTCTTCTTCCTTCATCAAGGTTAGTATCCGTTTGAGATTCACTGCGAATATAGCCATGGCCCCCTGCATCTGCATACCAAATAGACCCGCGGAAGTGGCTACATCATACCCGTGTCTGTGCTTTAATTCACTATTCTTCGCTTCAATTTTATAACGGGCTTTCGCTTTCTCCTTAAATTCCTCGCTATTTTGAAACGCTTCTTGGTCCTTATGTTCCGTCGATTTAATCGTCACCGAATAGGTTTTACTTTTGGCACCATCTTTATAGCACCCTTCTTTAAATGGACAAACCTTACACTTTTCTACATCTAAATAATAGATGTCCCGCTGATTTTTTCCGACATTCTTCTTACCTTGACGAGCCTTTCGAATAGCCATTTGTCCAGCCTTACAAACATACATCCCCGCATCTTTATTGAACTCAAATTCATCTTCCTTCGTACGGCATCCTTGTGTAATTTGAGGGTTTAATTTCGATACAAGTTCAAGTTCATTTTTCTTGGCATAGAGAATATTATCTTTTCCAGAATAAGCAGTATCCCCAAGTATTGTTTCAATTTCCATACCCGTGCCCTGGCTTTTCTCAATCAATTCTTGCAAGTATTTCCCGTCGCTTTTCTCCCCTGTTGTCACAATCGCTGCCGTAATCATTCGTTCATCATTCATCGCAATATGCGTTTTATAACAAAAGAAAGAAGAGTCCTCCGTTTTATGACCGACACGCGCATCTGGATCTGCGGAAAAATGAAGCTGCTCTGTATAATCTTCCACTATTTCTTTTAAGACATTTAATTTTTCCTGAACAGCGGGAATTCGAGCAATATGTGCTTCCTTTTCAACAACTCCAATGACTTTTTGACAATAGTCTAGCTCATGCTGAACTTCGTTAGAAGTCGTTTTAGCAGGGAACTTTTCCTTCATCGATTCATCAAACTGATAGACCGATTTTCGGAGGTTTTTCGATTTCTCCATTAAAAATTCTTTCCCGGATTTTTGGTTATAACGTGATTTCGTATGCGTAGCATCCACGATAATTGTTTTACTTTTAATCAAGCCTTTTTCAAAGCAATCCCAACAGTCTTATCAATTAGCATGTCTAATAAACCTACGTCGTGGAGACGAAGCTTACGAAACTTTGTCAATGAACTAGAATGAATAACTTCATCTTCCGGTGCCATATCAAGAAAATACTTAAAAGACATATCATATTTTGAACGCTCGACAATATCCACATCTGACAAATCAAAAATGGATTTCAGCAATAAATATTTAAACATACGAATCGGAGGTACTGCATTGCGACCGTTATCATGGCAATACTTACTTGCCAATTCTTCGAGAAAGACCGTGAAATCGACAAGCTCACCAATTAGACGTAGCCTATTATTTTTTGGCACAACGATATCATAGATCGCCATATATGGACTGAGGTTAAGGGATTCTTGATTGGAAATCATCGGGACACCACCTGAATTTAGTCCTTTCATTATACAACAAAAATGCACGCCATTTCTCAATCAAATCAAGAAATGGTGTGCTTCATGTAAATAGGATGAACTTATGAAATTCGATTTTTCAGCGTAGGCGCCTTACAGCGGTAGCCGGAGCCATAAGACTGGCAGTGGTTTTCTGCCCGGCTTATGGTGGGAGGCATCCGCAAGCGCCGAAGCGTGTTGAGTAGGTTCACTAGCTTAAGTTACCGTGAAAGGACTTTTTCAGTGGCCTCTAATTTATAAGCAGGTTTTTTACTGACTTTATTCTATTTCGCTACTTCCAAAGACTTCACTTACCTCTTTGGCGAAAACTCTGAATATATAATTTATCTCTTGTTCCTTTGAAGCTATTCCTGTAGCTAAACCTTCAGGTAGTTTCGATTTTTGCATAACCATTAAAAGATTATGGTCATCATCAACTGTTGAAAAATCACCTTTTTTCCAACGATTTAATATATCTAGATACGTTTCATGATGCTCATATAAATCTTTATTTTCTTCGACCATCTGTATCAAAATGTCAATTCTTTCCGGCGTTATCATAATCGAACCTTCTTTCGATTTGGCGACAATCTTTTGGTGCGACATCTGTTGAATCACATCTTCTACTAAACTGTAAACGAAGGGTTCGTCTCCACTTTTCCATACATCTATCTTTTGAGAAAACAAAGGAGTTTCCCACCCCATACCTGACGTATCCACTATCGATACAAACTTCTCTTTTTTATCTTCTTCGCTTTCTTTTGAATTGCTAACTAATCCATTCTCAGCGCGTTCAGACTCTTCTTTTGCATAGTTCTTTTCCATAATTAAAAACGTACCGCCTACACTCAACATCGCCGTCAAAACAACTAGAACTAAAATATGAATCAACTTCATTTTTTTACCACCTCTTTTGAGAATTACCTACAAAAATACCATATCAACTCGATTATGTAAAATAACAGCGAAAAAACGAAAGCCTCCAGTTAATCGGGAGGCTTTCGTTTTAATTATTATTACTTGTAAAAGATGTGAGTAGCGCTCCCACCAGCCGGGTTTGTATAGTTGGTGTTAATGTAAAATGCCGGGACAATTCGATAAGTGTAACCTGATGCAACGTTAGAAAATGAAGAGTTCTTATTAGCGCCATTAGAGTTCCACGCACCGATGTCCTTAGAATCGACTTGAACCCACGCATCCGTGCTAGATGCTTCACGTTGTAGAATTAAGCGTACAACACCGTTGAACGGCGTCTTCTCGCCCCCTGCCCCCTCTAGTGTAACACTAACAGTTGACCCACTATTACTAGTACAAGTGTGGACAACAGGAGCACTTGATGCTAGTTGTATAAAACCTTTTGAACATGCCATAATGTAGTTCCTCCTAATATAATATGATTTTTGTTGTTATTGATTAGCTAATCACTCAACACTATATATAGGGGATTTTCTTTTATTTTTAACAACCTAATTCAAAAATTTATTAAAAAATAGTCTTTTAAGTTTGGTCAACTTCGTATTTTTCAAGATTTTAACCGACTTTTCATACAATCTAAGACGAAATAAACTCCTTAAAATCACAAAAAATTTGTTGGACAGTACTATCATTCAGCGAATCGAGTTAAAGAATGGATAGCATTCAAGCGAGTTCATAATATAGAAACCCACTACGAAACTTTAGGAATAATGCAAAATTACATTAGAGTATGATGGATAGACAAACTAACAGGAGTAGTAACATCACAATCCACATTAGTTAAGTGTTATAATTCAGATATAAAGAGCCTGGAGCGCCATGGGATAGCGGTTAAAACAAATATGAGATCGTACCCTACTATAGATTTCAACCCAACAGGTTACTGTGCAACACCCGTAATAGATTTTGTTAATTATTTAAAAGAAAAATATCTTTAGGGGAATATAAATATTCTTAAAAAAAGAGGAGTGTATGAAAATTGTTTTATAAAAACCAATATCATGAAGAATTATATAATCAATTTACTAGCATATTGAACAATGATGACACCTATTACAAATCATTTGCCTTCGTAGCTGCAGCAATAGAGAAAAAGGGAATTATGACCGCATTAGACGATTGCAATATTGATAAGGAATTATTATTAGATATGTCGAAAGCATGGTCGAATTCTGAAAGAGCAATGCTTGAAATTGCGTGGCAATTGTTTAATGATGTAAATCTATATGAAATAGAAGGTGAAATTCAATTCCCGACCATCAAATCCCTATTCAACTCACTGGACAGTGAAAATTTAAAAGTGGTAATTGAAGCGATTGGTATGAAATATTTTTAACTGTTAACAATGAAAAGTTGTTACGCTCGATTAAGAATTTCCAATCCTGCAGGACTGGATGGCAGGTAATACAAAGTTCGACTGTAAACAATCGACACAGAGGATGAGAGTATCTTTAACATTAATGATTATATAACGCCATAAAGGGCGGCAGATCAATTTGGGTTCCCTCCGGAGACTGTGAAAAACAAGACCAAACCTTCTACTGCAAATAACGAAGAAATTGAACACATGATTAAAAATGGTTTCATTAAATATTTTCATAAACCAGGAGGAAAGAGTGGATTATATCGACGGGTGCTATGGAATTTTGGTTCTTGAAGAAAGAATTAAATAGTAAAACACAAAACAATGCTCGCCTTAGTGGTGAGCATTGTTTTGTGTTTTACTATTCTACTCAATTAAGAATTCCCAAGTTCAAAGAGGTACAACCATTCCGTGAATTCAGGGACTTGGCTCGAGTGAGAGAAATTACGCCAACGAAATCCAGCAAGATCTGTTTCTTGCTCTTCCCTTTCGCAAATGCTCAATAATAATTAAAACTCACTTAAGAAACAAAGTATCGCAACATTTTGCATCGCAAATTCATTTAAAATATCGTAATTTAATTTTAAATCCATTCTGGTAACCACGCGGTATAATTGACTCACAAATTAAATATAAGGCGACTTCGGAGAACCCTCGTGCAACAGCTCTAAAACCACGGTTTTAGTCTTGTTACGCGAGTTTTTTTAAATTAAATATAAACTCCAAATAAGTATGGCTTACATTCTTTCTCAAAGTTCTTTTCCAAATAGTTCATTGTCGTTTTAATCTACTCATGACGTCGATCCCCCGTTATCCCCATAGATTAGTGGTGGAGGGAAGGGTGCGTATCATTTACGAGTTTTGCGGGCTGTCTAAAGGGGAATTGGTTTTGGGGCATATTGTGTCGAATATAGAAACACCGACCTTCGCTGTAATATGAGGGCAGCGTGTATTGGTGTTAGGGTATTAGTAAATTTGCATACTCTTGTCGTTCACCTGATTAAACCCTCAAGTCAATATCGCTCCTCATTTCACTTGTATGCTGTCACAAAACGCACAAATCATTACACATATAACGGTGTGTGGTACCTATAGGCCATAGATTTTTCGAATATTCGTTCCTAGCTGGCGTTTTTCAATGTCCAGCAGCTTTTTTTAAGAGATGAGATTATATATCATAAAAAAGTTCATTTTTGCTTATTTAGTTGTTGTTTAGAGAGGTAATTGCTCTTTTTAAAACAACTGTTTTTTTAAACCAAACGAATGTGAATATTTAACAACAGGAAAGAGGTAGAATTATGTTCGAAACCGATTACGTTTTAAATAATTTTCTGTCAATAGATGAAAATGCGGAGACTTATAGAAGCTACATGGAAAACCCGACAAATGGGACAAGAGAAGAGTTGGACAAGCAATTTAAAAAGTACTTTTATAAGATACGGTGTATTAGCTATTTTATCAAAATGATTCACTTCGAAAGTAAGCATTTTGATATAAAAGAAAGAAAACACAGAAATAATTTTGTTTTATCAATAGATAAAGAAAACGAGAGTGGTTACAGAAATATTGAGTTAATAGCAGATCATCAGCATTATAAAATGGATTGTAAGGGGAACTTAGAACATGAAATAAATGACCCCGTTCTATACAAAGCTTTTCAAAGATTAACTGACAAGCAGAGAACACTATTGCAATTTATATACATGGATAATATGAAAGACACTGAGGTTGCAATATTTCTTGGGATATCTCAGCAGGCTGTAACTAAAGCTAAAAGAAATGCCCTTACAAGACTTAGAAAGGAGATGTCGGAAGTTGTATGAAGATACTATAATGATGATAAGCAATTTAGGTTTTCCTATAGCTGTAACCGTTTATCTTCTTATTCGGTTTGAAAAAAAAATCGAGACATTAGAAATTGCTCTTAATAAACTAACAAACGTACTATCATCCAAGGAGAGAAAATAATGGTAGACTTAAAAGAAGAAGATATCGAATTTATTATTGGCAGAGTTCAGCCTAAGATAGCAGCCTCTTTATCTCAAACAAGTTTAAATAATAGAAAAGACCTTGAACAAGATTTAAAAGAAATGATCATACGTAAAATTAAAGAAGGTAAAATAGACAATAATGTCCCCGGTTTTTTTGAATATCTCCATACAAAAAAGGAAGAACAGTTGTAACTGTTCTTCCTTTTTTGTATTTCCGACATGAGCTATAAGTCGATGTTGAATCAAGTTGAAACCCTTGAAAAATAAACAATAGGACTACAAATTTGTTATTATCTTTGTCTTATATCAATAATTCTCTTTCAAATGGACCTGTGGAAACTACACCATTAAGCTCTGTGTAGTTGCTATTTCGATAGAATTCAATTCGCATAAATCTTCTAGGGCTCACGATGTAAATGTAACATATTCTTTGTTATTGATGAGTCTGACCATAATCCTACGTTCTTTGTCGCAACACTCTGCCATACTTCAATTTGCACATTCTAATTTGTATCGAATGTTTCCTATGTATGGCCAACCTTCAGGAGCCTCTCCCTCATTTGAATTTTGATTATAAATATCCGATTAATTTATCGCGAATAAAAAAAGGAGAAGGAATAATTCCTTCTCCCGACATTCAATTACCGAATCCAAACTTTGCTGTTTTGATGATAATCTTGTGGTTTGTTAGTATTGGGATTGAAACCTTTGTACACCATTCGAATTCGTAAAGGATTATCTTCCTTAGGAATGTTTGGGAAGTCACGATTAGATGGGCTAGTATTCGATGTATAACCAGTGCGAGTGCCAATAGGAATCCAAGCGTCATTGATTGCACGTTCCAGATACATCGTCCAGTTCGTATTTGCTGATTGTCCATGACCGCCCCCCTGTTGTTTCACTGCAATAGATACATCCACCGTAGAACCATTTTGATTTGTTTGTAGTGTTATTAAGTGGTCGTATAAGCCTGCGAATACGATGATTTCTTGAGCTGTTGATGCCATAATTAATTACCCCCAATATTTTTTTGTTGTCAGAGTTTATTGCCCTAACACTTTATAAAGGGAGATTTGATCTGCAAATAACAACCTAACTAAAAAAGAAGTTCATTCTATAATGGATGAACGATTGAATACCATTGAATGGAGCTTAAAGATTTGCAAATTTTTTTTTTGTGCAGCGTAAAAATGCAATAATAAATTCACACCCAAAATCCGTTAGGTGAAATATTGTTAAGCTCAATGTAGCTGGCCGAAGGGTCTATAGTGATAGGTAAGCCTTTGAAGTTATCGCCAGCTTTTCCCCCACTTCACACCGTACATGAAACTTTCACTTCATACGGCGTTCCAACTAATCCAATTCATTCAATATTTATATGTATTTGCAAGATGAAATGTAGAATCAGATTGCTTCGTTTAGGCATTGCTCACGCAATTCATTGACCTTTTTAAGTTGCTTTTCATTTAACTTAAGCATATTTAAAAGCGCTTGTATTTTCTCTTGATTTTTCATATGAATGAGACGATGAACAGGTTGGTATACTATCATTAAATTTCCGTATGAATCATCTTGTGTTAGATGAAATGGTATTTTATGATGACAGAGACAATCGTTCCGTCCTAATTCAATTCCTGTAACGGCACATTTCCCGTATTGTGCAATAAATCGGCTAATCCGATTGTCGTTATATTCAATAGACCGACTTGGTATATATAGCTTCATCACATAAGCGAGTACTTGTTTATTAATTGCCCGCAAATTTTGGTGGATTTTATTTCTACCTACGGTAGTGTAGTTACAGATTGATTGAGAAAAATTAAGATTCACCTTACAACGTTGGGCATGAATTGGGACAAGTACCATTCCTTTTATTTTATAAAGTTTACATTCATAACCCTTATACCGTTTCTGTAAGGTTTTTGTGAGTTCCTGAAACGTTGCTTCTTTCCTCATTTCCCTTAAACGATTGAATAACGCTTTATTAAGACGACCGCTCAGCTTATTTAAGTCTAATGTGATGTGCGATGCTGCGGAATAATAATTCTGTATTCCCATTATTACCGTATTGAATCGCCAAACATTTTCAGGTGATTGGTGTTTCTGAATTACCTTTATTGCTTGTTTAAGCTTTATCTGTGCATTATCGAGTGACTTTTTGGTCATATGTGATCGTGCAACGTAAAGAGTTCTTTTATTCGTCTGCTTCCGATGTGCCTTAAGACGAAATCCTAAAAACTCTGATGAGTTTTTCTTTAAGTTGACCACTTTTGATTTTTCCTCACTAATTTCAAGGTGAAGCCTTGTTTGAAGAAAATCTTTCACTGCATAATGCATTTTTATCGCTTGTGAGCGAGTGCGACAAAGAATTTTAAAATCATCAGCGTATCTTACAATATAGCAGTGTTTCAAGTTCGATTTTTTCAATGCATTGTATCTGCCAGCATACGATTTATATGGCTTTCGTGTTTCTAGGCTTTCCCATTGATTACTAACCCACCAATCTAATTCATTTAATACAATGTTAGATAACAGGGGCGATAATATCCCCCCTTATGCAAAGAAAGTAATTATGCGAAGTAAACAGTATCAATCCTATTGTTAAAGGATATCGTCCCTATTTACTTTGCATAATATATTTGATCCCTTACTTCAATAATCCTGAAAATCTACCCGAACTTTTTATTTTAGTTCCGATTGTTGTACTTTTCCTGCTTTAACAGGATTGACTCCAGAGTTTTTTTGAAATAATTATGCAAAGTAAATTAAATTGAAATACCGTACTTACAAGGTTTCCTTCGATTACTTTGCATAATCATCTTCTTTGCATAAGGTGGATTATGCGAAGCTTTGCATAAGCCCCCTTGGGGTGTACCTTTGGTTGGGAATCCTTCCCCTATAATTTCAGCTTTTAAAAGACGCGAGATAATAGAGAGTAGTGCCTTATCACGAATACCAAGCGACCACATTTGTTTTAATAGTTTGGCATGATTTACATTATCGAAGAACCCTTTAATATCGACGTCTACACAGTGATATAAACACGCTCGATTAATGAGCGTCTCGAACCTAGCTTTTGCATGATGTGTACTGCGATTCGGTCTAAAACCATAGCTATGTTTGTAAAACTTTGCTTCACAAATTGGCTCAAGCACTTGAAGAATACACTGTTGGAAAAATCTATCCCAAATGGTCGGAATCCCTAATGGACGTGTTTTCCCATTTGCCTTCGGGATAAAAACCCGCCGAACGGCTTTGGGTGTATAACGTTCAAACATTCGTTGTATCGTTGATACAACTTCCACTACGGACAATTGACTTATATCTTCAATCGTTAATTCATCATATCCAGCCGTTTTACTGCCGGTATTTCGTTTAATATTACGATAAGCTAATCGAATGTTTTCATCGGATTGCATTAAATCGAGTAATCCATAATAATTTTGACCATCAGCACTTTGAGCGTATAAAGAATCAAAATGATATTGCATATCATAGTACTCATTGTGCCTCAGTTTCTTTCGTTTTAACAAGTCGGTGGCTCCTACAGCCGCCTTCTTTGTTATTCCAAGTTGTTTAAAAATGGTTCAATTTCAGAAACCTTGGCCCCGTTCAATAGATGAGTAACGCCAAACGTTTCGCCTTCCCCGCCATGATTGAATGCAACGTCAAGGTCGTTCACCAACTGACTAAAGTATTCGAACGCTTGTCGCATATCATCGTCGCTCGGTTTCCATTGGTCGTATAGTGATGTGTCTTCCTTCGCTAGGCCGTACGAGTCTAGATGCGACGTGCGGGAAAATTGAAGAAGCGATATGCGACCCTCAAGCATATTCAAATTACTAAATTCTATTTCTAGTTTAGCGTCACCTAAAAAGGTCGGAGTTTGGTTCGGGTATGAGTCCATGACTTTTTGTGCTTTCAAGTAATATTCGAACCCTTCGTCATTGTTAGCTTCTTTCAATCGAGGGTCGTCCAACGGTGCGGAAAGCATAGCATTCATTTCTGAAAGCCACACGCCGATTTCCTTGTCGTACACTATAGCTACAGGTTCGTTCGATTCCTTTGAAACTTTGTCAACCTTTATGCTCTTTATTTCGTCACCGCTTGCCTTCGCTTCTCCCGTGTAATCACGTAAACCCACGATTGCAACTCCAATCACAAGAATAATAGAACCTATTAATAGTTTGGATTTCATGTAAATTCCCCCATTCAGATTTATGCACAGTATACCAATAATATGTAATCACGTATACAAAAGGACGCCAGTTTGACGTGCCGTGATTTCGTTTTATATCACAAGTTCCCGAAGAACTGCGTCTAGATTATTATAATAATCCGTTTTATTTTTATATCTATTAAGTTCCTAATTGGGACTTTCTTTTTTTTGCTATAATATAGAACTAGTGTTCGAGAAATTCTTTCGCAAGTGTCACAAACAAGAAAATTTAGCCACATTTCCCAGTGTACAACTAATTTGGGGGGGCGGTGGTTACATGAGGGAAATAAAAAGAGAATGTTTTTGGAGTGATCTTGAAGAAATGGCGGGGATATATAACGATGAAAATGAAGTATTAAAGAAAGAAATAATTCTATTAAACATATTCGAAGAAATGAAAGGTTATATTTTGAAGAGTGTGAACAACGCTTATAAGAAAACCGCAATTTATGGTCTTGTAATACCGAAGGAAGATTTTGAATCAAGGTTCATGCAATACCTTTGGGAAGCAGTTGAATCATTTCAAGGTGACGGCTCCACTTTCAAAAATATTGTAGTGCGTCGATTTGATTTCGCTGAAAAACACACATGGAGACAGTATAAAACAAAAGGCAACGAAAATGACAAAAATGGTATTTCATACGAATCCGCTAGGCTTATTTCGTTGGATAGAAGAATTGATAGTGCTACAGAAAGTGAAAGAACACTTGCAGACATTTCAATTAGCGAAGTGTACTCTGCTGAGGATGAATATTTTGATCAAATCGAAGTAACATCGATTATCTCTGAATTTAAAAAAGTCAATGAAAGATATGCTAATGTAATTCAATTCATATCACTTGGTTATAAAGGCGCCGACCTAGCAATTGCTACTGGTGAAGGAGATTCGAACAATCCGAAATTTCGAAAACTGGTACAACGATCAAAAGAATCATTTGCAAAATACTTGATCAATAGAGCATCTTAATAAGATTTATCGTGGACAAGCACTTGAAGCCATTTAAGGAGTAAATAATGGGCCAGCGGTAAAAAGTGCTGTATGAAGTCACAAATCGCTTTAATCATTACACATATAACAGTGAAAGGGCCCCTCACTAAAAAGATGAATTGGTGTTATATAAAGCCGCCAATTGTCGAAATACTCAAAAAGTAATTAATTACTGTTATAAGTTCAAGATATACCCTTCCTTTAGGATGGTCGAACTTTTTAACGCGGACAAGTTGCTCATATATAAAGGGATATCAAATCTGCAAATACTTAAAAAAAATTATTAAAAGGGAGAGTTAACAATGGATGAAATGGTATTAAGAGTTCAAAAATGGCTTAACCAAGAGTATAGTAATGATCCAGGATTTGAAGTGGTTTCGCTAACCGGAAAAACAGGTTGGTCAACGATGTATGCTTTAACCCGGGCGTTGCAGATTGAATTAGGAATACCTAATCCGTTCAATAATTTTGGGGATGGAACGGCAGCTGCTTACAATAAGTGGGGAGAAATGCAACTTGGTTCAGTTCCTACTGATTCGAAAGGGAAGCAAATTGTATATATACTTCAAGGGGCTTGTTACTGTAAAGGGTACAATCCAGGGGGATTTGATGGCAATTTCGGTGATGGGCTTAAATCCGCAGTACAAAAACTACAAACTGATGCCGGATTACCAGTGAGGGACGGGAAAGTTTATGATTATGTGTTTAAAGCATTCTTAACCATGGATGCTTATGTCCTCACCGCAGGGGGCAATTCAAGAATTAGAGACATTCAACAAAACCTAAATTACAGTTACTACAAAACAGCGGGTGTTCAACCTACTGACGGCTTCTACCAAAGAAACACAAACAAAGCTCTAATCTACGGCCTACAAACAGAGATAGGCATTGCCCCGAATAACCAAACAGGTTCGATTGGACCGGCTACGACAGCTGGACTCCCTACGTTACTAGTCGGTAGCCGGGGCAATTTCGTGAAATTATTTCAGTATGCTTTGTATGTTAACAACTATGACTCGGGAACTTTTGATGGCATATATGGAACTGGTGTAAAATCAGCTGTTACTGAATTCCAAAAATTTGTTGGATTAGATGCAGATGGTATTGCAGGGAAACAGGCCTGGTTATCCGTTCTCACCAGTTCTGGTGATCCTAATCGGAAAGGAACAGCTTGTGATTGCATTACTGAAATAACTCCTGCTAGAGCTCAAACCCTGAAAAACGCTGGATACCAAACCATTGGAAGGTATTTGGTAAATGTTCCAGGAGGCTTAAATAAGAAAATTCAACCTGGAGAATTGAAAACTATCTTTGATGCTGGCTTAACTGTCTTTCCGATATATCAAACTAATGGTGCTTCATCCGCATATTTTGGTCCGCTCCAAGGAGCCATTGATGGAGAACAGGCTCTAATCAGTGCTCAACAATATGGATTTAAAGACGGTGCAACGATCTACTTTTCGGTAGACTATGATGCATTGGGTGGAGATATTCCAAAGATTTTAGATTATTATCAAGCCATTATTACAGTTTTAGGTGGTAAATATAGTGTCGGTGTATACGGTCCGCGTTCGATCTGTATTGAAGTTTCTAAATTAGATGGGATAAGTTACAGTTTTGTAAGCGGGATGTCTACAGGATTTAGTGGGAACTTAGGTTATCCACTTCCTAAAAATTGGGCATTTGACCAAATTCTAGAATATGCAATTGGGAGTGGTGAAGGTAAAATCGCTATTGATAAGAATATCAAATCAGGTAGGGATAATGGACAAAATTCAGTTACTACAGCACCTTCTCTAAACGACGCTTTTTTAAACAAAATGGACGAATTGCAAAAACTCGCTGCTAAAGATGGTAGCGGTGTCAGCAAACAAAATGATAGCTGTTTAGATTACCTTCGAAACGAAAGATTTAATGGGGCTATGTGGGTTGCTATAGCAGGCCCATTAGATGCAACTTTCGTGGAAAAAGCGGCAGGTGAATTTGGGTTAGCACGTGATTTTATAGAACCTATCGATCCAGAATCCAAAAGCTATATTATCGATCTAGCCCATTTGGCTGCAACCTGTGATTCAGTGATTTTAGACGAGGGTACCTTTATTTCTGATTATGCGGGATGGGGAGGCGATCTATTAACAGCTTTAAGGGACTCTATTAGCCTTGTAGAGAGTGGTAGGTACGACACAATATATGAGGCTGCATATGCCACTATTGGTGGTATAGGAGAAAGCTCTTTCTCTTATTCTGATCTTTTATCAGATATAGACGGATATAATATTGGTATGGATATTGTGAAAAATAATAATTCAAAAGGATTATCTGAAGTAGTAAGGAATTACTATTCAAATGGTTGGAAGAACAGGTATTCCAAATTCTATCAAGAAAAATTTGATTCATCACCTGATATTTTATATGGTAAGGCTGATGGTTTAATAAATGGTGATAACCCAACATATTTAAGTATAAGACAAGCTTTTAGGATTAAATTCAATATTCCTTATTATACTCCAGAAATTGGTCAGATAGTTTGTGAAGCTTGGAGAGATAAGTTCTTAGTACTTCTAGGAAGAGAATAAAACCAAATAAAAAAAAGGGTACCAGTTTACTATTACTGGTGCCCTCTATTATTTAACAGGCAATAAGCCTCCACCATTTGTTATATAGATATCTCCATCTATAATAACCGTTTTCACAATTTTTCTTGACATGAAAATGATGCCACGTTCATTAACTATTGTTGACTCCTTTTTAAAAAGGAAAGGGGTAACGGATTTAAATATAGTGTATTTGGTATCAAAAACATCAAATTTCGTTTCTGGAGTTTTTGAATTCCTTTTCTCAGAGACCAAATACGATTGTGGAAGTATATCATTCTGTCCAACATATGCAAAATAATAAGGCTGTACTTTAAAAGCCCATAAACACCACAGGGATGTAAGGATTACTGAAAATAAAGCAAGTTTTTTCACTGTTCCCGAATGAGTTTTGAGTTTGCTTAAAATCATGTAAACAGAAGTAGGAACGGAAAAGACGGCGATCAATGCAATCCATTTATCAAACACCAATTGATTGATCACAACAGTCCATCCAAAAAACTTCATTATAAGAAACAATAGAACGATGGAGGATAAAGATAATGAAGCAATATATATCTTTTTCATTTTTTCACTCCCAGGAAGTATTAGTTATGAACAATAATACCATACTCATTGTTTTCTATTACAAATACTACTGAATAACACGAATATTCCTGACGAATCAATTCAATTATATCGTCAAATAGAAATATCGAGGAAGAGATAAGGGGAGAAAGAGATATGTCTTACACTATCATCAATAATTACATCCCGGAGTCCTTATATAAGCTAAAAGCGCCATACAGCATGACGCCGGAATATATCACTCTTCACAATACTTATAACGATGCGACTGCAATTAACGAAATAGCATTCATGCATCGTAACCCGGAACCATTAAGTTACCATGTTGCGATTGATAACAAGCACGCTGTACAAGCTATCCCGTTTAAGCGAAATGGTTTTCATGCAGGCGACGGTGTAACAGGTCCGGGGAACCGTAAATCTATCGGCATAGAGATCTGTTACAGCAAATCAGGCGGTCTGAAATATATAAAAGCAGAAGAAAATGCAATAGAATACGTTGCTCATGTACTTAAACAATATGGTTGGGGTATCGACCGTGTGAAATGGCATAACGATTGGATTAACAGTAAAGGGAAGAGAAAGAATTGTCCTCATCGCATCCTAGACGAGGGGCGTGCGAAATTAGTTAAAGACCGAATTGCATCAAAACTAAAAGAGTTGAATCTGCAATCTACAGTAAATACGAATGTTTAACCTCTCATCCGGTACTCATAAAAATGAAAAGTGTTTTTGCCATTATTGATTCGGCTAATAACTTAGGATGAGGAGAGTCGTATTACTTTAAAATAAACTGAAGTGTTAGGTTCGCCCTGTCCTATACGAAAAGAGGGAATTAGTTATGTCGTACATGCGGTTTCATTCGGTCACTTGTAATAACCAAAACAGCGTCTCGAAAATGTAAAGGCGGCACCCTTCGGGGTGTTGTTTTTCTGTCTTGCGTCACAAATAATGAATCTCACCCCACATATATAAGTGTAGGCCGGTACAAGCCGGCAAAACAACAACAGGAGGTTTTATATTATGAAATGTAAAGAATTCATACCAGGGGTATGCGATATCGGGACAAGAGGAACAATTTGTGCAAGTTCACAAACTGGTTACATTGCGGCTAGTGTTACTTCGACTTTAAACTGTAGTTTCCAATACACGATTTATTTGGAACAATATAATCCAGTCGCACAACTTTGGATGAATGTTGCATCACGAACAGGAGTGGCTTCAAAAAGCGGAACAAGCCACGAGTTCACCACGAACTACGCAGACAAGAGGGAATTTCGCGTTAGGTGTGTCGTGCTTGCGACAAATGTTACAGGTACTACGGATTCATTTAGTCACTTGTAATAACCAAAGCGGCGTCTCGATGATCTAAAGGCGGCACCCCTCGGGGTGTTGTTTTTTTTTCTGCCTCACTAATTAGGAGCGTCATCTTTTTCGTTTGACCTAACAAAATGCGAATGGTAAGATTAGGTAAATCCAAGGAGGGAGTGGACAATCTTGAAACTGCTCAAAATTGGAATGGTTAGCATTTTGGTCGTCGGATTACTGGCGGCATGTGGAAAAGATGAAATAAATAACAAAGGAATCTCAAAAGTCATGGTCGATGAAGATAATGGAAAGGAAGAAGTAGCTGCACACGAACTTCCTGAATTTCTACCGCAAACGAAAGAATGGGTTGCGGAAACGTTGGCAGAATTTAACCGGCCACCCGAAGAACGATTCCACGAAGCTGGGAACGATGTCGGACTAGTATATTATATAAAAGCGCAAGAAGCTATTGAAAGTATGTATCAAAAAATTCATCCTGAAGAAGTTGGATATGATGAAGACTTCTCAAACGTGCGTCTTTTAGCTGCGGCAATAAGTCATAATCAATTTGTGCGAACAGCACATATCAATAATAATACAGACAAGACCAATCTTGACTATGTTAAGGACTGGAAGCCTGTTCCTGAAGATATGGAATTATCGTTCGAATATATGAAGCGACTATTGAACGATCTTGATGTTGCTATCAACAAGAATGGCGAAGGGGAAACTTTTGGTGTGTCTAATTTGATGGATGGCGACAAGGTTAGAGAATTGGAAAACATCTTTTCACATTAATTACTCAACTTTCGAAGCTATCAGTGTCGTTAACTCACAAAGTAAATTCACGGCGATTTAAGAGGAGTACCCTCGCGGAACAAGACTAAAACCACGGTTTTAGTCCTGTTCCGCGAGTTTTTTTGTCAATTAGATATAACTCCCATATAAGTCTAGCATCCATGAATGAATCGCATGGCATTCTTTCTCAAAGTTCTTCTCCAAATAGTTCATTGTCGTTTCAATTTTCTCATGTCCTAATGATCTCATGACGCCGTAAATATCTACCCCAAAGAGTGGATACTATCAACTGCCGCCATGGAATATTGGTTTGAGAATATGAAAAAAAGAAGCTAAACCAATCCGGATGCTCCCAGTGTGGTTTAGCTTCAGTAGAGATGACAATTTGCTTATTATATACAAAAATAATGGATATAAGACTTTTATCACTAAACATGATGTGGTATAATTGACGCATTAATTATATAGACAGCGACTTAAGAGGAGTACCCTCGCGCAATAACTCTGAAACTACCGTTTCGGGGTTATTGCGCGAGGGTATTTTGCATGAATTGATATTATTGTCCTCTTAAATATAGTCCCCGAACACTTCAGGTTTCCATGAGTGGATGGCATGTCGTTCTTTTTCGAAAACTTTCTCCAAGTAAATCATCGTTGTTTCGATTTTTTCATGCCCTAGTGAACGCATAATATCGTAGATATCCACCCCATTCAACTTGGATATAATAGCAAAAGCGTGACGGAACACGTGAGGTGTTATTTTAAGCGTTTTATCCGATAGCATCACTTGCTCAGTTGTGGCAATCTGTTTTTTTACATATTGAGATAAGTAGGATGGAGAATAGGCCTGACCGGTATTCGTTGTAAAGAGTGGATCCTCCTGTAGCGCTTGTTCAATTGGAAGAAGCCCTCGGGCATGGCGAAACATACGTATGCTGCGGACAACTTTCTCCTTTAGTGGAACGTGTCGCAACTTATTTCCTTTTCCTAATATTTCCAGGTAGTAGCCACCCAGGATAGCATCAACTTTCAAATCCTTCACCTGCAGCACACAAAACTCTTCATTCCGGATCCCAGTTGTGGTTAATACATGAACAATCGTAAACATAACAGGGTGTTGAAGGTCCCGAAAGGTGTTGAGTAGCGTGATTACATCTAAAGGACCCAAGTCGCGATTAGGGCGGTCATCTTTACGTACTGATGCAATGCGCAGCCCCTTTTGAATAGGTTCCTGGATATAACCCTTTTCGTGTAAAAAGGTGAAAAATGCTTTGATAATGGTCGTTTTTCGTTCAAGTGTGGCAGCAGAGTACGCTCCTTTACGTAAAACATACGGACTATCGGTTGCTAACCACTCCTGGTAGCGCCTTAAATGACGTGATTGGAGGGATTTAAACAGAGAACCTTCTATTATATAGGCAACATCTATATCAATTGCCACGCTATATGTTAAAAGCTGTTCAATGAAGAGTAATAGCTCACGCTCATACTCCCGAACAGTTCGACGCGAACGTTCGTTCTCTTCGTTAAGATGGCGGCGCTCATATAGAAACCATTTTATCATTTCTGGATCTGTAAAATCATGAAAAGGTGTCTCCCCATTTTTTTCAGCTGCATCCAAACGAATTTGGAGGGAGGGAAGAGTTAGTTGGTCTTGTAATACCATTTTCAATTGTTCCATATGCAACCTACCGGTTTCCATCATCTCTAAAGACATGTTTACAACACTCCTTTTATCAGTTGTATAAATTAACAGATAAACCATTGTAATTTAATATTCTTCAACTCAACACATGCTTCGCCTTTTGTAAGTCACATTGATTCTACCACATATTCAATACAACATAAAAAAATCATCCATTTGTTTATATAAAAAGAATAACTCTTATTTACGTTTGCTATTCTTATGCATTGCATTTTCGCTATTACGTTTTATGCGGATTACACTAACGTGTAGGAAATGTTGTTTTTTTGTAGTTACACTAGTTTTGATATAGGGGGATAAAAAAGTGAACGATAAACATCAACTTTCACTATTTGAGCAAGGAGAAGAAAAAGTAGGAGAGTAAACAAAAGAGATAGCGCAAGTTGAAGAAAAAGTAATAGACACACCATTAGAAATAGGGGATCGTGTTCAAATCACCATACCTGAAACGAGCGGCATGATCCGGAATTGTATTTCTTTTTGCAGGATTTTTAAAAAAATGGGGTACAGTTCTGAAGGTATTAGAACATCTTAAATTACAATACGAGGTCGAGGTCAGAAACAAGATAGCAGTTGTCTATCATGTTGAATTACAAATCGGCTGGCCATAAAACGAGGAGGAATAAAAAATGCCTATTATAATAGAAGAAACTCAATTAATTTGCACTAAAAACGGAACCAATTCAGATGAAAGTGAAGTACATAATGCAGCTTGCGATTCAAACCATTACGACTCAATTGTCGACACTATTATTCCTACCCTAACATACGGTGACTATGTGCATTTTAGTGGGAGAATCTGATGACCAAGCAGAAATTGAATCGGTTAAATTGATAGGTCACATTCAGAATCATTCCCGAAGTGTTTGATTAACCATAACAACGTGCTTATTGTTGTGTCTAGTTGGAATATATATTTCGGATTAAGTAGCGTAAAAACATCTTTAGACCTAAAATGCAAAGTTGTTGAATGGTTATCACGTCCATCATGTAAAGGTGTAAGTAATTACTGGCAAAAACGTGTTAGAGCTATAGTTAACGATTCTCTAGGGACGGACTTTAATCGTGATGAAATAGAACGTATTTACATGTATGTAGGCAATGCTATAAAACCAGAACTAACAACTAAGTTTATTGAATCAGGTTTCGATTTAGATGTTTTACCGGAAACGCCCGTTTATATATGACACACTTAGTGCTTGATCGGAATCGTAAATGAAGATGAGGAAGCCGGGTGAGAAAAATGGCTGAACAAAAAGTTGTCAAGGAAAGTGCGGAGTTAAAAGCTTTGGTCGCCGCTAGAACGACGACCAACATCCAACTTGATGGAATACGGATAGATCCAAAAGAAATTGAAGAGATTCTAAAAAGTGCACCCGCAGTAAATGTAAAAGACGCAGTTCCAGAATCCGTTAAACTGTATAGCGTTTCCAAGGAATTTGACTCGGATGAAGTTTAGCTAAGAACTTAGCAATGTCCGTTCTTCCATGGTAAGTTGGTACACCTCTTGAATTTTGTGCCATCAAAATAATTGGCATACCAGGAAAATGGCGTGAAAAGCCATTACGCGTATTCTCACACGTAGCAGACGATTGTAATACATGCGGTTTAACTATAACTACTGCAAAGGTTTGTCCCTGCTCTTTAATAACCGCTCCTTCAAATTGCATATAATCCCGTCCTTTCCTAATGAGTAGTAATACATTTAAGACTTCTATGGTGACCTGTCGCCCTGAAGAATGCCTTGATTTTCATTTCTTTTTCGTTTGAGAAAGTGCTGAAGCTGCTACCGATTTTGAAGCATCGCTGTAACGTCCGTCTCTTAGAATCTTACTAGCGATACTTGCAACACTCTTAGAAGTTTGTTTTTTGTTAGTCATATTTTCACCCCTTTCAGAATTGTGGGAACGAATATTCCTTTCATACAATATAACACCATATGTAGTGGTGTGCAAGGGGCGGGTGCACTCTATGTTGTGTATTAGGCGGAAATGTGAATCTAAAGGAATTTCGCGATACAGGGTCTTAAAAATGACTGGGATTGCTTAGTCAACTTTGCGAAATATCGAAAATAGCTCGAATACGAATCCTACATTTCAAGTAGTGTGCAAGATTGCAGACGCACTTGAAATGTCGTTGGATGAGTGGAGAGTTAAAGATTAAATAAAGTCGTGAAGGACACATAGAATAGCAAAAAGGAGGAACGGAAATGGAGAATTATTTAACGCTCGTTAGCGGAGAGGTCATTTATCCGGACATGAACATAAGTTTTGATAAAGAGAAGTATTCAAAGGCTAAAGTTTATTTATAGATGCACATGCTGAATAATAATCAAAAGCCGCGAAAGAGGAATAAAGCAACTAAAAAAGGGATGAGAGTACACATTGACTATATTCGCAACCAGGATGAATACAAACAAAGGGATTGTAGAGTTGAAAGTCTATAACAGCGAGGTAAACGAAACCTTCAATCTTGGTATCGAACTAAGAGGCGGTGAGTGATACACAGTACGACCATAATACGCAATGACAACAAAAAGAAATCGGGGCTGTCTTAAAGCCCCGAAGCATGGAATGTGGCGATCATTATAAATTCTTCGGACCTACGATGTATTCATTATTATTAAACTTTTCGATGATGTTTTGAACATAAGGAGATCTGAAATCGAGACCACTTCTAACTGGATTCAACTGGCTTTTTTTATGAAGCAAATTAATGATTTTTTTCGCTCGAAGTTCTTCCATTTTCAATCACCACCGTTCTATATATATAACGATAGCTTAAGGATATATCGTTGTCTAGTAGCTGTTTGCCGCAGGGGTTACTGAAGTATTCAAGTTGAATACTTTAATAATTAAAAACTTGTAAATCTAATAAAAATAAAGGATTAATTGTAGCGATGGTCCAAAATAAAGCTGTGATAATGTCTAGGAAATTAGCAGAAGTGAAAACGAGCAACAAATGAATCCAATAAATGAAATAACGAAAGTAGCGGACCGTATCCCGCTGGAAGCGTTGCGAGATAAAAATGCATGTATTACGGATTGGTTGGCCGGTGGTGGGAATCATGATGATCCGTATGTTTGGCAGCATTTTCGGTATGCACAGAGATTTGTGAAGGAGGGAAACGAGTGAAATACGACAAGCAAGAATGTCCTAAGTGTGGCAGGAGTTGCAAGACTTTGTACAGGCCAGTCTCGAACCATACTGGCCTGAATTTTTGTTACTCGTGCAATCGAAGCAGGGTGAAGGAAGAAAAAACGAAGGAGTGATCGCCTTGGTGCAGCAACTTGCTATTTTTGATGCGGTGCCAAAGAAAGGAGTATTTGCTGTTGGGGATACCGTGTTTGTCGTTGTGAATGTAGAGGGGAAAGATGTTGAGGATTATTACTATCTCAAATCGTATGAGGGGTCGAATGGGCGGGTTGTAAAGGTTTTGCCAGGCCTGCAATACGAGGTATTGTTTGCTAAAAGCAATAGGATTGGGATATTTCGGTATGATGAATAGAAAAATGGGAAAAGGGATGGACAAGACTTTGGATTCGAAGATTCATATGACGGATGATAAAACAGCGGATGAATTAGAAGAGTTCAGAGTCTAAAGAGAACGGATAAGGGCAGATTCAGCAGAGCCTAAAGCAATACATCTCCCGCAAAGGCACGCCAGGTCGTCAGTGTTTTTGTTTTAAAGAAATGCAACCGAGATAATAATTGTAGATTTAAGGAATATTTTTGCGGGAAGCTGTGTATAACAAATAAAGGGGAGGGGAAAAAGGTGTATGAGAGAAACTCTCTGACGCATTTAGGAACGACTTAAGTGTATGTAAGGTCACTAATGACTAGATAGACGTCCAAAATAGACTCATTTTTTTAAATTAAAAATGTGGTTCGACAGTTTACACTCGACAATTCGATAACAACAAAATTTATTTTTAAAATGGAAAACAGAGAAACTAATTATCTCTCTTTGTGAGGTATAATTAGTGTAGATTCGGGGGGGGCAATGTTGAATGATATCATCAATACAAATAAGTACTTTTATCCAGCGATTTTAATGGGTATTTTGAGCGTCATAATCACAATACAATGTAGTTATTATGGATTTTGGGAAGAAGTAAGAGTTTACAGTCTTGGTGGGATGTTGTCGTTTGGTCTTGCGATAATGATAGGAAAAAAAGAAGAAAAATTAGTATAATAGAAGATGAAAAGTTGAATAGATTGTGATAAAGGTGGATATAATATGTTCAAACACAAAAAAAGCAATCAAAATAGTAACTTGACTGTTTTATATTGTCGATATTGGTAGATATAATGACGATTATATCGATTTTTCTACTTTTTTAGTAGGACGATAGTTACCGCTTGCTATCTGCCTAGCAGATGGTGTAAAATTGTTTAAGTGTATCTAAAAAATATGAAAATATGTTTTAGATTTGCGCAGATTAGGACAAGTCTTCTAATTAGGTGGAGAAATCCCGTGAATATAGATAAGAAAGAGCGAAACTCAGAAAGGTGGATGCAATAATTGGGAAAAAAGTAAATAAAGGACAAATCCCTTCATCTCATAGTAGGGTAGTGGTCAAAGAGGTGAGAAACAATGAGGGCAGTAGTTAATCGTGGATTTAAATGGGCAATAGCAGTACCAACCGCATTTTTCCTATCAGCACTTTACAACTTTACGCTTTTTTTATCAAAAGATGAAAATCAAGCAGTGTTGGCAGCAGCAGGAAAGCATTTAATGTCAGACGGGTCTTTGATGCAGATGGCTATTTATGGTTCGATAGCACTTTTTATTTTATTGGCATCAATCGCAATTAAAAATGTCCAGCACTCGAATGCTGAACGAAAGTTAAAATTGGACGAACAAAAGACTCAGGATTTAGAAAATGTAGCGGAAAAAGCAGCAGAAAAAGCCGTGCAAAAAATTAAAGATAGGGATACAGATATAAAGTGAGAATTGGTTGAAAGCTGTTTGCGCAGCGATACCAATCAAACTCCTCGTGGCGACGGGGAGTTTTTTTATTGACTAAAAGCTTATTCTTATATGAGTTATAATATGTCTGTGAATTTTAAAGAAACTAAGTAAACTTATTTAGAAGTTTTCAAGAATTCTAAACTTGTGACACCCTTATCTAAACTTTGATATTATCATATTAACACTATAAGTTTCCGAACTCAAGTTATATATTTAAAAAAGTCGACATTAACATAAATTTTACGGGTTAAATACGATAGATTATTTCTTAACTCCTAAAATTAATCAATTATGTCCGGAAATTAACTCCAACTCACCGAAACAGTAAGATGTCTAAAACTTTTAACTCTCTTTAGATTTATCCATATTTTTAAAAATTCTCTTTATGTTAAAAATGAGTGCCTTAACAGCATGTCCAATAGCTCTCATCCTATTCAGTTGTGCGCAAAAATATTATCCCTAGTCCACATCATAGTTGTCCGACAAGACCATGATAGGATGCCTTGTGAGCGTTGGATAGTTAAATTAGTAAGGCTATATGATGATAACACCAGGAACAGTTCCTGGTGTTTTTTAGATATCATCTCCGTATTTCTCCTCGTTCTTATCCCATTATTTATCCCAATTAAATATAGAGTATTGTTGTTCGCTGTCAAATCGCATTTGAAAAAATAAAAACGTTCTATGACCCTAAAAATAAAAAGGTATCGGCTCAAACGTTGGTTACAAATATGGCTGCTGGAACCGCAGAGTTTGATTTTCTTCTGGATAGTGAATTTATAAAAATTACTGATATCGGTAATAAATATCAAATCCGACACTTTGAGGTTAATAAAATTCAAATTGGTTCTATGAAACAATTAGATTAATTGTTCTATTGCATGATAGCATTAATTGATCTATGTTTGGATAAAGTGAATAGTGAAAACTAAAAGGTGGTTTTATACCTACTGTTTTGGACTAAAGAGTGCTTTACTTCAATTCGGAGTAGGGCATTTTTCTAATTCAATGGGGATTGATAACAAAGGAGTGTGGTTATATTGGAAATCGATTTCTTAGATTCAACTGTCCTAGAGCGTTTAAAACTGGCTATCCATGAACATAGTGACTTCTTAATACATAAATACAGTAATTTTTATGGGAAGAAGAAAATAAGTGTGCTTTTCTCCGCGAGGGATTGGCTGCATATAGTTGTTTACGGCTTGCCCTCCGTCGATCTTCACAAAAAGGATGATGACGCTAAATCTCTAAACGTACTTCAATTCGTATGTACTATTGATTTACTTACAGAAGCAGTCCAACAATTATACAGGGCACTTTACAACAAAAAGAATTACCCATTATGTAACGACAAGACTGTATTTAAAAAAAGCATTTCTGATGACCAATATTTCACCCATATAAGGGCTGCTTTTGGTGTTCATCCAGTAAATTTAGATAGTTATGACGGAGTGATTTCTGACAAAAAATACTTTGCTTCTTGGTCTAGCAGTCATGGTAGAGGCGATTTTAGTGTTTATCTATATAGTAACGATCCAGAGGAAAGTGACAAAGAATTAACTATATACTTTAACGAGATAATAGAGTATGCGAAGATACGATACGAATATATTGACGAAATTACTAGAGAAATCAAAAGGCAGCAATTAGAATTCAATGTTATTTGGTCTAAAAAATTAATTCCGGCGAATGAAGATCCTCTTGAACAACTTAATATATTAAAAGTTGAAAATGAAAAACGTTACGGTGATTATGGATATAGATACGACATCGAGGAGTTATTAGACCTTTACACAGCACCAATGGACTTCACTTCAGATATTAATTTGTACAGTAGATTTCTCGAAAAAATAGAACCATCCATTCTCGAAATTTATATGAACCTACAAAATATGAGAATCATTGATTTAAGTATCTATCCATCGCCTCATTACTACGGTTTAAAAAAGTTTGACTCTTATCGATACGATATTCAAAAAATTCACGATTTTTTTGGTAATCCACAGAGTTCATCAAGCATGGTTCCTTACCATCTAAACAATCTTATTGAGGCTGGCCTTTTACCGTCATTTGCTACATCTTCACTGGATAAACGGGATTTAAAACTCATTATGTACAGCTATTTAGAGAAGGAAGGAGCAAGCATTATTTCGCCACACTATCAATTAGAAGAGGAATTTAATAACAGCGAGACAGAAACTGTCTATATTGTTGATGACATTAGTGAATTAGACTAAAATGTAATCGAACAAAGAGCACACATCCATTTTATTTAAGGTGAAGTAAGACTCTGCTTTCCTACCCGATACTACAGTGTGAAGATTAGTATTATCGCCCTTGGAATTAACGATAGAAATAAAAAAAGGTGTGAAAAATGAAAGTCTTTACTTATGTAATTTTGGGGATTTTAGTGACTACACTACTTATGCTCATTACTTTTTCAGATTTAAAATTAACTTAATTGAAAAATGTGCATTGAAAGAGTGGCTAAAATGTTACTCTTCTTTATTTGGCCCAAAGGAAGATTATCGGAAAGTACCAGCGGGAAATAACCGACCATCAAAGAGATGCTAAAATCACAATAGAAACCCTCCTTATAACTTTCCGGGGAAGGTTTTCCGTTCTCGTTGAGCTGAATCTGCATGATTATTCATTTAGACATGCCTGCCGTTCGCCAGAAAGCCCGTTATTTCAACGATGTATATTTCCATGCATAAAGAACGCCAAGGGCAATAGGTGATGAACTGAGAGTCTATAAGGAGTCACTGAACAAACACATTCGGCGATTGAAACGATATTTTGGAAATAATTTATATAATTTCTATAGAATAGGTAATTGCGGTAATGTTGAATTAACTCCCCTTTTTTGTTTATTTACGATTGTAAGAGTTGCTGTGATTTTCGGAATTAAATCAATCCGTTTTTTTGTAAGAACACTAGTTTCAAACGGAATTTCGGGTTATTGAAATCGGAATAATTAATTTTTATATTGTAAAAATTTCACACTAGTGTTATATTTTGAATAAGGGGGGATTACTTATATTTCCATTAATACTAAATATAAAACTAAGGGGGAAATTATGAAGAAGTTATTTAGCGGTATACTAGGATTAACTCTATTCTTCTCATTTGCTGCATTTGCATTGGCTGCAACACTCTATTGGCCAACTGATTCAACCAGAGTTACATCAGAATTTGGAATGCGGACTCTCAACGGCGTAACTAAACTTCACGAGGGCCTGGATATTGGAGGGAAAACTGCGGGGGTTGCCGGAGATACTGTTAGAGCAATTCACAACGGAGTAGTAAGCAATGCAGGATGGCACACAACCTATGGAAATGTAGTTTATATTAACCACGTTGGAAATAACCAAATGAAATATGTAAATGTTCAAAGTAGATATGCCCATTTAACATCTATAAGTGTTACTAATGGACAAGCTGTTACTGGTAATACAAAAGTTGGAACAATGGGTACTACTGGGTCATCTACAGCTGTTCATTTACATTTAGAAACAAGAAATTGTTCAACTTCAGCCTGCACAAGTTCTACTGCTTACAACCCAAGAACTTGGTATGATCTTGATGTTGTTCCTCCTTCTTTAGTTAGTGAAGGAGAAATTATGGAACATAATCTAGACGAAATTGATGATTTAAAACCAGAAAAGCCTTTCTTTTATTCTTTGGAGGAGTTGGCACTTATGAGTCCACAAGAGAGAATTGAAATTGGGTATCCAGAACCCTATGCAGAGTTTAAGTAAAAAAGGTTGAAAACGCCAAAATAGGGGCCACCTCTCCAAATCGGATAGTGGGGAGGAACTCCTTATTTCGACCAATATTTTATGAATCGTGAGATAGAACATTACTACGGAAAATTATGGAGCAATCATACTCACCTTCGAAGTGGGAAGGATTTTCTATGAAATCAATAAAATGTTTCCGTTCGGTTGGCCTTTGAAATTTGTTTTGTTAGAACCCGTAACTCAGGATTATCAAAGAAACCAATAATCCTACAGCCTAAGTCGTCACAGCTTCGTAAACCACTTGACATCTGTCTCTCCCCGAATTCCTTTGGACATTACAAAAAAAAGCAGTAATAATTATATTTAGAAAAAAGGGAACTGAAGCGTCATCGGAAACCTCTTCTCTTTTTCATTTTTTAGACGTAATCATGAGTTAAGTTTATTGCATAAACTTTTAGTGGTATATATACAATGGTAGTGGCTGAAGCTCCTGAATTTATTCTTGATTTAAAAAGGAATACTATCGTGAACATAAAGAGCGAATTAAATGGAGGAAGAAGGATATGAGTATATTTGCATCACGATTTGGACTAGTTTTAATTTTGTTTATGTTGATTGTATCTGGTTGTCAATCTGTCGATAGTAATTTTAAA
This sequence comes from Sporosarcina sp. E16_8, assembly GCF_017347095.1. Lineage (GTDB taxonomy): Bacteria > Bacillota > Bacilli > Bacillales_A > Planococcaceae > Sporosarcina. Next base: position 32,639 of record NZ_JADPRZ010000011.1, on the reverse strand, counting down.
GATATAAAGGAAATCGAAGAAGAATTACCGGAAAACGAGATTTTCACTGAAGAAAATGGATTTTATTATATTTATGGAGTTACATTAAATGACTCGAAATCAAGAGTTATAGAAAAAATGGGTAAAGAATTTAAAGAGATTTTTGACTCTGAAGTAAATGTTACTGGGGCTGATTCTATTCTGGAATATAGTAATTCGAGCTTTCATTTTTACCGAGAAAAATTAATATTTGTAATGGTTGAAGAATTAGATGTTGAGTATTACGATAATTTATTTATTCATAACAACGATAAATATGTTAATCAGAGTTATAAAATAGATAAGTACAATAGCAATAGCATTCGATATTTTTACTCGAAAGATACTTCCCAAATTTTAATGGCTAAGTATGACCCTGACAGAAATCTAACTATTATGCTAACGACTGCAGATGATAATTTCTATGAGTCTTTAAAGGCAGGGGCTATAGAAGAGATATTGGATAATGCTAAGTGATTAATAACTATATTATAAAGCTCAAATTTTGAAGAATAATATCAGGAATTATTATTAAATGCTGCAAACAAAAAAAACAGGCCGCCTCTATTTGAACTGTACCCCAATTGTTAGACACCCTCTAACAATTGTAGGTGTAGTTTTTTTATGATGAAATTTAACTTAGAACAAAAATCTGGGTCCGTAACTAGGTAACAAAATGGTTCTGAAAGCGTATCATCGACTTTTGCATCAAGTTAAGGGGGGGGAAATGAATCATTGTGAATTCTACCTTTTTAAAAAAGAAATTGCTAATAATATCAAATAGTGTAGTATGTAATGATTCTATTATTCAACCTTTTGATTTAGTCTTATTAAGCGAGGCAGTAAAGAGAACAGTTCCAGTACTACGGCGCAGTATAAAGATTATACTGAAAGACTTGCATTAACTCCTGCAGAGGATTTAGAGCCTGGTGTTGACCCTACTTTATCTCCTAGAGCTCTCTCAAGTGAAATTAGAACAAGAGATCAGGGGTCTAGAGTAATGTACCATTCGTTAAATATGCGAACTTTTGGTATTGCCATACCTTTTACCGTCACATGCAATATTCGAATGGTAATACAATATAACTATCCTGCAACTAATGCCTCACAGTTTCAATATGCACGATATCCAGATGTTAAAATGGATATTATTATGGAGGCTATAAATGGAACTACTTTACTAACACAAGACCCTAAGGATCCTAATAGCTTCTCTAAAGTAGAGGTACGATGCTTTTTCACTTTCCCCAAGGGAGGCCTTACTTGGATACATATGAGAAGGCTCAGGAAAAGGCGAAGTAGAAGGGCATAGGGATTTGGTCTATCGAGAACTACGCGACTGATAGATGGTTCAAGGAATAACAAAACGGCTTCAAATAGAACTATAGAAGGAGTGTTTTTATTGAATGCCTGGTACACAAGACAAGAAGTAGCTGACATACTTGCAGTTTCGAAACCCACAGTTTATCACTACGCAAAACAAAAGAAAATCATTAAAATTGCGGACCCGCATCGGTTGACTCGTGAAGCTAGGTATCAGAAGGAGGAAGTAGACGCCCTTGCAGAAGAACGGAGTCGGAACAAACCTACGGGATTACGTCCTTCTGAGCTTGCTAAACGATTAGGCGTATCCGTAACAAGGATCTACACCATCATCAGAGATAACTACCTCCCAGTCGATGAAATACTGCTAGGCGACGAAGGCAAAGGGTACTCGATTTCAGAAGAGATGGCCGTTCGAATTCAAGAAGAAGTTGTACGGACGATGCCCGTTCGTGGTACAAGGGTAGAATTTTACGATTCAAAGCATGACATTTCCCTTTATCAACGCTTTCTTGCTCCTAACGGACAGGATATGCGGGTGTTGCGGAATGACAATCTAGAATGGGGATTCTTCCTACAATCCCGCACCTGGATTCCTTATAGGGAAGCGATTAATAAATTCAAGTATGAGGCGGCGTATCCAATCCATCAATCGAATAGACGTGCAGCGGCATACACAGATTTTGTACTGCCGAAAGATTTGGTTGAGTCTTTTGACTTCCTCGATTTTGTCTATCAAGTGTGGGGGATCGAAAACATCCGTTTGCGAGAGCGTGAAACAGATATTGCACTATCTATTAAAAGCGGATTGACGGTATTACCTATACCAGTCCCAGAAACGATTACAGAATGCCTTATCACGTCGTTCCTTGCACTTGGTAATGTAGAACTAATGGACGGGGAATGTAACCTTATAAGTGGTTACAGGCGTAATACAGTTGACCTCCCAAATACTATATGGGAGACATTGCACGACATATCTAAACAACAGGACAAAACAATAAGCGAATATATTGAAGATGTCTTACGTGAAAATTTTGAACGAGAACAAAACTAGAGAACCTATGCTACTCAAACATCAACTTAAATAAACGAGGTTTTGAAAATGGGAAAAGTGAAACTATATATTGTATGTTTACTAGCCGTTTCAATAACTGGCTTAACAATAATAAATTTAGTTCCATTAATTTTGAATGAAGGGTCTACGGGTAACAGTTTTGTTCAATTTTTTAAATCACTATCAAAAGGACAAGCATTTGTCGGTGCAGCGTCTACAGGTACTTTAACGGTAGTAATACTTTTCGGTATGTATAAATTAAATCAATTCCAAGTCAAAAAATAATGTTAATTAAGAATCTAACCAACAATCGAGAGGCGGCAAAGAAATGGATCATAAATTACAAATAACAAGAGGTAACATTGAATCAGGAGAAAATAAAATTGAAATAGCCATCACTTCAACCGAAAAAGGTCATAATGAAATCCTTTTCAAAGCGATTGAATCATTGATTGAAAGTATTGACTTAGATGTTGAAGGTGGGGAAACAGAAATTGCGCGTATTTTATTTTCGGTCGCTGACCATATTGGATTCAATGGTTGGTACAGCCATTCACCCAACGTGACTATCCAATATGACGAAGACTCAGATGAGGGATTTGTAACCAACCAGGAGAAGATAGGCATACTAAGAGACTATCTAAAGAACTTTGAACAAAGATTATAAAGCATAAGCCGTGAACTATTTCTGAAAAGACGTTTAAATAGTTTCCATCAGTTTTATATTATGTATATTGATGGGCCGTAAGTTCGGTACATTTCAGATGTACGCATAAGCAACATTCAGAATGGTCTAGTCTAGAAACCTTAAACTATAATTGAAGAATTTGATCCGGTCATGGTATATTACCTGACGGAAGAGGGTGCTGCGAAGTGACTATAACTGAGGCGCTGGTGATCATGATTAGTTTTTCTACTTTTACCGTAGCAGTGATTGCTCTGGCCTATCAAATGTCACAAAAAAATATTCCACCCTTTAGTTTTTGACGGCTCGGGTGGATTATTTCATCACGTGACGCTGATCTCCTAATGGGAACCTATCTATTTTGTTAATATCGTTCAAAAATTCAAGAGTCTAGAGAAAATATATATTGAATTGATTGTCGTATCACTTGTTACGTTTGTTATAGATTTTTATTTAATGATATCCTTCATTAACATTAGGTGGACTGTCAATTGCAGGTTTTCTTTCGATGTAAAAGAAGTAATACACTTTAGTATTAGTTTCGATGAACCCTTCCATAAGTAAATGAGGTGCTAAGTCGTTCTAAATTATTAATTTACTTTGGAGGAAATTTTTATAGAAATTTAGAATATTTTAATTGAAAAAAGGTTACAATGACTCTATAATTTAAAAAAAATCTAATTTTTAAAAATAGAGAGGTGATTTTATGAGTTATGAGAAGTTAACTAAACTTTATTACAAATTGGGTGCTGTTTCTTATAATAATGAGGTGACTAAAAGGAAAAATAGTTACGGTAGCTATTCAACATCATTAATGATTCGTGGTTTCCGAAAAGGGCATCTTACAAACGATTCATTTGAATTATTCTATGTAAATACCCATGATTTAATGGACTTAAATAGCGAAGTTTTATTAAACAGTTCTAAAATATCCACACTCATTAGTAAACTTCCTGTTTTTGTAGTAGAACCTTATTTCAATAAGTTAATTATTAATGAGGCACAAAGTAATAATGAAATTGAGGGAATTCGTAGTACAAAAAAAGAACTAAAAGAAGCACTTAGTGAATTAGGACAGTCGGAACCTAAAAATAAGCGCTTTGTAGGTCTGATGAAAATGTATCGTTATATAGAACAAATCAAATCATTTGAAAATGTTCAAGGTTTTAGAACTTTATACGACAGCTTAGTAGCAGATGAAATTAAAACAGAAGATATTCCAGATGGAGAACTGTTTAGAAAAGGATATGTTGAAGTAAATGATGGTAATGTTACCACTCATATTGGTGTAAGTACTGAAGAAAGAATTATTGAAGCGTTGGGAGCATTATTAAATTACTTACAAAATGAGTCTCATCCTGCATTGTATCGTTATATGGTAGGTCATTATTATTATGAATATATTCATCCTTTCTATGATGGTAATGGTCGAACAGGTCGTTTAATTGTCGGGAGTTATTTATCAAGGTACTTAGAAAAATATTCAGCTATAACTTTTTCTTATGCAGTGAATAAAGATAAATCGAAATATTACAAGGCATTAGAGGAAATACCATCACCTTTGAATCAAGGAGAGATGACTTTCTATTTAATTAATATGCTAGAATTGCTTTCGACTGGACAAAAAGGAATTATTGAAGATCTTGAGCTAAATTTAATGAAGCATGAGCGTATTAATGAGTATATTAATAAAGATATATGGGAAAACCTTAAAGAAGAAAGTGAATTATTATATTTTATGATTAGTATTAATGTATTTGTACATGAACAAGAAATTTTTTCTGTGCAAAAATTGATGGAATTGTCAAATAAAACTAGACATATTGTTAATAGAGTGATGGCTTATTTAGAGCAAGAGGGCTATGTTGAGATGGTAAGTAAAAAACCAAAAGCATATAAAATTTGCGATGATTGTTTAGAAAGTATATTACCTTCTTAATCCTCTCTTAAGATATCAAGAAGAACCGTATCATAAGTAAATGAAGTTTTTTAGCTTGAACTGCAGAAATGTAGTTCGAGCTTTTTTATGCTTAACAATCAGTGCTTCACATCAATGGATATTGCTAGCGTTATAAAAACCTGCTGTGCATGGCTAATTAGGAGGTAAGCTTTATGGATGCTCAACCTAAGGAATTAATAATCATTGAAGTAAACGAGCAAAGTTGTCAATTAAAAGTGGATTAATCAAATTACCTGTCTCTGTTCCCGAAACGATTACAGAGCGCCTTATACCGTCATTCCTTGTATTAGGTGAGTCTCGTAACCAGGGGACGGCGTATGGAACCTGATCAGTGGATACAGACGCACTTCAGCTGACTTGCCAAGTAACTTGTGGAGTCAATACAGCACATATCCAAACAAAAATATATGTCTATGAGCGAATACATTAGAAAAAATGATACCAATATACCGGGGAAGGATCTATCTATTGTGATAAATGATGAAACCGGTATCTGGAGTTGGTTAATGAATAATTATGCACTAAATAGCCTTGGGTTACACGTACCACAAATTAAAGAGGAGTGTCTAATATGTTAAATGTTTCTCAAAAATCAAGTATTGAAATACTAAATAAAAAAATTTTAAATTTTTTTTAATAGCCGAGATGTAGGAAACTAATCAAGCTCAAATGGTAAATATAGCAGACCTCGTTAGACTATATTGTAAAGAGTCATATGCCACTACCTTGATATTCCGTACCGTTCAATGATATTCCACTGAAGAGATGGATTCACGCATCCTCGTCTTGATCTTGACTATCCTTAAACCACTGTACTTCCCCCTGGTCGCTCCATGTCAATTCTGAACCGAAAGGTTCTCCAACGCATACCGCCTATCTGCTTCGACGCCCCACCCCCACCCGAACGAATAAATAAATTCGAATCTATAAGATCACTTCGAGGGGATTAAGTAATTTCGAATAAAAAAACAGTCTTTAAGAATGGACAAGAAAGAAGGGCGAAAAGGAGATTCGGCAACGGACAAATGCATTGCAAGTATAGACTAACGAGGTGTATAGTAATTGGAAAAAGGGTGTGTTTTTTTATGATGGTACCGTCGTTTCAACAAACCGTTGGTTTTAGTGTTCAGGATACGCTGGCCCTCTTTTGGCTTCATTCAACTTCAGAACAGGAAACTTACCCACGAGAACTCTATGACAACTTTCTTGTTCAATTCCCTGGGCGACGTGTTGGCTACGAATATGTAGCCCGTATTGGTGCCCGACTCGAAAAAGAGGGTTCCCTCACTTCCTTTACTAAGTCACGCAAAAAATATTATCACATCACTGAGCTTGGCAAAAAGCGGCTGCAAGAATATCAAAAGACATATTTTCAGCGATTTTCGGAAATTACTGCAGTCATTGATCGTTTCTATTACCACCTCACTAAAAATGGGGTACAACCTTCAGGCGAGGTTGCCTTGCTTCATGATGATTTCCGGTCCTATCTTGCCAAACTATTATCCGTTAAGGATGTGGTCAGATACATGGCCCTTCATATCAGTCTGACACGGTCCTCTTTTTACATGGCGCAAGTTGAGGATCAACTTAATGCATTATTTGGATGGGCTCCTTCAAATGGGTACTTATATCAAGTTGCACGTGATATGGAAGAACAGAATTTATTAGTTGGATACTGGCCAGATGAGCGCCGTACCGTTCGATACTTACACAGTACCGAAGAGGGGGCGGCGTTCTATCGTGTCGTTAGTCAATCACTAACCGAACGTATCACGCATATTCGAAGCTATTTGCATTACATCCTGGCATTTCTAAATAAACCCGGCGGGTCCCAGACCTGAGATAATTTGCACCATATCTGGTTCTGTTTTATGGTAAAGATAACGAAAGGAGTTGGAGTCTTATGGAACCAACTATCACCGGAATTAACTCATTTGACGCTGCTGTTATGTTAGAAAAGGCGATCCTATTAAACGGCATGCTTGTTCACGGAACCCATGAACAGAAATCGTTTGCGAAAAAAGAATGGGCAACACTTGAACCACGAATTCGATTGCACATTAATGTCGATGCTACTGAAATGGCCAAAAGAGAGTTAGCACTGGAACACGAGTCGCTCGATTTGCAAACGATAGAATACTTTTGTATTTAAGTCGCTATAGACACCTTTCGGAAAGATATTCTCGAATAATTCACAGTACGAATTATTCAATAGTAAACAGGTTATAGGTAACAATGGATGGTGGAGTATTTATGATTCGAATAATAATAGTTTCTGTTTTATCTATAGGGGGATTAATAGCTATTTATAAAACTTTGAAAAGTGTCTATTTTAAACGTGAAAGGAATGAACAAGACGATACGAATGTCTATTTTGGGTCCTTATTAATAATTTCGGCATTTCTATTATTTAATGCCAAAATTATAATTGAATGGGTCTCACAATTATTCAGGGGTATATAATTCGTTGTTTTATTGACGAAGAACAAGAATATATAAGGAGTTGGATTCATTGCCTACTTCATATCAGCATTATGTATAGGCTGGAAGAAGTCAAAATTGAAGAGAAAACAACCATAAAGAAGGTGTAGTTTTGCTTATAATTAAAGATATACAATTTAAAAGCTTTAAGGTTGCATGCGATCATTTCAAGGTAGATGCTAGTTATTTATATGAAAAATCAAAAAAACTGGTATTTCGAAAGAAAGATTACTTGAAGAAAAAGTGGAACAAGGAATCAAGAAACATGCCGTTATTAATGAGGGGATTGAGTATCTAAACCTTTCGGAACTTTGCGTTAAATTTGAATTAGATCCTCAAAAGGTCCAATCCTTAATTGATAATCGCGGAATATCAAGGAAAGTAGCAATTAGTATTTCAGTTAAACACAATGGAAATGTGCCAAGAAATAGAATGGGTGAAGAAGTCGTGGTGAATGGAAGTACATTTCCTAGTAGGTCTTCTGCCTGTCGTGCAAATGATGTCATCCTTTCAACAGTAAGTCGTCTTGAAAAAAAAGGGTTTTCATTCGAAGAAGCAGTTCAAAAAGAGCGGCTGAGAAGAAAGGTAAAAGAAAAAAAGTAGTAGCTGCAAACTCTTCATTAAGGAAAAGTCAAATTGAGTAAAAAGATTAGACTCAATCAAGATATAGACAAGATGCAATAAGAAACAGAACTAGTTCACTGTACGTTCATAAGCTGCTGTTGTACAGAGCGTAGTAAAGAGTTAATTGATACCTGTAAATGCTAATACACTACAGAAACTGCTATAGGACCAAGACTATATAAGGACGGGGTTGGAAATGTTGAGATTTATTAGTAATAGTAGATGGTTTCAAACCTACAAATCATACAAGTTAAAGAATGAAGAGAATATTCGTGTCTTTATTTACACAAAAAAAAGTGTAGTGAAATTTAAGGAGGGTAGAGCGATCTTAGTTGAGTATGTCCTACCTACTGGTAAATTTTTCGTATTTGTAGATGGAAAACACTATAACAACCTCCTTACTTCTCATGGTAGTATTATCGGTGTTCTACAGGAGTTAAATGGAATTGATGGTCATTTATTCAGCCTAATTAAAGAGGATAGCAAATTTAGTTTTAACGGCAATTTAATTACAATTGAATGATGGAAAATACGCTCGAAAAGCAGATGTAACACACGAAAGAGGTTGCATGATTACTGTAAAAGTTAAAGTACATTACAAACATCTCGCGTAATAAGAAAGGAAGAACATAATGAAAGTGAAGTATGATACCACTAAGGTAATAAGAAGAATAGGATTTGTATTCGTCTCTATTTCACTGTTTATTTGGGTGAATACTCTAATTCCAGGAGGAAGAATACCCTTAATTACAGATTTGATATTTGGTTGTGGTTTACTTTTTTCTTTTTTTGGTCTGTTTGTAGCAGAATATCTTGATATATCTTCTAAAAAAATGAATAGAAATGCAGCCATCAAAATTATGAATGCCTCATTCATAATGCTCATACCTATTTTTATTTTAAATTTCAACGTACTTACTCCACTAATACAATGGTTAGTGAACGATTTAGTGGGGTGACAAATATTTCGTTTTCTTTTATTAAAAACACAAAAACATTCATATAATTGTGATTTACGAGATTGCTAAGCGGTTAGCTTAATACAAAGTACGACCATTATATTCCATAAGAAAGGATGTATAGTAAATGAATAAACGACAAAAAAAAGAAACAAAATAAGTATTTACCTATTATTGCAGATGAAGCCAATTTGTTGACGATGACGAATGAAGAAAGTGAAGCAGCATTCAAGGGATATAAGGATTTCCGAGAACGTTTTGCCTTTCGAAAAAAATATAAGGATCTAAAAGAGGGTAAACCATTGCGTTATTACTTTTCACCTGGTCAAAAATTAAATGATTATGTGAAGGAATTATCTTGTGTATCTCGCAGAGTTAGAAAATCGAATACTGTTACCGTCGCTACCCAAAGCATTAATGATTTTAGATAACGTTAATACGTATTTGACACAAACTGCGAAACAAAAAAGGCAGAGAAAAACATTCTGCCTTTAAAATATCCATACTCCTTTTTATTCATAAAGGGAGGTCTGTAAGCTTTTTGACTCAATCATATCAGACACAAACGTATACAGATTTGGTGGATGCTCTGCAATGCGATGTGCAAGATACAAGTACCATTCCGTTCCATATGTGACGTACACCTTTGTCTGTAGATTCTCATCTCTCAATGATTTAAGTAAATCTGGACGAACGCCATCTAGCATTTCTATTTCAGTATTCGGATTAGCAAGCAGCCCTTTTTCTTTGAGTACTGTTACTAATTTTTCATCATGTGTAGCTATCGACAGAGGATGACTGCTCACTACACAAGCCATAACAAAATCAACGTAACGCTTATCTAGTTCTACAGATCGTGGTATATATGTACCTTCCTTTTCTTGATAAGCCCCTTTTACTAAGCGGATTTTACCTTGGAATTTAAGTAATTCATGTAGGTCAGATTGAGAACGTAGTAAGTGTACTTGTAATGTTATGCCGAGATTAGCATACATCGGCGACAATGTTTTATATATGTTAAGAATCTGATCGGTCTTTTCTGATTCCTCCATGCTAATCATGAGCTGGATATCGTATTGTTGTGCTTGTTGTGCGATTTCTTCTAAGTGTTTAGTTGCAAGTTCATCTGAGATTGACATACCTAAATGTGATAGATCGAAAGAAACGGTTGATTTCATTTCTTTAGCGCCAATTTCGTTAATCAGTTCGAGAAATTCATTTTTTGCCAAGATACATTCATTTTCCGAGCGTGTGTTTTCACCGATGTACTCGATGGATACTTGATAACCCATTTTGGCAAGCGTGGAAATACGTGCCAGTCCATCCGTTCGTGTTTGGCCTGAGACAAATCGTGTTGCGGCTTTCATAAAGAGAGGATACAGTTCCTTGGAGTTTTTTATGTATGCCTTGATATCTTCGTTTCGTGCGATGGATTTTAATGCTTTTGAAAGTCGTTCTGCTTCCGTAGACATTTGTATCACGTCCTTTTCATTGAGAATATTCAAGACCTTTTTGAAGGTTCTGATTCCATTAGGAAGTATACCATTTTATTTTGGAGCAAGCTATGTGGTAACGCGCAGTACGATCATTATGTGTCGCAAAATGAAAGGGGTATATAAATGAAATACTGTGTAAGTGCAGCAAGGAGAGTGTGCGTGAAGAAATGTTTTAAGTGGCTTAAAGAAAAAGAAGATTCGATAATAGAATTTTTTTGTTGTATTTACGATAATTTTTGTTATCGGAATGATAAGTTCCATAATAATGATGTTTGGTAATTTCCTTAACACTTGGTATTCTTAGTACGAAGTATTAGAACAAGAACTTTTGAAAGCCAAATTATTTTTGGATGACTATGGGGTATCGGTATAGCTATATTTTTTTATACTCTAACAAAAGGTGCGTTTCAGTGGCTACGCTAAGGGTACAAATGGCGATATAATTAAATCTTTAGGAGAGTGTTTCTAAAATGAAATACGTTGGAATTAATGATTTTGTAATATATAAAAGAGAAAAAACTAAGGTAGTTGAGCTTGTTAGTGGAGCTGGTAATTATTCTGCTTTTCTAGAGAAAGAAAATGGAGAAATCATGAAAGTTAAAGTTCTAGATATTGTATGGAATGGCAGCACGTTTTTTGTGAGTCCTAACGGGGTGAAAAGAGCCGAGGTTGAAAAAGACACCCAGACTGTTCTGAAAGGCGTTAGAAGAGATTTAGCTGTTTGGGATAGGGAGAATCCTAAACCGAGGGGTATGGACAGAATAAATGCTCTTGATTCGATGATAACGGAGCACATAGGTGTATTGGTAAAGGAAATTAATAATGATGAAATACTTGGTCAGGTCGTTCGTGCCATCTTTAAAGAAATATATTTTGAGGAGTCGTGAGGGTTTGAAAGATTTTTATCCATACAAAGTCTACGCATAAAGTGACACAGAAAAGGATGAACATATTGGATAATTTTAATAAATATATCGGCTACAGGAAGGCTCAATACTATTCTATTTTATATAAAAATAAACATCATGAGAATAGACAAGATGAATGTTCGTCTGATATTCAGTTGATGGCTGAATTGACTTTATTATTAGCCATTATCGAACACTTCCATTGGTGCATCAAAAAGAAGTGCAGTATTACTACCAAAAGCAAATAAGGAAGTTGTAGGTTAATACGCATTTCGACCCTAAGGCGTACCCACAAAACTAATAATTTAAAGAAGGTAAAGCTATTGTCTCTTAAATGAGTGTAGTAATTGTGAAGAAATCTACTTTTGTCACGAATGCTTATCTAAACTCACCTAATAAAGAAGGAGTTGATTCCAGTAATAAAGGAATCCGAATTTGAAATGAATTCTTGCGATATTCAATTATTTTCTGTACAATATAACCAATTCAACTTATTCTTTATTAAATTCCACCCACGCGGGAGGAAGACAGTTCATTTAACATGCAGTTTATGTGTAAGCACTTTTTTGAGTGAATGTAACAGGATTTTTCTGTTCATTCATTGAAAAAAGTGCTTTTTTTGCGCTGATATCAATGGAAGGAGGTAATATCGATGTTTTCATTCCTTATTAATAACTACGGTTGGTTCGTTTTCGTAATTGTTGCGTTCATCTTTTGGATAGTAGTCAAGTTCGTCCATAACGTTGTCCTAAAGGTTTTGGGAATCGTTTTCGCAGTCATGAGTATTTTGCGATTATGGGCATTCTTCACTTAAGAGGCAGTGAACGTCCTTTTAAATCTACGTGAGCACATATTAGGAGTCGTTGCAGTTCACCCTAAAGGCTGGTCGCCAGTTCTGAGTTCAGGATAAAAGGATTTCTCATATGCTATGCAAACACTCAAGTCATACTCTGACTTGTTCAACGTTCAAACACATAACCGAATAGCTGTACTATTTTCAGTGAAATGTTATGAAGAATTGGAGGAATATAAATGATACATCTATTGTACGGAGCAGAAGCTTTTCTACTCCACGAGAAGAGACAAGAACTTATTAAAAACGTTGATCCTTTTAGCATATCCAAACTTGATATGCGTGAAACGACGCTTCAAACAGCTATGGAAGATGCCCGGACACTTGATTTGTTCGGAGATGTTAAAACTTTGATTCTACAAGATTGCTATTTCCTTACTGGCGAAGTGCCTCGAAAAAAGATAGATCATGATTTGAATAGTTTGCTTCAGTATATAAGCAATCCTAACCCACAAACTATATTAATATTGATGGTTCAAAACGAAAAACTCGACAAACGGAAAAAAGTCGTCAAAGAGGTAATGAAGGTCGCCAAGGTTTTTGAAGCTAAACCAATGCACTACGTGCAAGGTTGGATTAAAGAACGCTTCAAAGAAGAAGGTAAGACAGTCTCAAATCAAGCAGCTGACTTAATGACCCAACAGCTCGGAACCGACCTCTTTTTGCTAAATAGCGAAATTCAAAAGGTGTCGATGCGCTATACAGATGATATAAAAATTGAGGAAGACATGTTAATAGGGATTCTCTCTCGAACTTTAGAAAGCGATGTATTTAAACTAATTGTTCGCATCGTTAGAAAAGAACCTTCCACTCTAAAGATTTTAGAAGATTTGTATCGACTCGGAGAAGATCCTATCAAAATCCTCCTGTTGATTGCGCGTCAATTCCGGATTATTCATCAAGTGAAGGCTGTCCAAGAAATTGGTCAGAATCCCTCAAGTGTTATTAAGATGCATCCATATGCACTTCGTATAGCTGAAGAACAAGCTGAAAGTTATTCACTAACTGAAATCCAGGAACGATTACAAACGATTGCTGACTTAGACGTTGCCATGAAGCGTGGTTCTGTTGATAAATTCATAGCTTTAGATACAATGATTCTTAAATGGCTATAAAACTTTTTTAAGGAGATTTGCTGCCAGCAGATATTTGTTCGTAGCACCACCTATAATATGGAGAAAATTAAAAACCGATATTGTTTTAAATAAGAAATAGAATTAGGGGCGGTACATTCCGCTTCTTTTTTTCGTAAATTTCTACTAGTGTGATATGATAATTACATATTTAACTTACACTATTTTTAATTTCACCCACGCGGGAGAGAAGAATTTATGAAAGCACTTTATTTTCAGTGTTCATTTGTCTTTTTACTGACGAATTAACATTATAGATAGAGTGCTTTTTTGTACCTTGAATTTACAATATAATCAAACTTTTTAAGGAGGAATTTATTGTGAAACAAAAATTTTTAACAAGAGCTATTACTTTTTTTCAAATAGCTGGAGCTTTATTATTAATCGATGCGACCAGATTGCTATTTGGAGGAAGTGAAAAAATTTCCTCTGAAGGTGTTTTTGCGTTTTCCGTATCAATTTTCTCGCTTTCGATGGCTCTAACTTTGGCAATTTTGAAGATGCAGGACAACTTCAGTAGTCACCAGGCCATCGGAGGTTATCTCCCTTCAAGAGAATTGGATGGCGTAATTCATGATTGGTATATACATCGCTACCGCCTAACAGGAATTAAAAAAGCGCATGGTTTGAAAAGACCTGCGAAATACACAAAAAGTGAAAAGGATGCAAAACGTCTAATAAGCTTGCTTCCTGAACATGATGGTTCTTGTAAAAAAAACAAGGCAAGAGGTTCATACACATGTACGTATATTTATCGTGGGAAGAAGTTTACTGCAACATCCGCTTCACGTGAAATGGCAATTTGTATCGCTTTTCTACGTTCATGTGATTACCCGGATGTTTAAATCTGATAAAAAATTAAGTGAAGAGCTGGCATCGTCAGTTCTTCTTTTCACCTATATCCAATTGCATTAGAGTCCCATCATGCTATAATAATGGCATACTATTTACTTTCTATCATAATCTCACCCACGCGGGAGAGACGTTTTATTTCATGCCAGTTATACGCTTAACTATAAGCGATTGATGCACTTTTTTTAAAAGTGGAGTAATTTTCAATCATTTATAGATAAGTGTATTTTTTTGTGCCTATCAAAACTTTTTTTAGGAGGGTATACCTATGCGTATGCTAACGGAGAATTCAATTATGGAGTACAAAATGAGGTCCACATCAATCGAGCGTTTTCGATATGGACAAAACAGAAAGAGTGTGGAGTTCTCAAAAAATGAAGATGAAACAAGTGTTACCTGGGCGCAAATAATTAAGCACATCGGCTTTTTTCTAGCGGCCGGAACCTTCTTTTTATTCATCATTTTCAGCATTGCACTTCTATCGTTTCTCATATAATCGACGAGGCTGAGATGTTACTGTAAAAAGAAATACCAAAATTTCAGTCATATCATTTAACAATGGCTGCCATAGAATTCATCAAAGTCCTAAAAATGCCTTTAGACACCTGTCTTAAGGCATTTTTTCCTTCCTTAAAGGGAAAGTTCTTTACGCTCAACTTGTAAACTTATAAATTTATAGTCCACCTGATTCGAAAAGAGCCCCTAAATGTCGTTTACGGTGTTGAATAACAACTGGAGGGGGATTTGTACTCAATCAACTTGCCGTACCTGTATCGAGTACACAGCTACTCTCTAATCAAGCTAAACGAACCTGTAATCGGAAATAATGGGACATCCCATATAACACACAATTAATTTCAACCATACTATTCCGGATATATTAGCGGTGGCGAAGAATGGTCGAGTAAACAGCTCCTAACGAAGGGATTGAATATCACGCACCCTTTGACTTATTTTGCGTCAAATGCAACATTGACGTACCATAAGAGGAAAGAAACCTTGTAAGGGAGGAAACGAAATGATATTTGAAAACTACCCACGCGCAAAGCAAATTATAGACGAACTTAATTTCCATGAACAAGTACAAAATACCAGGTGGCTGCAAATGACAAAGGAAGAGGCTGCAATTAACTTAGCACGCGTTATACTGACAAAAAGTGCAATTACTTCTGCTTCCATTCCACTTAAACGTATCGCCTCTATTCAAGTTGATTCTGATTACAATGAAATCGGAAATCGAATCCAAGTATTTGCGAAAGAGGAAGGAAGGTCACAAGTAGGATTATCTAATGATGATGTTACAAAACTATTCTCTCATATCGAAGTCGGCGGCTCCCGCTATCTACAAAAACCAATTAATTAAAATAAAAAAGTTGATTTATTTAATTCTCAATACTTGATTTACATAGAAATACCAACGCCTTCCTACACAGGAAGGTTTTTTTTCGTTTAGATTTCTTCTAAAACTTGATACAATGGAATGACTAACGCTTGGATGGGGGATATCTTAATATGGCGAACACCTTCGACCGCATTGTGGTCGGGAATAATATACGAAATTTCCGTAAAAAGAAAAAAATGACATTAGGAGAATTGGCTAAAGGGATTTGTTCAATAGGTAAAATGTCAAATATCGAGAATGGAATTACAGCTATCCAAAAAAAAGATTTAATTCTAATTGCCAAGAAGTTAGAGTTGCCATATACGCTACTTATAAATAACAATGTGATAGAACACAATAAGATCTTACAACAAATGGAGGAAATTCAAGTCTGCTTGTCATTTAATATGGGACTTGACGCCCTTTCACAAATAGAGGGTATAAAGAAAGACTTTCAAAAGGAAATCGACGAGCACCCAACTTTACAATTAAATTTGAAATATATTGAAGGTCAGGCTTTCTTAATAACAGGGAATGATTTTAACGCCAGTTCAATTTTTTACCAAATGCTTAACTATACTCCTTCCTCTAATGGTGATATTATTTTGCGAGCAAAAGCGCAACATAAATTAGGGGAACTCTACGAAAAAAACAAACAATATCAAATGGCCAACGAACATTTCAAAAAAGCTATTGACGAACTAGATACTAATAAAATAGAAGTTTCATGGGTAGTCTATTACAACCTATCAATCCTTTGTATGTATCAAAGACAATACGATAAGGCTTCCGTTTATTTATTGTTTGTTAAACGAAAAAATCCTAGATTGCAATACCTAGAAGCCCTTTTGCACTTGTTTTCAGAGAATTATAAAGAGGGGATTGAATTGTTGAAACTTTCAAAAGGTGCTTTTGTAGAATCAAAAGACACAGAGATGATAATACGTTCCATAATGGCGACTCTTTATTTTGCACCATTCTCACCAACGCAATACACGGTTCGAATGGAGAAAAACACGGTTCGTTTTATTGAAAATGATTTAATTAGAACAAGATATGAAGATAAAATACAAATCGAATTATTAATTATCACAATGCACTCTATTATTTCAACCAATTTACAGGCAGAAAATTATACAAAAGTTGCTACATATTTAGATTTACTAATTAATTTCGAAGAACGACACAACTATACCGATTTTAGACATATCACACTTTTATTACGTGCAATGTATTTAAAAAGTGCCATTACTAAGGATCCTAAAATCGTAGACCAAATTTTAGAGGAAGCTCAGACAATAATGGAAGCAAAGGATCTTCGTAATTTACATCTTTTTAATATCTATTATGAACGTTCTTTATTACAAGACGAGGTAAAGTCTTTCGCTTTCAAAGCATTAGAAGTCTTTTTTCAAAATTCAAATTTAGATACGTTAGATTTAATACAATACGAACATTTTATGCCTAAGATCATATCTATTTAATTGAAAAGAGACATATGAATAAATATATTTTAATGGATTTATTATTGAACATATAAATTTTTAGTATATTCTCCTCAAATTAAGGAAATGAAGTAAAGTGTATTTTGTCCATGCACATTCTTGTACAATGACTTGATAGTCTAAACTGTTATTATGGTATTCCCAAAAATAAAGGCATTGATTTTTAAGTATATACTTTCTTGTCTCTACAATAGGACATGAAAGTATATACTGCTGAAACCATGGACAAGAAAATCTAAACTTGGCCAACTGGTCCGCTTGCATGGGGTATATTTATCGCTAATCTACGTGCCATGAAATAAATAAGAGAGTTAGTTTAGACTTTCTTGTCTTAACAGTTTCTTATCCTTGTACAATTCATCTGTACAAGGACATAAGAGTATGTACAAAATAGTGGTTACAAACACAGTGTTTAATTGACGGTGTACATACTTTCATGTCTATCTATTAGGACAGAAAAGCATGTACATTACATGCCGGAGATAAAAAACATTGTACACTTGTTACTTATTCGGTATTGTGATTAGTTTTTCCATATGTGAAAACAAAGAAAGCGGGAAATCGAGTCATGGGTTCTGTCACTTCATTCATTGAAGGAATGCTTAAGTTGAAAGTTAATCTGAATAAATCAGCGGTAGACCCCGATTGCCAAAGAAAGTATGATACGGATGAAGAATAAAATCCGTGAGATTACCTCTAGGAAGAAACCTTATTCGATGGATTATCGAATCAAGAGACTAAATGAATACCTTATGGGTTGGTGCGGTCATTGGCGGATACGCCAAGCGTTTTCAGAGCTTTCGATTCATGGATTAGAAGAAGACTTCGAATGTGTATGTGGAAAAACTGGAAGAAACCAAGTACGAAAGTGAGGAAGCTCATTGGATTAGGTGCGCCGAAAGATAAGGCATACGAATGGGGTAACTCGCGTAAAAGTTACTGAAAGATTTCTAAAAGTCCTGAACCCTGAGGAACTCCTACTGGAGTTCCCCAGGGCTCAAAAGTCTACTATCACGTTACGCAAATTTGCATCATCAATCTTAATTGAACCGCCGTATACCGAACGGTACGAACTGCCCCCTACCATTGTTGTATCTAATGGAGTTGTTTTCGTTAATCCAGCCTTGATAAATAGTTTCTTGTCTTTCATCTTTGATATACATTTTTAGTGCGTGGTCCTTAAATGGAATACAAATCATTCGACAATTAACGACAAAAAACCATCTACTTTGAGGAATTAGTTGCGCTCGAAATTTAGATCGATCATTTGATGAATTGTGTTGGATAGATGACAAACAAAGGTGTTTAAGTTTTAGGCTCACAAATTGATAAGATAGCTAGTTTTTTCGTTTATTTAAACTACTCACAAGTGGTTCAATCCATATGTAATACTTAGTCATCACAAGAAATGCGAAGGTCCATGATTAAAGAGGGGGATAGATGAGAGAAAAAGAAGTTAATCACATTATATTCTTATGAGAATTTCTTTGTTGAAGTCAAAGCGATGTAATCAGATAAAAAGACCAAGAGGTATTAGTTTAAGACATTCAAGAAATCCACATCCAAATACAAAACCGTTCTATTGTATCTGGTGACGGATCATCGGACTATGTGGCCAACCACATCAGATACTTGCGAAAAGCCGATTTTTGAGAGATAAAAATAGAGTTCCTGTCCTTGGTGAATTTTTACTTAGGAATATTGTGTTGGAATAATTCATATGTACGAGGCTGCAACTCACACAACAAACCTATCAATAGGGGAAGATCGAACTACTAACATTGTAGTGATGACTTGCAAAATTGGAAATTTGTTGTCGAAATGGTATGTTAAATGTATTATTCAATTTAGGGGGACAAGCATTGAGAATCATACATTTATCAGATATTCACTATCACCCTTCCCAAAAATCTTTTAAGAGGTATTGCTTAGACCCATTAATTAAGGATCTTCAATCATTCACTAAAAACAAGCCGATTAACTTAATATGCTTTACAGGCGATTTAATAGATAAAGGCGGTTTCGCAGGTAAAAATTCTGTTGATCCTTTGATTGCATTCGAGAAATTTGAAGAGGATTTTATTAAGCCGTTGCTAGAGAACCTAAATATGTCGAAACACCAATTCCTCTTCATACCAGGAAATCATGATGTTGATCGTACGAAAATTAATGAGTACAGTCATGATGGTTTGTTAAATAAAATGAACACAAGAAATGACATCGATAGCATTATGCACAATATTAAGCCGTCGGATTTTAGCGGAATGGAGCCGTACAAACTTTTCGAAAACATATATTATGATGATTCAGATGCATATAAGCCAAATAAATTTGGATATTCATTTTTGCATATGCTGAACGGTAAGAAGATAGGTATCGGCGGTATAAATTCGTCTTGGATGTGTAAAGACGATGGTGATGATAAAAAATTGTTTGTTGGTCGAAAGCAATTGGACTTCATTCAAGATTCGTTCGAGGGACAAGATTTAGATTTACGTATTGCTTTGATGCATCATAGTTATGAATCATTACATCCTGAAGACACGGAATTTGTAAGGGATATGATTGTAAGGGACTATGATTTACTGTTAGTCGGACACACTCATAAATCCTCAACGTTTTCATTGTCATTTAGTTTAGGAAATGGCTGCATACTTTCCACTGCACCTGCAAACTGGGTCAGTAATAATCACCAAACATTATCCAAATATCAAAATGGATATAATATTATTGATATAATTGAGGATCCGGGGAAATCAAAATATATAGAATTTCACTTCAGGAAATTCAACTTCGAGAAAAATCAATTTATCAGTAATACAGATGCCGGAGAAGGTGATTCAGGCACTAAGAGATTTGAATCTAGTTCTACAGAAAACAAAAAGCTATATAATGAGCAAACAGAAATAATTGGTTATATAAAGGATATCTTTACTGACGATATAAACCAAAACTTAATTAGTTATAACACAGATACTGTTGCACCAAAGGATTTAAAAAGTCTATTTGTATTGCCACGAATTGTGAAGTCAAACTATGAAACGTCAATTAACAATGATGGTAAGGAAGTAAACAAGAAAGAGGAAATATTAAATTTAGAAGATTTGTGTTTACTTGAAAATAACCTGGTACTCTTCGGACAAAGGGAAACAGGGAAAACGACTATCTTATTCCGGATAATTTCTGAACTCATTGATAAACATGCTTTATATCAAAAAATTCCCATTTATGTTGACTTGAAAGGTTTAAATAAAGGTGATATCAAGAAAAAGATGAGTAGATTCATTGGGAAAAGCACGAGTAAGTTTAATAAAATATTAGAAAACCAAAAAATTGTTTTACTACTTGACAACTTCCGATTTAATCATGTTCATCAAAATGTGATTTTCGAAGAAATTAGTGAGTTGTCTAAAACATTTCCAAATTTATCAATTATAGCTTCAGCCGAAACGATAAATGATCAAGAAAAACCAATCGAATTTGTGAATAGTCCAATTGCAAAAGAATTCGAATCGGCTAATATTCAATATTTCCAAACGACGGAAATTCAGTCGTTAATGAAGAGATGGTTTAATACAGGCGGGAGTCAAGAAGAGAATGAAAAATTGAACCATCTAATAAAGAATTTTCATTATCTTAACATTCCAAGTACACCGCTCGCTGTATCGATGTTTTTATGGATTTATGAAAAACAAAAGGACTTTAGGCCAGTTAATAACGCTGCAATGGTTCAAAACTTTATCGAAAAGTTATTTGAAAAACATACAAAAGAGCAGATTTTCTCTGAGGACTTCGATTACAGTAATAAAATCCACTTACTAGCGCAAATCGCATTACAAATGTATAGGAAAAATAATGCTAATTACCGAATTGAATCTTTGGAATTGAAAGAATTCATCAGGGAGTTGTATAAAAAAAAGAAAATGGAGATTCAATTATCAGGTCCAATCGCATTCCATGACTGGATATTAACAGAGTTTGTTGACAAAGGTGTTTTGGTAAGAGAATTGGATCAAGGTGCAGAGTATTACAAATTCAAATTAGATTGCTTTTTTCAATATTGTTTAGCCAAGAACATGGAGTTTAACAAAGACTTCAAAGAGGAAGTCTTAAGTGAAGAAAATTATTTAACGTTTATCGATGAAATAGATTACTTCACAGGCCTAGATAGAACTCAAGGCGATATTTTAGAATCGGTAGTCAATAGGAAGGAAAAGTGTTTTGCGTCTTATCTTGAATTCAATCAATCTATATTTACGGACAATACAATAACTATTTCTTTCGATCATTTATTTTCATTACGTGATCCAGATTCTAGAAAGCCGCTTATTGAATCAATGAGAGAAAATCAATTGGATGAAATACTGAAAAGAAATAAACAAAATGATGAAGATGCTATTACTGCCAATGATAGTTTATTAGAGCGTGGAAATGATAATGAGCACTCATCTGTTATTCCGAATAAAGTCCCACAATCTGAATTGTCGAATGATGAAAAGCTGCAAAAAACATGGATTATAGCTGCAAAAGTATTGAAAAACACTGAAGAAGTTGAAATTGGTGATTTAAAAGACCGAGCATTTAGGAGTATTATGTTGTGTTCTTTAATCACAGTATCTGTTCATAAAAGGAAAATGGAGCTATATCTAAGTGATAGCAATAGAAAATCGGAATTGATGAAAAGTAATCCGGAAATGTACTCATTCTTTTCTTTTTTCACTCGTTTCGCTTTAGTCGTACATGAGGTACATTTATTTTCAGTGATAGGTACAACGAAATTACTGCCAGTCATTCGAGACTACTTAAATGAAAATATAGAAAATGATAGCGTTTCAGATGTAGAAAAATATCTTGCTATTTTCTTATATATTGACTCGAACGCAAACGATTACCAGTCAAAATTAAATAGAATAATGCATAAGTATAATTCATCTGCAGTAAACGATTTCGCTTTTATGAAATTGACATTATTGCACTCTGTGACAAAAGATAAAAAAGCAGAAAAATTTATCCAAGATAAGCTTAATCAACTAATAAAACGTTCAAAAGATGGACACGTTGTATCAAAGAGTAAAGCTATATCAAGCTTCCAAAACAAAGAGGAAAAGGATAGAAGGTTAGAATTATTTAAAGAAGCATCAAAAAAGTGACAAGTAACAATTCGCTTTTGGATTTCGATTAGTAGTTCGTTCTAATCAGTGTAAATTTTCAACTGTTGTGCGTTAGCTTAATATGAATACAGCAAAAAGGACCGTAAATGAACTGCACCCCAATTGTTAGGCACTATCTAACAATTGGGGTGCAGTTATTGTATGACAAAATATTCATGGGAACTAAATTAGGGGATACTGAACAACCCAATATCCCTCTATCTAAAAGGGTTTTTGCATTATTTGTCGAATAAAGATGCAAAGACAAAACAACAAAAAACTCAGGAATGTAGACTTGGAGGGCTTACCATGTACGAACACAACGAAAATCAGATCATCATGCCACACGAATTCTTCTTACCATTCGGAGGTCAGTTGAACCCTGATAACCGCTGGGTTGTCATGGCTTCCCTCATCCCTTGGAACGAAGTCGAAGAGGCATATATCGAGACGCTTGGAGATACCAAACAGGGAAGCAAAGCCTACAATGTCCGACTTGCACTTGGTTCTTTGATTATCAAGGAAAGACTGGGTCTAAGTGACGAAGAAACCGTAGAAGCCATCACAGAAAATCCTTATCTGCAATACTTCATCGGGCTGCATTCCTTTCAACAAACAGCTCCCTTTCATTCCTCTTCCATGACACATTTTCGCAAGCGTTTCAATGGAGAGCTAATCAATGAACTCAATGAGTCCCTCGTGTTGACGCAGCGGAAGAAAGATGAAAAAGTTCCCGATGACGAGCCGCCAAATGGGGGTGGACACACTTCTGAAGAGCCTAACTCTTCGAGTTCGATGGAATCCGTGTTGCCTCCGAATCAAGGTAAACTACTTTTAGACGCCACTTGCGCACCTTCCGACATCACGTATCCTACGGATATCGGTTTACTAAACAAGTCACGCGAGAAACTCGAGAAGTTCATCGACACGCTTCATCGACCACTTGCCGGCAAGCAGAAAAAACCGCGTACTTATCGAGTCAAAGCCCGTAAAGAGTACCTATCCTTGACGAAACAACGAAAGCCAGGTTATCAGAAAATCCAGGAAGGTATTGAATGTCAATTGGGCTATGTCAAACGGAATCTGCTTCATATCGAGAAGCTTGTTACCCAAGTCGGTCTCGACCAGTTGACTTCCAAACGATATCGTGACTTGTTTGTCATCCAGGAAATCTATCGTCAGCAGAGTATCATGTATAAGAATCAATCCCATTCGATCGAAGATCGGATTGTCAGCATCAGTCAACCGCATATTCGCCCGATTGTGAGAGGGAAGGCAAATGCCCCTGTAGAATTCGGTGCAAAGCTATCCGTCAGCCTAGTAGATGGGTATGCCTTCATAGATACATTAAGTTGGGATGCCTATCACGAAGGTATCTTTCTTAAGGAATCTATTGAAAGTTACAAAGAGCGATTCGGTTACTATCCTGAAGCGGTCCTAGCCGATACAATCTATCGGACCCGTGAAAACCGCCAGCACTGCAAGGATTTAGGCATTAGGCTGAGCGGCCCTAAACTGGGCAGACCTTCAAAAGACCAACAGATAAATGCAGAACAGAAGCGGATAGAACGGAAGGATAATTCAGATCGTAACGCAATCGAAGGGAAATTCGGTGAAGGCAAGCGCAAGTATGGGCTAGGCCTTATGGAGACGAGTGAGACAGTCATTTCCCTCCAATTTCTCATTATGAACATAGAAAAGATCCTCCGGGATTCTTTTTTGCCTATTTTCCAAAACTGGCTTCAAGGTATATTATCTCGTTTACAATACAGACTTACGTATAAAGTTGCGTAAAGAGAGTTGTTCAGTATCCCCTAAATTAGAAGACGTTATTGATTTTTTGGAAAATAATGATTATTTTAAAGCTTTCGCGAAAATATTTGGTGTCGGTTTAACACTTATAAAGAGCGGGGTATTCCTTTATGCGGAACATGGAGAAGAGGCTTTTAATTCTTCCTATTCAAGTTATGATTTACACTATAATATGGATGTACTTAACTATATGAATGATTTTGGAGTTACCGCCAATCAAGCAGTTGCAACCGCAAATTATAAAAAAATGCAGCATCATAAAAGAATTAGGTTTGAAATGTTTAGTACGTATAAAGAAATATCGATCGTACAAGGGGACAGTTGGCAAGATTGCGCCCAATATTTGAGTTTGCAAATTCAAGGCGGAAAAATCAAATGTAAAATGGGTAACAGACATTACAGAGTTTATATTATTTTGAGAGAAACTGTATGTATCCCCCATTTTAGATTTATTTATTGAAGAGATTATTATCTACACCATTGGTTCAAGACCCACCTACTCGATCGTTTCAGAGATGTTGGAGAAATCATTTGAACGATTATTAGAAGGTGATAATCTAGCCCTGCATTCTAACAGTTCACAGTACGTTAATAAGTCTTAACGGTACCCCAATAAAGCGACATAATTATATAGAGGGTGTAATGGATGACAAAAAGACTTCAAATATTTCAATAGAATGGAGTGATTTAATTGAATGACTGGTACACTAGACAAGAAGTAGCAGACATACTCGGTGTTTCGAAACCCACAGTTTATCACTATGCAAAACAAAAGAAAATCATAAAAATTGCGGATCCACATCGATTGAACCGTGAAGCTAGGTATAGGCGGGAGGAAGTGGATGCGCTTGCAGTAGAACGTAAGCAGAACCAACCAACGGGTCTACGCCCTTCTGAACTTGCAAAACAATTAGGTGTACCGGCAACGAGGATCTACACAATCATAAAAGATAACACTTTACCCGTCGATGTAATTCTGCTAGGTGACGAAGGGAAAGGGTACTCGATTTCCGAAGAACTTGCCGATCGAATTCAAAAAGAAGTTGCGAGGACGATGCCCATCCGCGGGACAAGGGTAGAATTTTACGATTCAAAGCATGACATTGCGCTTTATCAACGTTTTATTGCCCCTAACGGACAGCATATGCGGTGCTGCGGTAAAACAATCAATACCATAATCTTTTCGTCAGATGATTTGGGAACAAATGTTGGTTAAATAGAACGGGAAATCATAAAGTACTTAATATAACGAAAAAGAGCCTTTTCGAAGTGTACGCCCTCGAAAAGGCTCTAAAAAGTCTCATTAGAATTCTACAGTCAGTAAAACAATGAATGTGTATAAAGACAACCTGGGCAGTAACATCTTTATTTAGTATTTTTGCTACGATGTAATAAGAGTGTCTTGTTTGTGAGAATCCAATTCTATATAATTCACTAAAATATATTGTAAATGCTTAAAATCTTTTATTTCACCTTGGGATTTTATTTTTTCATTCATTCCAACTAAAACAAAATATGGGGTTATATTAATATGATAATTCGAAAAAATTTGTGGTGATTTTATATAATTAACTTTGTCTTTTAATAACTCCAGAAACACAAAGTCCGAGTTACTAGTATCATTGTTAATTAGAAAAATAGGTAATGAATATTTGGAATTTGATTCTGAAATTGACTGAATAAGAGTATTACAACTTGAGCATTCAGTATTAACAAATAACATAATAGTATCGCTGTTCTCTAGTTTGTCTTTCAGAACTATTTTGTGATTATTAGAATCGGAAACACGAAATAATGGTGCATTATCACCTATATCTAAAGTGCTAAATTGAAAGCCTTTAACCCCTCTTATTTCTTCTAGAAAACCTCTAGTATATTTGATGATGAAATGTATTATATAAAATTGAATAATTAATAATACAAGAACGATTGATAGTAATATATTTGATAACATGATTATTCCTTTCAATATAAGTATTTTAAAATGTTATTTCTTTTGATAATTATTTTTCCTATTTCTTTTTTGATCATGATAGTTAATAATAAACATATAGAAAGTGAAAAAATAAGTAATTTTTCCCAAAAATTTATGATATATAGAATATTATCATTCTCCAACTTAAATAATAGGGAAATAACCATTATTAAGAAAAAATTTCTAAAAACTATTCCCCAATGCAATACACTATTTTCTAAAATTCCGCCACATCCACAGGATTGGTCTGTATTTCCTAGTACTATATTTTTAGTAACTGCAATTGAAAATATTAAAAGCGCTGAACTGAATATAACGACAGTAAATATGTTTATTCTTCCTAATAATAAATTACAAAATATTAACACTTCAAAGAGCAGGACAAGATAAAATCCAATATAAACCAAGCGTTCTGTAAGGATTCTATACGCTTTAAAAGATATAAGATGTTTCTCCTTATTTAATATCTTGTCTACAAAAGAAAAAAGAAAAACCAACGCTAGAGAAAATTTCCCTAAATAAAATAAAACAGTTAAAATAATGCTAATCAATCCCTCCATATTAATGTAATCAAATTGATAATTGTTACATTAATTAATTTATTTCCATAAAAATGACTGTCAATAATTAAAAACTGTTAATTAAAAATTGACGGAATATACTTTTTACATTATTATAAGTTACTATAAATGGGAATGGTAGTTAAGGTTAATTTTAGCATATTCTCGTTTAAAATTAATTTTAAGAGGGGTGAAATTATGAAAATCTTATCTTCTTTTATTCAACCAAGGTATATTCCATGTACAAGAACAAAAGTATCAATTGTATGTGGTACACATCCAGAGTGTTCAGGCAAAGCAAGTCATCAACTGTTAATCGATGACCGTGATGGTTCAGAATGTAGTCCTAAGTATTTCATGTACTGTGGCTGTTAATTAAAGTTATGAAAACTTCTTAATATAAATTAAGAGGTTTTCATAATGTCACTCTGGATTTTTGTAGTTTTTTTCTACAACTATAAACTCCTAATTCTGTATTTTATAAATAATATTAAACAAATAAATCTCAAAGCTATTAGACATTATCTACTCTAAATCCGAAGGAAAAGTTTGTAGAATACTTCATTAAATATGGCTAAAGTCGGTTAATAGATTATTTATAGCTTGAAATCAAAAGGCCTCTTTCTCTTTAGGGGTCTGTTTATTTTTATAATTACTTTGGGAGGTTTGTAATCTTTGGAAAATATTGTTGTTAAAAATGTATCCAAACATTTTAAAGGTGACGGAGTCGAATATAAGGCGTTATCTGATGTGAGTATTGAGTTTACTAAAGGGGAATTTGTTTCAATTATGGGCCCTTCGGGTTCGGGTAAATCTACCTTACTTAGTATTATGGGAACTCTAGATCAACAAACAAGTGGACAGATTTATTTTGAAGATAAACTAATTAACGGTCTTGGTTTAGATGAATTAGCTGATATTAGATTTAATAATATTGGATTTGTCTTTCAACAATTCCATCTATTAGCAACATTAACTGCTTTAGAAAATGTTTTGATTCCATTATTTAATAGAACCGTTAACTTTAATAAAAAGGAGAGAGCAATAGAGCTCTTAAATTTAGTAGGACTTGCCGATAAGTTAAATTCATTCCCTTCTCAATTATCTGGTGGTCAACAACAACGTGTTGCAATTGCCCGTGCCTTAATTGCTCGCCCTGATTGGATTTTGGCTGATGAACCGACAGGGAACTTGGATACGAACACTGGTAACACTATCTTTGAACTACTACAACAATTAAACAGAGACGAAAAATGCGGAGTAATTTTTGTCACACATGACCTATTATTAGCTGAAAAAGCAGAACGGATAATTGAAATGAAGGATGGTTCAATAATAAAAGAACGAGCAGGTAGAACAGTATGATTTCATTTATTGTTAAAGGATGGATGAGGCAAAAGGAACGATTTTTACTGATGATGATAGGTGCCTTACTAATCAGCGGAGGCTTAAGTACATTAATCGGGTTGTCTGAATCAACTAAAGGAACAGTAATTGATTCTTTACAGAAGAAATGGGATGCTTCTTATCATATTGTTGTAAGACCAGAAGGTACTAAAGGTATTTCCCAAAACGACAATTTTTTTGATCCGAATTATATAAGTGGGATATCAGGTGGAATTTCTTTGGATGATTACAAAAAAATAAAAGAAATCAAAGATATTGATATAGCAGCTCCTATTAGTATGATCGGGTTTACTGGATATAATGTTATTTTAAAACATATTGTTATATCGGAACCTGGAATCTATAGACTGACAATTATAACGCAAGATCTTGAGGGATTTGATTCTAAGGAAGACAAGGAGGAGTTATATTTTTCAAAGGGAATTTACGAACAAGTTGATTCAACTCTATATCAAAAATATGGATTAATTGCTTTTGAAAATAATTTATCAAGTTATACAAGAGTCTTGTTAGCAGGTGTAGATCCAATTGAGGAAGCAAGACTAATTGGTTTAGAAAATGCCGTATTGCCATTAGAAGGACAGAAGTATTTTTCAGATAGTAGTAAAGTTTATTCAACCGATTTCAGCTTTGAAGGAATTGACGGAAAGGAAATAAATGTAAAAGATACTAAATTCCCTATACTCTTATCTAATAGATCATTTTTAAATCAGAATTTAAACTTTAAACTAGAAAGATTAGATATTCCGTTTAACAACGAGTCAAAGATGAAAAAGTCCTTAGACATTATTGAAAAAAATGGAGGAGAAAAATACTTAAAGTTGTTGTCATCAAAAGATGTAAAAGATTATACATATAATTCCGAGAAAGTACATGCATCTTTAATAGAGAACTTGACTGGAATTGATAGTAAAACAGGAGATAAAATTAAAAAAAATGATTCATCTACATTAAGCTTAGGTAGTATTCTCCGGGAAAAAACTGGACCACTTACATATCAATCAATAGAAAGTCCGTTTCCTGAAAGGTGGGAAAAAGCACTTCAGGTAATTCCTTATGAAGACGATTCAAATGAGTTAATGGGAGATACCTACCGTAAACCTCAAATAACAGAAGAAAGTATGGCAAGTAACCCGAGATTAAGTCCATATTTTATTGGTTTGTACGATCCGTCAAAGTTGAACATTTCAAAGGACCCATTGAATGAATTACCAATGGAAACATACAGTATCCCAACTGCAACTCATGTTTTAAATAATTACGGACAACCTGTTAATCCACCTAAAAAAATAAATTCTAATTCGAACATTTATGGATTTTTAATGCAGCCACCTACAATGCTTACAACCATCGAAGCTGCGGAACAAATTTTAGGAGATAAACCAATATCTGCGATTAGAATAAAGGTTAAGAATGTCGCGACAATTGGTGAAGAGAGCCAGAAAAAATTAGAAATTGTAGCAAAAGAAATTGAAAAACAAACAGGGCTGCATACGGATATTACGTTAGGATCATCGCCACAACCTTTATTAATAAATATCCCTAAAGCAGGAAAGAATGAAGAAGTTGGTTGGGTAGAACAACTTTGGTTGAAAAAAGGATCTTCCATTAATATATTTAAAGAAACAAAATTAGGGTACACAGGATTAATTATGAGTGTAATCCTTGTCGCGATTATTTATGTATTCTCAACCAACTTAGTTTCATATCTATCAAGAAAAAAAGAGTTTGCGATTCTTCTTTCTATAGGCTGGAAACTAAGGGAATTAAAAAATATTCTCTTAATAGAGTCTTTTCTAATAGGCATAATTGTTTCCGTATTAACATTCGTGGTTCAGTTAGGGCTAAGTTTTAAAGACGCGGATACTTTATCGATATCAGAGATTCTTTTATTAACATTTTTTATATTATTTATTTATATCATTGGTTCTTTACTTCCTTCCCTTTTAATTACTAAAATACACCCTTGGCATGTAATGAGAACAGGTGAAACTAATCTGACAGGGAAAAGAGTAATTAAAACAAAAGGCTTATTCTCAATGGTTTTCAACACAGTGATGGGCAGAATACAGAGAAATTTAGTTTCTATCTTAGCAATAGCATTACCAACTGCATTATTAATAATGTTTATCTATGTTACCTTTCGTTTAAACGGTGTTTTATACACCTCTTGGTTAGGTCAATATGTTTCTATGGAAGTTGGAATACATCATTATATCGCTGTTTCAATTTCTTTAATTATTTCTATACTCACCACTACGGAAATCATGTGGCAAAATATTAAGGAACGTAGGAATGAGATATCCCTATTAAAAGCATTAGGATGGAAGAATTCACATATACGAAAAATGGTGTTAGTTGAGGGTGCAGTTATAGGACTAGTTGGAGGCGTAGTTGGTGGAGTATTGTCATTCATAATCATTTACTTTATGTATGGACCTATACCCCTAACTGAATTATGGTTACCACTAATAAGTTGTTTAATTCCATTTATAGTAGGGATGTTAGGAAGTTGGATTCCATCTAGGATTGCGGTGAAAATGCAACCTATTGAAGGGGCTAAAGGCATACTTAGTAATTCTAAAAAAACTGAAAATCGATTTAAAGTTATCTTTAGTTTTGCTGGAGCAATATTTCTTGGTATTATTATGCTTTTAGTAATTTCAAAACCGAATTTAGAAAATGAATCGTCTGAAAAAGTTACGTTGAATACGGAATTAAAAACCGATGGGGAACTGATAGAAGTTTCGAAACCCTCAAACGCAGATATAAAGTTACCCGAGGAAGAGGTTATTCTTCCTGGTGCAAGTGGGGCTTACTTAATAGACATTAAATTAGATAAAAATAATCTATTTCAAATAAGTACTGAAATAGATGTTACAAATGATTCTCCAGATACTTGGAATGATATTGGATTCTATTTTATTCCAAATGCGTTCACTGAAGAATATAAACCTAAAATTTTACAGGACGCCGCGGATGTTTCTATTACATCTGTTACGGTATCAGGAGAAGAAATACAATACGATTTATTGAACAATAAGCTGTTACTTAAACTGGGTAATGAGCTATTGCCAGGTGCGAAGAAGCGAGTGAAAATTGATTACACAATGAAAATCCCTGAACATGGGAACAGATTATCTAGAGTGGGTACAAACTTCTATTTGGCCCAATGGTATCCAATGTTAGCACACTACCAAAATGGCTGGAATATTGAAGACTATGATATGAAAGGAGAGTCTTATCATACAAGTTATGGTAGATATAAAGTGAACTACAGTCTTCCAGAAGAATTTCTTGTGGTTAGTTCAGTAGAAGATAGAGACATGCGTCCGTCCATGACAGGAAAACTTGAAGGAGAAAACATTAAAGACTTTTACATGGCACTCTTAAATCCAAAGGAATGGACCAGTGAATCATTAAAAGTTAATGACACCACATTGAGGATATTTCTTCCACTTAACAGAAGTGGAATTTTGATGGAAGAACTTGAAGTTGCAGGGGATGTCTTTGCTTATTTTGAGAAGAAGATTGGGGACTATCCTTACCCTGAGCTAGATTTGATAGGAAATGGAGGGAATATGGAGTATCCGTATGTAGTAGAAGTTTCGAATAGTGAAGATAATTATGAGGATACGCTTGTTCATGAAATAGCACATCAATGGTTTTATAATATGGTTTCGAATGATCCATACCATGATGCTTGGCTCGATGAAAGTTTAACAGTATTTGTTGCCTCGATGTTCTTAACAGATAAGTACAAAGACGAGACAATCGGGTATGAATTTGCTAGTAATTCAGCAAAAATTACTAGTACAAGTAGTAAAGTAAATCTTTCATTAGATGAATTTAAAAAGTCTGAATATACATCCATTATTTATGGAAAAACCCCACTCATATTAAGGGATTTTTTTAGAGAACGTGGAGGACAAGAAGAAGCAATTCAATTTTTATCTGATTACTTTAATGAACACCAATTTAAGTATGTAAATAGTAAGAACTTTTCCCGATTCTTTATTGAGTATTTCGGTGAGGAAAATAGAGAGTTTATTGATGGTTGGTTAGACACATAAAAAACCAATATCATCTCAGAAAAAATATAAAAAACGAGGTAATTAATTGAACATTTTAAACTTAATGCTAGTACTTATAATAATAATAATACTTGTCGTAGTATATAAAAATAAAAGGGAAATTGAAAAATCAATAATAAAGAAAACCGAAGAATCTCAATTTCCTAAAGGAATCGGAAGGAAAATGAACAGTGTAGAAGTATTTAATGGTAAAGATTCAATTAATATAAAAGATATTACTAAAGGAAATTTATTAGGTATTCTAATCAGTAGCTCTTGTTCACACTGTATGACCCCCCTCTGTTAGGCTAGTTGTCGTAGGATGCTCTCCTGTTATACTTTAAATAATAGATGGAGGTCGTGCGACATGAAGAACGAAATTACAATTAGATATACGCAGGAAATGAAGGACGCTGTCCTCGTTAGA
>NZ_JADPRZ010000010.1:72500-75613 GCF_017347095.1 Sporosarcina sp. E16_8 | reverse complement strand
CACGGGACCATTTGGTTGCGGGGACAGGATTTGAACCTGTGACCTTCGGGTTATGAGCCCGACGAGATACCACTTCTCCACCCCGCGACAACAATATAAAGTATTCATTTGATAATGAGCTTAATCTGCTACATCATGATAAAATTTGGTTGCGGGGACAGGATTTGAACCTGTGACCTTCGGGTTATGAGCCCGACGAGATACCACTTCTCCACCCCGCGACAATACTATTTATTAAATGTAAGGAAATTTCTTTAAGCGGTGAAGCTGCTCAAAAAAATTAATGGTGGAGGATGACGGGCTCGAACCGCCGACCCCCTGCTTGTAAGGCAGGTGCTCTCCCAGCTGAGCTAATCCTCCTGGGTAAAATTTCGATAAGCTGCGCATCTCTTTGTCAGCTTCATTCGCTCAGTCAGTCACGTACTAATGTACGCTCCTTGCTCCTCCCAATTTCAACGAGAGTATACTATGCTCGAATTACTGAATTAAAGCCTACGTGCTTAATGATAAACTCTTTTCAATACTTCGTATTGAAAAAGTAATGGTGACCCCTACGGGATTCGAACCCGTGATACCGCCGTGAAAGGGCGGTGTCTTAACCGCTTGACCAAGGGGCCTTGATTATTATTTATGTGAATCTGGCGGAGAGCAAGGGATTTGAACCCTTGAAACAGCGTTAGCCGCTTACATGATTTCCAATCATGCTCCTTCGGCCACTCGGACAGCTCTCCTAAATGGCTCCGCAGGTAGGACTCGAACCTACGACCGATCGGTTAACAGCCGATTGCTCTACCACTGAGCTACTGCGGAATAATATTAAGAATATACAATAAGTATCTTCTATGGACTAACAGACCAGCGACGTCCTACTCTCACAGGGGGAAACCCCCAACTACCATCGGCGCTGAAGAGCTTAACTTCCGTGTTCGGTATGGGAACGGGTGTGACCTCTTCGCAATCGTCACTGAACTATTTTCCACAAGACAAGATTAAGTATATCATATCTTGTTAGGACTTGCAAGCGTTTTTACAAAATAATTAATTTTGTTCGCTCAAAACTGAATAAAACAGACATTGTGCTACACAGAATCAGGGTAATCAAGCCCTTTTCAAAATTGGTTAAGTCCTCGATCGATTAGTATCCGTCAGCTCCACACGTCGCCGTGCTTCCACCCCAGACCTATCAACCTCATCTTCTTTGAGGGATCTTACTTACTTGCGTAATGGGAAATCTCATCTCGAGGGGGGCTTCATGCTTAGATGCTTTCAGCATTTATCCCGTCCATACATAGCTACCCAGCGATGCCTTTGGCAAGACAACTGGTACACCAGAGGTATGTCCATCCCGGTCCTCTCGTACTAAGGACAGCTCCTCTCAAATTTCCTGCGCCCGCGACGGATAGGGACCGAACTGTCTCACGACGTTCTGAACCCAGCTCGCGTACCGCTTTAATGGGCGAACAGCCCAACCCTTGGGACCGACTACAGCCCCAGGATGCGATGAGCCGACATCGAGGTGCCAAACCTCCCCGTCGATGTGGACTCTTGGGGGAGATAAGCCTGTTATCCCCGGGGTAGCTTTTATCCGTTGAGCGATGGCCCTTCCATGCGGAACCACCGGATCACTAAGCCCGTCTTTCGACCCTGCTCGACTTGTAGGTCTCGCAGTCAAGCTCCCTTATGCCTTTGCACTCTACGAATGATGTCCGACCATTCTGAGGGAACCTTTGGGCGCCTCCGTTACTCTTTAGGAGGCGACCGCCCCAGTCAAACTGCCCGCCTGACACTGTCTCCTGCCCCGATAAGGGGCATGGGTTAGAAGTCCAATACAGCCAGGGTAGTATCCCACCAACGCCTCATCCGAAGCTAGCGCTCCGGAATCCAAGGCTCCTACCTATCCTGTACAGGCTGCACCGGAATTCAATATCAGGTTACAGTAAAGCTCCACGGGGTCTTTCCGTCCTGTCGCGGGTAACCTGCATCTTCACAGGTATTATAATTTCACCGAGTCTCTCGTTGAGACAGTGCCCAGATCGTTACGCCTTTCGTGCGGGTCGGAACTTACCCGACAAGGAATTTCGCTACCTTAGGACCGTTATAGTTACGGCCGCCGTTTACTGGGGCTTCAATTCGAAGCTTCGCTTGCGCTGACCTCTCCTCTTAACCTTCCAGCACCGGGCAGGCGTCAGCCCCTATACTTCACCTTGCGGTTTTGCAGAGACCTGTGTTTTTGCTAAACAGTCGCCTGGGCCTATTCACTGCGGCTCTCTCGGGCTTTAACACCCTACCAGAGCACCCCTTCTCCCGAAGTTACGGGGTCATTTTGCCGAGTTCCTTAACGAGAGTTCTCTCGATCACCTTAGGATTCTCTCCTCGCCTACCTGTGTCGGTTTGCGGTACAGGCACCTCCCGCCTCGCTAGAGGCTTTTCTTGGCAGCGTGAAATCAGGGACTCAGGGTATACACCCCTTGCTATCACAGCTCAATGTTATAGGAATGGGATTTGCCTCATTCCACACCTCACTGCTTAGACGCGCATGACCAACAGCGCGCTCACCCTATCCTACTGCGTCACCCCATTGCTCAAACGGCGGGGAGGTGGTACAGGAATATCAACCTGTTGTCCATCGTCTACGCCTTTCGGCCTCAACTTAGGTCCTGACTAACCCTGAGCGGACGAGCCTTCCTCAGGAAACCTTGGGCATTCGGTGGAAGGGATTCTCACCCTTCTTTCGCTACTCATACCGGCATTCTCACTTCCAAGCGCTCCACCAGTCCTTACGGTCTAGCTTCGACGCCCTTGGAACGCTCTCCTACCACTGACATCTAAGATGTCAATCCACAGTTTCGGTGATTCGTTTAGCCCCGGTACATTTTCGGCGCAGCGCCACTCGACCAGTGAGCTATTACGCACTCTTTAAATGATGGCTGCTTCTAAGCCAACATCCTGGTTGTCTGGGCAACGCCACATCCTTTTCCACTTAACGAATACTTGGGGACCTTAACTGGTGGTCTGGGCTGTTTCCCTCTCGACTACGGATCTTATCACCCGCAGTCTGACTCCCAAACATAAATCATCGGCATTCGGAGTTTGTCTGAATTCGGTAACCCGGG
>NZ_JADPRZ010000010.1:0-67500 GCF_017347095.1 Sporosarcina sp. E16_8 | reverse complement strand
GGATATCTGTCTCATTGAACTTGATTAACATGCCATCCTTTGTACCAATGGAAATATTTTCATCACCTTTGGTCATTTTAACTGCGATGAGTTCATCATCGCCGCGGAGGGTAAGTGCAATCAATCCATTTGAACGGATATTAGCAAATTCAGAAACAGGTGTACGTTTAACAACACCGTCACGAGTTGAGAAGAATAAGTATTTGTCATCCTCGAATACATCTACAGGAATCATGGCTGTTACTTTCTCATCCTTATCGACACCTAACAGGTTGATGATAGGTAAACCTTTCGCAGTTCGGCTAAATTCAGGTACTTGGTAGCCTTTCGTACGGAATACCCGGCCCCTACTTGTGAAGAATAAGATAGTGTCATGCGTTGACGTATTTAATAGATGTTCAACGAAGTCATCGTCATTCGTGCCCATCCCTTGTATACCTCGACCACCACGACGTTGGCTGCGGTACGTATTAGCAGGCAAACGTTTAATGTAACCATTATGTGTGAGTGTCAATACTGAGTTTTCGACTGGGATAAGATCTTCGTCCTCGATCATTTCAGCGCCGCCCAGTGTAATTTCCGTTCTACGTTTATCTTCAAAACGAATTTTCACTTCGAGTAATTCCTCGCGAATAATCTCAAGCAATTTTGATTCGTCTGCAAGAACCGCACGGAGTTCAGACATAAGGAGTTGTAACGCTTCGTATTCACTTTCAATTTTGTCACGTTCGAGCCCTGTCAAACGTTGAAGTCGCATATCGAGGATAGCCTGTGCTTGACGATCAGATAAGTTAAATTGATCCATCAACCCTGTTTTTGCTTCATCTGTTGTTTTAGATCCACGAATAAGGGTAATAATTTTATCGATATTATCAAGTGCTATGCGTAGTCCTTCCAAAATATGTGCGCGATCTTCTGCTTTTTTCAAGTCGTATTGGGTACGCCTGCGGATGACAACCTTTTGGTGCTCAAGGTAATGGTACAAAATTTCCTTCAATGCAAGGATTTTTGGTTGACCATCAACGAGTGCTAGCATGTTGACACCAAAACTAGATTGCAATGCTGTTTGTTTATACAAGTTGTTTAGTAGTACGTTAGCATTTGCGTCACGGCGTATTTCCATGACAATTCGCATACCGTTACGGTCCGATTCATCGCGTAGGTCCGTAATACCGTCAATTTTCTTATCACGTACCAGCTCAGCAATCTTTTCAATAAGGCGTGCCTTGTTTACCTGGAATGGTAGCTCATGTACAAGGAGTGTTTCCCTGCCGTTCGACTGCTGTTCAATTTCAACTCTCCCGCGGATGATAACTGAACCCCGCCCGGTTTCATAAGCTCTTCTAATTCCGCTACGGCCAAGAATAATCCCGCCAGTTGGAAAGTCTGGGCCAGGAATTATTTCCATCAATTCTTCCGTTGTAATAGCAGGATTGTCAGCAAGTGCAAGGACTGCATCGATTGTTTCTCCGAGATGATGTGGAGGAATATTTGTTGCCATTCCGACCGCAATGCCGGTTGTCCCGTTAACGAGTAAATTCGGATAACGGCTTGGAAGAACAATCGGTTCTCTCTCTTGTCCATCATAGTTGTCTTGGTAATCAACTGTATCTTTATTAATGTCTCTAAGAAGTTCCATTGCAATACGCGACATACGAGATTCTGTATACCGCATCGCAGCTGCGCCGTCTCCATCGACAGAACCAAAGTTACCGTGACCGTCAACGAGCATATAACGGTAATTGAAGTCCTGAGCCATCCGGACCATCGTTTCATATACAGCACTATCACCATGTGGGTGATACTTACCGATGACGTCTCCGACAATACGTGCGGATTTCTTATGCGGTTTATCGGCAGTATTTCCGAGATCCTGCATCGCATACAGAATACGTCGATGTACCGGCTTTAAACCATCCCTCACATCGGGGAGCGCACGTGAAACAATGACACTCATTGCATAATCAAGAAAAGATGTCTTCATTTCTGTACTAATGTTAATCCCCTTAACACCACGTTGCGGCATATCTGCCATTATTGTTAGACTCCTTTCAACTCAAAAAACCTTAGGAAGAGATAGTTCAATTGCCTGACTAGCTTTTTCATTTCAACTAGCTGATCAGGTATCTATATTTTTCACATACATTGCGTTTTCTTCGATAAATTTGCGTCGTGGTTCGACTTCGTCTCCCATAAGTTGCTGGAATGTTGAATCGGCATCGAACGCATCTTCAAGGTGAACCTGGAGCAGTGTACGCTGATCAGGATCCATTGTTGTATCCCATAATTGCGTTGCATCCATTTCCCCTAGACCTTTATAGCGGGTAATAACTGGTTTTGGCGTGGCTGGGAGCCGTCCAAAAATTTCTTGAAGCCCTTCCTCAGTGTAGCAATACTCTTCGATTTTCCCTTGCTTTACACGGTAAAGAGGTGGCTGAGCGATATAAACATACCCTGCTTCTATA
Organism: Sporosarcina sp. E16_8; assembly: GCF_017347095.1. Lineage (GTDB taxonomy): Bacteria > Bacillota > Bacilli > Bacillales_A > Planococcaceae > Sporosarcina. The sequence continues at coordinate 65,035 of NZ_JADPRZ010000010.1, read as the reverse complement.
AGCGGTCGCATAAAACGGAAGAAGAAGGTTAAAAGTAGTGTACGAATATGCGCACCATCGACGTCTGCGTCAGTCATAATTACAAGTTTATGATAACGTGCCTTTGAAAGGTTAAATTCTTCTCCGATACCTGTACCAAGTGCAGTAATCATTGCCCGGATTTCCAAGTTACCTAAAATCCGGTCAAGACGTGCTTTTTCAACGTTCAAGATTTTTCCTCGAAGCGGAAGAATCGCTTGGAAGTGACGGTCACGCCCCATTTTAGCTGAACCACCCGCCGAGTCACCTTCAACAATATACAGTTCACTTATAGCTGGGTCTCGGGAAGAACAGTCTGCCAGTTTCCCTGGGAGGCTTGATACTTCAAGCGCCGATTTCCGGCGTGTGAATTCACGCGCGTTTTTTGCAGCAAGACGTGCCCGTGCCGCCATAAGGCTTTTATCAATGATTTGACGCGATGTTGTCGGATTTTCAAGCAAGAATCGTTGAAAACCTTCTGAAAACAAAGAGTTAGTAATCGTACTAACTTCAGAGTTACCAAGCTTTGTTTTCGTCTGTCCCTCAAATTGTGGGTCCGGGTGTTTAATCGAAATAATCGCTGTTAGTCCTTCACGCACGTCATCACCGGACAAGTTCGGATCAGCTTCTTTCAGCACACCATTTTTTCGAGAGTAATCGTTAATAACGCGTGTCAGTGCTGTCTTAAAGCCTGATTCATGCGTACCACCCTCGTAAGTATTGATATTGTTGGCGAATGAAAACAGATTTTCTGCATAGCCACTATTGTATTGCATCGCGATTTCGATTGAAATTCCGTCTTTTTCGCCTTCAATGAAAATAGGTTCATCATGAATTGGTTCTTTGTTTTGATTCAAATGTTCTACGTACGACTTAATGCCGCCTTCGTAGTAATAGACGTCACTCCGCTCTTCATCGGTACGCTTGTCTGTAATCGTGATCCGGAGACCGCGGTTGAGATAAGCAAGTTCACGAAGCCTGTGCGCTAAGATGTCATACTCGTATGTTGTTGTTTCCGTAAAGATTTCAGGGTCTGCTTTGAAGCGGATTCTTGATCCCGTTTCATCAGTTTTGCCAATTACACTAAGTTCTTTCGAAACTGCACCACGTTCAAACTCGATGTAATGAACTTCGCCGTCACGTCTAACATATACCTCTGTAGTCTCAGACAATGCATTTACGACAGATGCACCAACACCATGCAAACCGCCGGAAACTTTATAGCCTCCGCCGCCGAACTTACCTCCTGCATGAAGTACAGTCATAATAACTTCAACTGCCGGTCTACCCGTTGATTCCTGTGTTCCCACTGGAATTCCCCGACCATTATCATCGACACAAATCCAATCGTCTTTTTCCATCGTTACTTCAATATGATCACAGTAACCTGCAAGTGCCTCATCGATACTATTATCAACAATTTCCCATACAAGATGGTGAAGACCTCTAGAACTTGTTGTCCCAATATACATACCCGGACGTTTGCGGACAGCTTCCAATCCTTCTAAGACTTGGATTTGATTTTCATCATAAGCCATCTGCATATCTTTCTCTTCCATTGCCAAACTGTTCACCTTCCCTTTCCGAACGTCTAACATTTGTATTACTGGTGTTTATAGAGAGGAATGACTCGATGGTCATTCCTCTCTTTTAACGACTTCGCCTGCCGTTACTTCGAATATGTCTGCCTGAAGAATTGTTTCATGGTCAATCCCTGCGACGTTCGTCGTTGTGACAATTGTCTGCACTTCTCCTTGAATTGTGTTCAAGAGATGGGATTGTCGGTAATCATCAAGTTCAGACAGGACATCATCCAGGAGAAGGACAGGTGCTTCTCCAACTTCTTGCTTTACAAGTTCTATCTCCGCAAGTTTAAGGGACAGCGCTGTTGTCCGCTGCTGCCCCTGCGATCCATACGTTTGGATGTCGTAGCCGTTGACGAAAAAGTGAAGATCGTCTCTGTGTGGTCCAATCAAGGTCATACCGCGATCTAGTTCACGGCGCCTCGCTTCAAGCAATCGCTGACCGAGTATCGACTGCATCTGTTCCACAGTCTGTCCCGAATCAAGTTCTTTTAGTGTTCCATAAGAAACTTGAAGGGATTCAATACCGCGAGAGATTCCTTTATGGATTGGTTCTGCCCATTTTTGTAAAAGTTCCATGAAATAAAACCTTTTACGAATAACTTGGACGGCTACTTGAATATACTGCTCTGTATAAATGTCAAACATGACGTCGTTAAGATTTAGTTTTCCCCTATTGTCTTTTAAAATGGCATTACGCTGTTTGAGTACTTTTTGAAATGTTAAAAGGTCATGTAAATAGGTTGGTGAAATTTGACCGATTTCCATATCTAGAAACCGTCTTCTTACTTGGGGACTACCCTTAACAAGATTCAAATCTTCCGGAGCAAACATAACGACATTCAATTGGCCAATGTACAAGCTAAGGCGTTTCTGTTCAAGATGATTGACACGTGCTTTTTTGCCTTTTTTTGAAATGACCAATTCTAATGGCAGTCGTCCATATTTACGTTGTATGTCCCCTTCTATTTTACCATATTCTTGGTCCCAGCGTATTAATTCACGATCATTTGAAGTTCTATGCGATTTTGCCATAGAAAGAACATAGATTGCTTCCATGATGTTTGTTTTACCCTGGGCATTCTCACCAATTAACACATTGATTTTCGGGGAAAATGAGAGGTCAAGTGAATCATAATTTCGGTAATCAGTTAATGCCAGCCGTTCAATATACATCCGTTTGACCGTCTGGTAGTTCAATTACTTTATATGTGCCGACATTGGGAATTTTAACGATATCTCCGTCACGAAGCTTTTTACCACGTCGCTGTTCCTCCTCGCCGTTAACATAGACGATGTATTCATCTAGAAACCATTTAGCCATACCGCCTGAACTGATTGTATTCGTCATTTTTAATAATTGTCCTAGAGTTATAAACTCTGTATCAATCGTAAGATTTTCCATAGGGTCTCAACCTTTCGCAAGTTAGTCTGTCTTTCTATTTTAGCTGACTTTCAGCAGTAAGTAAAAAGGATAGTCAAATAAGTGACTATCCTTCAAAATTCAGTATGTTCGTACAGGGAGAATAAGTTGCAAGATTGAATCGTCATCAACTGATTTCAATATGAACGGTCGCATAGCTCCCGTAAATTGGATCGTTATGTCTTGTCCATCAATTGCTTTCAATGCGTCCATCATATATTTAGCGCTAAAAGAGATATTCAGCTCTTCTCCTGTTACGCCAATTGCTTCTACCAGTTCTTCAACCTTACCTACTTCAGGTGAATTTGAAGAGATTTCAATGACTTTACCTTCGTTGGCTGAGAAGCGGACAATGTTATTGCGTTCTTCACGTGCTAGAAGCGAAGCTCTATCAATTGCCTGAAGAAGAAGTCGACCATTTACCGTCACTGACGTTTTATATTCTAACGGAATGAGACGCGAAGTATCTGGGTAATTTCCTTCCAATAGGCGTGAGTAAAATAACACACCACGTGTTTTAAATAACACTTGTTGATCTGCAATAACAATATCCACAAGTTCGCCATTATCAGGCAAAATCTTATTTAGTTCTTGAAGACTTTTCCCAGGGATAACGACACTAAACGGAACTTCTGGCATATCTTCAGGTATCGTCAATCTTCTTGCCAATCTATGGCTATCAGTAGCAATACAAGCAAGCCCTCCATCTTTTGCTTCCCAAAGTACGCCTGTTAATACTGGTCTAGTTTCTTGTTGAGATACGGCAAAGACTGTTTCGCGAATAATGGATTTCATCAGATCTGCCGGTAATGAAAATAGATAATCATCTTTAACTTCTGGCAGAACAGGGTAGTCTTCTGGGTCTAATCCAATTAAATGGAATTCAGATTTACCAGATTGAATATGTGTTTGAAGTCCGTTTATAACTTCAATTGTTACTTCATTGGTAGGTAGTTTACGCACGATTTCGCTAAAAACTTTAGCTTGTAGCACAATGCTTCCTTTTTCTGCGACTCTAATGATCTGTTCTCCATTATCTTCTGCTGGTATAAATGTACAGATTGTAATATCAGAATCGCTTCCTGTTAACGTCATTCCTTTTTCATCCACTTCAATCTTTATCCCTGTCAAAATTGGAATCGCGACTTTTTGGCTAATGGCTTTCATAACATCGCTTAATCCATCAAGCAACTTATCTCTCATAATTTCAAATTTCATTCTATACCCTCGCTTAATATATATAGTATTAGTTATTAATAAAGTAGTAGTAATAGTAGTAGGGGCTGTGGATATGTTAGTAAGTCTGTTTTCCCTTGATGACCAGACGTTTTCCACATGTGTATAACCTGTTTGTAGGTGTGCACCACTTGTTATACGTTATGCACAGGTCATCCTCTACCAAGAACATTTTTAATATCTTGAACATCTTGTTGCAGAGCTTGATCATCTTTTAACAGTTGCCTAATCTTCTCGTGTGCGTGAATGACTGTTGAATGATCTCGTCCACCGAATTCAGATCCAATTTTAGGTAGGGAGAAATCCGTGAGTTCTCTGGACAGGAACATGGCAATTTGTCGGGGGAATGCAATTGCTCTAGTTCTTTTCTTCGCAGTGAAGTCCTCTAAACGTATGTCAAAATGCTCTCCAACTGCTTTTTGGATATCTAGAATGGTTACAGTGCGCGGTCTTGAATTCGGAATAATATCTTTCAATGCTTCTGCAGCAAGATCCGTATTGATATCGGAATTGACGAGTGACGAATAGGCAACAACGCGTATAAGAGCCCCCTCTAGCTCGCGTATGTTTGAGTCAATTTGGTTGGCAATATACAGCATGACTTCATTTGGAATATCAACGAGCCCGTCTGCTTTTGCCTTTTTGCGTAAAATTGCGATGCGTGTCTCTAAGTCTGGAGGTGCTATATCGGTGATCAAACCCCATTCAAAGCGGGATCTTAGTCTGTCCTCAAGTGTTGGAATCTCTTTTGGAGGTCGGTCACTTGAAATAACAATCTGTTTCGATTCCTCGTGGAGCGTGTTGAATGTATGGAAAAACTCTTCTTGTGTTTGTTCTTTTCCTGCAAGAAATTGAATATCATCTATTAAGAGCACGTCTACATTCCGATAACGATTACGGAACTCGACGGCTTTATTATCACGAATAGAGTTAATGAATTCATTTGTAAACTTCTCAGATGAAAGATACATGACTTTTGCTGACGGGTTCTGTTCGAGTACATAATGTCCAATTGCATGCATTAAGTGTGTCTTTCCAAGTCCTACGCCCCCATAGATAAACAGAGGATTATAGGCTTTTGCTGGTGCTTCAGCAACGGCTAGTGACGCTGCGTGGGCAAAACGGTTTCCCGAACCAATGACGAATGTGTCGAACGTATATTTTAGATTAAGCATGCCAGGTGCCGATGTTAATGGAACCTTTTCTATTGGTTTAACAGTTGGTTTAGGTAGCATGAAATCATTTTCTTCCATGTTTTTAGGAACAACGAACTGAATGATCCGGTCTTCGCCGGTCAATTCGGATAGAATACCAGTAATTAGATGTACGTAGTGATTTTCAAGCCAATCTTTCGCGAATGAGTTAGGTGCGGCGATAGTAACGTTTTCTTCGCCATAAGACATCAGTTTTGTCGACTTTAACCAAGTTTCAAAACTGGGTCTTGAAATCTTCTGTTCAACCTTCGACAAAACCTCAATCCATAATTCTTCTAAGTGATCCAAACGTGTGCCTCCTTTACAATGAAAATAAAAAACCCGAGGATATGTATTATACACAGTTTTCCGTCGTGTGGATAACAATTATGCAAAAGTGTTGAAAAAAGTATCCACAATGTATTAACAACTGTGGATAACAAAAATGCTATAAAATTATGTGCATAACAAATTCATCTCATTGTAACAGGATATGCTGTGGATTACAAGGAGTCCTGAACCTTATCCACAGTGCAGACAGCTGTGGATGAAATCTTTATCCACAGGGCTTGGTATGTGAAGAAGATGTCGATAAGCGGTGTGCATAAAAAAAAGTTGAAAAATACTATCCACACTGCTGTCGAAAGAAAGCAGAAGGAACCGTGGATAACTTATTGGGGCTGAATTGGGGAAACCAAACAGGCTAAATTACTGTCGAATAGGAAAGGGTTGACTTTTACCCTGGAAATCCGATATACTATTCAAGACTGTCACAGTAATAAATAGACAATCAATGCAGGAGGTGTCTTAAAAGATGAAACGTACTTACCAACCAAATAAACGTAAACGTAGTAAAGTCCACGGCTTCCGTGAAAGAATGAGCACGAAAAGCGGACGCAGAATTCTTGCAGCTCGTCGTCGTAAAGGAAGAAAAGTCCTATCAGCATAAGGCCACTGACATTTCAGTGGTCTTTTTTCTTGTTTATTAATGAAGAACTATAATTATAGATGACGGAGCAGGTGTATAAGATGAACAGACGTCAACGGATAAAGAAAAATGAGGAATTCCAAGAAGTATTCAAAAAAGGGAAGTCGTTTGCTAATCGGCAATTCGTTGTGTATTCCTATAGGAAGGAAGACCAACTGGAATTCAGGATAGGTCTGTCCGTCAGCAAAAAAGTAGGTAATGCAGTCGCCAGAAATAGGATCAAACGGTATTTACGACAGTCCTTCCTGGAAATGAAAGACGAACTGCGCAACGATATGGATTATGTCATCATAGCCAGACATCAGGCGGCCACATTAGACTTTCATGAAACGAAGAAAAATTTGCAACACGTCTTGCGTATTTCTCGCGTCTTAAAGAAGTAGATGGAAGTATATGAACGTGATAAACTGTTAGTATCAGCCGATAGGGCTTTTTGACTTTATTCAGCTTGAGTTCAAACCGCTGCTGAATTGCGGAACTCTGACTAAAATCGCCGCGTCCTGCGGCAACAAGGAGGGATGCAGTTCAATCCCTCCCCACTGAGTAACCTACATCCTGTTGGAGGAAAGCCTCCGGGGGATGTAACAGATTTTGAAGGGAATGAATTGAGCAAGCTCAATTCAAAATCTGGACGCAAATACGTCTTGGCGTATTTTATTTGAATAAGATAAGATTTGGGGGAACTGATTTGAAAAAGAAATTAGCATTAATCCTCATTCTGACAGCATTGTCGGTATTTCTCGCGGGATGTTCGGAGTTCCAACAGCCAATTTACGAGGATAGTGAAGGATTTTGGAACAAATTTGTCGTCTGGCCGTTAGTTTCCCTAATAACGACATTCAAAGACATACTTGGCACATACGGGTACGGTATTGTTGCAGTTACAATTATTATCCGACTTGTCTTGCTTCCATTAATGATCAAACAGACAAAAAGTTCAAAACGGATGCAGGAAATCCAACCTGAACTGAAAGCGCTTAAAGAGAAATACAAATCAAAAGATGCAGTTACACAACAAAAGTACCGTGAAGAAATGCAAAAAGTTATGTCAGAACGAAAAATCAATCCGGCGGCAGGCTGTTTACCAGTCGTAATCCAAATGCCAATTCTATTCGGTTTCTATCATGCCATCAGCCGAATGAATGTCACATACGATATTGGGGATTTCTTATGGTTTGAACTTGCAGCGCCAAGTATTACGCTTGCCGTTTTGGCAGGGGCTATGCAGTTCATCGTTTTACGTACTGGGCCTGCAATGGACAACCCACAGATGAAAGTAATGATGTACATTATGCCGTTCATGATTATGATCTTCGGTTCATTCTTACCGGCAGCACTTTCACTTTACTGGGTAATCGGTAATATCATTTCAATTATCCAAAACATCTTCATTTACAAACCATTTAAGAAAAAGGAAGTGGAACTTGTAAAAGTGGGAGGGAAACGGAAATGACAAGGACGACGCGAAGGGGAACCACGGTTGAATTAGCGATTTCATCAGCATTAACAGCACTTGGCGTTACGCGTGATGAAGTAGAAGTCGAAGTGATCAATCAAGGGAGAAAAGGATTTCTAGGTTTCGGTGCAAAAGAAGCTGAAGTAACCGTAACTATCGTAAATTTTGAAGAACCTTCCGTCACTGAAAAGATATCGATGCTTGAAGAAGCAGAACCTGTAATGGAACTCCAGTCATTTGAGATTGAAGGTAGTGTTGAATCCGTCGAATCTCCTGTGGAAAAAGAGGAAGTCCAAGTTGAAGGGTTGTCTGATGAAACTGCAATTGAAGAAACGGAACACTATTTAAAAATGATTGCAATTGGAATGGGTATCGATGACATTCAAATCAGCCACGAGATCAAAGGGAAATATGTTACTTTCCAAATGGAAAGTGCAAAAGCTGCATTATTGATTGGTAAACGCGGACAAACGCTAAATGCACTCCAGCAATTATCACAGCTTGTAACGAACAAATCAGCAAGTCAATTCAAGGTCGTCCGGGTAGATGTCGGTGATTACCGGGAGCGTCGTGAACAATCATTGGAGCAGTTAGCTGAGCGAATGGCCGATAAAGCAGTTCGTACTGGAAAAAAGATCCAGTTAGAACCAATGGCTTCCTATGAAAGAAAAGTCATTCACAATGCTTTATCACGACGACTGGATATTGAAACGTATTCAGAAGGATCTGATCCCTTTAGATATCTTGTCATTGAAGCCGTTAGGTGAAAAAAAGCCCCGCAAAGACGAACCCTGTCTCTGCGGGGCTTTTTTTGTATTAATTGTAAAGATGCCTTAACTTATCCACATTATTTAAATTGCGACACTAGGAGGATGGGAGGATTTGTGATAATATATTATGTTAGATAGTCGTGTCCGAAATAGGTTATCCACATGTGAGTAACCAAGTCAGGAAGGTGAAAAACGTGCATTTTGATACAATAGCTGCCATCTCGACTCCAATGGGAGAAGGTGCAATTGCCATCGTCAGGTTAAGTGGGGACGAAGCTGTCCAAATAGCGGATCGGATTTTTCGTTCACCGTCTGGTAAGAGGCTAAATGAAGAACAATCACATACAATCCATTATGGTCATTTAATAGATCCATCAACTGATGAAGTTATCGAAGAAGTAATGGTTTCTCTTATGAAAGCACCAAAAACATTTACACGTGAAGACGTTGTAGAAGTGAACTGTCATGGGGGAATCGTTGCGGTCACTCGTGTTCTTCAATTAGTGCTGAAGCAAGGGGCGCGTCTTGCAGAACCAGGTGAATTCACAAAACGTGCATTCCTTAATGGACGAATTGATTTATCTCAAGCCGAAGCGGTCATGGACCTTATTCGTGCGAAGACAGACCGGGCCATGAATGTTGCACTCAATCAGATGGAAGGAAAACTTTCTCGATTGATCGGGGGATTGCGACAAGCGCTTATTGAAACGTTGGCGCAAGTCGAAGTAAATATTGATTATCCAGAGTACGATGATGTCGAAGAAATGACAATCCCACTAATGATCGAAAAAAGTACCTGGGTGCGAAATGAAATCGATAAGTTGTTGAAAACTTCATCACAAGGGAAAATTCTTCGAGAAGGCCTGTCCACAGTTATTATTGGTAGGCCCAATGTAGGGAAGTCTTCCTTACTAAATAGCATCATTCAAGAAAATAAAGCAATCGTAACCGACATTGCGGGGACGACGCGTGATATTATTGAAGAGTACGTCAATGTGCGGGGTGTTCCACTTCGTCTCGTAGATACAGCTGGAATCAGGGAAACAGAAGATATTGTGGAACGAATCGGTGTCGAAAAGTCGAGGAAAGTGTTGAAGGAAGCAGATTTAATACTACTTGTCCTTAACAGTTCTGAAGAGTTGTCGATAGAAGACGAACGACTATTTGAAGTGGTGTCGGGAATGGATACAATCTTTGTTATCAATAAAACCGACCTTCCACAAAAGATTGACATGCAAAAAGTGAAGGAACATGCCGGAACGGGCAAAGTTGTCACGACCTCTCTTGTGACAGACGAAGGGGTAGATGAACTAGAAGAAGCAATTGCCGGACTCTTTTTCGAAGGAAATCTTGAATCAGGCGATTTCACATATGTTTCAAATGCACGACATATTGCACTGTTACACAACGCGCGTGCCACAATTGAAGACGCGCTCGCGGCTGCTGAAGCAGGTGTTCCAGTCGATATGATTCAGATTGATGTTACACGGACGTGGGAAATTCTCGGTGAAATAATTGGGGACACAGTCCAAGACGGTCTACTTAATGAGCTATTTTCACAATTCTGCCTCGGAAAATAAAATAAGATGAGTGTTCAAAAATAAGGGATGGAAAGAGGGAATCTGCCTAGCGCAGTGACTTGCTACTACTTTTCATCGAACGTTTTGAATTACTTTAATAGAAAGAAGGAAATGAACATGCCCAAATTTGAAGCAGGCAAGTTCGACGTTATTGTTATTGGAGCCGGTCATGCGGGAGTTGAGGCGGCACTTTCCGCTGCAAAAATGGGTGCAACAACGCTCGTACTAACAATGAACCTCGACATGATCGCCTTTATGCCATGTAATCCGTCACTCGGCGGTCCCGCTAAAGGGATCGTCGTACGTGAAATTGATGCACTGGGCGGTGCAATGGGCAAAGTAATCGATAAAACACATATCCAAATGCGTATGTTGAATACCGGCAAAGGACCTGCAGTACGAGCGCTTCGTGCGCAAGCCGATAAAGTCCTTTACCAGTCGGAAATGAAACGTCTTCTGGAAGAACAGGAAAATCTTCTGCTTCATCAAGGTGTTGTAGAAGAACTAATCGTGGAAGACGATGAAATAAAAGGGGTACTTACACAAGTTGGTGCAATTTACCGTGCGAAGACAGTCATCATTACAACGGGTACATTCCTACGCGGTGAAGTTATTATTGGTAACCTGAAATATTCGAGCGGACCGAATAACCAAATGCCATCAATTAAACTTGCAGACAATATTCGCGAACTTGGTTTTGACATGGTGAGATTCAAAACAGGAACACCACCACGTGTGAATAGTAGAACAATTGACTATAGCAAAACTGAAATCCAACCAGGAGATGATACAGCATGGGCATTCAGTTATGAAACAACTGAATTCATTACTGATCAACTACCGTGTTGGCTGACATATACATCGCCAAGAACGCATGAACTTATTAATGAAAACCTTCATTTGTCGCCGATGTATTCGGGGATGATTAAAGGGAAAGGGCCCCGCTATTGCCCCTCAATTGAAGATAAAATAGTACGTTTTGCCGATAAATCACGTCATCAGATTTTCCTTGAGCCGGAAGGCCGTAATACGCAAGAAGTGTATGTTCAAGGATTATCGACAAGTTTGCCAGAACACGTTCAAAAACAATTGATTGCAAGCGTACCGGGGCTTGAAAATGCGGAAATGATGCGTGCAGGTTATGCAATTGAGTATGACGCTATCGTTCCTACGCAACTATGGCCTACACTTGAAACAAAAAGAATTCGTAATCTATATACAGCTGGTCAGCTTAACGGTACATCTGGTTATGAAGAAGCAGCAGGCCAAGGAATCATGGCGGGTATTAATGCAGCTTCTCGCGCTCTGGGGAAAGAGGAACGTGTCCTCGGACGTGCTGATGCATATATCGGTGTTCTTATTGACGATCTTGTTACAAAAGGGACAAGTGAGCCGTATAGACTTCTAACATCACGCGCAGAATACCGACTGTTGTTGCGTCATGACAATGCCGATATGCGTCTGACTGAAATAGGGTACCAAATTGGACTGATTAGTGAAGAACGGCACGATGCTCATATTATTAAAAAGCAACAGATTGAAGAAGAAATTATCAGGTTGCGAAAAGTGACAATTAAACCTGCTAGTAATGTCCAGGAGATTATACGTGAAACAGGCGGCTCAGAACTTAGAGAACCGATGAAAGCAGCAGATCTTTTAAAACGTCCTGAAATAAAATATAGCCAGATAGTAAGAATGGTTCCGCCAGAAGAAAAGATATCAAAAGAAGTAGAAGAGCAAGTTGAAATCTTCATTAAGTATGAAGGTTATATTGAAAAATCGTTGCAACAAGTAGATAAAATGAAAAAACTAGAAAACAAAAAAATACCCGATAATATCGACTATAATGCAATATCAGGTATTGCAACGGAAGCGAAAAGTGTGCTAAGTGAGGTAAGACCATTATCCATTGCACAAGCATCTCGCATATCTGGCGTTAATCCAGCCGATATTTCAATTCTTCTTGTCTATATCGAACAGGGGAGAATTGCTAAAATTTCGGGCTAAATTAGCTAAAACGGTCTTGTGTTATATTACTTAATACAAACTGTTATGCTTTTCTAACTGTCTAGACTCCAGGCGTCAACCCCTCGGGGTCACAAGTCATTTTGCTGTGGTGGCTGAAGTACGCCTCCTCACAAACTGTCTTGTGCCTGTCGGGGCTAGACGACGCCTTACGCTTATCTAACTGTCTAGACTCCAGCGCCTAGAGGCTCGGGCCATAAGCCGTGCCGACTATGAGGCAAAGAACGCCGCACCGTCAGCCCGTCTTATGCCTGTCGCCTCTGGACAGGCGCATATGCTTTTCCTATGGGGGGAATATTGATGAATGTTGAACAATTTATACAGGCTTTAAAAGACAAAGGTATTGAATTGAGTGAAACGCAAATAGCTCAGTTTAACCAGTATTTTAAACTTTTGGTAGAGTGGAATGAAAAGATGAACTTGACGGCGATTACAGATGCACCCTCAGTTTATTTGAAACATTTCTATGATTCCATATCCGCGGCTTTTTATATTGACCTGAATGAACCAAAAACAATTTGTGATGTAGGTGCGGGAGCTGGATTTCCAAGTATTCCATTGAAAATTTGTTTTCCGAACTTAGACGTGACCATTGTTGATTCATTAAATAAAAGAATTGGATTTCTGAAAGTATTAGCTGAAGAACTTCAGCTTGAAAATGTGCACTTCGTTCATGCGAGAGCAGAGGACTTCGGACAAGACTCCAAGTACCGTGAAAAATTTGATATCGTTACTGCTCGTGCGGTTGCACGTCTTTCCGTCTTAGCGGAGTTATGTATACCACTAGCTAAAAAAGGTGGAATCTTCATTGCGATGAAGGGGGCAGCCGCGGAAGATGAACTTCTAGATGCAAAAAAAGCACTTTCTGTTCTCGGCGCTACCATTAAAAAACAAAACTCGTTTATTTTGCCAATTGAAAATAGTGAACGAAACATTTTTGTTTTTGATAAAGAGAAAATTTCTCCTAAAAAATATCCTCGTAAACCAGGTATTCCGAATAAGTCGCCAATTCAATGATCCGTTTCACGTGGAACATTGAGTAAAGAGGATATACTATCGCCGTGCCGAATTAATAGAATTAGGGAGCAGTATTGAAAAGGTGGTGCCGGGAATGAAAAGTCCGTTTTCACGATTTTTTGGGAGTGGAGATAAAGAATTAGATCCACTAGTGGTGGAAAAGGTTCATCACGAAGTAATTGAACAGGTGAAAATCGAGCTAATAAATCCAAATAAGTTTCAACCGCGTACAATATTTTCTGAAGATAAGATTGAAGAACTTGCGAGGACCATTCATACGCATGGTGTCATTCAACCAATCGTCATTCGGAAAATTGGTGAAGAAAACTATGAAATAATCGCAGGAGAACGTAGATATCGAGCAATGAAAAAGTTGGGGTGGTCGGAAGTACCGGCGATCATTCGAAACCTTGATGATAAAGAAACTGCATCTATTGCACTTATTGAAAACTTACAACGTGAAGAATTGACTTCTATTGAAGAGGCGTATGCCTATGAAAAACTTCTGGAACTTCATTCATTAACGCAGGAAGCATTAGCGCAAAGATTAGGAAAAGGTCAATCAACTGTTGCCAATAAATTGCGCTTACTGAAATTACCCGATGAAATCAAGAATGGAATATTAACAAAGGAAATATCAGAACGACATGCAAGAGCGCTTATACCAATTAAAGATAGTGAATTACAGTCACAACTTTTCAAGGAAGTCATTGAACAGCAGTTGAATGTCAAACAACTTGAAGCCAGAATCCTTCAAGTTTTACACCCACCAGAGAATGTTAAAGGTAAAAAAACAGCACCTCGAAGGAAATCTGTAAGTAAAGATGTACGAATTGCTCTAAATACAATCAGGCAATCACTCGTTCTCGTTACTAAAAGCGGGATAGATGTGAAAACAGAAGAAGAAGATTCAGATGATTTTTATATAATCACTGTTAAAATACCAAAAAAGAAATAAGAAATGCGCAAGCGCATTGGTAGTCCCAAAAGCGCTGACGAACTAAGTTCACCGCGTCCTGGCAGTCTAGACACTAGACACTGTACCAGGTGAAAAACGTATACTTACTTTTCTTTGAATAAAAGACTCTTGCTTCACATTGCAAGAGTCTTTTTTCTACATATATCTCTACAAAAAATGTTTTTTTTGTTAAACTAGAAGAAGTTACAAAATTGAAAGAATTAAAGAATGATAAAAGTGCAGGAAAGCAGGTGCAGGTGTGGGCAGAATTATAGCGATAGCCAATCAAAAGGGAGGCGTCGGGAAAACGACAACATCCGTAAATCTTAGTGCTTGCCTTGCTCATATAGGCAAAAAAGTTCTTTTGATTGATACTGATCCGCAAGGGAATGCAACGAGCGGAGTAGGTGTTAACAAGGGGGAAGTCCAACAATGCATTTATGATATTTTAATAGACGATATTAATATAAAAGATGTTATTCGTTCGACAAAAGTAGAAAACCTTGATATCGTGCCGGCAACTATATCCCTGGCAGGTGCAGAAATCGAGCTAGTTTCAACTATATCTAGAGAAGTACGGATGAAACATGCGATTCAGGAAGCGAAAGATCTGTATGACTACATCATTATCGACTGTCCACCTTCACTTGGATTACTAACAATAAATGCACTGACTGCAGCTGATTCAATTATCATCCCAGTTCAGTGTGAGTACTATGCGCTCGAAGGTTTAAGTCAGCTGTTAAGTACTATCCGACTTGTTCAAAAACATTTAAATGAAGACTTAATGATTGATGGCGTCTTACTTACGATGTTCGATGCAAGAACAAATTTAGGGATTCAAGTTATAGATGAAGTAAAAAAATATTTTCAAGATAAAGTGTACAAAACGATTATTCCACGAAATGTACGATTGAGTGAGGCGCCAAGTCATGGAGAGCCAATTATCATCTATGATTCAAGATCACGCGGTGCAGAGGTATATTTAGAACTGGCAAAGGAAGTGGTTCGTAATGGCTAAAGGCCTTGGAAAAGGATTAAATGCTTTATTCCCTGGAGAGTCACTAGCGAAAGTAGAGTCTGTCGAACATATTCATGTGAAAAGTATTACGGCTAATCCATATCAACCTAGAAAAGTATTTGATGAAAATGCAATTCAAGAGTTAAGTGCTTCCATTAAAGAACATGGTATTCTTCAGCCAATTATTCTTAGGAAAATGGGAACGTCCTACGAAATTGTCGTAGGTGAGAGACGATTCCGTGCAGCCCAAATAGCAGGTCTAACTGACGTTCCAGCGGTTGTCCGTATCTTGACGGACAAAGAAACAATGGAATTTGCGATCCTTGAAAATTTACAGCGGGAAGATCTGACGCCAATTGAAGAAGCGGAAGCTTATCAGAGTCTTATGGCAAACTTGGGTCTTACACAAGAACAACTAGCATTTAGACTGGGTAAAAGCAGACCTCATATCGCAAATTACGTCCGTTTACTTTCATTGCCTGAAAAAGTAAGGAATTATATTACTGTAGGTGAAATTTCAATGGGGCATGGCCGGACATTACTTGGTCTACGTAAGAAAGCACAAATTTCATTAGTGGCAGAACGGGTATTAAGAGAAGGACTTAACGTACGCCAATTAGAAAAACTGGTTCAAACAATGAACGAGGATGTTCCACGTGAAACTAAGCCAGAAAAGCGTAAAGACCTATTCCTAGCCGAACGGGAATCAAACCTGCGGGATTATTTTGGGACAAACGTATCAATTAAGAAAACAAAAAACAAAGGGAAAATTGAAATTGAATTTTTCTCTGAAGATGATCTTGAACGTATTCTTGAATTATTGAACGAATAAGGATGCACCTATTTTGCCGACTGCGCAAAATAGGTTTTATTTTTAACTGCATTGAGCAAGCTCAATTCAAAATCTGGACGAAAATACGCCAAGGCGTATTAGATTAAGAGGAAGTGAAAAGATGATTTTATTTGGAACAATTATAAACGTACTTTTAATAATTGTAGGTGCGTTCGTTGGTCGATTTTTACATAATATACCGGAGCGAATGAAAGAAACTGTCATGTATGGAATTGGGCTTGCGGTTGCTGTTATTGGCATACAAATGACATTTGAAAGTACGCAAATTCTGATTGTAATTATCAGTATTGTTGTAGGTGCAGTCATTGGCGAGTGGATGGATCTTGATAAGAAAGTGAATGATCTGGGATACTGGATGGAAAGCAAGATACCAGCAAGTGATAAAGGTCCAGGCATCGCGCAAGGTTTTGTTACAGCGACATTGATTTTTGTTGTTGGATCGATGGCCATTATCGGTGCTATCGACAGCGGGCTGAGGAATGATCATGATGTTCTTGTCATGAAAGGGATTATTGATGGTTTTACCGCTATCATTTTAAGCTCAACGCTAGGCATTGGCGTCGCATTTGCTGCGATCCCTGTATTTCTTTATCAAGGAATCATCACCTTATTTTCCACTCAAATAAGTCGCTTCGTTCCAGATGAATTACTAAATTTCTTTATATCCGAAATGACAGCGACAGGTGGATTAATGATCTTGGCTATTGGTTTAAACTTAATTGGTCTGACTAAAGTGAGAGTTGCTAATCTGATTCCTGGTATCCTTGTCGTTGGAGTAGCTGTTACTATCGTTCACTTCTTTTGATTTGCGGCGCCCGTGCGCGAGTTGCAATGCCCGAGCGATAGTGCGACTCATCTCATATGGAAGGTAGAGGCGAGTGCTTTGCAAAACAGCGTGTTCCATGAAGCCAGCGATATTGACAATACCTTTAATGGATACATCTCCAACAGGGGGCAGATCTTTACCGACCGCTTTGCCGGGGTGTATAGGCCCGCTATTGAAAAGTAACTGGCCGATAGAACTTACTTGTCCTAGGCAGGCATCAATTGCTACGATAAAGGCGGAGGGATTAGTGAGTCTGGTTTCATCTATATACTGTTGTAGATTTAAGGCGTGTAATGGACTTTCCAACGTGCCGATTACAGTAAACGGGAACAAGGAAGATTCAGATAGGAAAGAGCCAGTTAGCGGTCCTAGAGAGTCACCGGTAGAGCGATCGGTTCCGATGCAGAAAAAGATGAGATCTTGGGTATCGAATGGAATGTGCTGGAGGAATAGTGAACTGAGTTTCCAAACAGCACCCGTTTCCTTATGATGAATGCGGTAATCGTATGTTGACGAAAGAGTTGCTCGCATAAAAAAACTCCATTTCTTTTTTTTATAACTCAGTCTACGCTTGCAAGTGATTTATTATACGAAAGGAAGAGGATTGTGGGAGTAACCATAAATGAGGACATTAAAAAGATAAAAGAAGAAGTTGAAGAAGTAAGTAACATACTATTTAGTTCACAGACTTGGTTTGATATTGGCATGTTGGCATTTAAAGTTTTCTTCATTATTCTGTTATCCATCATTGTAGTCAAAATAGGTAAAAGTGTTATTCGCCGCGCATTCAAGGTGCGACTGAAAGGTGCCTTGCGCCATACAGAGCGCCGTGAAACAACATTGGTTAAGCTGCTTCAAAATACATTGTCATATGTCGTCTACTTCGCAGCAATATTAGCAATCCTTTCTGCTTTTACAATCAATGTTACAGGAATTCTTGCAGGGGCTGGAGTGTTGGGTCTGGCTGTTGGTTTTGGTGCCCAAAGTCTTGTGAAAGATATCATCAGTGGATTCTTCATCATTTTTGAAGATCAATTTTCTGTGGGCGATTATGTACAAATTGGTTTAACAGTTGGAACTGTCGAAGAAATTGGTTTACGTACGACAAAGATTAGCGCGTATGGCGGGGAAGTACATATCATCCCGAATGGAAACATTTCAGAGGTCGTGAACTACTCAATTAATAATTCACTGGCTATAGTGGATATTAGACTGGGATATGAAACGGATATCGCCAAAACGGAAAAACTGTTGGAAGAGTATCTTGCGAATTTATCTGTTGGATATGAAGCACTGATATCACAGCCGATTATTGTAGGTGTACAAGATTTGGGAGCATCTGAAATTGTTATGAGAATTACAGCAGAAACCCAGCCTGTGATGCAATACGCTATTGCGAGGCAATTACGCAGGGACTTGAAATTATTCCTGGATCAGAACGGTATTGAAATACCGTACCCGAAAATGGTTATGTATCGACCGAAAGATGAGGTGTAGATAAATGGTGGAAAAAGTATTCGGATTGAATGACGTTGTAGAAATGAAAAAGCAACATCCGTGTGGGACAAACTCTTGGAAAATTATTCGAATGGGAGCAGATATTCGAATAAAATGCGAAGGATGTGGCCACAGTGTCATGATTCCGCGTAATGAATTTGCAAAGAAGATGAAAAAACTCCTTGTAAAGGCTGAATCTTAAGTTGTTAAGTTTCTAGGCGTTCCGCTAGCAGATGGACAACTTGGCCTGCTGTCCTTATACTAGAAGAGTTGCATATAGAATATATGAGTGAATGAATGAACATATAATGGAAGCTTTTTAAGCGGAAGTACCGTTTAAAAAGATTAATGAAAGGTTGTGGAACGAATGGCATTAACAGCTGGGATTGTTGGACTACCAAACGTAGGTAAATCTACATTATTCAATGCGATTACAAAAGCGGGAGCAGAGGCGGCAAACTACCCGTTCTGTACAATTGATCCGAACGTCGGAATCGTTGAAGTACCCGATGAAAGACTAGATAAACTGACAGAACTAGTAGTACCGAAGAAAACTGTACCGACTGCATTTGAATTTACTGATATCGCGGGAATCGTTGAAGGAGCAAGTAAAGGCGAAGGGCTAGGGAACAAATTCCTTATGCACATCCGTGAAGTGGATGCAATTTGTCAAGTAGTTCGTTGCTTCGTAGACGAAAACATTACACATGTAGCTGGGAAAGTTGATCCAATTGATGATATTGAAATTATCAATCTTGAATTGATTCTTGCAGACATGGAAGCCGTTGAAAAACGATTGGCACGTGTTACAAAAATGGTGAAACAGAAAGATAAAGTGGCAATTGCAGAAGAGCCGATCTTGATTAAATTGAGAGAAGCATTCGAAAATGAAAAGCCTGCTCGTTCTGTTGAGTTCACTGACGAAGAATTAATCCTTGCAAAAGGGATGAACCTTCTTACGATTAAACCGATGCTCTATGTGGCAAACGTTGCGGAAGATGAAGTTGCAGATGCAGATAATAATGAGAATGTTAAAGCTGTCCGTGCATTTGCAGAAAAAGACAATGCGCAAGTAATTGTTGTCTGTGCAAAAATCGAAGAAGAAATGGCTGAACTTGAAGATGATGAAAAAGCAATGTTCCTTGAAGAGTTGGGCATCAAGGAATCAGGTCTTGATCAATTGATCAAAGCGTCATATAAGCTTCTAGGGTTTGCAACGTACTTCACGGCAGGTGTGCAAGAAGTTCGCGCGTGGACATTCCGTAAAGGTATGAAAGCACCGCAATGTGCTGGTATCATTCATACCGACTTCGAACGTGGTTTCATCCGTGCTGAAACAGTTGCATATGATGATCTTGTCGCAACAGGTTCGATGACAGCTGCCAAAGAGGCAGGAAAAGTTCGTCTTGAAGGAAAAGAATATATTGTTAAAGACGGCGACGTCATGCTATTCCGTTTTAACGTTTAATAATGAAAGAAGACCACTCTGGATTTGATTCCGGAGTGGTTTTTTAAATTTCCATTACATATATATTTAACTATTGAATCCGATGTCAGTAACTGGTACCGGGGTGCGTGCGTGAACCCGGTGTAGGTGCCTTATAGGGGTAGCCGATGCAATATGCAATGAAATCATTCATTCAACTTCTCAGGTGCATAGACATAGAGCTTTGGTAATTCAGGATCATCTTTCACAATCCAATCGTCGGGCAGTTCTTTCAACTCCTTATACATAGCGAAGTCGCCAGCTGCCCCACCTATCAATAAAGCAGCCAAGCTCACTAGCAAACCACTTCCAATATAAAGACCAATAAGGGCTGGAAGAATACCTGTCATCCAAAAGGGTAGCAGTAGTGCTTTTCGTATTGCACGGTTCGTCATAAGTTGATCAGTTGTCGCATATGCGATACCCATTTTTAGATTGACCCCAACAATCATTTTTCTCCACGGGACGCCTCCAAAAACACGAAAACCAAGCAGATGAAATAGTTCATGCAGAATGATCAGCAGGATATAGCCTACAATGAAAAATACAACTGTCCATAAGTTGAGTGACAATGAAAAGTTTCTTTCAATAAAGATTTTTAGAATCCACAATAAAAGGAAAGAAATCACAGTTAAAGCTAGGCTATTCTTAGCTACTTTTGGTAAATTAATCTCAATTATTTTGTCGGGTACAGGAAATTCATTCAATGAAATTCACCTCTGTACAAAAGTATACAAGAAAATAGTTGAAATATAAATGAAGTTGTGCTAAAATGTACTGATGTGAGTAATATAATTACTTACTCCTTGCCCGCTGAAATCAGCAGGGCCCAAGTCCATAAGGAGGTGACTACAGATGAGAAAGTACGAAATTATGTACATTATCCGCCCAACAGTAGAAGATGAAGCGAAAAAAGCGTTGATTGAACGTTTTGACGAAGTTCTTCTTTCAAATGGTGCAGAAAACATCGAGTCGAAAGAGTGGGGCAAGCGCCGTCTTGCTTACGAAATCGACGATCTACGTGAAGGTTTCTATCAACTAATTAAGTTGAATTCTGAAACTAAAGCAATCGATGAATTTACACGTCTTGCGAACATCAACGAAGATATTATTCGTCATATGACTGTCCGTATTGAAGACTAATCCATATATAAAAAATGAACAGGTGAAACTTACAAAATGATGAGGGAGGTTGCATTCTAATGATTAACCGAGTTGTTTTAGTAGGGCGATTGACAAAAGATCCTGAACTCAAGTATACACAAACTGGTATTGCTGTGACACGTTTTACGTTAGCAGTAAACCGAGCTTTTCAAAGTGCTTCAGGCGAAAGAGAAGCTGATTTCATTAGTTGTGTTGCTTGGAGAAAACAGGCTGAAAACGTTGCAAACTTCTTGAAAAAGGGAAGTCTTGTCGGAGTAGATGGCCGTATTCAGACGGGCAGCTTTGAAGGACAAGATGGAAAGCGTGTTTATACTACAGAAGTTGTAGCAGACAGCACGCAGTTTCTTGAACCGCGTAATGCATCTGGCGAAAATAGAACGGGAGCTGGCGGTGGGGCACCTTACCAAGGTTCTCAACAGAGCGAACAACCGAGCTATCAGAATCAGCAGTCAAACCAACAATCAAACCAACAATCAAACCAGCAATATCAACAGCCTAACCAGCAAAATTACACACGTACTGACGATGACCCATTCTCGACAGGCGGTGGCCCGATAGAAGTATCGGACGACGACCTGCCGTTCTAATGATCGACCCGTCATTATGAGGGTTTCGAGAAGCAAGCAGTGCTAGGAAACGAGTGAGTGAACATAGGAGCGTGCTATGGCACGTGAGGATGAGAATGAGCGAAGTTGACAACGTAATGCGCCGCTTATCGAAAGCCGAATACGAATTAAGTAAGGAGGGGAACAACTATGGCACCACGTCGTGGAGGAAAGAGACGCCGTAAGGTTTGTTATTTCACATCAAACAACATTACTAAAATCGATTATAAAGATACAGATATGCTTAAGAAATTTATTTCTGAGCGTGGAAAAATCTTGCCTCGCCGGGTAACAGGTACAAGCGCAAAGTATCAGCGTAAACTGACACTTGCAATCAAACGCTCACGTATCATGGCACTTCTTCCATTCAGTTCGGAAGAAAGATAATTTTATTTAGATAGACCGCCTCGTCAGACCGACATAACCGGTATGGGGGCGGTCTTTTTATTCGAATAAAGGAAGTACATATGTTCTTGATTTGGTTTAAAAACAATAATCATGATACAATTGAAGCAACTATCCATAGGAACTTTAAGTTTAAGTGTGGATAGAATTAGTCGTCCAGCGAAAGACCGGAGGAATCTATATTATGCAAGACAACGCAAGGAAAATTACGTACGGAGCAATGATGATTGCTTTTTTTGCAATCTTGCTTGCGGTATCGTTATATACACCGCTTCTTGGAAGTGTCACCATGTTCTTCATTCCATTACCGATTATTTTGTACAGACTAAAATACGACCGAACCTCGTCGTTTCTTGTATATGCGACCGGTGTCGTGTTGTCATTACTAATCGGAGGTATTCTACTCGTTCCATTTGCTATCGTTCATGGGATTCTCGGGTTCATTATTGGGGAAACAATCATGATGGGTAAAACAAGATTATATATCTTCATGGCTTCTGGACTCACCTTGCTTATTACTGGGATGGTTGTCTATGTCGGGGCTGTCCTTTTCTTTGGATTTAATATGATAGACGAATTAATGACGGCTATGCAAGATTCTAAAGAGCAGATGACATCGTTTATGTCTAAAATTGGTGGCTTACCTGCCAACTATGATGAAGTCGTTACATCATCGCTTCAGGTGTACGAGTACACAATTCCATCTATCTTCATCATAGGCGCTTTCATGTTAGCTTTCATTCTTCTCACGTTAAACCTCGGAGTTGCCAAGCGAATAGGATTTGAAGTTCCCAAGTTTCCGCCATTCCGGGAAATGAAGCTACCAATGATTACAGTGGTTTTGTACGGAGCGATTCTTCTTATTCAGCTCTTTGCAGATGTGGTGCCAGGGACAAATCTATATCTGGTTATTGTCAACGCAACTACCGTTTTAAGATTCTTGCTTCTATTGCAAGGTGTTTCACTGATCCATTACTATGTAAATGAAATGAAGTTACCGAAAGTGGCGACAGTTGTGGCCACAATTTTTGCATTAGTGCTGGCTCCAATTACGACGATGCTCGGGATACTTGATACAGGAGTGAATCTACGTGCCTGGCTTAGAAAAGACAAGTCGAAATAAGGGGATGGGACAATGACGTCATTTTTTAGAAAAAGAGCAATACGCTATCCGCTGACGGTATTGTCGATTCTGGGCGTGATCGCGGCAGTGCCCCTGCTCTTATTCCAGTTTTGGCTTGGACTACTTTTCTCCGTCATATTTATGGTCGCAATAGGGTTTACGTGGAAAATTGAAGAACAGACTTATATCGAAACAGAGAAACATATTGAAACATTATCGTACAGGGTGAAGAAAGTCGGAGAAGAAGCACTTCTTGAATTACCGATCGGTATTATTCTCATTAATGAAAAGAATGTTGTTGAGTGGGCAAATCCGTATGCTGCAAAAGTATTTGCGCATCAGGAAACCCTTATCGGCGACGATTTGTTCGATCTGTCTGGACAGTTTCATGCGATTTTAAAAAGTGAAAAAGCGGAGAACAATGTTTTGACGATTGGAGATAAGTCGTATAAGGTCTTTTATAAAGCAGAAGAGAAACTCATTTATTTATTTGATATTACAGAGCAGCTAGTAATGGAGACTCTTTATTATGCAGACCGTACAGTTCTCGGCATTATTCTTGTCGACAATTATGATGAAGTATCACAGGCAATGGATGATCAGACAAGAAGTCAGCTTAACTCACTAGTAACTTCCCTTGTAAATAGCTGGGGAACAACTAATGGGATTTTTGTGAAACGAATTGCGACTGATCGTTTCTTAGCTGTATTTAACGAAGCAACGTTGGCTAACTTGGAAAAAACAAAGTTCTCGATCTTAGATGACATTCGTGAAACAACAGCCAAGCAGAGTACGGCACTGACACTCAGTATTGGTGTCGGTGTGGGATATACTTCATTAATCGAATTGGGCGAACTGGCTCAGTCGAGTTTAGATCTTGTACTTGGGCGCGGTGGTGACCAAGTGGCTATCAAACGTTCAGACGGGAAGCTGAAATTTTATGGTGGAAAAACAAATCCCGTTGAAAAAAGGACCCGTGTTCGTGCAAGGGTTATCTCACATGCATTGCGAGATCTTATCCAAGGCAGTGATAAAGTATTTATAATGGGCCATAAAATGCCTGATATGGATGCAATTGGCGCAGCGATCGGTGTTCGGAAAATGGCCCGCAAGAATAATGTTGAAGGATATGTAGTCGTCAATTTCAACGAACTGGACGGAAGCGTTACACGTCTTATGGACGAAATTAGGCGTGATACGGATTTGTTCAATCAATTCATCACGCCCGATGAGGCCCTTACGATGATTACAGAGAAGTCACTGATCATCGTCGTTGATACGCATAAGCCGAGTATGGTCATTGATGAACGAGTTATCGATAAAGCAGAGAAGGTTGTCGTCATCGATCACCATCGACGTGGAGAAGAGTTTATCAAGAACACGATGCTTGTCTACATGGAACCATATGCTTCATCTACTGCAGAACTTGTTACCGAATTAATTGAATACCAACCAAAACAAGAAAAGCTTACAATGCTCGAATCGACTGCCCTACTTGCGGGTATTATCGTCGATACGAAAAGTTTTACACTCCGCACAGGGGCAAGGACATTTGAAGCAGCATCGTATCTGCGAACCAATGGAGCAGATACAATACTAGTTCAACGCCTGTTAAAAGAGGATATTGCCACTTATGTTCTGAGATCTAAATTGATTGAAACCGTTGAATTGTCTGACGCAGGAATTGCTATTGCAAAAGGACAGAACCAAGTCGTTTATGGTTCTGTTTTGATAGCCCAAACGGCTGATATACTTCTTACAATGCAAGGTGTTGCAGCTTCATTTGTCATTGCATCTCGCGCAGATGGTAAAATAGGAATAAGCGCCCGTTCTCTCGGTGAATTGAATGTTCAACTTGTCATGGAGGAACTTGGAGGCGGCGGCCATTTGACGAACGCGGCATGTCAGCTCGATGTTGAATCCGTGGAAGAAGCGAAAGAAATGCTAACGGCTGTACTTAATACAAAGTTGGAAAGGGGAAATTCATAATGAAAGTAATCTTATTGAAAGACGTAAAAAGCATTGGGGTAAAAGGTGATTTAAAAGAGGTATCTGTGGGGTACGCACAAAACTTTCTACTAAAAAACAACTTGGCGGTTGAAGCGACACCAGGGAATATTAGCAGGCTTGAAGGTCAAAAAAATCGGGTCGCTAAAGACGCAGCTGAAGAATTGGCAGAAGCAAAAGTGCTACAAGAACAAATTAATGAGATTACGGTAGAAATGAAAGCTAAATCTGGTGAAGGCGGAAGGCTATTTGGTTCTATTACAACAAAACAAATTGCTGAAGCATTAAATAAAATTGAAGGAATTAAAGTGGACCGACGCAAAATGGAATTACCGGACGCAATACGTGCACTTGGCTTCACTAATGTTCCAATCAGAATTCACCCAGACGTGACGGCAACGCTTAAAGTACATGTTGTGGAAGAAGGATAAGGAGAGATTGGCTAGATGAATCAGATGATTGATCGCGTCCCACCACATAATAATGAAGCGGAACAGTCGGTCATCGGAGCAATTTTTCTTGAACCGCAAGCGCTCATTACGGCGGCAGAACTTCTTATGCCAGAGGATTTTTATAGGATGGCGCATGAGAAAATCTTCCGAACGATGATTATTCTGAGTGACAAAGGTCAGGCAATTGACGTTGTCACGGTGACGGAAGAACTATCTGCTAAAAAAGAACTGGAAGATGTCGGTGGTATTTCATACTTGATGGAGATCGCTAACTCTGTTCCAACAGCAGCTAACATTGTTCATTATGCTCGCATCGTTGAAGAGAAAGCACTTCTACGACGCCTTATCCGTGTGGCGACTTCAATCGTTGAAGATGGCTACGCGCGGGAGGACGAGGTAGAGGCACTCTTAGCTGAAGCGGAAAAGAAAATGATGGAAGTATCTAACAGGAAAAATGCCGGCGACTTTCGTCATATTAAGGACGTCCTAGTTGAAACGTATGATAATATCGAACTTCTTCATACGAAAAAAGGTGATGTTACAGGTATCCCAACCGGTTTTCGGGATTTAGATAAGATCACGGCCGGTTTTCAGCGAAACGACTTAATTATTGTTGCCGCGCGCCCATCCGTTGGTAAGACGGCATTTGCGTTAAATGTGGCGCAAAATGTCGCGACTAAAACCGATGAGAATGTCGCGATCTTTAGCTTGGAGATGGGAGCGGAGCAACTTGTTATGCGGATGCTTTGTGCGGAAGGTAATATAGATGCACAAGTGCTTCGTACAGGTGCTCTCGAAGCGGAAGACTGGCGTAAACTTACGATGGCAATGGGCAGCCTCTCTAATGCTGGTATTTTCATCGATGATTCACCAGGTATCCGTGTTAATGACATTCGTTCAAAATGCCGTCGCTTGCAACAGGAACACGGACTGGGCATGATTATGATTGACTATATGCAGCTAATTGCAGGAAGTGGCAGTAAGCCGGGCGAAAACCGCCAGCAGGAGGTTTCAGAAATCTCACGATCGCTAAAATCACTCGCGAGAGAATTGAAAGTACCGGTAGTTGCTTTGTCTCAGCTGTCCCGTGGTGTTGAGCAACGTCAGGATAAGCGTCCGATGATGTCCGATCTCCGGGAGTCAGGAAGCATTGAGCAAGATGCCGATATCGTTTCGTTCCTCTACCGTGAAGACTATTATGATAAAGAAACAGAAAATCAGAATATGATTGAAATTATTATAGCCAAACAGCGGAATGGTCCGACGGGTACGGTAACTCTTGCCTTTGCGAAGGAGTACAACAAATTTGTCAATATTGACTGGAGTCAGCACGAATCGCCGGATTATTAATTAACACAGACAGTGTTACGAGTCTCTGGAGATAATTACATCAAATAGAGAAAGACGTCTTATGACACCGGGAATCACCGGTAGACAAGACGTCTTTCTTTTTTTATAGATAAATGCGCATCTGTTTATTAGCTAAAAATAACCAGGAAATAACTTAATCACACACTGGGTGCTATGTGTAGAATTGCATTTGTATTGCTTTGGATTGAACGACTACTATATCCTTATCGAGATGTCTGGATGTGTAGGGATGCGTATGGTGGTCCTGCATCCGTCGCACTCCAAATGGATAAGTACACGAATTGCATTTAGAGCTTTTTGGGACGAAAGAATAGCTGGCTTCTTACCTGGAGAAAAGCCGCCAAAGATGCAATTTTGGCGGCTGATGCGTTCTCTATGGTTTTTTAATTTAAAGAGGTGTCACTTTCTATAAGGCGTCACATGATTAGATGCATACTCTTTGCTAGAAGTAAGCAAGGACCGCATTGTACAACGTGCAAGAGTGCCCGAAATTGCATCTTCGGGCACTTACACTTTCTATAGAATGTCATCGACTCTATTCTTCCAAAACAACTGCATTTTCCACTTGAATAGTGTAGGAACGCGACAGGCAACTATTTGCAACAGTATTACTGAAATGTTGTGGCTAGAAGTGACTCCGTCACTTCTAGCCACACTTGGACCCTTAGTAAATCTGTCATGAATAGTTCACCGAAAATGGTCCAGTGAAAATGAGAGACATCAAGCCCTTCACGCCAGTATCTTATGCAAATAAATGGTTAATCAACAGTCGTGAGATAAATGACTAAAAATGACACCGCAAAGTCGAGACGATCAAAAAAGATAGTCGAAGAGAACGTAAAATGTATAAATAGCAAGGTAATAGTCGAGTAATATGTTAGAAACAAAAGTTAAGAGAACAGCTAGTCGGTCGAAATTAATAGTTAATAAATGGATGCTATTCTACATTCTCATTACAAAGACCTAGAATACCACAAGAATGGCACCAGATATGTTAAATTAGAGAGGCATGAAATTTTGCGTAACTGTAAATGATCTATATCAGTCTTCTGATTGAAATATGGAGGGAGTTTCATATATGTTTTTCAAAAGAAATAAACAGGGCGAAACAAAAAAGGTATTACCGGAATTTATTCGTCCTTTCAAAAAGACGCAAAAAGTACTCGTTATGACAATGATGTTGGCGGGACTTGGGATAAATACAGGCTTTGCGAATGAAGAGGAGAATAAGGGCCTCTTGACCATATTTCATATCTATTCAAAAGGGGAATATGTAGGTGTTATAGCTGATCAAGAAAAGTTGGAAGCATTGAAAGAAGAAGAGCTGGAAAAGGCAGCCTCTGAATTTAAGAATCTTCCTCTTACAATAGGAACAGATTTGTCGGTGATTCCAGAACGTGTATTTACAGCTGAAACGGACGATGACATCGTCCTAGAAAAACTTCATGGAATGCTGTCCGTGGAAACGGAAGCAATCGGTGTTTCAATTGACGAAGAACTGGCTTTTTACGTTAATGATATGGACACATACAATAAAGTGATTCGCGAGTTGAAATTACAATCTGTTTCTGAGAAGAAGCTTAACGAATTCGAAGCCCGCAGAGCTTCTTCTGAACCAATACCCCCTTTGAAAGAAGATGAAACACGTATTGTAAACATCTTATTTAGCGGTGAGATGCAGGCGGTAACAGGAAAAGTATCTCCAGAAGAGGTAAGAAGTACAGAAGAAGCCATGGTCCTTCTTAATAAGGGGACGCTTGAAGAGAAGAAGTATGTAGTACGTTCAGGTGATGTGCTTGGATCAATTGCTGCCGCTCACAATATGGCGACGACTAAACTGTTAGAACTAAATCCGAGTTTGGCAAAAGATGAGATTCTTAGGTTAGGCGAGGAGCTCAACGTTACGGCTAGTAAACCGTACGTAGAAGTGGAAGTTCATTACGAAACGAAAACAAAAGAAGTAATTAAATATGAAGCTCTAACTGAAGAAGACAATTCCTTATATAAAGGTGAAAAGAAAGTGACAAAGAAAGGTTCTGACGGGGAAAAAATCGTTACGGAACTTATTCGTAAACAAAACGGTCAGACGATAGGTAGGTCTGTTTCTGAAGAAAATATTATTGCAGAAGCAGTAAATAAAGAGACGGTTGTTGGAACAAAAGTGATGCCTTCAAGAGGATCAGGTACATTCATTTGGCCCGCTTCTGGAGGATATGTTTCTAGTAAAATGGGTACTCGCTGGGGGAGGACGCATCAAGGTATTGATATTGCGCGTCCATCCTCATATGGGATTGTAGCAGCAGATAATGGGGTTGTTACAACTACGGGAATGCACAGCACATATGGCAACCGAGTTGTCATTACACATAACAATGGCTATGAAACCTTGTATGCCCATCTTTCCTCAATTGAGGTTAGCGAGGGACAAACTGTACCACAGGGAACAAAAATTGGTGTCATGGGATCGACGGGCCGTTCTACGGGCGTACATCTTCATTTTGAAGTATTCAAGAACGGTTCCAATATTAATCCTATGAGCGTGTTAAGATAAATAGATAAAAAAACGATACACATGTTGTATCGTTTTTTTAACGTCTAGACGCCTGCAAGGAGGGATAGAACTAAATCCCAACTACTATTCGGTCAACCAAGGCACTTGCGCTTTTCTGAATAACCCATTCGACAATATTCGAGGTATATTGCCCGGGAAATAGTGATAGCACTAGAAGATAGTTCATTGCATGTCCTGCTTTGACGTGACAGCAGAAACGTGCGAAGCGCCGGGAAGAATGATAGAGTAAAAGGACACTGATAGTGGCGCCAACAGGGCGAGATGGGGGAAGAGAATATGCAAAACAAAGTCATTTTAATTGTTGATGATGAAAAGCCAATTGCTGATATACTTGAATTTAATCTAAAAAAAGAAGGTTTTATTGTTTTTTGTGCTTACGATGGAGACGAAGCACTTGAAAAGGTAGAAGAAGTTAAGCCTGACCTAGTACTTCTAGATATTATGCTTCCGAAGCGGGACGGCATGGAAGTATGCCGAGAAATCCGAAAGAAATACGACTTTCCTATTATTATGTTAACAGCTAAAGACTCGGAAATCGATAAAGTACTTGGTTTGGAACTTGGGGCAGATGATTATGTCACAAAACCATTTGGAACGCGTGAGCTCATTGCTCGTGTGAAAGCAAATTTACGCAGGCATATGAAATCAGTTGAGGAAGAACAAGATGGCGCTACAAATGACATTACAGTCGGCAACCTGATAATTCAACCAGATGCTTACCTTGTTCTAAAAAGAGATAAAAAAATTGAACTGACACATCGGGAGTTTGAACTCCTCCACTATCTATCGAAGCATATTGGGCAGGTGATGACGCGCGAGCACCTCTTACAAACAGTATGGGGTTATGATTACTTTGGAGATGTACGAACTGTAGATGTGACAATCCGCCGTTTGCGCGAAAAGATTGAAGATGCACCAAGTAATCCAACGTGGATTGTGACAAGACGTGGCGTTGGCTATTACTTGCGTGATCCGGAACAGGAGTAACAGTCATGCAAAAAGTTGGTTTTTTCCGATCTATCCACGTTAAATTTGTCTTAATCTATGTGATGCTAATTCTAATTGCAATGGAAATAATCGGACTTTATTTTGCGCGCGAGCTCGAACAAACTCTGAAAACAAACTTCATGACATCGATTGATGATAGGATGAGTTTGGTTGAACTCAGCGTACGTGAAGAAATGATAAAAAAACGAACTGCGGACGACCCGATGACACTCGAGGAGAGTCTTCAGGCCGTCCTTTCAGGTTTTAGATCGGAGGATATTAATGAAGTCCGAGTTATTAATGCAGGGAATATTATTCTCGCAACATCGGCTTTAAATAATATATCCATGGTCGGACAGCGATCGGCAGACGACATTGTGCGAAGATCAAATGCTTTAAAGGCCCCATATGAAATAATTCATCTTGACGAAAAAACAAGAGATCGGGTTTTGGTTCGTACAATGCCTATTGGTGTTGTTGGAGATGAAGTGAAAGGTATACTTTATCTTGAGGCAAACATTGAAAAGGTATTTAGACAAATCGATGAAGTGAATCGGATATTAGCAGGTGGGGTAGCTGTTTCGTTGTCTATTACAATTATTCTCGGTATTTTAATCGCACAGACGATGACAAGACCAATTTCTGATATGAGACGCCAGGCACAAGCGATGGCGAAAGGGAATTTTTCGCGAAAAGTTCGTGTTTACGGAAATGACGAAATGGGGCAGCTTGCAATTGCCTTCAACCATTTAACAAATCAATTGCAAGAATCCCAGTCATCAACTGAAAGTGAACGTCGAAAACTGGCTTCGGTATTGGAGAATATGACGGATGGCGTTATCGCAACTGATCGTAAAGGACGCGTCAGCCTTATTAATGATTCTGCCCTTCTCATGCTAAGATTAACACGGGATCTGGTGTTGAATCGTCCAATATCTAGTATTCTTGGACTTGAACAGGAATATACATTTGAGGATTTAATCCAAGTAAAGGAGTCCATTGCACTGGATTTCAGCAGGGAAGATGAGCCTTATATTTTGCGTGCGAACTTTTCTGTCACACAAAGAGAAACAGGCTTTGTGAATGGTCTTATTGTTGTCTTACATGACAATACAGAACAGGAAAAAATCGATATGGAAAGACGTGAATTTGTTTCTAATGTATCGCATGAATTGCGTACGCCACTGACAACAATGCGCAGCTATTTGGAGGCGCTTGCTGACGGGGCGTGGAAGAACGAGGAGATTGCACCATCCTTCCTTCACGTAACGCAGACTGAAACTGAGCGGATGATTCGTCTCGTTAACGATTTGTTGAAGCTATCACGCATGGACAGCAGAGATTACGATTTGAATAAGGAATGGGTCGAATTCAATTACTTTTTCAATTCAATCATTGAACGATTTGAATTTTCGAAGTCTCAAGAAGTCCAGTTTATACGTCTTCTTTCTTCCTCCGAATTATTTGTTGAAATCGATACGGATAAGATGACACAGGTTTTGGATAACATCATTTCAAATGCGTTAAAATACTCACCAGACGGCGGAGACATCCGTTTTGGTATCACGATGTCCGAAGACTTTATTAAAGTAATGATTTCGGATGATGGTATGGGAATACCACAGGCGAACGTTAAACGGATTTTTGACCGTTTTTATCGAGCAGATCGTGCAAGATCACGTGCGATGGGCGGTACAGGACTAGGTCTTGCAATTGCCCGTGAGATGATTATGGCGCACGGAGGAGACATATGGGCAGAAAGTGAAGAAGGAAAAGGAACGACAATATTCTTTACGTTGCCGTTTGAACTTCAAGAGGACGGTGAGTGGGGTTGAAATATGTTGAAACTGTAAAATCGATTATTCTGACCTTACTTGTTACTTTAAGTATGTTACTTACATTCTCTATTTGGACGTACTCTCCGCCTTTCGAACTGATTGAGCAGTCACCGCCTGTAGATATCTCTATTGGCAATAAAAAGAAAGTCGATGAAATTATCAAACCGTATAAAGTGGTATTTAATTTCGACGATGAGTTGAAGGGAACAACGGATTCAGATAAAATCAACCGTATTATGGATGAGATAACGGAATGGGAAATAGCAGACTTTGTGCCGGTAAACGACAACTTCGACGCAGAGGAGCGGAGCAAATTACTGCGTACATCTAACCAATTTACATTACATTTTCAAAGTGAAATCCCTTTGACCGTCTATGACGGCGTCTTGTCGATTGAAAAACCGACACCCGAGATCTCATTCAATCAGATTATGGTTGAGTGGAAGCCGGATAATACTGCGATGACCGTTTATTTTATCAGCAAAGCAAACCAGAAGCTTTATAGCGCAAAAATGAAGGCTGGCGATTATCAAAGTTTCTATGGTTCAGTATTAACAAAGGGGCAAGAACTTCAAGAGTACAGGGAAGTAAAACCTGATAGTTCTTCCTATCTCGTAGTATCGGCAGAGCCTGTAGAAGCAATTAAAGACACGTTTTGGAAAGAAGAAGTATCCATTAGTAAGTTCCGTAATGCATTGTTCAGTGATGCAAATTCAGTACGTACAAGCCAAGTGGGAATCCATCATGAAGAATTTGCTGACAATCATGCTTTGATGAACGTATATACGGATAAGAAAGTATTAAAATATACTTCACTAACTGCAGATAGTCGAGAGCTTGCAATTCCCTCGGAGCTACTTCTAGATACAATTAACTTTGTCAATGAACACGGTGGATGGACAGACGAGTTTAGATTGGCGTACATGGATCCGAAGAGCCGAACTGTGCGATTCCAGCTGTTTTTGCACGGATTACCTGTTTATACAGATTCCAGTTCTTCAGCTGAAATTGTGCAAAAGTGGGGGGGAAACCAGATATATAGCTATTTAAGACCCTACTATATACTTGATTCTCCATTTTCCAATGAGAAGGAAAGTAGGCTTCTTCCGCCAGGTACTGATATTGCCGAAAGTCTTAGAAAATCTGATAAGGTAGATTTTGATGCTATCGAGGAAATCACTCCGGGTTACTTTATGAAATCTGATGCAAAAGTTTACAATATGGAACCAGCATGGTTTTACTTGATCAATGGCAATTGGAGCCGCTATTCACCTAAAGGTTTGGGAGGTGAACTGCTTGGATTGGAATAAATCGAAAACAATATTTATTGTCGTATTTTCAATCGTGAACGTTTTCCTTTACTTTCTTTATTTGGACAAGGTTACAGATGCGCAAAACGTTCAGGTGATGGGGAAAACACCAATCGAGGAATCGTTGAAGATGGACAATATTACGTATGATGAACTGCCGCCCTATAAAAATGATCCGTCTTATGTGTCCGCTAAGTCTATGATATTTACGGATGAGCAGATAGACAAACTTGAAAATCAAAAAGTCGAAGTTTTGGAGGAAACATTTCTTCAATCGAAATTGAATGATCCGGTCAGTGTGCTGAATGCAAAAGACAATTTTGATTTTACAGAAATTCTTACAAAGTACGTATTAAACGGCGTTGAGTACGAACTTTGGGACGTGGATGAAGAGGCGCAGACAGCATTATTTTTTCAGAAAGTGAAGGACAATCCCATTTATTTCAGTCGTAATGCGATGTTGACATTGTATTGGAATGACAAGGGGGAAGTGACAAAATACGAGCAAAGTATGCTGGATGAATTCGGCACCTTTAATCGTAAAAAAGATCTTCTTTCTCCTATAGAGGCAATCGGCAATTTGTATTCACACGGACACTTGAAACAAGATTCCAAGGTAAAGTATATGAAGCTCGGTTATTCGACACATGTTCAAGTATCGGAAACCCAAGTGTTTGCTCCGACATGGCATGTACGTGTAGAATTGAAGGATGGGATAAAAGAAGATTACTTCATCAATGCGATTGAAGGTATGATTATAGAATTCCAGCATGAGTCGCCAGAAGAAGATAATGAATAAGGGGTTTTTGCAATGCGTTTTAGTGTCCTCGCAAGCGGCAGTAGCGGCAATGCGGTATTTATAGAGAGCGGTGAACATACCTTTCTCGTGGATGCAGGGTTTAGTGCGAAGAAGATGGACAGTTTAATGGCTGGCATTGATCGTTCTATGAAAAAGATTGACGGTATTTTTGTAACACACGAGCATAGTGACCATATAAAAGGGATCGGTGTTGTAGCACGGAAATACGGGACACCAATTTATGCGAATGAAAAAACATGGCAGGCAATGGATGGTCTTGTCGGCAATATTCCGCTTGATCAGCGTTTTCAATTTGATATGGAAACGGTGAAATCATTTGGTTCACTCGATGTTCAGTCATTTGCCGTCTCGCATGATGCCGCTGATCCGATGTTTTATGTTTTCCATGAAAATGGCCGGAAACTTGCGGTCATTACAGATACAGGTTATGTGAGCGACAGGATGAAAGGGTTCATCCGCGGTGCAGATGCATTTGTCTTTGAAAGCAATCACGATGTCAGTATGTTGCAGGTAGGACGCTATCCATGGTCCGTCAAACGTAGGATTCTTAGTGATGTTGGACATGTATCCAATGAAGACGCTGCGGTTGCCATGAGCGAAGTTGTCGATCAAAAAGATACGAGAATCTATCTATCACATTTAAGTAAAGATAATAATATGAAAGACCTTGCAAGGATGAGTGTTACACAGACACTGGAAACATGCGGTATCAGGACAGGTGAATTTGTTCACCTCTATGATACAGATGCGGATCAGCCGACTGAACTTGTCACAGTATAGAGTAATGTCTCTAGCCTTACCTTCAAGGGATTGTATAAAAACCTTGCGAAAGTAAGGTTTTTTATTTTGAAACGACTGAAATAAGGGAATGTTAACTATAATGACATCATCATTAGAGAGGGAGGAGCGTATGGATGAACTCAATCAGAGTCAAGTGAAGGGAGAGCTGCAACCTTCTGCGCCTGTGCCGGAAAGTACACCACGACATAGTCAAAGGCCGCCAAAAAGAAGAGGCGGATTTATATCTGGCTTCATTGGTGTTGTAATCGGTGCATTACTTGTATGGTTCATCATGCAAGGTGAAAGTAATACAGAGGAACCGTCGCTGGTTAATGGCTCGGAGCAGAAGGCCGGCGTTATGCCAACAGAACGCATATCTCTTGATGTAAATAACGACGTTACAGACATCGTCGAGAAAGTGGCGGATTCGGTTGTTGGTGTAACGAATTTGAAGACAATTAGCGATCCGTGGTCACCCGTAGAAACGACGAGGGAAACGGGCTCTGGTTCGGGTGTTATTTATAAGAAACAAGGCGACAAAGCGTATATCATCACGAATCATCATGTTGTGGAAGGTGCACAAGAACTTGAAATTACGTTCGACGATGGTTCGAAGACAGACGGGAAAATCGTTGGTAGTGATATGTGGACTGACTTAGCCGTCATTGAAATTGACGCTAAACTAGTTAAAACAGTTATTGGTTTCGGAGACTCAGATGCTTTGAAACGCGGTGAAATGGTCATTGCGATTGGTAATCCACTTGGCCTCGGTTTTTCAGGTTCCGTAACCGTCGGTGTTGTATCCGGAAAAGATCGTTCAATACCAATTGATTTTGATGAAAATGGCACAGTAGATTGGTTCGCAGACGTCTTACAAACCGACGCAGCCATTAATCCAGGTAACTCCGGAGGCGCACTGATTAATCTTGCTGGTCAACTTATTGGCATCAATTCCATGAAAATATCGGAGGCAACGGTTGAAGGAATCGGACTTGCAATCCCCATTAATCTAGCAACACCAATTATCGATCAACTTGAAAAACAAGGTGAAGTAAACCGTCCAACAATGGGTGTTACATTGCTCGATCTTCGAAGTATACCTGCGGAGCAACAACGGAAAATGCTAAAGTTACCGGTAGATGTAACAGATGGAGTTGTCATCAACGAGATCATGAGCAATTCTTCTGCTCAACTTGCTGGTGTAAAGCAGTACGATGTCATCGTTGAAATGGATGGCGAAAAAATTGAGGATATGGTCACCTTGCGCAAACATCTGTATAATTCGAAGGAAGTAGGCGACACAATGCATATGAAAGTATATCGCGATGGTCGATTGCTCGAAATTGAAATGGTGTTAAAAGACGGTAACTCATTCTAGTAATAAGAGTTATACACAGAGTACCGTGAAAAAATTATCCACAACGGGTATAATAGCTAACAGCTAGCTATTATGCTCGTTTTTTTATTGCATTCGACCATTGTGGATAAATACAGAAATTTGTGAATAACTTTGTGTAACATAAAAAAGCTGAAAGTTGGGATAGAAATGAATACTTATAGCTGTGAAACTCATATAAACCATGCTTTAGACGTTTTTGTAGCGGAGCAGGGAAAGTTTCCGATTATGGAAGTTGTACCTGAAGAAGAAAAGTTATCCACAAAGTGTAGCTACTGTGAAGAGCCTTCGATATATGTTGTGGCGAACAAGTAGTCGGACACAAGATGTAGATAAGTGTTGTGGATATGTGTATAAGTTTTGTTTATAACAAATAAAAAAGGGTGGACAACTTGTGAATATTACAATTGTGACAGTAGGTAAATTAAAAGAGAAGTATTTGAAAATGGGCATTGATGAATTCACGAAACGATTAGGTTCGTATGCAAAAGTTAATGTAGTCGAAGTACCGGATGAAAAAGCACCTGAATCATTAAGTGATGCTGATATGGAAATTGTGAAGAAAAAAGAAGCCGAACGAATCTTGGCGAAAATCGGTTCGGATACGTATGTGATTGCACTTGCGATTGAAGGAAAGATGAAGACATCAGAAGAGCTAGCCGCGGATTTGGAGTCGTTGATGACCTACGGACGTAGTAAGGTGGCATTTGTTATCGGCGGATCACTAGGACTGCATGACAGTGTGATAAAACGTGCGGATGAATTACTGTCCTTTTCGAAAATGACATTTCCACATCAAATGATGAAGCTGATATTGTTGGAGCAGGTATATAGGGCTTTCAGGATAATGAAGAATGAGCCGTATCATAAGTAAATGAGGTTGTTTCATAGAAGTTTAAAACTATTAAATGACTGTGATTTTTTAGCCTCATGAACTTCAACTGAAATTTAAAATGCCTATGATTGGAGACCGTATGAATGTTAAGTGAACAGACAAGGTATTCAAGGCTTGCTAACATAACTAAAATAATAAATACAAAGCTAGAACTACGCGAAGTATTACAGCGGGTAACACAGGCAATATCTGAAGAGATTGTTCAATGTGACTCTGTTGGTATTTATTTGCCCCAGAAGGATGGAACATTCAGAGGGTTTGCAGGAAAGCCAGAAATCATAAATGGCATAACGCTCGATACGCAGGTAATTGATGTTGAAATAGACTTACTGGCCAAAGAAGTGATTGAAACACTAAAAACCATCTATATCCCTGATACCTCAAAGGATAATCGGGCGGATCCGAGGCCAGTTGAAGCCTTCCAAATTAAATCCCTATTGGCTCTTCCTATCGCATTTGGGCAAGAGTTATTTGGTTTAGTTTTTTTATTTGATTATGGAACCCCAATGGACTTAACTGAACAAGAGATTCAAAGTGTTGAAGCTTATGTGAATATGGCTGCAGTCGCAATTCAAAATGCGAACAATTTGTCACAAAAGGAAAGTCTTATTGCTGAAAAGCAGTTATTACTTAATGTTACACGTGATTTATCGATGTGTTCTTCTATAGAGCAAAGTCTCGATAAATGTTTTTTTTACTTAGAAAAAGTTTTAGATAGTAAAAGTATTGCTGCATATGTTCTAGATCCATTAGCAGAAACAGCAATTAGATTAAAGAAGTTAAATAAAGACTGTGAATGGACACAAGAAAATTGGATTGAGAACCTTAAAAGCATTAGAATGGACAAAAACTATGAAGCCATGATGCAAAAGGTTATTGACACAAAAAGTGTAATTTCCAGCCCAAATGTAGAAAGTAATAATCTACTTATGATTCCTTTGGTTTCAATGGGCGATGTATTAGGGGTAATAGCAGTCGCTAATTTAGATGGAAAAGCTCAAAATTACGCTGAATCTCAAATTCAACTCGCAAAATCTATAGTTGACGCCACAGCCCCTACGTTTTCAAACTTATTATATATGGACCGACTTGAAAACATGGTAGAAGAGCGAACAAGCGAACTAGCCGCCGCTAATAACAAAGTTACAAGTGTTATTGAAAGTATTACGGATGGATTTTTTGCTTTGAACAAGGACTGGGAATTTATATATTTAAATAAACATCAATATTTACCACAAAAGAAATCAGCAGCAGATGTATCAGGAAAGAATATATGGGAGATCTTCCCGAACAATGTGGGTACAGTCATGTATAAAGAATTTCATCGTGCAATGTCAGAGCGAGTATCAGTACATTTCGAATACCTTTCAATCTATGATGACTATTGGTACGAAGTAGTCGCTTACCCATATGACGAGGGTATCTGCTGTCTTTTAAAAAACATAACGGAAAAGAAGAAATATCAGCAGGAATTAAAAAGGTTATCAAATTTAGATTTAATAGGGCAAATGGCGGCAGGTATAAGCCATGAAATTAGAAATCCAATGACAACGGTACGAGGATTCTTGCAGTTATTAAAAGAAGAGGATGAATTAGATAAACATAATGGTTACTTTAATTTAATGATTGAAGAACTTGACCGTGCCAATTCTATTATTACTGAATTTCTTTCAATGGGTAATACAAGGACCTCTGATTTAGAGATGTTAGATTTGAATTTAATTATTCATGATATTACTCCTTTAATCAAAATAGATACACTTAATCAAAATAAGTTTATTCAATTTGATACAAAAAACATTCCAAAGTTACTTTTAAATCGCAATGAGATACGGCAATTATTAATAAACCTCTACCGTAATGGCATAGAAGCAATGAGCACGGGGAAAGTTCTATCCATCAGTACCTATATGGAAAATGAAAATTGCGTGGTTCTTGCGGTGCGTGATCAAGGAGAAGGTATCAGGCCTGAAATAGTAGAGAAATTAGGTACCCCATTCTACACAACAAAAGATAATGGTACTGGCTTGGGATTAGGCGTATGTTATGCTATTGTTGCACGCCACAATGCGAGGATTGAGATTCAAACAGGGCCAGAAGGAACAACCTTTTTTGTTAAATTTGACACCTCTATATGTTGAAATAAGCACCCTGTTAAAATTAAATAAAAATCTACTTTAGAATACTCGCGGTATACAATACGACAGGTAAAGATGAAAATTATAAGGTAGCGGCCCACTGGTAACAGCAAATCAAAGCTTTATCTCTTCAGCAGTTGTGTTAAGGTCACGAATTTTTGGTGTTGCTGTGGAATAACTACTTTTCGCCATTCTTTTAAATAAACTACAACTACTATATAATAGAAGTTATTCCGATCCATAAATAATTGTAATACATTATAAGGTTGTTATAATTGAGACAGAAAAGGTATGTCACTAGGTCACTCTTTAGTTTGCTATAAAGCGCGCCTACATCCTTTCTGCGAATATGAAGGTATGAGGATGGTAAAAATGAGCAACCAAGAAACTAAAACAGACGTTATCTTAATTGGTGCCGGAGTTATGAGTGCGACTTTGGGGACAATGCTGAAAGAATTAGTACCGGAATGGAACATTAAAGTCTTTGAGAAGCTCGCAAATGCGGGGGAGGAAAGCTCCAACGAATGGAATAATGCGGGAACAGGGCATGCGGCACTGTGTGAACTGAACTACACAAGTGAAAAAGCGGACGGATCTGTGGATATTAGCAAAGCTATCAAGATTAACGAACAGTTTCAGCTTTCAATGCAGTTTTGGTCTTATCTTGTAAACAATGGGCTGATCAATAACCCAGAGGACTTTATCATGCCTTTACCCCATATGAGTATGGTACAGGGGGAACAAAATGTAGCGTTTTTAAAGAAACGTTTTGAAGCGATGTCAAACAACCCACTGTTCAAAGGGATGGAGTTTTCCGATGCCCCGGAAAAATTGATGGAATGGATTCCGCTTATTATGCAAGGTCGTCCATCGAATGAAGCGATAGCAGCAACAAAGATTGACACTGGCACGGACGTCAACTTCGGTGCTTTAACTCGCATGTTATTTGACCACTTACAGACTAAAAATGTCGATATCAACTACAAACGTAGTGTTGATGCTATAAAACGTACGAACGATGGCTCATGGGAACTAAAAGTGAAGAATGTAGATAGCGGTAGCATCGAACGTCATACTGCAAAGTTTGTCTTTATCGGAGGCGGGGGCGGAAGCCTGCATTTACTGCAAAAAACCGGTATTCCTGAAGGAAAACATATTGGCGGATTCCCGGTGAGTGGAATCTTCATGGTGTGTAATAACCCGGATGTTATAGCGCAGCATAATGCAAAAGTATACGGTAAAGCGCAAGTTGGTGCTCCACCGATGTCTGTTCCGCATCTTGACACAAGATTTATCGACAATAAAAAGTCGTTGCTATTTGGTCCGTTTGCCGGTTTCTCACCCAAGTTCTTGAAAACGGGTTCAATGTTCGATTTGGTAACTTCAGTAAAACCGAATAATGTTTTGACTATGTTAGCGGCAGGCGCAAAAGAAATGTCATTGACAAAGTACCTAATCCAGCAACTTATGTTATCGAAAGAACAGCGCATGAAAGAGTTACGAGAGTTTATCCCGAACGCCAAAATCGAAGAGTGGGATTTTGTAGTAGCGGGCCAACGTGTGCAAGTTATCAAGGATACTGAGGCAGGTGGTAAAGGAACACTTCAATTCGGCACGGAAGTTATTACTGCTGCAGATGGATCGATTGCAGCATTGCTCGGTGCATCTCCAGGTGCATCTACTGCGGTTCATGTCATGTTTGAGGTAATAAAAAAATGCTTCCCACAACATATAGAAGAGTGGGAACCAAAACTTAAAGAAATGGTACCTTCATATGGCATGTCACTAATGGAACATCCAGAGCTTTTAGACGAAATGCATACGTCAACAGCACAGACGCTTGGTCTAAGCAAAAACTTGCCGGACTAAAGCTGGTTTTTTTTGATGTAGAAAAAGTAGTGAAAAACTATAATATAGACCCTTTGATCTGTTTTTTGGATTGAAGGTTCTTTTATTAAGACCCTTAGTTAGATGGTCTCGCAGACCTGTGTCGTAAGTACACACAAAAACTATAAGTAGGGAGAGGAAGATATGATTACCAAAATTGGTCAAATTATGCTATATGTCAATAACCAAGACGAGGCAGTGAAATTTTGGACGGAAAAAGCAGGATTTAGCGTCATTTCAGAAGAAGATAATGGCCAAGGAATGAGATGGATTGAAATCGCACCAACTAAGGATGCGGAAACAACTATCATACTTCACAATAAGGAACTCATTGCTAAAATGCAGCCGGAATTAAATCTTCAAACACCTTCATTACTGCTTTTCTCAAATAATCTTGATGAATTATACAAAGACTTTAAGGAAAAACAGATTACAGTTGGAGACATGGTAACAATGCCTTCTGGCAGAGTGTTTAACTTTGCGGATAGTGAAGAAAATTACTTTGCGGTTTTGGAGAAAAAGTAAGTTTCTACCTATATATAGGTTGAAATAAAGAATTCCATTGAATCCGCTTCGGCGCTCGGGGATGCCTCCCGCGGGGGCGGGCACAGGAAATAATAGAATCGCTTATTGGTATTAACTGTATAATTTATGCGGAGTACGCATAAATTATACAAACCGAACTCTTCGTTGTTCGGTTGGCTACCCCTTTTAAGGCGCCTACGCTCAGTTTGTACACCGTATTCAATACTTCACCTTATATAGTAAAGGAACAAGCACAAAAGCGACTAAGAGAATCCTTTTTAGTCGTTTTTGTGTTGAGAGAATGGCCTAAATATTTAAAGAGGGACTTCAGGAAGGTTTGTCAATACGAGAAGACTATGAGAGGATATAAGCATATAACGAATGGAGGAAATGAATTATGCCTAATTTACCGAACTGCCCGAAATGTAATTCTGAATATACATATGAAGATGCAAATTTATTTGTGTGCCCTGAATGTGCCCATGAATGGTCTTTAGGAGCAGAAGCTGAAAAAGTTGAAGAGCAGAAGGTTTACAAAGATTCAAATGGAAATGTCTTAAATGATGGCGATTCTGTAACAGTCATCAAAGACCTTAAGGTAAAAGGAAGTTCGTTAGTCGTTAAAAAAGGTACGAAAGTAAAAGGGATACGGTTAATTGACGAGGACCATGATATTGATTGTAAAATTGATGGTATTGGTGCAATGAAATTAAAAACAGAATTTGTTAAAAAGCTTTAAATAAAAAAAAGCTAGGCTCAGCGCCTAGCTTTTTTTATTTTTATTTTGTAAAGTTGTCGAAATAGCCTTGTATGAAGACGATAGGTGTACCTTTATCTCCACTTCCTGATGTTAAATCGGATAGAGAACCAATAAGATCAGTAAGCCTTCTAGGTGTTGTACCTTGTGATTCCATCGATCCTACAAGGTCCTCGTCTTTATCGGTAATGAATTGTGATATAGCTTGTCTCAGTTCTTCGCCTCTTAAATCGGCAAAGTTATTGTCAGCAAGATATTTTAATTTTATTTCATTAGGTGTACCATCAAGTCCTGATGTGTAAGCTGGTGATACGACTGGATCCGCAAGTTCCCATATCTTACCGACCGGATCTTTAAAAGCTCCATCTCCGTAAATCATGACTTCAATATCTTTTCCAGTCTTTTCTTTGAGCATATGCTGTATGTTATCAACGACAGGTTGGCAATTACGTGGGAAAAGTTTAACGTCATCTTCTGTTGATTTGTTCGACCCAAGCAACCCATAATCTTCATTATAACCACTGCCGTCAATAGATTCAGCTAATATGTCATCTAGGCTATAAACGGTAATTCCACCATTTGCTTTTAATATTTTTTTCGTTCTAAATCTTGTGTGTATATCACAAGTAAGAACATGTTTTGTGTAATCTAAAATCGTTTTTGGACTGTTTGAGAATATAACTTCACATTCAATACCGTATTCCTCAACTAATGATTTATAGTAATCAATATAATCAATACCAGTAAAGGCATGTTTATTATAGCCAAAATGACCGCGGAATTGTTCTTCTGTTAAAACGTCTGTCCAAGGATTAATTCCTTTTTCATCAAGCATGTCCAAATCCACTAGGTGGTTACCGACTTCATCAGATGGATAGCTAAGCATTAAAACAATTTTTTTAACGCCTTTTGCAATACCGCGAAGGCAGATTGCAAAACGATTACGACTTAAGATAGGGAATATTACCCCGACAGTTTCTTCTCCAAACTTTGAACTAACGTCTTTAGCAATATGATCAATCGTTGCATAATTCCCTTGAGCCCGAGCAACAATGGATTCTGTTATCGAAACAATATCTTTATCATTAAATGCAAAGCCTTCAACTTCGGAAGCTTTTAACACACTTTCTACAACTATATCCTCAATATTATCTCCACGGTTTATTATCGGGCAACGGAGACCCCTTGCAACTGTTCCAACTATTCTTCCCAATGGAATCGCTCCTTATTATTACAAAGTATATTTACATTATCTAACGGTCTACCTGTACTATACAAC
Organism: Sporosarcina sp. E16_8; assembly: GCF_017347095.1. Taxonomy (GTDB): domain Bacteria; phylum Bacillota; class Bacilli; order Bacillales_A; family Planococcaceae; genus Sporosarcina. The sequence goes on along the minus strand of NZ_JADPRZ010000010.1, from coordinate 20,794 downwards.
TTATTAGTGGTATAAGTAAAATTAATATAACGAATGGTTGGTATAAGGAGTGCTTATGTGGTTAGTAAATTAGATTTATATAAAATTTTTTGTAAGGTAGGCAAAAGTGAGAGTTTTTCCAAGGCAGCAAAAGATCTTTATATGACGCAGCCGGCCGTTAGCCAGGCAATAATGCAGTTGGAAAGGGAATTAGATACACGCCTTTTTTATAGAACTCCAAAAGGGGTATCCTTAACAAATGAAGGCAGTCTTCTATTTGAATATGCAAATTCGGCTATTAATTTAATTCATGCGGGAGAAGAAAAGATTTTAGAATTTAAAAACTTAACGATGGGAGAATTAAAAATAGGTGTTGGAGATACAATTTCTAGGTATTTTTTACTTCCTTATTTAGAAGCTTTCCACACTAGATATCCGAATATCAAATTTACTATCGTGAATGGTACAACAGTGGAACTCTGTTCGATTTTAAAATCAGGAGGGGTAGATATTGCTGTTTGTAACTTCCCGATTGATGATCCTACATTAGAACTGAGGCCATGTTTTGATATCCAGGACACGTTTGTTTATGGGGAAAGGTTTAAGAAAATATTAGCTAAACCCTTAAGCCTACATGAATTAGTAAAGCTCCCATTAATATTTCTTGAATCGAAATCAAACTCGAGAAAGTATGTAGAGGATTATATGATTTCTAAAGGTATAAAGATTTCGCCGGAATTTGAATTAGGCTCACATGACTTATTATTGGAGTTTGCTAAAATAAATTTAGGGATAGCATGTGTGACAAAAGAATTTTCCCAAGAGTATTTAAATAAAGGACTATTATATGAAGTACAATTAATTGAAGAAATACCAACGAGAAGTATAGGCGTGTGCTTTTTAAAAAGTGTACCACTATCACGAGCATCAAAAAAATTTGTTGAGATTATAGAAAATATACAGGTGTGAATTTTCTCCACTTTATTGAAGTTGAAATGTCCAACAGCATGTTGCCCTTTGGATAGCGAGCAATGGAAAACGTGATATAATTTTCCTCCTATGATATGAGGATACCCCATCATTCAATACTTTACCCGCGGTGTTTGACATATAAGAAAGATAAAAAGCAGGCAGTTTCTCGAACCTTATTGGTTTATTGAAACTCCCTGGTTTTTGGGTTAAATAGGAAGACTTTCACAAATAATTGTGGCTAAGTGTTAGAATAATAGCATAATTATGTTCAAGGGGTGAGTGAGTGGGAACTACTAATGAAAAGATATTGTCCCTCAGAAATGTAACGATGGATTATGGTGGAAAACGTGTGCTAAATGGTGTGAATTTGGAAGTATCCAAAGGGCAAATTATCGGCTATATCGGCCCTAATGGTGCGGGAAAGAGTACAACAGTTAAAATCATGCTAGGCTTAATTGATAATTACCGAGGTGAAGTTGAAATTTTTGGTCAGGATATTGCTTCGGGCGACCCATCGTACAAACGAAAAATTGGCTATGTTCCGGAAAATGCGGAGGCGTATGATAATTTGACGGCGAGTGAGTATCTGATATTTACTGCCGAGCTTTACGGAATGAACCGAGCTCATGCAGAAGATAAAGCGACGAAATTAATGAAGGAATTTGAATTAGGAGACGTTATTCATACGAGACTTTCCTCGTTTTCAAAAGGAATGAAGCAAAAGGTCCTCATTATTTCGAGTTTACTTCATGATCCCGACTTATTATTTTTAGATGAACCGTTAAGCGGGTTGGATGCAAACAGTATGATGGTCATCCAGGAGATTTTGTTGCAACTCGCAGCACAAGGAAAAACAATTTTTTATTCTTCACATATCATGGATCTCGTTGAGAAGATTAGCAATCGGATTGTTTTGCTTGTTAAAGGTGAGATTGTTGCAGATGGGAGTTTTAAGGAGTTACAAGAAATGAGTGAAGAAGGGACTCTTGCGGAGATTTTCAATCAATTGACTGGGTTTACCGAACATAAAAACAGAGCAGAAAAGTTTGTTTCAATTGTTCAAGAGGAACAGGCGCATGCGTAACTTTCAATCATTGAGATTCCTCGCTTTATTCAAAAAAATGTTTTTAAAGTTTGGTATCGATTATGAAGCAATGCAAAAAATCTTACGCGTTAAATTGACGATGGATGAAAGAAGAGTACCAACAATTTTTAATGATTCGAGAAAAAAGAAGGACGGTAATCAGTTTCTAAAATCTCTTTGGATCTACGGATTATACGGGCTTATGCTAATCCCATTTATAGTGCTGGGAGACAGTTATATCTTTCAAATGAGCATTGTCTTTGGCATGATTATGTTTATTTTAATGACATCGATGATTTCTGACTTTTCGTCTGTATTGCTCGATGTGAGGGACAAAAATATTTTACAAACGAAACCGATTAGAGGGAAGACAATTAGTGCGGCTAAAATTGTCCATGTCATGATTTATATGTCTTTCATTACAGGCGCATTTGTCACAATTCCGCTTCTCGTCAGCCTTTTTAGACACGGCATTGTTTTTATGTTTATATTTCTAGCAGAGCTATTGTTAGTCATGCTTTTTGTCGTTGTTGTAACTTCGCTACTGTACTTGTTTGTCTTACGATTTTTTGATGGTGAGAGACTAAAGGACATCATTAACTACGTGCAAATTCTTTTGTCAATTGGTGTAGTCATTGGCTATCAACTGCTAATTCGATCCTTTGGGTTCGTTGATTTAGATATTACGTATACATTTAGCTGGTGGCACCTTTTTATACCACCGATTTGGTATGGTGCACCGTTTGAATTATTGCTAGCGCATAATGTGACCAATTACACGATTATTTTTACGATTCTTGCTGTCTGTATTCCAGTTCTTGCGATTTATTGTTATGCCCGGCTGATGCCTTCTTTTGAACGAAATTTAGAAAAGTTAATGAGCGATACTAGAAAAAGAAAAAAGAAAGGAAATAGACTGGATGAGATGTGGGCAAGAATTACTTGCCGGCGCAATGAGGAGAGAGTATTTTTTCGTTTTGCCGCGCTTATGATGAAGCAAGAAAGGGAATTCAAGCTAAAAGTGTATCCTGCGCTCGGCATGTCGCTTGTTTTTCCGTTCGTTTTCATCTTCAGTGAATTACGGGAGCGAACGTTTGCGGATATTTCAACGGGGAATATGTTTTTATTCATTTACTTTTGCAATTTGATGATTCCAAATATTGTACATATGCTGAAGTTTTCGGGAAGTTATAAAGGCAGTTGGCTTTTCAAGGCAACGCCGATCCAGCAGATGTCCACTGCTTATAGTGGGACATTAAAAGCATTTTTGGTGAAGTTATATGTGCCTATTCTTTTAGTACTAAGTGTCGTGTTTACATGGATTTTCACAGTGAGAATACTACCTGACTTAGTCGCGGTTTTATTAGCTGGAATTGGTCAAACGCTCGTTACGTATAAGCTTATTAACGACGAGGAGTATCCTTTTTCCAAGTCATTTGAATTTACCCAAGATGCAGGAGGGGCTAAAATGCTACTGCTAAGTTTGGTTACCGGTGTGTTTGTAGTGGGTCATCTCATTGCCACCCCATTCAACTATGGTATTTATGTCTATATCGTTCTCCTTCTTGCAGTGGTTCTCATAGGTTGGCGAATGGTTTTTCCGTCAAAAGGTAGTATAGGGTTTGCGCGGGGAAGTGGGAGCTAAGCTATCATGCCATAAATAAAACTAAATACAATTGCAATCGAAAAAGCACATGATGACAGAGAAGAAAACTTTTGAAATCATGTGCTTTTTCGTCGGGTGAATTCATTCACGGTTTTAATCATTGCCTTTGTTGAAATCTAGGACCGAGATAATGCAAAAACTCCATAAAGAGTGCAGCCAAAAGCCCCATTAGCATGCCATTCGAAAGGATGGGGCGTATAAGCTGTGGAATTGTTGTGAAGGCCGTTGCAGGCAATGTCATAATCGCTAACCCTAATAGCGCAGGCAATGCAATGCGATAGACGCTTGTGGGTTCAAATGTCAGCCCTTCGATGTTTCGAATTGCTGAACGGAACAACTGTAAATAAGCAACGAACAGTACTGTGTTCCCAACGCTATGCGGAATTGTTGAGAAAAAGGCACTTAATTGCGGAACCAACCCCAAGAGGATGAATAACATGGACCCTACAAAAAATGGTGCTCTTTCACGAATCCCAGTTGACTGCAAAAATCCTAATGATGAAGCGTATGGTGCATAGGGAATCAATCCTAGTACGCCAGAAGATGCCGATAACAAACCAGTTAGTAAGAAGGAGGCACGGTATTGCTTAGGAGTTGTCTCCTTGTCAAAAATATCTTCTGCACCTTTTAGTGTAGCAATTGTATTTGTGGTGTTTAATAATCCTGCAATGACGACTGTGATGACAATGCCCCACTCAAAAGCGGGTTGCCCCCAAGGAAACCAGGTAAGGAAAGGGGGCGTTTTAATTGTCTCTGTTACTTCTACTGGAAACAGCAATGTGGCGGCAATCCACCCGACTGTCATTCCGATGAGTAAATTCAAGCTACTGATAATTCCTTTCCCTTTTACATGGATAAGGATTGTTAGTGCGGCGAGAGTAAATGAAAAACAGGCGACTTTTACATCTATAGAATCTCCTACATTGAGGCCAATCATTCCTTTTAGAAAAATAGTGATGAGCTGATTAGCAAGTAATAGAAGAAAAACAAACATTACTACTGGTGTAAACCATTTTTTTAAAACTTCTCCCATACCCAAAATGCCGAAAATCGCAACGAGAAGGCCAGAAATTATAATCCCAACTGCTATGCTGCCGCCGATAGTAGTCAGTTCAAGATTCATCGTACTGGCCATAGCAGCTAAGCTTAAAATGACGCCCCACCACAGCCCGGATTGCCCCTCCATTACTGGCAATCGATGCCCAATTAGTCCTTGCAACAGACAGGCTATTCCTGTAAAAATGAAGGAGCGTTGGATAGCAGATACAATTTCAATGGATTCCAACTGAAAAGCACTGCCAACCGAAATAGGAATGACGACCGTATTGGCAAACATAAAGAAGAGCCATTGAAATCCTGCTAGTAATGTCACAGACGTCTGTAATGATTTTGTTTCCAATGAATCCGTTCCTTTCTGTTCTACTTTTATTTATCGGTAATTAGATATATGGAGGATTATACCATACTAGTCGCCCTCAATAAGTGGATAATTCAATTTATTAAAAATGCTAAGATATGATGGTAAAATAAAGCCTGCGAAATACATACACGAAAAAACTGGAATCTGTTTTAAAAATGTCCAGGTTTTTTTCTGTCGTTAAGATACAATGGGTATAAACAAGTTGGGAGGAATGGCTATGTATGATAAAGAATGCGATCGGTTATTGCGCATTAAAACCATAGGAGTGCGGGAATGGCTGCATCAGTCCTCCCATTATAACCGCTACGAAGCGACACCCTATAAGGCATTGGATGAATTTTTCGAGGTCTATGAATTAAAGAAAACCGACAGAATAGTGGATTTTGGGTGTGGCAAAGGCAGGCTGCCATTTTATATAAATAATCGATGTGGTGTTTCGGTTACAGGGATAGAAATGAGTGGGCAATTGTATCAGGAGGCGCTTGAAAACCAAGAAAGTTATATGCAAAAGGTCAGACGATCAAGTGCGACCATCCGTTTTGAATGCTGTCTGGCAGAGGAATATGATGTGGAGACGGAGGATAACCGGTTTTATTTCTTCAATCCATTTTCAATCCAGATTTTTATGACGGTCATTGCTAATATTCTGCGGTCAGTGGAACGGTACAAACGGCCTGTGGATATCATCCTTTATTATCCGACGAGTGATTATATTGAGTTTCTTGAAACGAGTACCCCTTTTGAACTGATAAAGGGAGTGAAGGTATCAAGCATGCATGAAAAAGACCCTAACGAACTTTTTTTGGTGTACCGATTTGGAGATTAATCCGACGAAAAGTAAAGTCACGTTCCAGGCAGAACGTGGCTTTACTTTTCCCTTATCGATGAAGAAATGGGTAGTATCTCGTTATCTTAAAAAACCTTGGGTGAGTTCGTAATTAGTAAGTCGCGAAGATCTTTTAGATCAGTAACACCCGATAGTGAAATGGAAACTTTCATTTCTTGTAGAATATTCTCCAATACTTTTTCAACGCCTTTTTGTCCGCCTACCGCTAGACCGTACACGAAAGGTCTACCGATTAAAACTGCATCAGCACCTAGTGCAAGTGCTTTGACGACATCTATGCCCCGTCGGACTCCGCTATCTAATAGTACAGGAACTTTGCCACCTACCGCCTCTACGATTGCCGGTAGAGCCTCAATACTAGCAATTACCCCATCAAGTTGACGCCCCCCATGGTTTGAAACGATAATTCCATCAATGCCGTTTTCAATTGCGAGTTTTGCGTCTTCCGGATGTAAAATCCCTTTTAAGAGGATTGGCAATGAAGTTCTTTTCTTTAACTCCGCGACTTGTGCCCAACTTAGTGTAGGGTGGTAAACGTTATCCAGTATCCCTTGAATGATAGAGTCAAAATCAGTAGTTGGAATGGAGGACAAAAACACCGGATCTGTTTCATAGTTTGCTTTGCCAAAGCCTTGCTTTAAAGGGGAATATTGATTGCGTACGTCCTCTTCACGCCAGCCCAACATTACTGTATCAATTGTTAATACAATAGCCTCAAAACCCGCTTCCTCGGCCCTTTTGACCATGCTATAACCAATTTCATCATTGGTACTTGACCAATAAAGCTGAAACCATTTCGGACTGTCGCTAGTAGCTTCTGCAACCTCTTCTATTGAATAACCAGATACCGTGCTTTGAATGAAAGGAATGCCTAGTGCAGCTGCTGCTTTAGCGGTAGCAATCTCGCCATCTTCATGTGCGATTTTTTGCATGCCCACAGGTGCAATTAGCAAAGGATAAGGATATGTATGGCTGAATAATTTTACAGATGTATCTAATGTAGAAACATCATTTAGAAATCGAGGGACAATGGAAAACTTTGAAAAAGAAGAGACGTTTTTTCGAAGTGTTTCTTCGCCACTCGCCCCAGATTGGATATATCCAAATGCGCCAGCGGACATCTTTTCTTTAGCGGCCGCTTCCAATTCATCGAATGAAATTGGAAATGATTCAGTAGGGTTAATATTTTGTAAGAGTAAGTCGTTGTTTCTAGTTGACGTCAAGTGGATTCATACCCTTCGTAAGGAATTTTGTTTTCTTTTTGTAAAAAACACATAGATCCTTGAATTAATCCTTTTTCAGACGTGTAGCAAGCCTGTTACCGAGCGATTGGATACTTTGAACAAGGATGATAAGAATAAAGATGGTTACGTACATTACATCAACTTCGTATCTCAAATGGCCATAGCGATAAGCTAAATCACCAAGACCTCCGGCGCCGACGAGACCTGCCATTGCGGTTGCACCGACTAAACTAACGGTAGCAATTGTTAACCCCAAAATGATGGATGGGCGGGCTTCTCGCAGCATTACATTCCAAATGATGTGTCTTGTTTTAATGCCCATCGCCGTATACGCTTCTACTACTCCATTTTCGACTTCCAATAATGCCGTTTCCATTAGGCGGGCAATGTATGGAGAAGTATAGATTACGAGGGGGACGATGACGCCTTGCACCCCAATTGTCGTGCCTACAATCAGTTTCGTGAAAGGCAAGATGAAAAATAATAAAATAATAAATGGAACGGACCTGACAATGTTAACGACTAAATTTAATAGATGGTTTAACCATTTATTATCTAGTGCTTGTCCGGGTCTTGAAAGCACCAATAAAATCCCTAAAGGAATCCCGATAATAATAGAAAACAAAAGCGATATCCCAACCATTTGAAAAGTTTCGACAGTCGCTTGTTGGAATTGAGGCAACCACTTCTCGATAAACTCGCTCAATTTTCATCCCTCAATTCTTCTGTGCCGACACCTTGTTCTTGTAAGAAACGCAAAGTACTTTCGACATCGCTTTTTTCGCCGATAATATGAACGACTAAATTCCCAATCACGCCATTTTTTAGTTCGATGATATTCGCAGCCAATATATTCGGCTTCACGTTAAACTTTTGACTTACCTCAGCAAGTAACGGTTTTCCTGTAACCAAGCCAGTAAAGGTTAGCCTTATAACCGAACCGGACAAATTCAATTGCGAAATCAAAGTTGCAGATAAGTTACGTTGGGAAATGGTGTTTAAAAACTTTTTCGTCGTTTGGTGACGTGGATTTGTGAATAGCCCGATCGTTGTGCCGTGTTCCACAATACTTCCACCTTCGAGTACGTAAACGTAATCACAAATCTTTTGTATCACGTTCATTTCATGTGTGATGAGTAAAATTGTAATGCCAAACTCTTCATTTATTTTTAATAGTAAGTCGAGGATGGAATCCGTCGTCTCGGGATCAAGTGCACTTGTCGCTTCGTCGCTAAGCAATATTTCTGGCTCTTGTGCCAATGCTCTGGCAATCGCAACACGCTGTTTTTGGCCACCAGACAATTGAGAAGGATAATGATGATGCTTATCCTGTAAACCAACAATTGCTAAATACTTTTCTGTACGTGCTTTTACTTCTTCTTTATTGACCCCGAGAAGTTTTAACGGAATGGCAATGTTGTCGTAAACGGTTGCCGTTTTCAACAAGTTGAAGCCTTGAAAAATCATCCCTATTTTTTGGCGTGTAGCGCCTAACTTATTAGGGGAGAGCGTGGTTATTTCTTCACCGTTTATGACTATTTTTCCGCTCGTTGGCCGTTCAAGTAAGTTCACACATCGGATTAAGGTGCTTTTTCCAGCACCACTGTAACCGATGACACCGTGAATCTCGCCTTTTTTAACATGAATGTTGGCATTGTCGACGGCTTTCACCTCTTTGCTCTTTACCGTAAATACTTTCGAAACATTTTCCAATCTAATCACGTATGTCACACCTTTCGAGAAAGAGAGGCGCATAAGCATAAAAAAAATGCAAGCGTCCTCTCCTTACTTTCTCACTATTTATTTTGAAATAAAGAAACAGGTATATTCAGCGAAAATAATTACCAGGAAGGAATAATGGCTCCATCAAATGTTTCCTCGATGAATTTCTTTACTTCTTCTGAACGATACAAATCTATAAACTGCTGAACAACTTCTTCATCCTTAGATTCAGTTCTTACGGCAATAAGGTTCGCGAATGGAGAATCCTTTGGCTCAATAAATATCGAATCTTTTGTTGGAGAAAGACCGGATTCTATTGCGAAGTTAGTATTAATAGCTGCAGCATCAAGTTCATCTAGTTGGCGAGCAATTTGTGCGGAATCAAGTTCAATAAATGCATAATTATTCTTGTTTTCATCAATATCGTTTACCGTTGCATTTAGACCGACACCGTCTTTAATCGTAATAAGACCGGCAAGTTCAAATAGCAAAAGTGCACGGCCGCTGTTTGTTGGATCACTAGGTAATCCGATTTTAGCACCGTTTTTCAGTTCGCCGATAGCCTTTACTTTAGATGAGTAAACACCCATAGGGAAGGTAACTGTGTCTGCTACTTTTACTAGATCCAGATTACGGTCTTTTACCATATGATCAAAGAAAGATTCAGTTTGAAAACTGTTTATATCAATTTCATTTTCAGCTAAAGCTACGTTTGGCATTACATAATCATTGAACACTTTTAGTTCAATAGTCAATCCGTCTTTTTCTGCCAGTTCTTTTACTTTTTCAACAATCTGTTCGTGAGGGCCTGCCGTTACGCCGACAACTAATTTACCATCGCTTAGTAAATCTGATCCTTCCGACTTATCCTTGCCGCCACAAGCTGTAAGCGCCCCAACAACTAAAACCAATAAACTAGCTAACAACCACTTTTTCATATGAATTCTCCTATCCATCTCTGTTTTTTGTTGGTGCTTATGAATAATGTAGCTGTTCAATTTTCTGCATTGCAGTTAGCACGCTTTCTTCAGTAATCTTTGTATCCATAAAGTGTATAGATTCTTGAGGCAACAAAGCCTTTTTAATAATTCTTGTTAGAAGAACATGATCTTTGGGATCAATTGCTAAATTTGTTAAACTGATTGGCAATCCCCATTCAAGATAATAGCCCATTAGTTTTAGTAGTTCATCTTCTTTTTCTTCTAAAGCCAATTGGACTAGTATTCCGTATGCAACGAGCTCCCCGTGTAGAAAGCGTTTCACTTCCTTTGCTTCGGTAAGTCCGTTATGTATGGAATGAGCGCCCGCTACTCGTCCCGCTTTGCCACCAAATCCTCCAACCATTCCGCCGGTCATGATAATGGCTTCGATAACGCGGACTAATTCATCGGAAACAGTGCCTGTTGAAGTAGATTCTAGTGCAGCCTTACTATCTTTTAGAAGGACGTCCCTACATATGGCTGCCGAGAATTGTGAAACTTTAAGCCAAACGGGAAACTCCATATTTTTATAAAATGACTCAATTAACGCATCGGCCTCATAAAACTTTGCCAAGGTATCTCCAATGCCAGCTTTTAAATAGTGAATAGGGGATTTGGCAATGATCAAAGGTTCAATAAGCACAAGTGTATTCGCTAGAGGGAATTCCGTATAATGTGTAAAAGTTCCCTTTTCATCGTAAAACACACTAAGCGGAGTCCATGCAGCACAGGTGGAAGCAATACTTGGAATTAAGATTGATTTGATTCCAGCTTTTGCAGCTGAAGCCTTAGCAATATCTAAAGCTGTTCCGCCCCCAATACCAATTACTGCATCCACTGCGTTTAAAGATAATTGATTAGCGATATCTTCAACGGTCTGTAAAGTACAATGTCCTTCGATAAATGTGGAATTGGCACTTGCTCTCTTTACGATTTCATCAGGTAAGTAGGGGCGTACAGCATTCCACGCCTTTTTCCCTGAAACAATATGGAGTTTTTGAACGCCTAGCTCCGATAAAAGAGTTTCTAGTTCCATCAGTATCTTTTCACCGATTCTGTAATTGCCGGGTGCTCCTTGAACGATTGATTGTGTAATATCACTCTCTCCCTTCTATTTATTTATGTATAAATCAAATGAGAATAAAAAAATCCTCTCGTCAAAGAGAGGATTGAATACACTTATGCTGCAAGTGTTTCTCTCATTTTTCAAAGTACAAAGTACTTTGCTGGATTTGGCACCTTTCTTGTTTAGAAATTAAACGCGAATGGTTGCCGGGCATCGTAGGGCCAGTCCCTCTGCCGCTCTTAATAAGAGGCTTTTTATTAAATTAAGAATACTAGTAATAGTATATTCATTTGAAAGGAAAGTCAATCACATTTTATTGTAAATTGTCGAAAGATGCCGAAAGTAATATACCTATTGAAGAAAACAATCATAAAGTCTTCCCTTATAAACAATGCATTGCCTTCTCGGCTTCATCCCACGGGACTGAATAGCCTTTTCCTTTGGTCAAGAAAATGGAGGTGGACGAGTATTCAGGATCCGCTTCTTTGTTATAACCGATTTCTTCAATGACATTATCCTGGTTGTGACAGCGGTCATAGCCCCCGAATAACAAGCTAAGCGTCCCTTTTCCGTGAGTGAACGAAGCAAAGGCGGCGCTATAATTCATAAATGTAGCGACTGGAACGCGCCCTTTTACAATTACTTTTTCACCAATTGTTTCTGGTGCGTCAAAGCTGCCATGTGCTTGTTGAATGTCTGACAGCACTCGTCCCATATTATCCAAATCCACTTTTACTTTGAAATCGTAGTAGGGTTCGAGCAACGTATTGGTAGCTTGTTCTAGACCTTGTCGCAGAGCCCGGAAAGTGGCCTCTCTAAAGTCACCCCCAGACGTGTACTCATTATGGCTTCGTCCCGTCAGTAACGTTATTTTGACATCTGTGAGGGCTGAACCGGTTAATAAACCATGATGCTCTCGTTCAAATAGATGGCTGCGTACTACGTTTTGGTGACCAATAAGTAAATCATTTGCATGGCAGACGTTATAGAACTGTATGCCGCTATCTCTTTCACCTGGTTCGATTAATAGATGGACTTCCGCGTAATGCCTTAAAGGTTCAAAATGACCATAACCCGTTACGGTTGTTTCAATGGTTTCCTTATAAAGTATTTTAGGTTCGCCGAAAGAAACTTGAATCGAAAAACGCTCTTTAACAATTTGTTGGAGTACTTCAAGCTGGATGACGCCCATAACATGAACATGAATTTCTTGAAAGTGTTCATCCCAAAAAACGCGCAAAGAGGGGTCCTCCGCGTCTAACAGGTTAAAGCATCGAAGCACTTCTTTGACATGGATGGAAGCGTCGAAAATCACTTTCGACTTAAGGGTAGGAATCATGTCAAAGGTGGCTTTTTCTTGTAGCGCTCCAACGCCGTCACCAATGGATGCTTGCGTTAATCCGGTAACGGCGAACAGTTCACCGGCATGCACATGGTCGATTGCTTTGAACTTATTACCGTTATAGACGCGTATCTGTGTAACTTTCTCCGTGTAATCACCATAGTTTACTTCGTCTCTGACACTTAGCGTGCCGCTTAATGATTTAAGGAAAGTGACCCTATTACCACTGTCATCATGGCGAATTTTATAGACCTGTGCAGCGAAATCACTGTCATCATCGTAAGAAGTTGATGTCAATACATCGAGCTTCTCGAAAAACGTCATAACGCCAATGTCCTTGAGTGCAGAACCACTGGAAAGAGCGAAGACTTTATTGTCGCTAATCATTTTCTTTAATGTTGCAAGCCACAAATTCGTGTCGTAACCTGATTCCATATAGATTTCAAGAAGTGGTTCATCACGTTCTGCGATAAATTCAATGAGTTCCTCTTGCATGACACCGTCATTAAAAGAGGAGGTAATATCACAGATGTCTTCCGATAGATTGGCGCGAATTTCATGGAGTACGCTTTCAATGTCCGTTCCTTCACGATCCGTTTTATTGATAAAAAAGAACGTAGGCACTTGATGTTTTCGCAGTAGCTGCCAAACAGTTTCAGTATGGCCTTCGACGCCGTCGCTTGCGCTTATGATAATAATGGCATAGTCCATCACTTGAATGGCGCGTTCCATTTCAGGAGAAAAGTCGACGTGCCCAGGTGTATCAATAATGTAGTAGGTGGATCCGTTATAGGAAATGGACGCCTGGTCTGCAAAAACCGTAATGCCTCTTTCTTTTTCGATTGTATGGCTATCAAGGAAGGTATCTTGATGGTCCACGCGTCCTCTTTGTTTAATGCTTTTTGTGTGATAAAGCAGTTGTTCAGAAAAAGTTGTTTTTCCTGCATCTACGTGTGCAAGTATGCCAATTGTTTTATACATAATGTCGCTCCTGTCCGTTTCTTGCTACTACCAGTAGTATAGCAAATCTGAATTGGGCGAATGGGGTTAAATAGGTGTTATACTGAAAAGACAAATTTAGTGTGAGGGAGGAATTAGATTATGAAGTATTCAAAAACGAAGATGGAGAAGCTTGTGAAGAACGATCCAGAGCTGACAAAACGTCTGAAACAGATAATGGGAGAGCTTGACCTGGAGAAAAGTTTCGCGTTGAAAGCGTTGTATCATGCCGATGTAAAAGACGGTGGAAACCATCAAAGAAATTATCAGGAACTGTAAATACCTTAAAAGCGTGGAAAGTCTATTATGACTACCACGCTTTTTTTGATGTCTTTTTTAGCTTAGTCTTCTGGTGAACCAATTACTTCGAGTTTGATTTCATCAAATGCTTTTTGGAGATTACGCGAATAAAGGCTTTTTTCCTCTTCATTTATAGTCGTTGTTTTTCCGATTTGCTCTTCATAATAGGACTGGGTTGAAGACAGTGATTGTGATTCGCTTACGATGAGGTTTGTCATTAAGACATGTTTGAATGCGTCCAGGTAATATTCTTTTGTTCCAAATTTCATTGGCTAAAATCCCTCTCTTTTATGGAAATAAAAAAGCATCTTCCTAGTTAAATATCAGGAAGATGCTAGTATGCGTAAATCTGTATGGTCGCTTGTTGCCGTAACGAATGGTTCGTAAACAGAAGAACACTATTGACTGCATAGTGAAAGAAGAGGTATTGAGTCCTCTTATGTTTCTTCCCGATTACGTTCTTTCGTACGGCGGCTTTTACAAGTAATTGCTCGATCATAGCCGCACTTAACACCTCCTATCCGCGTAGGTTATTGGTGTGTACTGAAATAGGCAGGTCTCCTGGCTCATGATCTTCGCGTTCTTTTCCCTTCCCATTCGTAACGAACAGTGGATTTGAAAAGAGCACTCCCATTTACAGTTGCGGGACAGCGTCGGTTTTCCACCGAACTTCCCTTTTAAGCTTTTATACAAAGGTAAAAAAGCACCTAATTTCTACACGTTATTCAGTTGTGCTTTTACTATAGCATAGATATTGGTGACGTGAATGAGTTTACAAATCTTGCAGTAATCAATAAAAACACGAAGAAAAGAGGGATTCCAAGGTTGAAAATGTAAGTAGTATAGTGAATCGGTAGTATAGCTAGTAATAATTTGGTAACTGTATAGCTTGTGATTAATAACGAAGATTTTCTGTTTTAGGAAAGTAGACTTTCAAGACAGGGGGAAGTAAATTGAAAAAAATACTCATGTTATTATTTACAGTATTGGTATTAACGGCTTGTGCGGAAACGACTAACAATGATTATAAATTTAAGGGAGAAAGTGAACACTGGGAAGCCGAATATGTTTATACCGGAACAGAAGTATGGAGGAAAGATAACGGCAATAGAACGTACTCCAGCGAAGATAGCTATCAATTTATATTGAAATACAAAGGATCTTTAGAGGAGTTGTCTTCAATAAGAAAACTTAAATACGCCCATGAAACAACTTCGAGTAGTGGGGAAACGACGAGAGAATTCGATGGGCCCCCTGAAGTTCTATCATTTACAGCAAGCGGGGCTTCAAAAGGCGGAGTAATAGTGAGAGAAGATGAAGTGATACAAGTAAAAGTGAAATGGGGTGACCTGGAAGAGTCATTTGAACTGCATACTAAAGGCAAGTGACTTTTTTTGGTACTTGATACTTGCATAAAAAAGGGGAAATAGGAGATTTTGGCGAAAAGAGCTTTAGAAAGGTATTTGGGTGGAGGTCGTGCACCTAAATATGTCCATAAAATGAGGTGTGTAAATGAAAGATTACGTGATTACAGACATTGTAGAATGTATGGCTTCGGGTGAAAAGATTCAACGAATTCAGACGGAGCATCGTCTTAAGCTCGTTGAATCCTGGGGAATCAAAGAAGGAAGTAATGTTTTAGAAATCGGTTGTGGCCAAGGTGACACGACGGCTGCGTTAGCGTACATCGTCGGAGAACAAGGGTTTATCCATGGTATAGATATTGCGTCACCAGATTACGGTGCCCCGATAACAGTAGGTGATTCTGCCCGTTATTTACAGCAGTCAAAGTTAGGAAAACAACTTAAAATGGAGTTTAACGTTGATGTTTTATCGGCGGAGGTAGATTTTCCTGAAAATAGTTTCGACTATATTGTTTTCTCACATTGTTCTTGGTACTTAAAATCATTCGAGGAACTCGAGGGGATTTTAAAGAAGGGTAGAAAATGGGGCAAGATATTATGTTTTGCTGAGTGGGATTCAAGAATTCAAATGATTGAGCAATACCCGCATTTCTTGGCTGTGTTTATTCAATCCCAGTATGAGTGTTTCAAAGAAAGTAGTCTTTCGAATGTGCGTACACTGTTTACGCCGGCTGATGTTAAGCGTGCTGTAGAAAACGCAGGCTGGACGATTAAAGAAGAGCAATCTATTCATTCGCCCCAGTTGCAAGATGCGAAATGGGAAATTGACATGACGTTAACGAATTACAAGGTGGAAATTAATAATCTTGTTGATTTGCCTGGAAAACTAAAATCACTTATTCAATCTGAAGTAATTTTATTAGAAGAAGCGCAAAAGGATCATGTGATTAAACCGTTGTCAACATACGTATTTATCGCAGAATAGTAAAGTTGTGCAATTGTAAAATTTTGATTTTTCCTTATTTTTCAACAACCCTTATTGTACACTGTAAGTAGGGAGTGAGAGGGGGAATGAGGGCGTGAAGAAGTACAGTAAAGAGGAGAACAGTTGGATTTTCTATGACTGGGCAAACTCAGCGTATTCGATTATTATCACGACTGCGGTGTTTCCGCTTTATTATAAGGCGGTTGCAACAGGCGCCGGTGTGAGTATGTCGAATTCGACTGCGTATTTGGGATATACGGTTGCCATTGCGACATTCATACTGGCGATGATTGGGCCTCTTTTGGGGACAATTGCGGATTATGAAGGATTAAAGAAGAAGTTCTTTCTATTCTTTTTCCTAATGGGGACAGCTGCGACGGTTTCATTGGCGTTTGTACCTAGTGGGAATTGGCTGTGGTTATTGATCATTTACACCATCACCGCCGTGGGTTTTCACGGGGCGAATATATTTTACGATGCATTTTTAGTAGACGTTACACCAGAAGAGCGAATGAACAAGATATCGGCAAGAGGTTTCGGGTTGGGGTATATTGGGAGCACGATTCCATTCATAATCAGCATTGCTATTATTCTTTTGGCTGGTAAAGAGATTATTCCACTCACGACGTCAACCGCAAGCAGGATAGCCTTTGTCATTACAGCGATTTGGTGGTTTGTGTTCACAATTCCGATGGTCAAAAATGTTCATCAAATCCATGGTATTAAGCGTGAACCGAATTTATTGGCAAGCAGTTTCAGACGTCTCGGCGGTACATTTAAAGAAATCCGCAAATACCGTACAGTTTTTTTATTTTTATTGGCTTATTTCTTTTATATAGACGGAGTTGGAACAATTATTTCAATGTCCACGGCTTACGGATCGGATTTAGGGATTAGCGCAGAAAACCTTCTTATTATCTTGTTTGTCACGCAAGTTGTGGCAGCGCCTTTTGCGATTCTTTATGGTAAATTGGCGCAGAAGTTCACGGGGAAAAAGATGCTATACGTAGGAATCTGTGTCTATATCATTGTTTGTATTTATGCGTTTTTCATGAAAACAACAATGGATTTCTGGGTATTAGCGATGCTTGTTGCGACGTCACAGGGCGGTATTCAAGCGCTAAGTCGTTCGTATTTTGCGAGACTTGTTCCAAAAGAGAAATCGAATGAGTTTTTCGGCTTCTATAATATTTTCGGTAAATTTGCGTCGGTCATGGGCCCTTTACTTGTAGGGGTGACTGCACAACTGACAGGAAGCTCCGCATACGGGGTATTTAGCCTGGTTATTCTGTTCATTATCGGGATCACTATTCTCTCCCGGGTACCTGAACCGGATGTGGAGACAACGACGACATGATAAAACTGAAAAGCGTTGCACACATTCTACAATGTGTGCAACGCTTTTCAGTTTATCTCTCAATCAACTTTTTCGATTTTATCAACTTGCAGAATCCTGAAACCGCCTTTTTCAAGTTTTTCGGTTAGTTTTTCGATTTCTGCATCGGTCATTCCACTTTCAAGTGTGATGACTACTCTTCTGGCAAGGACAGAACCGTTATCCAGCGTGAACATGCCTTCAATATTTTCGCCACGTAGCGTTTTCGTTAGTTTTTCAATCATGCCTTTGGCTTCAGTCGAAGATATTGTAAGATTGATTCCCCCCGTTTTTAATCCGAAGGCATCCGCTAGTACACTTTCAACTTTGTTGTGTGTTAAAATCCCAACAAGTTTGCCGTGTTCGACAACGCTTAAAAAAGGCAATGCCTTAATTTTGATGAGGGCAGTTAAAAAGGAGGAACGTTCAGTTATGAATGTATCCTGATGCTTCAGTAAATGATCAAATTCCTCGCTTTTCTCGCCGTTTTCTTCATACAGATATTCAATCAAGTGAACTTTATAAATCATACCTTTATAGTTGTCCTCACTGTCGACGACCGGAATACATCTGTATCCGCTCGCATTGATTACATCTAGCGCTTCGCCTACAGTTTGATTGTTATTTACAGTAGAGACACCAAGTCTCTCCAGTAGCAAGTCTCTTACATGCATGGTTATTCCCCCTTGTTTGTTAGTTTTCTGTATTATCACAATTTTATATTTATGATAGTGTTATTATAATCAATATACAGGAAGTTGTACAATCAATTATACAACAACGCCCCGTAATCTAGATGTATATTGACTTCAAAAAGGATTATTCTGGTGTTTTTCCAAATCAATTTAGTATCTAGTATAATAGAGAGAACGCAAAAGAATAAATCGTGAAATGAGCAAAAGGGGAAATAAAAATGGAGAAACTAAGTATCAGTGCACTGTTAGATGTTATTGGAGAAGTATTTTCGGATGAAATTTCTATAGCCGTGTCAAATACGGAAGAGTACCTCTATTATCTGCCCAGCAAGCGGGTTGATTTAAAAATTAGCCCGGGTGATCCCGTGAAGGAAGGTACGATTGCGCAGAAGGCGATTTCCCACAAACTAAAAGTGTCGGAGTTCATCAACCGCGATGTGTTTGGTATCCCTTATCACGGAATGGCGGTTCCGTTTTATAAGGACGGGAAACTAGAGGGATGTGTAACTGCAATTTACCCAGTGTATACGGATGGGAAATCTGTCGTTACCGTTAAAACGCATGATGGATGGATTCCAGTCCCTTTCGCGAACGTGAAATACATAGAAGTGAGTGACCGAAAAACGTATGTGATGGCGGAGGGTATTTCAGGGACTCATAAAAATACATTACAAGAATTTGAATATCTATTGCCGCGCGAGTCATTTGTAAGATGCCATCGCTCCTTTATTGTCAACGTCCATCACATCAAGGGTATTTATCCTGATATGCACTCGACTTTTGTTTTAGAAATGAATAATGGATCAAGAATTCCTGTTAGCCAATCGTATTCAAGTTACTTTCGTAAACTTTTAGGGTTTTAACTTGATTCGTGCTGCTTTAATCGCGTAATTTAGTGCTTTGTCGGTTAATTCCTTGTCCAGCCCTTAATTCCTCATTCATGTAAGTGCTTAAGTTAAAATTAACTAAAGGTTATGAATTGGGGCGTCTATGGATGGGAAATCATATGGATCGTATTAAAAATGTTCAATTGAGAGACGTCGTTGTCTCGCCAGAAGAGGCGGCGTCTTGGATTAAAGATGGTATGACGCTAGGGTTAAGTGGATTTACACGTGCAGGTGATGCAAAGGCGGTTCCGTTAGCATTGGTGAAACGTGCGGAAACAGAAACATTCAAAGTGAATGTATTTACGGGCGCATCGTTAGGGTCTGATATCGATCGACTGTTTGCTGAAGCTGATATTATACATAAAAGATTACCATTCCAAGCCGATCCGACAATGCGGAAAAAGATTAATGACGGTGAACTTCTATTTGTAGATCATCATTTGTCGCATACAGCAGAACTCATTCGCGCGGAAGTCGTCGAGCCAATTGACTTCGCAATTTTGGAAGCGGTTTCAATCACTGAAGACGGAATGATTATTCCAACGACCTCGGTCGGCAACTCATTGACGTTCGCACAACATGCAAAAGCAATAATTATTGAAATTAATATGGCGCACTCTATGCAATTGGAAGGGCTGCATGATTTATTCGATCCAGGTAAACAAGGTGAAAGGTCGCCGATTCAGTTAATGAAAGTAGATGACCGAATTGGTACGATTGGAATTCCTATTGACATGAAAAAGGTGCAAGGAATCGTTTTCACGGATCAACTGGATTCTCCATCTACGATTGTAGCGCCGGATCAAGAAACGGAAATCATGGCAGAGCATTTATTAACATTCCTTCGTACTGAGATTCAAGCGGGTCGGTTAACAGAAAGTTTAGCACCGTTACAGTCAGGAATCGGATCGGTAGCGAATGCGGTTCTTCACGGAATGATCAACTCAGAGTTTAAGGATTTAGAAGTATATTCAGAAGTACTACAGGACTCTGTGTTCGACTTGATTGATGCAGGAAAAGTTCGTTTTGCTTCTTGTGCTTCAATTACATTATCTGAAGAGAAGATGGATCACGTCTTTAATAACTTTGAAAAGTATCGAGATAAGTTAATTATGCGTCCACAGGAAATTTCGAACCATCCGGAAATTATCCGTCGCCTCGGCTTGATATCCATCAATACGGCGCTTGAACTCGATATCTATGGAAACGTCAATTCAACACATGTTTCTGGTACGAAAATGATGAACGGCATTGGCGGCTCAGGAGACTTTGCCCGCAATGCACGTCTTGCTATTTTTGTTACGAAATCAGTGGCAAAAGGCGGTAATATTTCAAGTATTGTCCCGTTCGTTTCGCATGTTGACCACACAGAGCATGACGTTGATGTCGTTGTGACAGAGCAAGGCTATGCGGATTTACGCGGACTTGCTCCAAGGGAACGTGTTGAACTCATTATTGAACGTTGCGCACACCCAATGTACCGTGAGCAACTTCGTGCATATTACCAAGAGGCGCTTGAAAGAGGTGGGCATACGCCACATATCTTAGAAAAAGCATTCTCTTGGCATACGAATTTAGCGAAGAACGGCACGATGCGTGAGCTTGTTGAAGAGTTGGTTTAATAAATAAATAGAGAAAGGGTTATCCGATTTAAGGGTAGTCCTTTTTCTGTTTTTAGATAGGGGGGTTATTTGATAGCGTGAGAGACCGAGCATATAGGTTTGCTGTTCGATCATATAGCGTGCGAACCGAGCATATAAGCAAGCCGACCGATCATATAGCGTGCGAACCGATCATATAGCGTGCGAACCGAGCATATAAGCAAGCCGACCGATCATATAGCATGCTAACCGAGCATATAAGCAAG